>NZ_CP069156.1:0-775344 GCF_050916135.1 'Prunus avium' virescence phytoplasma | reverse complement strand
TTAATTTACCTTTTAAAAATGATTTATATATAAAAAAGGTTTTTTTAAAAAAATTATCAGAAAATTTTAATAAAACTTTCTTATTAATAATAATTTAAAAAATATTAATCTAAATACCACAACTTTCGCATTCGAAAATCTTTAATTTTTGGGTTCTCGTGTAATAAAGTGTTTTAATCCCCTTATGATGAGCGTATAAATAATATCTTGATAATTCTCTAGTTGTAATATCAGAAGAAATACATAATTCAAATGAAATTCCTTGATCGATATGTTTTTGTGCTGTCGCGATCACATCAATTAATTTGAATTTATTCATTTTATAAGCGGTTTGATACATAAAAGAATAATCAGCTAAATTTGGAGCTGGAAAATAAGTTTTAGAATTTCCATAAGTTCTTTCTTCTACTAATTGCTTAATAGGAGTTAAAGAAGGTGTGGCGGACATAATATAACCAATAGACCCATTTGGAGCAACCGCTAAACGATGTGAATTATATAACCCATGTTTCATTACTTTGACTTTTAAATTTGACCAATCTTCATCACTAGGAATTTCTATTCCTTCAAAAAGTTCTTTAATTTTAGAAAGCTTTGGGAAAATAGCCTTTTTATCTTTAAAATACTCCCCACTAGCGTAAGTAGATTTTTCAAATTGAAAAAACTTTTCACCAGTTTCTTCAGCTTTCAAACAAGAATGTAAAAGTGAATAATAATTAACTATATTAAAAAAAACATCAATAAATTCGATATTTTCTTGACTACCAAAATTAATCATATTTTCAGCTAAAAAACCATGATGACCCATAATTCCGAAACCAACACTACGATTTAAATTATTAGCTTTAAAAACAGAGGGAACATGTTTAATTTTAGTTTTCAAAGAGACTGAATTCATAATTTCCATCGCTGAAAAAACAGTTTCTTTAATATTTTTATTTTTCATCATATTTCCCATATGTCCTGAAGCTAAATTACAAGAGATATCCATTCCAATACGGTCTTTTTCTCTTTCGTTATAAGAAGCATAATAAGAAGTTAAAGTAGGTTGTAAAATTTCAGTACATAAATTAGAAAATTTGATTTTATTTTCGGAGGTATTAACAGCATTAGCGTTGTCACAAAACATTAGATAAGGATAACCAGATTCACCTTGTAATTGAGCAATTAATTCTAATAAAGAACGTGGATTAATAAATCTTTTACGTATTTTCGGATTAGCTAATAAAATAGGATACCATTTATCCATATTAACCCCAACATCTGAAAAACTAATATGATATTCTTTATAAATAGTATGAGGATAAAAAAGTGCCATCTTTTCATTTTTTCGCGCTAGTTCTAACATTTTATTAGGAACGATAACTCCTAATGATAATGTTTTTAAACGAATATCTTCATCGGCATTCAATTTTTTAGAATTCAAAAAATCTTCAATATCAGAATGAAAAACATTTAAATAAACAGCACCAGCGCCCAAACGTTGTCCCATTTGATCAGCGTATCTAAAGGAATGATCCAAAAGCTTCGCGACTCCGATGACTCCTTTACAAGTGTTTTTCATTTCTTTAATGGTTTCACCTTTAGCTCTTAAATTACTTAAACTAATCGAAACTCCACCGCCAATTTTAGATAACTGCATCGCAAATTCAACAATGCGTGCGATATCGTTTAAAGAATCACCTGCTTCTAATAAAAAACAAGAAACAAATTCTCCTCTTTTTTTAAGGCCTGTATTTAATAATGTTGGTGTCGCTGGAGTAAAATTTTGTTTCATTAAATTCTTAATTAATTCTTGTGCTAATTGAAAATTACCAGAAGCATGATATAAAGCATTAGTGACTAAACGATCTTCATAACTTTCTAAATAAAACTTTTTGTCTCGCGTTTTTAATGAATAATCGTTATAAAATTTAAAAGCACCGATAAAAGAATTAAATTTAAAATTAAAAGAATAAGCTAACTGATAAATTTGTTTAATCGCTTCACGTGTGTATAGCTTTAAAAAATCTTCTTCGTAATATTTGTTTTTAATTAAAAAATCAAGTTTTTCGTTTAAAGTTTGAAATTTTTTTAATTTAGGATTAATTTCGTCTTTAAAATAAGATTTTAAAGCTTCTTGATCTTTATTTAAATCTTTTATTTTTCCTTCTCCATCTATTATTTGATTATTTAAAGTTATATAAGAAGGAATACGTTTATTGTTATTTTTTATATTTATAAAATTATTTAACCATTTTCTAATATATTCAATATCTTCATTAAAACCTTTATTTTCGAATTTTAGAACTAAAGGAATATTAAATTTTTCTGATATTAAATCTCCGGCTTTAGCGAAATTATTTCCGAAATTTTTATTTCCTGAAACTGCAATACCAATTATTAAATGAGTATATTTTTTCAAAAAATTTTCAGTAGTATCAGGAATTTCTCCATATTTAACAGTTTTAGTTATCAAAAAAATATTTTCATTTTCATTTTTAAAATCTTGAATTTTTTCTAATTTAAATTCAGATAATTTTTGAACAAATTCGAAAATATTTCCTTTTTCAAGGCCGTCGTATACTATTTTTATTTTTTGATTTTTCATTTAATAATTGTTTAACTCCTTGTTTTATTTTTTTTATATAATTTATTAATAAAATATTTAATAAATTTTTTTAAAAATTTTAGAGTTTATTAAATATTTTTATCTTTTATTTTTATCTTTTGTATTTAAAATTATAACTTATTTTTTTTAATAAAATAAATAATAAAAACTATTTAATTTTTATTATTTTAAAAAAATATTTTTTAATTTATTATTTATTTATATTTTATTATTATTATTGTTGTTAAGACGTAAAAAAACGACTAATTTTTTTTATTTTTTAAAATTAATTATTATTTATCGGTTAAAAATGAAGAAAAAAATTTTTTTTAAAAAAAAGTTAGTCTATTTTTTTTGTACTTTAGTCACATTTTTTTTTGAGTTAGTCTATTTTTTTGCACTTTAGTTATATTTTTTTATTTTAATATTTTTGATAATTTTTTATAAAAATAATTAAATTTTTTAATTTATTATTTATTTTTGTTTTTGTTTTTTTAAAAAATATAAAATAAATATAAAATATTTTAGAATTAAAAAGTTACTAACTTGAATTTAGTCATTTTTTTTATAATTTTTTTTCTTCAATTTTAAATATTTTTTGAGTATTAAAATTTGTTTTTTAAAAATTTATTCACTTTTTTAAAAATGTGACTAAATTTTTTTTATTATTTTTTTTAATTAAAAAAAATTAAGTTTTTTTAAGATTTTTTGTTTTAATAATTTTTTGATGGAATTTTTTTGAAAATTATTTTTTTAAAAGTATAATAAAGTTAAATGTTTTTTTATTTTTACAAAATAGTATTTTAAAAATATTTTTAATTTCGAAAAAATATTATATTAAGAAAGTTAATAATAAAAATGGATTTTTTAAAGAATAATCATTATGAAATTTTTGAAATTATTAGAAAAGAAGAAGAAAGGCAAGGAAAACATTTAGAATTAATTGCTTCCGAAAATTTCGTTTCTAAGTCAGTTTTAGAAGCTCAAGGTAGTGTTTTAACAAATAAATATGCCGAAGGATATCCAAAAAAAAGATATTATGACGGTTGTGAATATATAGATGAAATAGAGCAAATAGCAATTGAAAAAGTTAAAAAGTTATTTAATGTTAAATTTGCTAATGTTCAACCGCATTCAGGATCTCAAGCTAATATGGCTGTTTTTCAATCTTTATTAAAACCTTATGATGTTATTTTGGGTATGTCTTTGAATGATGGAGGTCATTTAACTCATGGTCATCATGTTAGTTTTTCTGGTAAATTTTTTAATTCTTATAGTTATGGGGTTTCTCAAGAAACGGAAACAATTGATTATCAAAAATTAAGAGAAATAGCTCATAAGGTAAAACCAAAGTTAATTATAGCCGGAGCTTCTTCTTATTCTAGAATTATTGATTTTCAAAAATTTAGAGAAATTGCTGATGAGGTTGGCGCTTATTTAATGGCTGATATCGCTCATATTGCTGGATTAATCGCTGCTAAGCTACATCCTTGTCCTTTTTTAGCGAAAGCAGATGTTGTTACTTCGACTACTCATAAAACTCTAAGAGGTCCGAGAGGCGGAATTATTTTAAGTAATAATGAAGAAGTTATGAAAAAAATAAATAAAGGTGTTTTTCCAGGAACTCAAGGCGGTCCCTTAATGCATGTTATCGCTGCTAAAGCAGTAGCTTTCGAAGAAGCTTTACAAGAAAATTTTAATATTTATCAACAACAAATATTAAAAAATTCTCTTTCTTTGGCTGATACTTTTTCTAAATTAGGTCATCGTTTAGTAAGTGGAAAAACTGAAAATCATTTAATTTTAATTGATTTAAAATATAAATATCCTAATTTAAATGGAAAATTAGCTTCTGAAGCTTTACAAAAAGCTAATATTATTGTTAATAAAAATGTTATTCCTTTCGATAAAGAAAAAGTTTTTAACGCTAGTGGTATCAGAATAGGAACTCCAGCGATGACTACAAGAGGTTTTGAAGAAAAAGAATTTATTGAAGTCGCTTATTTAATAGACGAAATTTTAAATAATTATCAAAATGAAGAAGTTATTGAAAAAGTCAGACAAAAAGTATTATTATTGACTAATAAATTTCCTATTTATAAAAAAAATAATTTTTAGTTTTTAATTTATTTTTTAAATTTTTAAATGTTATAATTAAAAATGATATTTATTTATATTATTTAAATTAATAATATTGTTTTTATTTTTAAAGAGAAATTTATATATTAATATAAGATTATATATAAAAATTATTGAGGGATTTCATTATTATGAAAACAAAAAAACAACAACCAGAATTTAACGAGATTGAAGTTATTTGTGCTACTTGTAGTCATAAACATAAAATTGGAACAGTTATGAAACAAATGAAAATTGAAATTTGTTCTAATTGTCATTCTTTTTATACTGGAAAACAAGTTTTTGTAACTGTAGCAGGACAAATAGATAAATTTAATAAACGTTATAATTCTTAATTAAAAAAATTTATTTTTAAAAAAATTGAAATAAGGTTAAGAAAGGTCTTGATAAAAAAATGGTTTTAAAAAAAGAAGGTTTTATTGAAATCATTTGCGGACCTATGTTTTCCGGAAAAACAACAAAATTGATTCAAAAAATTAATTTTTTTAAATCTTTAGGAATTAAATTTTTAGTTGTTAAACCTAAAATTGATGATCGTTATTCTCAAAAAAAAGAATTAATAACTCATGATTCGAAAACTATTTTTTCTTTTTTAATAAATAAAAGTAAAGATATTTTAGATTTATTAGAAAAAGATGTCGAAGTTTTGTTTATCGATGAGGCTCAATTTTTAGATCAAGAAATTAAAGAAATAGTAAATAATTTATCTTATCGTGGAATGCATATTATCATTGGAGGATTAGAACTTGATTTTTGTGGAAGACCCTTCGGATCTATGAATTATTTATTATCAATTGCTGATCAAGTTATTAAATTAAAATCTTCTTGTAATGTTTGTGGCAAAGAAGCAAATAGAACTCAAAGAATAGTCGATGGTTCAATTCCTAAATCTACTGATTCTATTGTTTTAGTAGGCGGAAAAAATTATCATGAACCGCGTTGTAGAAAATGTCATAAATTTATAAATTAATTTTTTAAAAAGAAAACCATTATGAAACCAAAAGAATTTTTTTATATGAAAGAAGCTTTTAAAGAAGCTCAAAAAGCTTTTTTAAAAGGCGAAGTTCCAGTTGGCGCTATAGCTGTTTTAAATGATAAAGTTATTGCTAGAGCACATAATAATGTTGAAAAGAAGAAAATTTTTTTTGGTCATGCCGAATTTTTAATTTTAAAAAAATTAAACAAAAAATTTAAAAATTATAGATTTAATGATATAATAATTTATACAACTTTAGAACCTTGTATTATGTGCATGGGTGCATTACTCCAAGTAAGAGTAAAAAAAATATATTATAGTACTCCTAATATAAGGCTAGGTTTGAAAAATAATTTTTCTTTAAATAATTTAAGTTTGATTTCGAAAATATCTTTTAAATCTGATTTTTTCGAGAAAGAAAGTGAATATATTTTGAAAAAGTTTTTTATCAACCTTAGAAAAGAAAAGAAATTTTTTTAATTTTTTAAAAAAATCTTTTTAAAAATCACCATTCAATGAAATTAAGATGAATCTGGTCAGAACTTGGTTGGAGCAGCCATAAGTTTTAATTTTATGTGATTGGTGATTTTTAAGAAGATTTTTTTAAATAATAAGAAAATAAAAAATTAGGGAAAATTAAGAAAATGAAGAATTTTTTTAAAAATAAAAGAAGTAAATTAAAACTTTTTCCTTTTATTTTTAATTCTATTTCTGGGGAACCTTTTCGTTGTGAAATATATGATATAAATGGAGAAGAGAAAAAAATTGAATTTTTCTTTTTAAAACAAAGTGAATATAATTCTTATTTTTTAGATATGAAACAATATGTTGTTTGGAGTATAGTTGATGATTTATATAGAGTTTTAGTTGATGAAAGTTATTATTCCAAATTTGAAATTTTATATCAAAAAGAAATTAATATTATTTATATGAATTTTCTTCAAAAATTATTATATAAACGTTATAAAATAATTAGAAAAAATTTTTTATATTATTTTTTAAGCATTTTTTTTTCTTTATTTCTTATTTATTTTTTTTATTTTAAAGAAATTTCTTTTTTAAAAGAATATCAATATTTAATTTTTTTTATTATTTTTATTTTAAATTTTGTTTTTTTGTTTTTTTATACAAAAGTTAAACAAAGAGATTTTTTTCAAAATTATAAAACAAAATTATTAAAAGAAACAATGAAAAATATTAAATCTTTTTTAGGCGTCGAAGTTTTTGAAAATATTTCAAAACAACAAAGAATGTTTTCTTCTGAATTTTTTGATGAAAAAGAAAAATAATTTTTAATTTTATTTTTTTTAACAAGGTTTTTTATAAAAAAAGGAGAAATAAAAACATAAATGATTTTTGAAGGTATTGTTATTGGTGGTGGTCATGCAGGCGTCGAAGCTGCTTTAGCTTTGGCTAAAAATCATAAAACAGTTTTAATCACAGTCAATTTAAGACAAATAGCTTTTTTACCATGTAATCCTTCTATTGGAGGACCAGCTAAAGGTGTTGTCGTTAGAGAAATAGATGCTTTGGGTGGGATAATGGGAAAAGCAGCTGATTTATCACAAATTCAAATGAAAATGCTGAATACTTCTAAAGGGCCGGCTGTTAGAAGTTTAAGAGCGCAAATAGATAAAATAAAATATCCTAAAATTGTTTTGGAAATTTTAAAAAAGACATCTAATTTAACTTTATTAGAAGGTTTTGTTGATAATTTAATTATAGAAGATAATAAAGTGTATGGAGTTAAATTAAAAGACGGTACTGTTATTAATAGCAAGACAGTTATTTTAACGACAGGAACTTATTTAGCTAGTAAAATCTTAATTGGAAAAAATAAAATTAGTTCAGGACCTAATAATACACCTACTACTTATAGTATTAGCGAACAGTTAAAGAAATATGGTTTTGAAATTATTCGTTTAAAAACAGGAACACCTCCGAGAGTTAAAAAAGATACTATTGATTATAGTAAATCAAAAATTCAATTAGGAGATAATATTTTACAAACTTTTAGTTCTCCTTCTGTTATTAAAGATTTAGGTATTCAAGAGCCTTGTTTTTTAATACATACTAATAAAGAAACTCATGAATTAATAAAAATAAATTTAAAAAAATCAGCTATGTACGGAGGATATGTAGAAGGAAAAGGTCCGCGTTATTGTCCTTCTATTGAAGATAAAATTGTTCGTTTTTGCGATAAAGAAAGTCATCAAATTTTTATTGAACCAGAAAGTTTAGAATTAGATGAAATGTATCTTCAAGGTCTTTCTACAAGTATGCCTGAAGAAGTTCAAGAAAAAATTTTAAAAACAATTCCTGCATTAGAAAAAGCAGTGATTACTAAATATGCTTATGCTATTGAATATGATGCTTTTAACCCTAATCAACTGAATTATAATTTAGAAACAAAAAAAATTGAAAATTTATTTTTTGCTGGCCAGATCAACGGAACTAGTGGTTACGAAGAGGCAGCTTGTCAGGGTTTAATTGCCGGAATAAATGCTAGTCTGAAAATCGAAAATAAAGAAAGTTTAATTTTAAAAAGAAATGAAGCTTACATTGGAGTTTTAATTGATGATTTGATTAATAAAGGAGTTTCAGAACCTTATCGTTTGTTAACTTCTAGATCTGAATTTCGTTTATTTTTAAGACATGATAATGCTGATTTAAGATTAACTCCTTATGGATATCAAATAGGATTGATAGACAAAAAAATTTATAATAAAGTGGAAAAGAAACGTTCTGATATTGAAAATTTAAAAGAAGAATTAAAAAATTTTATTGTATTTCCTAATGAAAAAAATTTAAGTTTTTTAGAAAAAATTAATTCTTCAATTAAAGAAAAAAGTACTTTGTATAAATTATTAAAAAGAACAGAATTGAATATTAATATTATAGATTTTTTATTGATAAAAAATATGATCAAGAAGTTTTAGAACAAGCAGAAATACAAATTAAATATGAAGATTATATTTTGAAAGCAGAAAAAGAAGTTCAAAAAAATTTAAATTTAGAGATAAGAAAAATACCTTCAGAAATTGATTATAATAAGATTAATAATTTATCTATGGAAGCTAAAGAAAAATTAACATTAATTAAACCTAATAATTTAGGTCAAGCATCAAGAATTTCAGGAGTTAATCCTGTAGATATATCTATTTTAAATGTTTATTTACGAAAATATAAAAATGCCTTTTGATAGATTAAAAAAAGATTTTGCTTTAAGCGATTTTCAATTAAATCAATTTCAAGAATATTATTTATTTTTAACTCATTATAATAAAAAAACTAATTTAACTTCTTTAACGAATCCAAAAGATATTTATTTTAAACATTTTTATGATTCTTTATTAATTTCTAAAACTTTTAATTTTGAACAAATAAACAGTTTATGTGATTTAGGAACAGGTGCGGGGTTTCCTGGCATTCCTTTAAAAATTTTATATCCTAATTTAAAAGTTTTTTTAATTGATTCTTCTTTAAAAAAAATTAATTTTTTAGAATTATTAATTAAACATTTACATTTAACAAATGTTTTTGTTTTTAAAGAAAAAATTGAAAAGCATAAGAATAAATATGATTTTGTTATCGCGAGAGCTTTAGGAAAATTAAATTTAATTTTAAAATTAGCTTCTTTTGTTACTAAAGATAAGAGTTATTTTATGGCAATGAAAGGTCCTAATTATAAAGAAGAATTTCAAGATATAACACAAATGTATCAATTTGAATTAAAAAATAAATTTTTTTTACAATTACCTGAAGAATATGGCAAAAGAGTTAATTTATTATTTCAAAAAAAATAAAAATTATTTTTTTAATTTTAATATTTATTAATAAAAAAATCCGAATTACTTTTTAAATAAGTAATTCGGATTTTTTAATTTGATAATTAAATTAATTGTTATTTATCTTTTTTTAATTTTAATTGATCTCATATTAAAAAATCTACTAAATGCATCTTGTTCAAAACCTTTTTCTATTTCTTTATTAACTAAAATAAATGATTTTTCTGTTATTAACGGAAATAAATAATGATTATCATATAAATATTGTTCTATTTCGAATAATAGTGATTTATATTCTGTTTCTTCAGTTTTCTTTTTAGCTTTTTCTAATTTATCTTGGATGCTACTTTTATCAGCATTATCAATGCCACAAAAATTACATTCGTTGTTGTTTGACATAAAATAATCTTCGATAGCTTTATGACCGTATTTCATTTCGAAATATTCTGATAAAAAAATAAAATCATAAGGTGAATTTTTTCCTTGCGCTGCATTTGTGATCATTGTGCTTTTATCGGGTTCTTTTAAATCTATTTGGAAACCAACATTTCTTAATTGTTCTATTATTTTTTCTATAATGGGTGTTTTTAAAAAGGTAGCTATTGTTAATGTTTTCTGTTTTTCTGTTAATGTTTTAAATTCTTTTTGAGCTTCTTCTATATTAGGATGATGATAATTTATATTAGGATTATGACCTAACAAGTTTTTATGAAGATAAGATTTTGCGATTTCAGCTTGAGATAAATTTAATTCATTGATTATTTTTTGTATATCTAAAGATTTTGAAATGATTTGACGTACTTGATTTGTCAGTTTTTGTTTATTAAAATAAATATAACTGTGAGCAGCTATTTTGTTTTCTAATATTTTAATATTTTTATATTTATCTTTTGCTAAATCTTCATTTAATTTGTTAATTTTTTCTTTTGGGTGTAAAAGTATCGCATTGATTTGTTTTTTTTCTAATTCTTGGAAAAGAGTATTTTCATCTTTGGATATTTTTATTTGAATTTTTTTAGGTGAATCTTTGATTATATCTTTATCATGATATTTTTCGAAAAGTTCCAATTGTAAGTCTTTATTCGGATTATATTTTTTTAATTTATAAGGTCCAGCTCCTATTTTTACTCCTTCTGATTGGTTTTTTTCAGTTGCTTTTTTATTAATTATTCTAATCATTTGAGTAAAAGAAAAACTCCAATATAAAGTATCTTCTTTTAATGTAATTTTAAATGTTAGATTACCTGTTTTTTCGATGTCTGCTATTTCTAAAAATTGATCATGTTTTTGTGTTTTTCCTCTTTGGATTGTAAAAACAACATCATCAGCTGTCATTTTATCACCATTATGAAAGAAAATATTATCTTTTAATTCGCAATTAATATTTACTCCTTGTTTGTCGTAGTTTTTTAATAATTGAGGTTTTAAGTTGCCTTGTTCGTCTAGTATCAAAAGTTTATCATGTACTAAATTAAAATAAATATCACCATTTAATAATTGTGTACTTTTTGTGTCACAAGTATCAAATCCATTTATATCTGAATTGAAGGCGAAAACTATATCAAATTTTTCTTTTTTAAAGAAATATATTCCTAATAATAATATTATAATTAATAGAAATATAATAGAACTAATTATAAAATTTTTATTAGTTAAAAAATTTTTAATTTTTTCTTTTTTTATCATAATTATTTCCTTCCTAAACTGATAAAAACAAATACTGAAATAACTAAAATAACATTAGACATATTTAATATTATTTTTTTATTAAATTGCTTAAAAGATTAGTAAAATATTTTTTTGATAATTCGAATATTATTAGAATCTAAAGATATATCTAGAATTATAACTTTGTAATATTAATTATTTAAAAAGTAATTCGTATTTTTAAAATTTGATAATTAAATTAATTGTTATTTATCTTTTTTTATTTTAATTGATCTCATATTAAAAAATCTACTAAATGCATTTTGTTCAAAACCTTTTTCTATTTCTTTATTAACTAAAATAAATGATTTGCCTGTCATTAATGGAAATAAATAATGATTATCATATAAATATTGTTCTATTTCGAATAATAGTGATTTATATTCTGTTTCTTCAGTTTTCTTTTTAGCTTTTTCTAATTTATCTTGGATGCTACTTTTATCAGCATTATCAATGCCACAAAAATTACATTCGTTGTTGTTTGACATAAAATAATCTTCAATAAATTTATGACCGAAATTCATTTCAAAATTTTCTGATAAAAAAATAAAATCATAAGGTGAATTTTTTCCTTGCGCTGCATTTGCGATTATTGTATTAAAATCTGGTTCTTCTAAAATTATTGTAAAACCTACATGTTCTAATTGTTCTATTATTTTGTTTATAAATGGCGTTTTTAAACTGGTAGCTATTTTTAATGTTTTATTTTCGGATTCTGTTAATGTTCGAAACTCTCTTTTAGCTTCTTCTATATTAGGATTATGATAATTTATATTAGGATTGTGTCCTATTAATTTATTGTGAAGAGAATTTTTTGCAATTTTTCCTGGTAATTTTAATTCATCGATTATTTTTTGTATATCTAAAGATTTTGAAATGATTTGACGTACTTTTTTTGTCAGTTTTTGTTTATTAAAATAAATATAATTTTGGCTAGCTGTTTCGTTTTCTAATATTTTAATATTTTTATATTTATCTTTTTTTAAATCTTCATTTAATTTGTTAATTTTGTCTCTTGAGTAAAAAAGTATCGCATTGATTTGTTTTTTTTCTAATTCTTGGAAAAGAGTATTTTCATCTTTGGATATTTTTATTTGAATTTTTTTAGGTGAATCTTTGATTATATCTTTATCATGATATTTTTCGAAAAGTTCCAATTGTAAGTCTTTATTCGGATTATATTTTTTTAATTTATAAGGTCCAGCTCCTATTTTTACTCCTTCTGATTGGTTTTTTTCAGTTGCTTTTTTATTAATTATTCTAATCATTTGAGTAAAAGGGAAATGCCACCATAAAATATCTTCTTTTAATTTAATTTTAAATGTTAGATTACCTGTTTTTTGGATGTCTGCTATTTCTAAAAATTGATCATGTTTTTGTGTTTTTCCTCTTTGGATTGTAAAAACAACATCATCAGCTGTCATTTTATCACCATTATGAAATAAAATATTATCTTTTAATTCGCAATTAATATTTACTCCTTGTTTGTCGTAGTTTTTTAATAATTGAGGTTTTAAGTTGCCTTGTTCGTCTAGTATCAAAAGTTTATCATGTACTAAATTAAAATAAATATCACCATATGATGTTGTTGTACTTTTTTTGTCACAAGTGTCAAATCCACTTATATCTGAATGGAACGCGAAAACTATATCAAATTTTTCTTTTTGAAAGAAATATACTCCTAATACTAATATTATAATTAATAGACATATAAAACTAATTATAAAATTTTTATTAGTTAAAAAATTTTTAATTTTTTCTTTTTTTATCATAATCATTGCCTTTTTAAATAATTTAAAAATTTAATTTTTTTGATCCTTTTCAAAATAATTAATTAAACCCTTACCTATTAAATTAAAAGAAAAGATAGTTAAAAAAATAATAATAAAAGGTCCATAAAATAAATGAGGATAGCTCATAATATAATCTTTAGAAGAATATAAAATGTTACCCCATTCAGCTTTAGTTCTATTCAAACCTAAACCTATAAAACCAAATCCTGAAATAACTAAAATAACATTAGACATATTTAATATCATTTTAGTTATTAAATTACTTAAAAGATTTGGTAAAATATGTTTTTGAATAATTCGAATATCATTCGAACCCAAAGCTTTAGAAGCTTTAATAAAATCTTTTTGTTTAATTGTTAAAGTATTAACCCTTATAATACGAATATAATCCGGAATATATAAAACACATAATACAATAACAAGAGTTGCTGTGGTTTGTTTTTTAAAACATAACATAATTAAAATAGCTAATATAATATCAGGGAAAATAGTTAAAAAATCACATATAAAAATAATTATATTTTCAAAAAAACCTCTAAAATAACCAGCTATAATTCCTAATAAACAACCTATAAAACTACTTATAATTATTGTTATAAAACTTATTTGTAAAGAAATTTTAGATCCTTCTAACACACGACTAAATATATCATAACCTGTCGCATCAGTTCCCATCCAATGTTTAGGACTATAACTTTGAAATGTTTCGTTACCTGAAGAAACATAAGGATCTGGAAAAAATTTAGAACGAAATAAAACACAAAAAGACAAAATAGTCAAAAATAAAAGACCGAATAAAATATTTTTATCTTTTAAAATTTTGGTTTTTTGTTTAAAAGAATTTATTAAGCAATTTATATTTTTCATTATTAATTTTAAAATTTTCTTTCTTTCTAATTTTTTTGTCGTAGGATATTTTTATTTTTTTTGATTTATTTTAGGATTTAACCAAAAATAAACGGAATCTAACAATAAATTAAAAATAGAAATAAAAATAGCTAATAAAATAATACAACATTGAATAATAGGAAAATCTCTATCTTCAAAAGCTTGAATTGTTAATTTTCCTATACCATTTAAACCAAATACAAATTCTGTAATTACAGTCCCTCCAATTAAAGAGACGAAAATCAAACCAATATTAGCTAATATAGGAATTAAAGCATTTTTTAAAGCATGTTTAAAAACGACTGTTTGTGTCGACAACCCTTTAGCATAAGCTGTTACAATATAAGGTTGTTTTAGTGATTCAATCATATTATTATTGGTTATTTTAAATATACGGCTACTAACAATTAAAGATAAAGTTAAAATAGCTAAACAATAAGAATCTGATATTGTAAATAAATCTAGTTTATAAGCTAAAAAATATTGCAAAATAAAACCGATAATAAAAGTAGGAGTTGATGAGAAAAAAAGAAAAATAAATTCTAATAAAAAATTTTTTTTAGTATTTTTCCATAAAGCGGATAAAGATCCGAAACAAATACCTATTATAGAACCAAAAATACAACTAGTAATAGTTAATAATAAAGTTATTTTAAAGCCATTCCAAAAAAGTTCTAATGTTTTAGTTTTATATTTATAAGATTTACCAAAATTAAATTTTAATATGTTTTCTAAATATATTTTAATTGTTCGCTTAAACTTTTGTCTAATCCTAATTCTTCTTCTAAAATTTTTCTTTGTTCTGGTGTAGGTCCTTTTTGGCCAAAAGCTGCTTTAATCGGATCTCCTATTAATCGAACAATAAAAAAACTTGTTAATATAACAGTTATTAAAATTAATAAAACATATAAAGTTTTTTTATAAATAAAATTTATTAAAGACATGCATATATGTTCTCTTTTCTAAAATATTTTTTGATTTATCTATATAATGTATAAATTATATTTTAATCATCTTTGTAAATAATATTTTTTAGTAATTTTGAAATTTTGTTTTTAAAAAATCATTTAACAAAGATTTAGTGTAATCATGTTTAGGTTTTGTCAAAATTTCTTTGATAGAACCTTTTTCAACGATTTCTCCTTTATACATAACTATAACATCGTCAACCATTTGAGATATAACACCTAAATCATGAGTAATAAATAAAATAGATGTTTTAATTTCTTTTTGTAAATTATTAATTAAATTCAAAATTTCTTGTTGAATTATAACATCTAAAGCTGTAGTTGGTTCATCAGCAATCAAAAGTTTTGGTTCGCATATTAAAGCCATCGAGATCATTATTCTTTGACACATTCCGCCTGATAATTGATGAGGATAAGAATTCATAACTCTAGGAATATCATTTATTTGAACTTTATTTAAAATTTCAAAAATTTTTTTTTCACCTTCTTGAACACTAATTTTTTTATGTAATTTTAAAATTTCCATAATTTGGTCTTTTATTTTAAAAACAGGATTTAAACTAGACATAGCATCCTGAAAAATCATAGCTATTTCATTTCCGCGAATTTTTTCCATTTTTTTTTGGTTATATTTAGAAATTTCTTCTTCATTAAAAAAAATTTTACCTTTATAATGCACTTTAGAATTATTATTTAATAATTTTAAAATAGCAATAGCTGTTTGACTTTTTCCACTTCCTGATTCTCCCACTATACCTAAAGTTTTTCCTTTTTGTAATTCAAAAGAAATTCCTTTAACTGCTTTTACTAATCCTTGCGGAGTTTCGAAATAAGTATGTAAATTTTCAATTTTTAATAGACTCATTTGTGTTTCTCTTTTTTTAATTCATTTTTTAAAGTACATCTTATAAAATGTTGAGGCTCGATTTCAAACCAATCTAAATCTTTTTTATTTTGATGAAATAAAAATTCAAAATCTGGAGTTTGATAAAAAATTTTATGTTCTGTTTTTTCTTTCGCATTTAATTGTGGAATAGCGTTTAAAATTTGTTTTGTATAAGGATGACAAGGATTTTTTAAAATTTGTTCTTTAGGCGCTAATTCTACTATATTCCCTAAATACATTACACATATTCGATCACTTAAATAGCTAGCTACTCCTAAATCATGAGTAATAAATAAAACAGTTAATTGAAAATCTTTTTTTAAATCATTCAAAAGTTCAAGAATTTTAACTTGTGTCGAAACATCTAACGCTGAAACAATTTCGTCACAAACAATAAACTTAGGTTCGATAATTAATGTTCTAGCGATAGCTATTCTTTGTCTTTGACCTCCTGATAATTGCGTTGGATAACGGTGATAAAGAGATTTATCAATTTGGCATTTACTCATAATATCTAAAATTTTTTGTTTATATAAAGGGTCTTTTTTATTTTTAGCCATTTTATGAATTAGAAGCCCTTCGCCAATGATATCAGAAATTTTTAATAAAGTATTTAAGGATGAAAAAGGATCTTGAAAAATAATTTGAAGATCTTTTCTTAATAAACGTTTTTGTTTATTATTTAATTTTGTTAAATTAATTTGGTTTGTTGAATCTTGATGATAAAAAACATTTCCGGAAGTAGGCGTTTGAAGTTGTAAAATTAATTGTCCTAAGGTTGATTTTCCTGAACCTGAACTTCCTACTAAAGATAAAGTTTCGCCTTTAAAGATCGATAAATCAATATTTTGATTAGCTTTTAAAAATTGAGCTTTTTGAAAAAATTTTTTTTGAATTAAAAAATCTTTTGATAAATTTTGGAGATTAATTATAACTTGTTTATTAATTTCTTATACCTATCTCTTCCTATTGTTATATATTTTTTTAATTTTTTAAATAAAAAACTATTAAAAAAATATTAAATTTATTATACTAAAAAATTATTGTTTATTAATAATTAAAAAAATTAAATTATTTGTTTAAGCAATATTTAAGATAATAATAAAAAAATATATAATTAATTAAAAAATTTTAATTAAAATTTGTAATATTTATTAATCGAAAAACTAATAAAATTATATATCATTATAATTTAAAAAAATTATTTTTTATTTAATTTTGAAATTTTTTCAAAATATTTTGTTATTAAACGAAATTATATTTATAAAAAAAGATTAACTCGCAAGTTAATTTTTATATTAAGATTTTTTAAGTAATTTATAAAAAGACAAAAGATGAAATTATTATTAAAAAAAATTTAAAATTAAATTAAAAATATATAAAAAGATTATTATTTTTTTTAATATTATTTTATTAAAGATGGAAAAGAATCTGAATTATTATAATTTTTATTTTAAATGTTTTTTAAGAAAGATTATTTTTTATTCTAATGATTTTAATTGATTAATTTCTTTTTGTTTTAAAACACGATATTCACCTAGTTTTATTTTTTCTAAAGTTAAAAAAGAATATCGATAACGTATTAATTTGATTACTTTTAATCCTAAAGCGGAAATCATTTTTCTGATTTGTCTATTTTTTCCTTCAGTGATAATAATTTTTAACCATAAATTTTTTTCTTTATGATAAGAAGGTTTAAGCCAAGCAACTAATTTTGGAATAGCTAGATAATTATCATCAATCAAAACTCCTTTTTTTAAAAAAATTAGATCTCGAGAGGATAAATTTTGATTAACTTTAACGTGATATTCTTTAGGAATTAAAGAAGTAGGATGAGTTAATTTATGTGTTAAAGGACCATCGTTTGTTAATAATAATAATCCTTCAGTTAAAAAATCTAATCTTCCTACAGGATAAACTCGGTTGTTTAAATCTTGCGACTTTAATAAATTTAAAACTGTTTTTCTTTGACGATCGTCTCGAACAGTTGTTAAATAACCTTTAGGTTTGTATAGTAAAAAATAAACTAAAGGGCTCAAAAAATTTTTCGCCCATCTACTAAAATAATATCAGATGTACTAACTTTAACTCCTAATTTAGAAATAATTTTTCCATTTACTTTAATTTTTCCAGATAAAATCATCTTTTCAGCATCTCTTCTGGAAGATATATTTGCTTGAGATAAAATTTTTTGTAATCTTTGGAATTTTTCCATCTATTTTCCTTTATTGTTATTTTAAATATTAAAGAATTGAGATTTTTTAATTATATTTATAAATATAAAATTTAGTTTAAAATTATTTATTAAAATTACTATTATTTTATGATGTATTGTTTTTAATTGGGGTATCCCGAAATAAACATTTTTTCAAAATTACCATCAAAAGCAATTTTCAAAAACTAATTATTATTAAAATTATAAACTATTTTTTTTATTTGTTAACATAAAAAAACATAAAAAATTAATTTTTTTTAATTTTTGAAAACGATTCGAAAAACTGCCTAAAATACTTTATTTTTTTAAAAAAATATTTATATATTTAAAAAAATAAAATCTTACATCTTACTTTTTAGAATATCTAATAAAATAAAATATAAGATGTAAGATTTTATTTTTTTATTTTTAAGTTATTTTAAAATAGATGTATATTGGTATGCTGTAAAAAATCAAACAAACAATAAATACTATAATGTTTTGTAAAATATTATTTTTAAAATTAACTGATGATATCATTTCTTGACTGTGTGGAGACCAAATAACGGTTATTCATCGCCGATTAATTATGCAACCCAGCACGGCTACGCTTAATATTTTATGAGGATAAAATATTAAAAAACGCGCCACCCCATATATAGCTTGTTTCGAACAGGTTTTTTTCGGTCTTTTTTTTTTATGCCCTTAAATACGTATCTTTAAAAATATTTAAAAAATGACTTTTAAAGGTTGACTAAATAAAAAAAATCATTATAATAATTTAATTTTAATAACTAGATATATAAGATGTAAGATCTTTTTTTTTTTTTTATATATTTAAATTTAAAAATAAAAAAAAATTTAAAATCTTACATCTTACTTTTTAGAGTATTTGATAAAATAAGATATAAGATGTAAGATATTATTTTTTTTTATTAATATATTTTTTTAAAAAAATAATATATTTTAGGCGATTTTTTAAAAATTTAATATATTATTTGTAAAAAATAACGTTTTTAGGTGGTTAAGCCGCTTTACAAAAATTAAATATTTTTAAATATTTTTATTAAATATTTTTTGAAAAAAAATAACCTATTTTAGGCGGTTTTTGAAGCCAGCGCGCACAAAATAAAAAAAATTTAATTTTTTATGTTTTTTATGTTGACAAATAAAAAAAATAATTTATAATATTAGTAATTAGTTTTTGAGAATTGCTTTTGATGGTAATTTTGAAAAAACGTTTATTCCGGGTCTTCTCCAAAGTTAACTTTACTAATTCTACTCATATGCTGATAAATTTGATTCAACCAAAACACGGTCTAGAAATGGAACCCCAAAAAAACTTAACTGTTTATTGTGGTTGTGGTAAATTAAAAAAATGAATTATTATTATTTAGGGATTAATTTTGTTGTTGGTTGTCTTGCTTTATATATCATTATAAAAACTAAATATTTGGATTTTATGATCAATCCTTCAAATAAGTTTTATAAACAAAATTTCAAAACTTATATTAATAACCATTACGATCAAAAACAAAATAAATTTATTCATAAAAACATTGATAAAATTAATCAATCAAAAGAAAATATTTTTCAAAAAAATAAATCAAAGACCGTTATATCTCATAAAAGTGTTTTTTATAGGTTATATAGCTTGATTGGCATTCTCATCTTATCGACAAATATTGCTATTTACTTTTTGCTTTCTTGTCAAAAGGATAAATTATGTAATATTTGGTTTTTAACAATAGTCGTTATATTTTTATTTTATTTCATACGTTTTTTGTTTTATTGTTTTGTAGATGTATATTTTTTTTCTAGTTGGATTTGCTTATTATTTTCGCTCTTTTTGGCTATTGCATGGGGAGTATATTTTGCTTGCCTTTATCTTGTAGAATATAAGTTATTAACAACTCAATTTGTAAAATCGAATTTATCACAAATCATTTTAAAATATTTTTTATTATTATTTGTTTTGTTACCTTTTTTGATAAGCTTTATAGTGATTTTTTTTGTAAGTTATTTATATAGAGCTAATAAAATAAAAGTTAACACGAAATTTCATATTTGGCTAAAAAAACTATTTATCATTAGTTTTTTTTCTGCTACATCTTTTTTATCTTATATCTTAAGTAGTAATAATCTAATTGTTTTACTTTTAGGATTATTAGAATCGTTATTTTATTTGATATTATATAGCTTAGTTTGGATTAATACTTTAAATCAACTAGATCGTTTTATTGAACAGAAAATACCTAAAAAATGCGAATGGCTTTTAGTTTGGTTTTTATTTGAAGCCTTTGTGATGATATTCTTAGCAATTTTAGTGATTATCATACGTATTGTAAATTATTTCGTTGAAAAAATAAAATAAATAAGAATTTAATATTAATTAAGGTATTTTTTTGATTTCTTAGGTTCATAATAGCTTCACCAAAAATTAATTTTTATTAAATTTATTTAAACATTTTTTTGCTTAGTGTTATAATGATCGTGATAAATCATATGCGTTTTGATTCGCATCTATTATATATGGTCTCACACATGACTGTACGAGCAAGTTTCCAAACATACGGCTGTTAATTTAATACCTATTTTCGCGGAATCCTTGAAACATCACTGTTTAAACGTTTATTTATTCAAGATTTGTTTTATTTTGTTTTGATTTTTTTTGATTACCAAAGTCAAAAATAAACGTAATAATCCAAATTACCGCTAAAAGTACAGCTCAAAAAGCTAAAATTTGAGTTTGACTTTTTTTATTGTCAAAACTTGGAATCAAAGGAGAAGAAATGAAGATAAATTATCAACATGCAAACACAAAAATATATATTGAATTAATTTCTACAATTATTGAAAAAATTTTCAATGTTCGCGATTAGATTACATAACATTGTTGTTTAAAAAAGAGATAAATTCTTTTAAATTATTTTGATTCATAATGTTAGATAATGAAATATTAGTTTTCTTGTTAAAAGGAGTATTAAATTGATTTTTGGAATTGACACGATAAAGTCCATTGAAACAAGTTTTATTGAGAAAAAGAAATCTTGCAGTTTTATGGATATCATCTAATAAAGTAATGTTTTCATTACGTAATTGATAATAAAAGGCTTCTTTTTCGTTATTTAGTTTTTCGACATATTCTTTTAATAATTGGAGGACATCATCAGAATTGGTTTTTAAAATTTTCCATGCTGTTATTAGTTCTTCATTAATATCAGAAATGGACAGCTTTGGAAGGTAATAAATCTAAAAAGACGCTACCGCCACCAAGAAATGGTTCGTAATATGTTTTATATTCAATATCCATGATGATGTTTAAAAAATTTAATAATTGTGTTTTATCTCCAGACCATTTGACAAATGGTTTAATTTTGGTTTTGTTCATTAGGCTCACCTTCCTTTCTTTTTGGATTTGTATAATAAAAAAAAGAATTAGAGGTTAATCTAATTCTTTATGATTAAAGTTATTATTTTTTATTTTCAAGTTTGTCGATTTCGTAATTCTTATCATCAAGTAATTGTTGTGCTAATTTGATATTACGAGTAATGAAAATAATTTTGTTTTGCATGCTATCGTTAGTTTTTTGGTCTTGTTATTCTTTTGGTAATTTGAGAAAAGTTTGCCAATCTTTAAAGGTAGCGCTTTAATAATTTAAACCTTTTTCAAAATTACTAAAATTGAAAAAACTTAAATTATTTATTTTATGTATTAACTATAACATAAAAATTATTTTTTTCAACAATAAAATTGAAAAAAAAAAAAAAATGTGATTTTTTGATTGGATTTGATTTTAAAAATCCCTATTATTAAATGTTTTTTTTCTTTTCTATTTAAAAAAATAAAATGTTAACAATAAAAAAACTGATTTTGGATTGGATTTGATTTTAAAAATCCCTTTTCTCCCCTATTTTAAAAAAAATTTTATTTTTTTAAATAGAAAATGGGATAAGTTAATACACGGCCACGTTCTTATTTTAAAAAAAAGACGTATAGAAAGACATTTAAAGCATTATTTATAATGAAAAAAACAAACATTGAACGCGTACACGGAAATAAGTAATTTTATTCAAAAACATAGGAGAAAAAAATAATACTAAATAATAAGAAAGAGCGAATGGAATTAATAAAAAAAATTGCTTTAAATTTAATTTAATTCATATAAATTATACCATATTTGAATGTCTTTTGGGATATAAAAGGTATTATTTTTGAATTATTTTATATCTTTTTTGATATTGTTTTTGTATTATTTTTGTATTGTTTTATATGTCATTTTATATGTCATTTTTAGCTACAAGTAGAGCCCACATTTTAGAATGCAGACAAGGGGTTAATAACTTTTATTTAAAAATATTGCTACCTTTTTATATTTTTAAATAATTCTAATTTTTTTAAAATGGGGGGTACTAAAATATAGCTACCTTTTATTTTTTAGTCCCTTGATTGTCAATGGGTGTCCTCCTTATGTTGTTATATTTCTTTTGTGTTTATTTATAATAGATTTTCGTTTATGTCTATATGATTATCAAGATTTGCGACTGAATATTTAGTAAAAGCGTAATCATTTATAAATTTTCTTATTTTTTCTAAATGTTCTTTATTTGGGTCTTTTGTTAAATCTAATTTGTTTATATAGTCTACAAAGTCTTTAAGGTTGTAGTCTATGTTATATAAAAGGGTTTTTTGGGTTTCTTTATTTGGCCCTGTTGTTTTGGTTATTTCTTGTGTTGTTAAAGTAAATAATGGTTCTTTGTTTGTTTTGGCTTGTTGGAGAGCTCTTTGTGCGTTAGCTGTGTTTTCTTGTGCTATAGCTGTGTATCCTTTTGCATTAGTTGTGTAACTTTGTACATTAGTTGTGTAAGCTGTGTTGTATCTTTGTGCCATAACTGTGTATTTTTGTGCCAAAGCTGTTTTTGCTTGTGCCTGAGCTGTGTTTTCTTGTGCGTTAGCTGTGGATGTTCGTGCACTATAAATATTCGGCATTGTCCCGCTTCACTAAAATGGAACCAGTTGGAAAGTTAAAATAAGTCAACTATTTATTAAAAAAATAGTTTGACTTATTTTTTTTGTTTCGAAATAAGTCAAACTGAAAAAGGAGATTTCAAAAATGAATAAATATTTATATGGTTTAAAAGAAATCATTAATTTTTTAATTCAACAAAATTATTTTAAAATTCGTTTATTTAATCAAAAAACTAATTATAACGTGAATAACCAAACTTTATATCTTAATTATGCTGACCTTTATGAAATACTGGTAATTTTGAAAAAAATAAAAAGTCCACCTTTTAAAATTCAAATGAATTTACAAATGACTAAGAAATATACTTTTGATCTTCAAAAGAAAATTTTATATTTAAAACAAGAACCTGAAATAAATACAATGGTCGCTTTAAATGAAAAATTATATCAACAAGTTTTTGGAGAAGCACCTCAAGAAGATGGTTGGGATGATTTAATTGAAAGAAACCGAAAAAAACTTTTTGGAGAGATAATGATATCTGATGACAAAAACACAAAATAATCAAATCATTCTTTCTTATCAAGAAGAAATTAAAAATAAAATCAAAACTTCACTTGAATTAAAAGGTTGGGTTTATGGTAAAGATTATCATGAAGAAGATTTAATCACTATCGGAAAATATTTAAAAGCTAAAAAAGAAACACCTTTTGGTTATCAATTGATTTTAAAAAAGAAATCATATATGCAGATGTTTTATAAAGAGACAGATCAAATTATATTTTATCATTTTCAAAATAAGCTTCAAAAAATCCATTCTTTATTTAATCAAAGTTTGAATTTAGAAAAATTAAAAACGATGAATATAGCCAATTTTACAAATAACAAGATTATTAAAAAATATTGGAATTATTTCGAAAGTGAACAAACAAAACCTAGTTTATATCTTTATGGCGATTTTAATACTGGTAAAACATTTTTCTTTAAATTAATAATGCAATATTTTCTTAAAGAAAAAAAAGATTTTTTGTTTCTTTTCCTTCCAGATTTACCTAGACAATTTAAGCCAGGATGGTTTGATGAAGAATTAAATAACAAAATGGATCATTTAAGAAATATTCCTTATTTATTCTTAGATGATTTGGGAGCGGAAAATTTAAGCATTTATTTTCGCGATGATATTTTATATCCTCTTTTAAACGCTCGTCAAGAAAAAGGATTAATTACTTTTATTAGTAGTAATTTAAATCCTTCACAATTGTCAGAACATTTAAAAATTACTAATGATAATAATCAAATTCTAAAAGCCCTTCGTATCATTAATAAACTCAAAAAAATGTGCCAATTTTATAATTTAGATTTGACTCATAATAATTTAAATCAATCTCAAAAAGGAGTTTTAAAATGAAAATTAATTTAAAACAGAATAGTTGGGCCTGGTTTCAACATCGTAAAAATTTTGTGAACGCTTCTGAAATAGGAACCATTATGGGTCTCAATCCTTACGAAACCAAAGAAGACTTAATTAAAAAAAAATTATTTGGTAGTTCCTTTATTTCTAATCCCGCGATGGAACATGGTAAAAAAACCGAACCAAAAGCGAATTTATTTTTTTCAGTGAAAACAAAAAGAAATTATAAACCCGCAGTATTTACCAGAGATATTTTTTCCGCTTCGTTAGATGGATATCATGCAGAAAGTGAGACGATGTTAGAAATAAAATGTCCTTTGGATAAAAATAGTTCTTCATGGAAAGATTTTTTGAAAAAGACATTATACCTTCTTATTATTGGGCTCAAATCCAATGTGGGTTATTTTGTTCCGAAAGTAAAAGTGCCTTTTTTTTAGTGTACTTTAATCCTCAAGAACATTATCTCCAAGAAGTATTTTTAAAATCTTCTTTTATTGAAGAGATGAAAATTAAAGCTCAGGAATATCAAAAAATTTTACAACAATATCAAACATTAATGAAAGCAGAAAAGAAGATTAAAGATGACAAACACAAAACAAAATATAAATAAGAAAATAATAAAAATAAAAGGAGTTGAAAATAAATTATGATAGGGCCAATGTTAGAAATTATTTTTGAAGATAACCAAAACACTATTAAAAAAGAAGAGAATTTTTATTTTGAAAGCTTACTTTTAAAAAAATTTTTATACAACAATAATAAAATAACTAAAGTATTCGAATATAAATATAATGATAAACGTATATTACAGGAAACCGAAGAATATGATTATCAAACTTATATACAAATTTTTAATCTAGATTTTAAACAAAAAAGAAAAAGAAAAGAAAAAAGGAATTAAACCATGTCTATTAAAAACAAAAAAAATAAAAAACATTATCCAAAAAAAGAATAAAAATTTTGTTTTACGAAAGCTGATTTAATTACACAAATAGCTAAAGAAGGTAGAGTTACCATTACCGAAACAGAAGCTTTTTATAACATCTTCGAACAAGAATTAACCAAAGCGATTACTAACTATTCAAAAGTAATTTTGTCAGTAGGTTTAGGAAGATTTGTCTTAAAAACTCAGCCCGCTGGAAAATTAACAAATGTTAAAGGAAAAAAAATTTATTATCCTGAATCTACAGTTGTCAAATTTAAAATTTCAAATACTTTAAAACAAGCGGTTAAAAAAATTAAATTAACTTAATTTAAATAAATCAAAATAATTTAACTTTTCCGCTTTATAAAAGAATATAAGGTTTTTTTAAACTAAAAAAAATCTCCTTTTTGACTTTATATTCTTTTATAAAGCGGAAAAGTTAAAAAGAAAGAAGGAAAAAATGCCTTTTATTAAAAAAAACCATAAAACAAAAACAAAGAACATTCGAAACAAAAAAACAACTAATCCAAAAAAAGCTAAAACAAAAAACAATAAAAACATATTGTCTCCAAAAGTGAATAATACAAATTATTTAATTGTAGAACAAATTCAATCACTGTTAAAAAAAATTAAATAAGTCAAAGGAAACAATTAATGATGTGGCTTTTATTAACTCCTTTTTTTGGTATGTTTACTTTTATGAAAGATTGGTTTCATGGGTTTACAGTAGCGGAAATTTTAAATCGCAGATTAGATTTTATCGCCACTAATATTTTAGTTACCAGTTTTTTAATTGGTTTTAAACCTCTTTTTCTTTTAGTAAAAAATATTTTATCTTTTCCAATAATGTTTGTGATAGGTTTCTTCAAACCAAAAAAAGCAGTTCATTATTATCAAGAAAACATTACTAAATTATTAAAGAAACAAGATAAAATGGAATTAAAAAAACAATTATTAGAACAAAAGAAAGAAAAATTAGCAGCCAAAATAATCAAATTAGAAAAGAAAATAAGGATCAAGAAAACTCCTTTTCAGGAAGAAAGAGAGGAGGAAGAAGCGAATGAATAATTGGTCTTTTATGATTGGTTTAGCTTTTGCATTCGGGTTTATTCTTGGCAGCGTTTTTAATTTATTTATTCTTAAATGGTTAGATAATAAAATCTATCGTCCTCATCCTGAAATAAAAAACAAAAATCTTTTAAAAGACATTGAAAAAATAATTAATCAAAAAGATAAACAATTAAAAGATTTATCATTAACTATTAAAAACCTTCATATTAACCCACATGAAAAAGAGAAAGAAAATGAGAAATTGAAAAAAGATATCATTCTGGAAAAAGAAGCCCATAATCATTTATCTGTAATTAATCATGAAAACAAAAGTTATTAAATAATTAAATAAATAAAAGTAAAGGAAAAAAAGAAAAAAATATGGCAATCCAAAACATTAACAATAATACTCTGAAAAGAAAAAGAATAAGAATATCTAAAAAAGGTTCATTCATCCTTTTAGGTGTTTGTAGTCTTTTAATTATCGTTTTAGGAAGTTATTTTTACATGACGACCAAACCTCAAATAGAAACGAATATCTTATAATACCTTGTCAACAAGAAAATAAGGATTTAACTTCTTTAGAAATTAAAATGAAAACTCTCCAAGAAGAATTAAACAAAGAAAATTTAACTCCTGAAACTAAAAATAATTTAGAACAAATTATGAAAAAACAACAAGAAAAACAAACAAATTTAAAAAATTTCATTACTTTTCAAACTTATATGAATCATTTAGAAACTGATATTCAAGAATGTGAAAAAGAATTAAAAGAAAATGAAGTTAAAAAGGAAACTTCTTTAGCTAAAAAACATCAGCTGGCGGAAAAAAAATTAACTAAAGAAAAAGAATTTTTAGCTTTAAAAGAAAAACAAAAATTATTCACTGAAAAAGATGAATTACAAAATGATATTTTAAAAGATTTAAAAGAAAAATTAAAAAAACCTAATTTAACTCCTGCCGATAAAACTCCTTTAGAAACCAAACAAACAGAAATTGAAAAACGTATAATAGAAATCAATCAAGAAATTAATAATTTAATTACTAAAATGCAATTAAAAAATAAAATTGAAGCTTTAACAGAGGACATAGAAATGGAAAAAGATGAAGCTTTAAAACAACTTTTTATCAAACATAAAGAAATTTGTCAACAACAATTAGAAACTTTAAATTAATTGAAAAACAAATTTTCTTTTTGGTTGTCTCTTTATAGTTTATGTTTCTGTTTTTATTTAGGCATTGGAATTGCTTATTATTATTTATCTCCTCAAGAAAAAATAATATCTCCAAAAACTGTATTTTCTGAGATTTCAAAAGAAAAAGAAATACTTTTAAACAATAATTTTCAACCAGCTTCTTCAGAAATTGATCGTTTTTATTATCAATCCGTTATACCTATTAAAAAAGAACACTTAGAACATTTAGAAGTTTATGATGTTTATTTAGGTGAAAATACAGGGATGAAAGAAGTTTTGGGTTGGTTAAAATATTTTTTTCCTTATAAAAAATTTGAAACTCATTTTAGTTATGCTTTATATAATACTTCTGATATTGATAACCAAGTATCTTTTAATTTTCGGATTAAAGAACCTCCTCCTGAAAAATTTTTATTAGCTTATTTTGAAGGAGGAAGTAGAGAGGGTCAAAATGATAAGTATACTTTAGAAGATTTAAAGAACATGGGTAATGGAGCTTCTCATTTATATTTCTTTTGGAGTATGAATAAACCTTATTCTCCCCAACCAATACCTTTTATTCCTGAAAATTACCATTTAGAAATTATTTATGATAAAGGAACTAATTTTGGAGGACCAAGTTATTTGGCAATCGATAAAATCGTTATTAAAGATATTCAAAAAGATAAGATTTTTGGTGTTTATCCGATTAATCAAAAAATTAAAGAACCTTTCGTCATCTTTAATTATGATTTTAAATTAAAATTTCCTTTTTATAATTACGAACAAGAAGGCGTTTTATGGAATACTAATCATATTAAATCTTTAAAAAAAATTGATTTATATGAGAAAAGAACAGGACAACATCGAACTTTATATTATGATGTCGATGAATAATTCAAAAAAGAAAGGAGGCTTTATATGACTCTTATGAAAAAAATTTATTTTAGTTTTTTAATTTTTTTAAGTTTTTTAATTATAGGATTGAGTCTTTATTATGGGTTAAATACTAACAAGGTTGTTACTAACAAGAATACATCTCCTCTTAATAATGTTGAAAATCAAGAAACTTTATCTTTGTTAGAAAAAGATTAAAAGATTTAGAAGCGGAAAATCAACAAAAAATAAATGAAGCAGAACAAATTAATACTCAAGATAAGCTTTTATCAGAAGAAATCCGTTTAAAAATGGGTCAATTAAGAGATTATATGGTTCAACTAGGTTATTTACAAAAAGCAATTCAAACTCAAGAAGAAGAACTTAAAAAAGAATTATTATCGGTTGATGAGAAAAAAATTTTAGAACAAAAAATGAAAGATTTAAAAAGTCAACATGCCGACATTCAAACTAAGAAAGACCAATTAAATCAAGCAACTTTGACTTTAATCGAAGAAAGAAAAGCGTTGCATCAAAAGAAAACTGAAAATGAAACAACTATTAAGGAACAAAAAAAAGTTTTCACTCAAGTAACTCAATTAAAAGACTTTGAAGAAGAAATTAATCTTTTAACTGAGGCCATGAATTATAATGAAGCGGAAAAAAAAACAAATTCAAAGTTTATTAATTCAAAATGAAAATAATGATGAAGAAATTAAAAAATTAAAAAAATATCAATTATTTTTAGATCAACAATTATTATCTTTTGATCAAAGAATTAAAAAAATTGAAAGAGAAATGAAAGCTTTCAAAGAAAATACGCCTCTAGAAGAAAAGAAAAAGAAAAAAACATTTCAAGATGTTTATGGTATGGAAGAAGAAAAAGAACAATTCGCTAATATTATTCATTATTTTAATGCCAAAAAACATATTATTGGTTATCGGAATTTAAAACCCATGGGTATTTTATTATATGGACCTCCTGGAACAGGAAAAAGTCATTTAATGGAAGCATTAAGCGGTGAAGTAGACGCTCATTATATTTCTGTCGATCCTTCTCAATTTGATAAAACCTATGTCGGAGAAGGTAATGAAGAATTAGAAAAGATTTGGGCCGAAGCTGAATCCCATGAGAAAACAATTATCTTCATTGATGAAATTAGTGGGTTAGCGAATCGTGAAGATAAAAACGCTAATCAAACTTCTAAAAACATTATTAATAATTTATTATTAAAATTAGATGGTTTTAAAAGAACTGATAAAAAAATTATTTTAATGGGTGGTACTAACCATTTAGAACAAATTGACGGCGCTTTAAGAAGTCGTTTTCAAAAAGAAATTAAAATAGATTCTTTTAAAAAAGAAGAAACACCTGGTTTTTTAAAATGGTTTATGTTAAAAAATAATTATCGTTTAAGTTATCACGCTGTTAATCATTTAGAAAGTTTAGTGACAAGAGCTTATAAGCATTTAGAAAAAATTAATAATGAAGCTCAAGAAGAAGCTCAAAAAGAAGCTCAAGAAGAAGCTCAAAAACATAAAATAAATATAGAAATCAAAGAGAAAACTTTATCCAATCGTGATTGGGTTAAATTAGTAACGGAAGCGGCTACGAATTATGACCGTTTCGCCTTTGAAAATCAAAATCATGAAGTCATGTTATCTTCTGATTTAGATGAAGCCTTAGATAATCTTTTAGGAATTAAGAAAACTAAAGGAGAAATCTTAGCTTATCGTAAAGAATGCGAAGATCAATATAAAGAATGGAAACAAGGAACTTTAAAATATTTAGAACCAAATAAAGATAAGACACCTATTCAAAAAACTTATATTTTGAGTCGTTTCAACGGTTTCGATCAATGTCAATACAAAGATAAAATTCCTAAAGATTTAGCGCCTTTTATTAGAGAACCTTTCAATAATTGGTATTATACAAATAAAATGCCTCCTTATAAAGGTCTTGGAGGTAGTGAAATGAGTTATTTTGTATGTTCACAGTTTGATATAGATAGTTTAAGTAAGGAAGATTCTAAATTTAACAATTCTTTTATCAGTATCGACGACACTATCCAAATGAAATACAAAGGTCCTAAATATTTATTAGAAGAAGATAAAGACTTTTACGTCAATGAAGTTCGATGTCCTTTACAACAAAATAAAAGATGGGAAAAAGGTAGAAACGCTACTTACTACCTTCACTTTAATCCAAAAAAACAATATATTACTTTATATACAGAGAAAATGAATACCAAAGAAAAATAAAAACAATTTACCACAAAAAGAGAGATGAAAAAAAACAACTTTTAATCAAAAATTCCTTTATAATAAAAAAAGATTTTTGATTTAAAAGAGAATAGAGGCTTTTTGTGGTTTTACCATTTTAAATATCAAAAAGAAAACCAACAAAACGCTCTCAAATAATAATGAGGGCTTGACTTGTTGGTTTTCTTTTTGAATACCTCATTGAAAAAAATATTCAGCCAAAACAAAAAAATTTAATTTAATTTTCATAAAAAATTTAGAAACAATAAAATAGAGGTTAAAATAAACTATAAATTCTCTCTATGAGAGGCAAAATAACTTAAATAAGACATTTTTTTTAATTTTAAGTAGAATACTATTACTAGATACTTTTTAATAAAGAATAGACACCTTTAAAGCTGTCATTTTTGATGATATCTTAAAATTAGACCGAACATTCCGCCATTTTTAATTATTTTGTTATTTATTTAATTTTTTTAATCAAATTTATATAAAAAAAATTGATTAATAAATATTTTTAAAAATCTTGAATCTTGTTTTTTTTAAAATTTTAAATATTTTTAAAAATCTTGAATCTTGTTTTTTTTTTTTTTTAAATCTTGCTTTTTTTTAAATTTTTTTAAAAAAAATATTTGACAAAATATATATTTTTTGTTATAATAAAAAAACAAGATTCAAGATTTTTAAAAATAATATATATATATTTTTTTTTTTTTTTTAACATATGTTTTCTTTTTTTCTTTTTCTTTGGTTCTTTCTTTTTCTTTTTTTCTTTGTTTAGTTAAATTTTTTAAAATAAATTTATAAAATTTTTAATTTTTACTTGACATTTTATTTTTTTTATGTTACGATAATAGTAATTAATAAATAGTTTACTTTTTTAATTTTTGAACTTTCCAACTGGTTCTATTTTGATGGAACACAACCCATATATTGTTTGAACTTTGCTGAAATAAATGTTAACCAATCAAACCTTAATTCTAAGTTTTTAGTTATAAAACGAATTTAAGGAGTATAATCTTTCCAACAGCTGTCATTTAATACACAAATAATATTCATATTATCTGTTGCATTTAAATAACAATCGCTTTTATTCCAAAATCCATTTGCACCTTCTACATCCTTTACCATCATATTAGGTGTATTATCAGGTTTATTAGTTTTTATTAAATTGTAATTAGCTTTGGAAACATCAAAATTATGTTTGTGCTTAATTTCCCCGTTACTATCATATTCTAAATTATATAAATTCTCTCTCCCATCAGTCCATTCAATAGGGAACATATTTAAATCGTATTTGATTAAATTATTTTCAAAATCTTTTCTATGAAAATAATTGATTTTTCCACTGTGGTTTTTTTCTTTTGCTTTCATATTAGAAAATAATTTATATTCTCTTATGGTGTTTCCTTTTTTATCTTGATTAAGCACTTAATAACAGCAAATCAAAAAAAAAATTAAAAAGGGGGAAACCCCTTTTTTTTATTTTAAAAATCAATAAAGGTAAAAAAATAAAATGTTAATTGAAAAAATCAAAAACGAATTAAAAGAAAAAACAAAATTAAAAATGCAAGCAATAAAAAAATTAATATTCAAGACATAAAAAAAATAGAAATGATTTATATTTTAAAATTACTAAATATTATTAAACCAACAGCAACAAAAGACGTAAAATTTAATTGTTTATATCATGACAGTAAAAGCGGTATAAGCTGTGATATAAACAATAATAATAATGTTTATTGCTGGGATGTAATAAAGCATGGGACGTTATAGAAATTTATCAAAAAAAACGGGTCTTGATTTTAAATTTGCAATTTTTCATTTAAATTATTTTTTAGAAAATTATTATAAAACAAATCAAATACAAAATTATTACAAAAAAAATAATAAACAAAAAGAAAAAAGACAACGCGAAATTAAAAGAAAATAAAAACAATACGAATTATAAAAAAGAACATAAAAACGAAATACAAGAAATAAAAAAAGAATTACAAACATATTTTAAAAAACAAATAATCAAAGATAAAACATTAGAAAATAAAAAAAACGAAACGCGAAAATTAAAAGAAAAACAACAAATAAAAATTAAACAAGAAATCAAAAAAAATTATTCTCCATTTTTAATGTCATAACTGATTTTTACCATGATAAATTAATGAATAATACACAAGTATTAAATTATTTATTAAACGAGCGTAAATTATCATTGGAAACAATCAAAAAATTTAAATTAGGTTATAGCAACAAAGACAATACAAAATTATTAACATATATTAAAAATAAAAAAATGGATATTAATTTTTTTTTAAAAACGTTTTTAATATATAAAAATTATTATAAAAATATAAAAAATGATAATGACTTTATAAAACAATTTTTTTTATGTGATGCACTCAATGACTGTATCATAATACCAATAATGCAAAATCAAAACACATATCATTTTTACAAAAATAATTTTAATAAAAAAATTACAAGATACACACCAAAATATAAATCACAAATCAATTTTAGCAACACAGATATATTTTTAATTTGTTATGGATTTACTGAGGCGCAAGATACAATTTTAAAAACTAAAACGGCCATCATCCACGAGGGATTTTTGATGTTATAAACTGTCATAACAACAACATTAAAAACGTTATAGGATTAATTACAATAACAAAATTGTTAAGTAATTTTATGTTAAATTTTTTTAAAAAAAAAACGACATAAAAATTATAATCGCATTAGATAATGACAAGAGCGGAACAGCCAACGCAAACCGCTTAAAAACGCAATTAAACAAAAACAATATTAAAAATGAAATAAAAAAAATACACCCTCGTTATCTTTGTAAAGACGCCGACGACATTTTAAAAAAATACGATGTAAAAACATATAAAAAAATATTTTTAGAAAATAAAGGAGAATAAAAAAAATGTATAATGAAAAAGACTATAAACCGTTAGAAAAATACGAGGACGAAAAAATAAAAAATGATTTTTTAATAGAATTATACGAAAACGAAAACGAATTAAAAAAATTTTTTGTAGATTTAGAAATAAACAAAAAAAATAAATCAACTATAAAAAAAATACAAAATTTATATGTAAAAATTGCAATTTTAAAATCAATGATAACAAGCTTAAACGGTTTTTTTATAGGTGGCAAAAAACATATAAAAAATATGTTATTAAAAATTAAAAATGAAATTCAATTTTTAAAAAAATAAAAAAACGCGCATTAAAAATTAATATAAAAATAATTTACATAAAAATTAATTTTTATTATATTTTTAATAATTCGCTTAAATTTAAATCAATTAAAATTTTTATATTTTTTTATTACAAGACTACAAGACTTTTTTTATAAGATTATTATATAAAAAATAATTTTATATAAAAAATTAATTTCATATCAAAAATAATTTTTATATAAAAAAAATTAATTTGATATGAAAAAAAATAATTAAATAAAAATATTAATAAATACAATATGCATTTAAAAAAAATTAAATAATTTTTTTTATATAAAATAACAAAATAACAAGCAAAAAAAAGAACACAAAACATTTAAAAAAAATGCTTGTGTTCTTATTTCACTTGTTATATTCAAGGGGGCGCTCTCTTATAAAATAAAAGTACGTAAATACGTATAAATTATTTTTAGTTAAAAAAAATGAAATGTATAAAATAAATAAAAAAAATTTTTTTTAACTAAAAAAAAAAAAAAATAAAATATCTACTTAAATTATAGCATAATTTATGTTGTTTAAACATTAGAAAAAAAACAAAATATATAAAAAAGTTAAAAATTTTTATATAATGATTTTTCGGGCAAAAAACATAAAAAATATTTTTTTTAAAAAAATGCTTTGTAAAAAAAATATAAATAAAAACTGCTTTATAAAAATAAAACACACATTTTATTTAAAAAATAAAAAAATATAATTTGTATTTTTATTATAAACTGAAAAAAAATTTTTAATAAAATAAATATAAAATATATAAAAATAATTTTTAATAAAATATTTTGTAATATAATTTTGTAAAAAAAATAAATGTTGATGTCTAAATGGTTTATGTTAAAAAATCCTCCGCGCTGTTTTTTTTTTTTTTATTTCAAAAAATAAATAAAAAAAAAAAAAAGATTGTAAACCGCTTAACAATCTTTTTAAAAACATAACAACACAAATTTTACAAAAATACAAAATAACAAAAAAATAATTTTTTATTAAAAAAAATTAAAAATATTTAAAAAATGGATTTTATAGAATACAAAAAATAAAAGTAAATTAGATTTTACAAAAATAAAAAAATTTATAAATGGTGTTAAAAATTTATAAATTTTTTTATAAAAATATTATATGTTAAAAAAAAATAATATACAAATATAAAAATAAAAAGAAATGTAAAACACCTCTTTTTACATTTCTTTTATATAAACATTATATATTAAAAATTAAATAAAAACATTAAAAAAAAGATATAAAAAAATGAATTATAATATATTAACAAATTTTAAATATGAAAACCAAGAAAAACAAATTTCATACGATAAAAACATAACATTAATGTTAAACTGGGAAAACAACGACGTTAACAATAAAATTAATTTTATACGTAGAATAGGTATAACAACATATGGAAAAGAGGCACAAGCAAAAGAAATATCATTTTTAGCATATAAACATATTATAGACAATGCAAATTTTAAAAAAGAAATTTACAAAGAACAAAAAGAAGCATGGTAAGACGTCATAAGATATTTACAATATCAATACGAACAAAAAATAAATACAAAAGACATAAGAACATTAAAACAATTTTTTTATGAAATGACAAACGACGAAAAAATAAAATTTATTTTAGAAAATAAAAAAATTGTAGATGCTAAAACAATACATATAATTTTAAGAAAAAATAACAAACGCGACATTAACCGAGTATTTAAAAAAATATGTTATGTAAAAGCTAACTGGGGTATAAAATTCGGTAATGGGTATGTTGTATCATTAGCAACAAAAACAACAACCCAAGAAAAAGAACAACAAAAAACAAATTTAAAAATAAGTACTGACAATATGAAAATGAAAACATTACATAATATTTTTTATACAAAAAAAATAACTTTTTTAACAACAACATTACCAGCATTTATTACAAAAGACGGAAAAAGGATTTTAAACCAAGAAACAACCGACATAAACAAAATAATTAAAGCAAGAAAACATTTTATGTTTTTATTAAATAAGGAATTAATAAAAAATGGTTATAGTAAAAAATTTATAAAAAAAGTTTTGAAATCAATCAAAGTACTAGAAATTACAAAAAACCAAGCATGGCATAATCATATTGTATTTTTAAACATTGATTTATTTCAAGCATTAGGGCATAAAACAACGCATATAAAATACAAAAAATATAATTCAATAATATAAGCCCTCGCATTTTTGAATTATGGTTTTTAGCTGTAAAAAAAGTATATTCAAAAATAGAAAATCCAAACACAGTAAGCCAACATTTAAGAATATATAACAAAGTTAAAGAAACAACAAAAAACGGCGAAAAAATAGAAATAACAAAAGGCTACGAAATAAAAGAAGGTCAAAAAAATTTATTTGAAACAAAACAAAAATACGAGGACATTATTACAAAATATTTAAGCCAATATTTAGGAAAGGCGAGAGATTCAAAAATAAGAGGGAAAGGCCGTCGGCTTTTTTCATTTTCTACAAACTGCGAAAACCCACCGAGACAAAATATAATTATTTATTTAACAAAAAATAAAATAAAAAATATTTTCAAAAAAACTCGGTTATGAATTTAAAAAGGTTTTTTATTATGATATGTTAAAAGTAAAAGGATATATTAATACATTAGCATTAAAAATTATTTTAAATGAAACTTATGAACCAGGAAAAACAATTTTAGATATTGGAAATGATGAAATAAATTACTACAAAAAAAATAAAGGCGTACATGCCTTTATTGGTAGGAAAATTTATTTTACAAAAACAACATTTAAAATATAACATAAAAAAACAATTTAAACATAGAAACCATTTAAAATATAACATAAAAAAATAATAAAAACAAATATAAATATTTTAAGTGGAAAAAACACCCTTTTTAAAAGGGTTATTTTTGTTGTATATATTTTTTTTATTTGCAAAAAAAATAAAAAAAATATATAATATTAATAAATAAGTAATGAAAAAAAACAAAAAAATAAATTATTTTTTAAAAAAAATATTTTCATGAAAAAAAACAAAATTACTAATTTTTAAAAATAAAACCAATTTTAGGAAAAAAAACACCTCTTTTTTTCCTTGATATATTAAATAAGGTTTTAATAATGAAGGGCCTTGTATTAATATTTGCCCTGGTTTTCCATCTTGTCCTTTGTCTCCGACTGGTCCTTTTGTTTCTTGGTTTCCGTTTGTTTCTTGATTTTCATATTGTACTTTGGCCTCTTGGCTTCCATCTTGTCCTTTTATTTCTTGGTTTTTATTTTCTACATTAGTTGCTTGGTTTTCGTCTTGTTGTGGAAGATTTAATTTAATTGTAATTTTGTCTACTGTTTCGTTTACTATACTATCTTTCTTATTTAATAATGCTCTATGTATATCTTTATCATTAAGTAAAGTATGTATTCCATACCAAACTAACAAAACCGCTATTATTAAAAAAGTTAAACAAGGAATATAACTAACTTTATTTTTTTTGTTTTTTATTTTTTCGTGTGTTTCAATAAATGAATCTTTATTATCATTATTATTAACATTATTATTTTCATTATTTGGCATTATTATATTCCCCTTCTTTAATATTTTTAAAAGATGTTAACATTAAATCAATAATGCTTCTAAACCATCTATACTACTTAAACCACCACTAAGTACGCCTACGCCTATTGCTAAACCTGCACCAAGAACTAATGCGGTTGTTGTTTTTGCATCGGGAAGGGCTCTACCTATATTTTCAAATGCGTCTTTTGCTGCGTCTAGTCCATCAATGGTGTAAAGTCTCGAAATATCGTTATAGGATTTTGTGTAATCTCTTTCATTCTTTGTTAACATTTTATTAGCATTAGATAGCATTTCTTCGTACATTTCTTGTTCTTATTCTAAATTTTTAATTTGTAGATCAATGTTTACGATTTTTTGAACTATTTTTTCTAGTCTTTCAGTTTGAAAACGTTGTAAATCAGGATGTCTAAAATTTAATTTATCTATTGTAGAGGTTAAATTATTACATTTTATTTCTAATGGGTTTTTTTGTGATTCTAATGAAGGATATTGATTTTTGATTTCTTCGATTTTTTTGTTTAGTTCGTTGGTTACTTTTCGAAATTCTTGGATACGTGGTTCATAACTTTAGTAATTAGTTTTTGAGAATTGCTTTTATGGTAATTTTGAAAAAACGTTTATTCCGGGTCAGTTCCTTCAAAAGTATAAATACTTACAGGAATGAAACTAGTAATAAAAATTAAATCTTCTTTTGGTTTTATATTTATTTGTCTTTCTTTTGTTTCGAAAAATTTAAAACGATAATTCATAAATTTGATTTTATTTTCTTTAATTATTTCATTAATGTTATTTTCAAAATTTATAAAATCAGTTTTTTCGAAAATACTTATAGGTAAAGTAGAGACGATTCCTTTAATTTTATTTTTTGATAATCCATTTTTTTCTAATAAATTTATAAAAACTGCTGCATTCCCTTGGATTACTGTTAGGCCAGGATATTCTTTTCTTAAAAAATCACATAAATGCCAATGCCATTCAATGCATATTATGTTTTCTACTCCAAATTTTTCTATTAAGTATTTAGTGACATTTCCAGTTCCGGCTCCTAATTCTAAAATTTTATATCCTTTTTCTTTTAGCTCGGATTTTTTTAAATTAGAAATATTTGTAAAATATTGGGACATTTCTTGTGTTTCTGGAAAAATACCAGATCCTGAATTTGATTCTGAAAATAATGATGTAGCATGTTTCCATTCTTTGTAATTAAAAGTAATGATAGATAATGACAACATAGTTAATATTAATACAAATACTTTCAAAAAGAAATATTTTTTCATTTTTTGAAAACAGATAATTATGCTAGTTAAATATGCAAAAGAGATTATGATTTGTATATAAGGAATTAGAAAATATGTTTCTATTTTGTTATCATAATTAATTAATTGTTCTTTTAAAAATGTTGCGATACTAATATAATAATATATTAAATTTAAAATAAAATTAATTATTAAATAAAAGATAAAATTTAATAAAATAGGTATTATCATTTTCCATGAAACTTTAAATTTATTTGAAAAATAAAAAAATAAAAATATAGACGGAAGCAAAAGAAATTCTAAATAGTAAATAATTAAATTAAAGTATTTTATATTAGAAGGGTAAATATTTAGATCTCTTATAAAAGAACGAAAACAAAAAGTATTTATTAAAATATTTATTAAAGAACATAATGCTATAAAATTAGTTATTTTATATTTTTTATTATTTTTATTCTCTTTTAGTATTATAAAAAATAATGATAAAATAGTTAATAGACTGTATTTAGAAAAAGATATGAAATGATACCATTCTAAATTAGGTAAAGGTAAATATTTTGACGTTTGATTAAAATTATAAATTTTAAAACTATGAAAAAAATCTAAACATAAAATCGAAACAGTTAAGATTAATAAAAAATAAAAAAATTTATTTTTTGAATTTTTTATATTTTCTATGAATGATGTTGTTATGGATGTTTGTTTAAACATTATATATTTTCCTATTATGCCTTAATCTAATATTTTCCAAACAGTATAAAATAATATAATTTATATATTATATACATTTATATACATATAATTACATAAATAAATGTACTATACATATATAATTATAAATGTAAGTTAATATTTTATAATTTAAAATTTTTTGAATTATATAAACAAAGTAATACATATGTTATAAATAAATATTTAAAAGACTAGGTAAGATAAATATGCAAATTAAAAAAATAAATGATGATTTGATTCAGTATCATTTTGAAATAAATAAAGATGATTTTGATGTTTTTGTAGAAGAAATTTATAATAAAGTAAAATCTAAAGTAGAATTAAAAGGTTTTCGAAAAGGTTTTGTAACAAGGGACATGTATGAAAAGCATTTTGATCCACGTTCTTTATATGATGATGCTTTTTCATTTTTAGTTCAAAAAAAATTAAAAAAAATATTTGAACAAAATAAAGAATATGATATCATTGGAGAACCGAAAATAATTAATTTTAATCCAGAAGATTTACTTAAAAAAAAGGATTTTTTTAATTTTGGCATAGAATTTATGTTAAAGCCAGAAATTAAAGTATGTAATTATAAAAACATTCCAGCAAAAAATTATAATTTAGAAATTACAGATGAAGAAGTTGAAAAAAAGATAGATGTTTTATTTAAAAATGATCCTATTTTAGAATCAAAAGAAAAAGATTCATCTTTAGAATCAGGAGATTTTGCTATTTTTGATTTTAAAGGTTATTTAAATGACCAATTATTTGAAGGCGGATCAGCTACTAATTATACTTTGGAAATTGGTTCTAATCAATTTATTCCGGGTTTCGAAACAGGAATGATAGCTTTAAAAAGAAATGAAGAAAAAGATATTAATATTTGTTTTCCTACAGATTATGCAAAAGAAGAACTTGCCGGAAAAGAAGTTGTTTTTAAAGTTTTACTACATGATATCAAAAGAAAAAAAGATGTCGTTTTAAATGATGAATTAGTAAAAAGTATGAAATTTCCTAATATCAATAATGTTTCAGAGTTCAAAAAGAAAATTAAAGAAGAATTAGAAATTCAAAAAAAATATGAAGTAGAAAACAAAAGAAAAGAAGAGATTTTAGAATTTTTAGTTCAAAAATCTAATTTAAAAATTTCTCAGTTTTTGATAGATGAAGAAGCCAAAAATTTAAAAAAAGAGTTAGAAGAAGAATTAAAATCTAAAAAAGTAAGTTTAGAAGAATATTTGAAACAAACAAAATTAGACGAAACAAAATTTTCACAAGAAATGCAAGAACAAGCTTTAAATAAAATTAAATTGAATTTTTTATTAGATGAAATAGGAACTAAAGAAAAAATAGAAATTAGTTCTGAAGAATTAGAAGCAACTTGTCAACAAGTAAGTACCGAATATAAAACAGATATTCAAATAATCAAAACAAATTCATATTTTGTTAAAAATATAAAAGATTATTTAATAAGACAAAAGGTTGTTGATTTTTTAGTAAAAAATAATGATAAATAATTAAAAATTTGTATATAAAAAAATTAAAATTTTATTTTAATTTTAAAAATTTGATAAAAGGATTCGAAAATTATAATGATTAAGAACGATAAAGAGTTAGAAATTAATTTTATCCCTGAAGAGTTATCTGCTATCATTGTTAGAGATACTGTTCCGATCCCTTTTAATGATTTAAGGATTGAAGTAGGTAGAAATTTTTCTATAAATGCTTTAAATTATTCTGAATTTAATAAATGTCCTTATGTTCTTGTTTTATTACAAAAAGATTTATTTCAAGAAAATCCTAAAATATCTGATATAGAAAAATTTGGAGTATTAGCAAAGGTTTTAGTTTCTATTAAAATTAATGATGAACTTTATAAAGTCAAATTACGTATTATTAAAAGAGTTCAAATTAAGAAAATATCAAAAGAAAAAGATGTATATTTTGCTAAATATAAAGAGTTACCGATTACTTTTGGGGATTTGAAAGAAGAAAAAACTCTTATTAAATTAATAATGGAGAAAATAGCTTCTAATATTAATCAACTTTTTTTAATTTCAGAAACTACTTTTTTAAAACAAATAAAAGATGGAATTACAACTGAAAAAGCCGCAGATTTAATTATTTTTGCTTTAAAAATTGAAGAAAAATATAAATATAAATATTTAAAAGAGCCTAATTTAAACAAAAGACTTATTTTAATTTTACAAGATATTGAAATAAAATTAGATTGCATAGATTTAGAAAATAAAATTAATGCAGAAGTCAAACGTAGTATCGACGAAAATCAAAAAGAATTTTATTTAAGAGAAAAAATGCGCGCCATTCAAAATGAGTTAGGTGATAAAGCTAAAAAAGAAGAAGAAATAGAAGAATTAAGAAGAAACATTAATATTTCTAAAATGCCTAAAAATATAAAAGTTAAAGTATTACAAGAACTTTCTCGTTATCAATCGATTTCTTCTAATTTGGCAGATTCCTTTGTTATTCGTAATTATTTAGATTTTGTTATCGCTTTACCTTGGGGAAAAATAAGTAAAGATGTTGATGATTTAAATAAAATAGAAACAATTTTAGAAAAAAATCATTACGGTTTAAAAAAAGTCAAAGAACGTATTATAGAATATGCAGCTGTTAAAATAATGACTCAAAAAAATCCTCAAACTATTATTTGTCTTGTAGGTCCTCCTGGAGTTGGAAAAACTACTTTGGCTATTTCTATAGCTGAAGCTTTAGGTCGTAAATTTGTTAAACAATCTTTGGGTGGTTTACAAGAAGAAAGCGAAATTAAAGGCCATAGAAAAACTTATGTTGGAGCAATGCCAGGCCGTATTTTAAGTGGTTTAAAAGATTCTGGAGTAATGAATCCCGTCTTTTTATTAGATGAAATAGATAAATTAGTTAATAATTATCAACATGATCCTGGTTCTTCTTTATTAGAAGTTTTGGATCCGCAACAAAATGAAACTTTTACAGATTTTTATTTATCAGAACCTTTTGATTTATCTAAAGTTTTATTTATAACAACTGCTAATGATTTAAGTAATATTTCAGAACCTTTAAAAGATCGTTTAGAAATTATAGAATTGAATTCTTATACAGAACAAGAAAAAGTAGTTATCACTCAAGAACATTTAATACCTAAACAGTTAAAAGGTCACGGAATTAGTGAAAAAAATTTTTTTATAGATAAAGAAACAATTCTTTTTTTAATTAGACATTATACTAAAGAATCTGGAGTTAGAGAATTAAATCAAAAAATTGCCACTTTGGTAAGAAAAACAGTTAAAGAAATTTTGCTTAATAAAGTGAAACAAATTAAAATAGAAGCTAATAATATTGAAAAATTTTTAGGAAAAATTATTTATCAACATTTATTAATGAATAATAAAGATCAAATTGGAGTTGTAAACGGATTAGCTTATACTTCTTTTGGCGGAGATATTTTACCTGTCGAAGTTACTCATTTTAAAGGTAGCGGAGAATTAGTTTTAACAGGATATTTAGGCAAAGTTTTAAAAGAAAGCGCAATGACATCTTTTAGCTTTTTGAAATCTAATGCTGAAATGTTAGGTATCGAATATAGCGTTTTCAAAAATAATGATTTTCATATTCATTTTTTAGAAGGAGCTATTCCTAAAGATGGTCCTTCGGCTGGCATTACCATAGCTACTTGTATTTTTTCAGCTATTCAAAAGAAATTTGTTCGAAAAAATATTGGAATGACTGGCGAAATTACTTTAACCGGCTCTGTTTTACCTATAGGCGGTTTAAAAGAAAAAGCTATCGCCGCTGATAGAAGTGGATTGAATGTTATTTTTATTCCTAAAGATAATTTAAAAGATTTAGATGATATTCCTGAAGAAGTTAGAAAAAAAGTAGAAATTATTGTTGTTGAAAATGCTCAAGATGTTTTTGCGAAAGCTTTAATTTAATTTGAAAAAGCGAGGTTTGTAACAATGTCATATTTAACAGCTTATTATATGTATATTAATTGTGTTTTAATAATTTTAGGAGTTTTATTTACTACAGAAAAAAGTATAATAGATATTTTTTCAGAACAATACGGAAATCATAGACCTGATGGCACGCAAGTTGTTTTGAATCGTTTTATTTTTTGTTTAGTTTGTATTTATTTTGTTAATTCTTTTTTATATTTGCAACATACTTTAAAGTCTTAGAAAAAATTATTTTTTTGTTTTATTTTTATTTATTTATGATAGCATATTTTATATATTGAAAAAATAATATTAAAAAATATATTTTGGTATTATTTTGATTATGTGTTTTTATAATTAAATTATTTTTTGTGCAGAAAAGGAGTTGATTAAATGATTAAGACTATTGTTCGCAAAGAAGAAACTTTTGATGAAACTTTACGTCGTTTTAAACGTGATGTTTCTAAATCAGGAAATTTAGTGCAAGCTCGAAAAAAAGAATATTATATTAAACCAAGTACAGAAAGAAAAAACCGTAGAAAATTTTCTAAAAAAAATATTAAATTTTAATAAAAAATTCACCTATAATTTATCAGGTGTTTTTTATTTTTAATAAGGATTTTATCGATTTATTATTAAAATATTTTTTTATATTTAGTACTTTAAATATTAATAACAATTTTCAGAAAAGAAATCATTATAGATGATTATTAAAATACATAACACAACAAAACAAAAAATTCAAAATTTTAAAAAAATTTTGATTTATATTTTTGATTTTATAGAAGACACGAAAAAAATCAATGTTATTTTTATAAATAATAATAAAATGCAAGAAATGAATTTTTATTATCGCCAAAAAAATTATCCTACTGATGTTTTAACTTTTCCGAATACAAATTATGATGATTATTTAGGAGATATCTTTATTTCTTTAACTAAAGTTTTTGAGCAAGCTCAAAAAATAGGTCATAGTTTAGAAAGAGAAGTTGCATTTTTAGTTATTCATGGCTATCTTCATTTAAAAGGATATGATGATGATACCGAACAATCTTTACAAGAAATGATCGATATACAAGAAGATATTTTAAAAAAACATAATATTGTTTAGTAATTTAACATTATTTTTGATTATTAATAGAATTTTATAATCTTTTTGTTCTAAAGGGAGGTTTGTTGTTTGTTTAAATCAGGTTTTATTACTATGATAGGTAAGGCTAACGTAGGCAAATCTACTTTATTAAATTCTTTGTTAGAACAAAAAATTTCTATTACAAGTGATAAACCTAATACTACAAAAAAGAAAATTCTAGGTATTTGTAATAGTCCTGATTATCAATTGATTTTTGTAGATAATCCAGGTCTAATATATAAAAAACAAAGTTTTTTAATTTCTAGAATGAATTTTGTAACTTTCAAAAATATTCAAGAAGTCGATGTTATTTTGTTTTTGGTTGATGAGGAATGTAGTCAAAGGGACAAAGATATTTTGACTTTTATTCAAACATATAATAAGAAAATTATTTTAGTTATTACTAAAATGGATCTTTTCAAAAAGAAGATTTTAATTGATAAAATTATTTTAAGCTATTTAAAATATTTTTCTTTTGAAGCTATTATCCCTTTGTCTAGTGTTAAAGATCAAAATTTAAACATTTTGAAAGAAAATATTATTTCCTTACTAGACGAAAGAGAACCTTATTTCTCTCAAGATGTTGTTACTAATCTTTCGCAAGAAGAATTAATATCAGAATTTGTAAGAGAAAAATTTTTTTATTATTTAGATAAAGAATTACCGCATGTTTGTTCTGTTTATTTAGAAAATTTAACTTATAGTAAAGATTTAGATTCTTTAACAATAGATATTTTAATTTTAGTTTCGAAAGTTAGCCAAAGAAAAATTTTAATTGGAACTAATGGTGCCACATTAAAAAAAATTCGGATTACTGCTGAAAAAGATATTAAGAGATTTTTGAAAAAGAAAGTTTCTTTAAATTTATGGGTTAAAGTAGATACGGAATTGAATATTAGAAAAAAAGTTTTTCATTCTCCTTATGTTTCATATACAAAATAATAAAAAAATATAATGAAAAATTGGTTATTAAATTATGTGCGAAAATATAAACAATATTTCTTTCAAAGATATCGTTAGTTTTATGAAACAAACTGGTTTTGTTTTTCCTGGTAGCGAAATTTATAATGGTTTAGCTAATAGTTTTGATTATGGTCCTTTAGGTAGTTTATTAAAACAAAATATTAAAAAAGCTTGGATCAAAAAATTTTTTCAAGAAAATGAAAAAAATGTTTTGTTAGATAGTTCTGTTATTATGAATCCTAAAATTTGGGAAGCATCAGGACATTTATCTTCATTTATAGATCCTTTAGCTGAAAATAAAGACGATAATAAACGTTATAGAGCAGATAAATTAATTAAAAATCATGATCCTCAGATAAATGTTGATAGTTTAACTTTCCAAGAGATGACAGATTATTTAATTAAACATAAAATTTTAGGAACTAAAAATTGGGCTTCTGTTAAAGAATTCAATTTATTATTTAAAACTTCACAAGGTGTTGTTTCTGAAAGCTCTCTTCCTTTATATTTAAGACCAGAAACTTGTCAAGGTATTTTTGTTAATTTTAAAAATATTTTACATTCTACTCGTAAAAAAATCCCTTTTGGTGTAGGTCAAATTGGAAAAGCTTTTCGTAATGAAATTACTCCAGGTAATTTTATTTTTCGTACTTGTGAATTTGAACAAATGGAATTAGAGTTTTTTTGTCATCCTAAATCATATTATGAGTGGTTTTGCTTTTGGAAAGATTATTCTTATAATTTTCTTTTACAATTAGGTTTTAATATACATAATTTAAAACTTAAAGATTATAACTCTAATGAATTAAGTCATTATGCCAATGCCACTACAGATATTTTATTTCGTTTTCCTTGGGGATTTGATGAATTATGGGGAATATCTTCAAGGACGGATTTTGATTTGAAAGCGCATCAAAAATTTTCACAAAAAGATTTAAAATATCTAGATGTATTAACTAAAGAAAAATATTGGCCTTTTGTTATTGAACCTTCTTTAGGAGTTGAAAGATTATTTTTAGCTACTATAATTAATTTTTTACAAAATGAAAAATTAAAAAATGATACTACAAGAATAGTTTTGAAAATTCATCCTTTTTTATCTCCTTATAAATTAGCTATTTTTCCTTTAATAAAACAAAAACATAATTTTAAAGCTAAAGAATTACAAAAAAAATTATCTTCTTTTTTTGAAGTATATTATGACGAAAATCAAAGTATAGGCAAAAGGTATCGACGACAAGATATGATAGGTACGCCGTTTTGTTGTACTGTAGATGAAGAAACTTTAATCAATGATACAGTTACTATCAGAGATCGTGATTCTTTGGAACAAGAACGAGTGTCAATTGAAGAAATTAAAAAATATGTAGAAGATAAAATAATATTTTAATTTTTTACATAAATAAACAAATGTTCGAATTAATATAAGAAATTAAGTCTTATGAATAATGTAAATAATAATTTGTTTGAGATATTAAATAAAAAAATCCTCATTTATGATTTAATTATTAAAATGGGAATTGTTGCGAAAAAACAAGGCAAAGGTTTTTTCGCTTTGTGTCCTTTTCATAAAGAAAAAACTCCTTCTTTATCTATTTCTCCTGAAAAAAATATTGCTTTATGTATGGGTTGCCGTAAAGGCGGCTCTCCGGTTAAATTTTATTCTCAATTAAAAGATATTCCTACGTCAGAAGCGATACAACAATTAGCTAAACTTTTTAATATTAATTTGCCTAAACAAAAATTAAAACCCGAAGATCCTTTAATTTCTATTTTAAAATCAGCTAATGAATTTTATCAAAAAGCTTTGTTATTTATCTTAGATAGAAAAGAATTTTCAGAGCATCCTTTATTAAAATATTTATTCGAAGACAGAAAATTAAATAAAGAATTAATTAAAGAGTTTGGATTAGGTTATTCTCATAAAAACACAAGTGCTTTAATTAAACATTTAGTTGGAAAACTTAATTATAAATATGAAGATATTTTAAAATTAGGTTTAATTTCTAAAAAAAATGATTCAGATAAATATTTTGATTTTTTTATTAATCGTTTGATGTTTCCCTTGATCGATTTAAACGGGGAAATAGTTGGTTTTTGTGGACGTTCATTAGAAAATAATCAAAATCAAACGCAATTTAATATTCCTAAATATTTATTTAATGGTCATTGTAAAAAAGAAAATTTGTTATATCGTTTTTTTGAACATCAAAAAGATATCCAAAATAAAAAAGAAGTTATTTTATGCGAAGGTTTTTTTGACGTTATAGCTTTTTATAAAATAGGTATGAAAAATGTTGTCGCTAGTTTAGGAACTAATTTGAATCGAATTCAAATAGCATCATTAAAAAAGGTAACACAAAATGTTACTGTCGCTTTAGATTCTGATAATGCAGGAAAAGAAGCTGAGAAAAAAATTTCTTTTTTGTTGAATAAAAATAGTTTTAGAGTTAAGGTTTTACATTTACCTTATAATTTAGATCCGGATGAATATATTTTATCTAAACAAAATAATATAAGTCTCTTAAAACAAAAATTAGAAGAAAGAACTAAAGATTATATTTTTAATCAAATAGAAGAATTTAGAAGGAAAGAGTTAAGAGACAATCAAATAAATTCAAATATTCAAATTTTATTAAAATATCATAATAGAGACAATTTGGAATATTTTCGAAATAAAATAAATGAAAAATATCAAATTCAAACTGATTTATTTTCTTTTATTTCTATTAAAGACACAAACAACGAATTATTACAAAGAAAAAAGGATAAAATTTCTTTAAAAGGAATAATTGGGAGTTATGAAAAAGAAATAAGTATTTTAACTGAATTATTTTTAAATCAAAAATATATTGATTTGGTTATAGAAGAAATTTATAAATATGAAAATATTAATGCCGATGTGATAGATTTGATTCGTAAGATTAAAGATTATTCTATGAAATATTCCAAAGAAGAAGAAAAGAAAAATGGCATAAATATTTCTAATTTTAAAAATGTTTATAAAGAATTTTTAGATCATATGTCGAATTCTGAAATAGTATATAATTTATTATTACAAGTTGAAAACAATGCTATATTTAAACAAAAAAAAAGAATAAAAAGTCAAGAATATTTAAAAGATATTTTTATTCCTTTTCAAATGAAAGATTATTCGACGATTCAACAAGAAATTAAGAAAGAAATACAGATAATTAAAGCTAAAATTAATGAAAAAAATAATAATGATGAAGATTATAGTCCAGAAATAAATAAATTATGGGACGAGTTAAAACAAAAAGAAAAACAATTATTAAATATTCAACAAAATAAATTTGAAAATAAAATAGACTAATTTTATTTTATTAATTATAAAAAATAATTATTATAAATGAATAAAAAGGGAATTTTATGAATTTAAGAAAAAATTTTAAAAAAATCTATAAAAAACATCATTTGAAAATAGAACAAGAAAATCATTCACTTGTTATTACTCCTTTCGAACAAAAGATTCAATGGTTAGAACAATTTTATAAAAATAAAGATTTTTTTAACTCAAGACTTATTAAATCCATAATTATGCATGATAAAAAATTCAAAAATAAAAGGAATAATTCTAGAAAAAAAAATCCATCTAAAAATGATCCTTTTGATAAATTATATTCAACAAATAATGATATGTATAATAAAGAAGAATCTCAAGAAGATTTAAATTTGGAACAAATTTCTAATTCTATTAAAGTAAACGATCCTGTTAAAATGTATCTTAAAGAAATAGGTCAAATTCCTTTATTAACTTTAGAAGAAGAAAAAATAAAATCCAAAATGGTTTATGAAGGGTTAATAGCTAAAAAAAAATTAGAACAATATAAAAAACAAGAAATAGAATTAACATATGAACAAGTACAAGAGATAAATAAACAGATAGAAGATGCTGAAAAAGCTAAAAATAAATTAATCGAAGCTAATTATCGTTTAGTAGTTTCGATAGCCAAACGTTATATAGGAAGAAAGATTTTATTTTTAGATTTAATTCAAGAAGGCAATATGGGCTTGATGAGAGCAGTCGATAAGTTCGATTATACTAAAGGTTTTAAATTTTCTACTTATGCTACTTGGTGGATAAGACAAGCGATTACAAGAGCTGTATCTGATCAAGCTAGAACAATTCGAATTCCAGTTCATATTATTGAAACAATGAATAAAATTTCTCGTTGTTTAGGAAAATTAACACAAGATTTATTACGTAAAGTTGATAATCAAGAGTTAGCTATGAATATGAATATCAAAAAAAAGAAATTGTGGATATTCAAATGATAGAAAAAGAAACTATTTCTTTAGAAACATCAGCTAGAGAAGAAGTTGATTCTTCTTTAGGAGATTTTATCAATGATCCTAATACTATTTCTCCTCATGAATATATGTTACAAGAAATGTTAAAAAAGACCTTAGATGAATCTTTAGAAGAAGTTTTAACAGATAAAGAAGAACAAGTTTTAAAAATGCGTTATGGCCTTACAGATGGACATATTTATACTTTAGAAGAATTAGGTAATAAATTTGGAGTTACTCGCGAGAGAATTCGCCAAATAGAAGCTAAAGCTTTAAGACGTTTAAGAAGCCCTTCTAAGCAAAATAAATTAAGAACATTGTATAATAATATTATTAAAAAATGAAAAGACTTCTTTTTATCGCTTCTCTGTTAAAAGGTTACAATATAGTTATTGATATCGGCACAGATCATGGTTTAGTTTTAAAAAAAGCATTAGATTTAAAATATATTAAAAAAGGAATTGCTTGTGATAATAAAATTAAACCTTTACAAAAAGCTTTTGAAAATTTAAAAAATTATCCTGTTAAATTTTATTTAAGTGATGGTTTTGATAAAATAAATGATGATTTTGATTTAGCTTTGATTTGCGGAATGGGTCCGCATACTATTTCGCAAATTTTACAAAGATCTCCTTATAAAAAAAAATATTTTTTATTAGGTTGCCAAGGAAAAATTAATTATTTGATTGATTGGTTAAATAATAATAATTTTGATATTTTAGAATATTATAATTTTTATGATAAATTTAGTTATATTTTTTTGAAAGTTTTTCAAAAAGGATAAAAAAATTATTTTTGTTAATAATAAAATGAAAAAAATAAAATTTTAAAGTATAATATAAGTTGATTCCATAAAAAGTTTGAGTAGCTCAGCTGGATAGAGCAACGGCCTTCTAAGCCGTCGGTCGGGGGTTCGAATCCCTTCTCAAACGCCATTATTTTTATTTTAATATTGAATATAAAAATTTAAGAAAAAAAGTTCTTTTATTATCAAATAAATATTTTGTTAAAATTTTTATTTGATAATAAAAAAATAGGAGATATAAAAACATGGCTGTTCCTTTTAGAAGAATAAGTAAAACTGCAAAAAGAAAAAGACGTACACATCAAAAATTAACTAAACCTAACTTAATTGTTTGCCCTGATACTCATAATTTTACTTTATCACATCGTTTAACTGCAAATAGCTCTTATTATAAAGGTAAATTAATTTTAATTAAAAATAAAAAGAAACAAAAAGAAGTAGAATAAAAGATATATTTTTTTGTTGAAATAAAATATTATATAAAGGAAATTATGAAATGAAAGGAAATTATGAAATGAAAAAGATGACTACTAATGAAATTAGACAAATGTGGTTAGATTTTTTTGTTGCAAAAGGACATTATTTAGAAAATTCATCTTCTTTAATTCCTGACTCTTCTGATCCTAGTTTATTATGGGTTAATGCGGGGGTAGTTCCTTTTAAAAAATATTTTGATGGTTCTGAAAAAGCTTTTTGTCCTAAAATAGTTAGCATTCAAAAATGTTTAAGAACAAATGATATTGAGAATGTAGGACAAAATTCTATTCATCATACTTTTTTTGAAATGTTGGGTAATTTTTCAATAGGCGATTATTTTAAAAAAGAAGCGATAGATTTTGCTTACGAATTATTGATATCTGATAAGTGGTTTGCTTTTTCGAAGGATCGTTTGTATATTACTTATTTTTATCAAGATCAAGCTACATATGACTTATGGTTAAAAAAAGGAATTGCTTCAGATCATTTAATTTCTTTAAAAGATAATTTTTGGGAAATAAGTGAAGGACCTTGCGGTCCTTGTACTGAGATTTTTTTTGATCGTGGAGTTGAGTATGATCAAAGAGGTTTAGAATTACTTTACAAAGATATTTCTAATAATCGGTTTGTAGAAATTTGGAATATAGTTTTTTCACAATATAATAGTGAATCAGGGAAAAATAGAGAAACATATCTTGAATTACCAAGTAAAAATATCGATACTGGTTCAGGGTTGGAACGTTTAGCTTGTATTTTTCAAGACAAACAAACTAGTTTCGAAACAGATCTTTTTTTTCCTATTATTCAAAAAATTAGTTTTTTAAGTAAAGTTGAATATTCGAAACACAAAGAAGCTTTTAGAATTATCGCTGATCATATCAAAACTTTAGTTTTTGGTATTGGCGACGGGGTTTTATTCGCTAACGAAGGCCGAGGATATATTTTAAAAAAACTTTTAAGAAGAGCTTTTACTAAAGGAAAAAAATTAGGTTTTCTAAAACCTTTTTTATTTAAATTAGTTTCTGTTGTTATTGATATAATGAGAGAATTTTATCCTTATTTAATTGATAAAAAAGAAATTATTGAAAATATTATCCAAACAGAAGAAGAAAAATTTGTTTTTAATTTAAATAAAGGTCAAAAATTATTTTTTCAATTAGTTGAAAATAATACTCTTTCAGGAGATAATTTTTTTAAACTTTATGATACTTATGGTTTTCCCGTGGATATGATTTATGAATATGCTAAAAAAAATAATATTCATATAGATGAAAAAAAATTTCAAGTTTATTTAGAAGAACAAAAAAAATTATCTCGTGGCGTCCAAAATAATAAATATAGTATGAATAAACAAAATGATCTTTTTTTAAATTTTACTGAAAAAAGCGAATTTGTAGGTTATAATAAGTTTTCGATTCAAACCAAAATTTTAAAAGTTTTTGACGAAGGCATTGTTTTAAAAGAAACACCTTTTTATCCTGAGATGGGCGGCCAAATTTATGACGTAGGAATGATTGATAATTTAGTAGTAGTTAAAGTTACTAAATTACCAAATCAACAAATTATTCATCAATTCGATCGTTCCATTTCTCCATTGATAAATTTTTTTATCGAAGGGCAAGAAGTTACAGCTTCTATTGATATCTTAAAGAGAAAAAAACTTCTTGTAATCATACAGCTACTCATCTTTTATATGATTCTTTAAAATTAATTTTAGGAGAACATGTTAAACCAAGAGGTTCTGGTTTAAATTCTGATTATTTGAGATTTGATTTTGATCATTTTCAACATTTATCTTTTGAAAATTTAATAAAAATAGAAAACAAAGTTAATGAATGGATTAATCAAAAACATCCAGTTATTATCCAAGAAACATCTTTATTAGAAGCTAAAAAAAGAAAAGTTCAATTTTTAGATAATACCAATTATCCAGATAAAGTTAGAATAGTTAAGATTGGTGATTTTTCGCTTCAACTATGTGGCGGCACACATGTCGTTAACACAAGTGATTTAAAAAAATTTGCTATTGTAGATTATAAAATCATTGGCTCTGGAATTTATAGAATAGAAGCAGTTACTGATTCTAACTTATTTTCAGCTTTAAATAAAAAAATAGAACCTTTTATCTTAGAAGAAAAACAAATTTTTGCTAAAATAGAAGAAATACACAAAGATATTTATTTAGAAGAATTTTTATCAAAAATAAAAAGGATCGCTATTCAGAAAAATTATAAAGACAGTTATGCTTATATTCAAAATTATAAAAATTATTTACAAGTTTTAAGAAAAGAATTTAGTGAATTTAAAAAACAAATTTTACAAAAAAGAAATGAACAAATTATAAAAAAAGCTAAGCAATTTATTCCTGACAAAATAGAGCCTTATTTAATGATTGTTGTCGGTAATCATCACGAACTGACAAATAATGACTTAAAAGTGTTGTTAGATCATCTATTTAATATATTAAAAGTAGATTTTTTATGCTTATGTCAAAAAAATTTAGATCAAGTTTTTATTTTATGCAAAAGTAAAATAATTCATGTAGGTAATTTTATTAAAAAAGTTGTTAAAACAATTAATGGTAAAGGTGGCGGCAATAAAAATTTTGGTCAATTAACTAGTTATGAAGTCGATAGATTTCTTGAATTTAAAAATAATTGGAAAGTGTTTTTATGACTCAAGAAAATGTTTTTTTAGGATTAGATTTAGGAGAAAAAACGTTAGGTATTTCTGTGTCTGAATCTGGTATTATTGTTAATAATTTAAAAACAATTTTTTTTCGTACTAATCAATATCAAGAATTAATTGAGCCTTTAAAAACAATTATTGAAAATTTTAAAGTTACCACAATAGTTTTAGGTTATCCGAAGCATATGAATAATGATGTGGGAGTTAAAGCTCAAATTAGCATTGATTTTTCTAAAAGACTTAAAAAAAATTTTTCTTCCGTAGAAGTTATTTTATGGGATGAACGTTTATCTACTCAGCAATCATATCAAGTATGTCGTTTAAATAATCATAATAAGAAAAAAATAAAAAATTTAAAGGATCAAATAGCGGCAGGCATTATTTTGCAAAATTTTTTAAATTATCGTAATAATAAGTTTGTAAACAATAGTTAGAAGATTTTTATATTATGAAGAATGAAAAAGAAAAATTTTTGCAAAATATTAAAATATATGCTTTAGAACATAATATTCCTATTATTCATGATGAAACTCTTATATTTTTACAAGATATAATTAAAAAAAATAATTTAATTAATATTTTAGAAATAGGAACGGCTATTGGTTATAGTGCTCTTGCTATGAATAATGACAAAAATAATATTCAAACTATAGAAAGAGATTATAATAAATATAAAATAGCTTTAGATTTTTTTCATGAAAAAAAATTTAATATTGAATTTATTTGGTCAGAAGCTCTTTTTTATCAACCTAATAAAAAATATGATTTAATTTTTATTGATGCCGCTAAAGTTCAATATCAAAAATTATTTGAAAAATATAATATTTTTTTAAATGAAAATAAATTTGTTATATGTGATAATTTAAATTTTCATAATTTAGATATTAATAATCCTAAAATTTCAAGAAGTACTAAACGTTTAATCCAAAAAATTAATGATTTTAAATTTTTTTTAAAAAATAATTTTTTGTTTGAAACAACTTTTTTGGATATAGGAGACGGTATTAGTATTTCACGTAAAAAAGTATTATAAGGGATTAAATAAGGAAATAAATATAAATGAATAAAAATAAAAAAAATTATGAGTTAACACAATCAGGAGTGGATCAATTAAAAGTAGAATTAGAACATCTTATAAACGTTAAAAGACATGAAAATTTAGAAGCCATTAAAGAAGCTAGAGAACAAGGTGATTTAAGCGAAAATGCTGATTATAGCGCAGCTCGTGATGAACAAGCTTTTATAGAGACTCGTATTTTAGAAATTCAAAATATTTTAAAAAATGTTAAAATTATTGATACTTATAGTACAAATAAAGAAATTAATATTGGTAAAACAGTTACACTGCAATTTTTAGATAACATGAAAGAACAAACTTTACATTTAGTAGGTGTTTTAGAAGTTAATCCTTTTATGAATAAAATTTCTATCGAATCTCCGATAGGCCAAAGTATTCAAGGTTATCAAGAAGGAGACCAAGTTTTAGTTAAAACAGAAACAGGAAAAAGTTTTAAAGTAAATATTTTAAAGGTTGAATAAAATGATAACTAAACATAAATATTTGCCTAATTTTTATTATGAATCTGTTTTTGATATTCCTTATGATAATTTTTTTTATAAAGATAAAATCAAAGTATTGTTTTTTGATTTAGATAATACTTTATTAAGTTCTAAAGAAAATGAATTAAATTTAAATATTCGAAAATTATTAAAAAGATTAAATAAACGTTTTAAAATTGTAATTATTTCAAATGCTTCATTTAAAAAAGTTCATTATATAGCTAAAAATAATAATTTAGATTATGTATATTTAAATTTTTATCATAAAAAACCTTCTATATGGGGTTTTGAACAAGCATTGAAATTATTTAATTTTCGTTTCGAGGAAGTTATGATGATAGGTGATCAATTAAGAACTGATATCGCAGGAGCTAACAAGATGAATATTATTTCTGTTTTAGTAAAACCTTTAGATAGAAAATATGAATCTTTTAGAACTAAATTAATTCGTTTTTTAATAGAAAAACCTTTTATCAAAAAGATAAAAAAAATTAATTTAGAAGAATATCGAAAAAAATTTCAAAATTTTATTAAATCATAAAAATAATTATCATGAATCCGTTAATAGAGCAAATTTTAAAAAAATTAAAAGAAAACTTTCGAAATGATGATGAGAGATTAAATCATATCTTAAGTGTTTGCAGAAAAGCAGTTCAATTAGCTCGTTTTTATAAAGTTGATATTGAGAAAGCACAAATTGCTTCTTTATTACATGATTATACTAAAAACGAATCATTAGAATTTCATTTATCATTATTAAATAAAACGAAAATTAATAAGTATAAACAAGCTCCTTTTATTTATCATGCTTTTAGTGCAGCTATTTGCGTTAAAAAAGAATTTAATATAAAAGATAGACAAATTTTAAACGCTATTCAAAAACATGTTTGGGGCCATATCAACATGAGTAAATTAGATAAAATAATTTTTATTAGCGACAAAATAGAGGATAATAGAAATTATCCGAATGTTGATTATTTGCGAAAATTATCTTTAGAAAATTTAAATAAAACTATTTATTATTTTTTAAAATTGACTTTTTCATATTATAAAGAAAATAATTTTACAATTTTCTCTGAACAATTAAAAGTTTTTGATTTTTTCAAGAATAAAGTAAAAGATTTGATTGATAACGAATAATAAAGTATGTTGTATATTATTTCTGGAAAATATAAAGGTTTTAAAATTAATTCTGTTTCTTCTATAAAAACAAGAAGTACTTCACATGCATTGAGAAAATCTTTATTCGATACTGTCGGAGAGTTTATTAAGGAAAGTATTGTTTTAGATTTATTTTCTGGATCAGGAGCTTATGGTTTCGAAGCTTTAAGTAGAAATGCTAAACAAGTTTATTTAGTGGATAATTTTTTGCCAGCTTTCCAAATTATTAAAAAAAATATGAAAAAATTAAATTTACCAAAAGAACAAATTAAATTATTTTATAATAATGCTTTTCAAATGTTGAAAAAATTTAATAAAGAAAATTTAATTTTTGATCTCATTCTTTTAGATCCTCCTTATTTTTTTAATTCATATTTGCTTTTATTTTCATATTTAGAAAAAATTACTCATAATCAAAGTTTAATTGTTTTTGAAACCCATTCTAAAACTTTATTACCTTCACGACAAGATAATTTTGTTTTATTTAAAGAAAAAAAATATGGTACTAAAAAGTTATATTATTATCGTAAAAATTATTTCCGTTAATTTTAATTATTATTTATTTTTTTCATTATATTATAATAATAAGTAGAGTATTTTTATTTTTTGAAAAAAATGAATATTTGAAATAAAGAAAGGTTAATATTTATTGTTTATGTCTCAGACTGTAGCTTGTTTATTATTGTTAGTTTTAGGTATTATAATAGGAGCTGTATTGATGTTTTTTTGGTTTAAAAAGTATTTACAAAAAAATCCTCCTATTACAGAAAGACAAATTAAAGAAATGTTTAAACAAATGGGAAGAAATCCTAGCCAAAAACAAATTAAACAGATTATGAACAGTATGAAAAATAATAAGTAAGCAGAGAGGACATTTATGACTTATAGTTCTATAATATTTTTTGTTATTTTTATTACATTTATTTTGATTATTATGAATATTTTTTATGAATTTAATGAAAAAAAAAGGATTAAAAAATATTTATTAAAATGCGATCCATTAGAACAAAATCTTTTAAAATCTATTTTGACAGAGAATAAAACAAAAGAATTTACTTTAACTAAAGATCATTTGATTACTAAAAAATTTATACATCTGAATATAGTTTTAAAAATTAAGGATAACGAAGTTAATAAAAGTAAATTTATTTGTCGTTTAAATATAAAGGTTTTTAATTTAATTTCGAATGATGTTTATTTAAAAAAAATCTATTTATAAAAAAAATAAAAAAGGATTTTAAAAAGTGACCGAATTGAAAATTATAGCTTATCATGACGAAAAATTTAAAGATTTAGGTATTATAAAAAATGGTTTAAAAACTAGGCTAGCTTCTGCTTTAATGAATAGCGAAGAAGACTACAGTCGACCTAACGAACTATTATCTTTATCTTTGATTTGTTGTTTTTATAAAACAATTAAAGCTATTGCATCTATTAGAAAAAAAGATGTCGCGGGCGAAATTAAAGTAAAAATTTTGTGCAATACTTTAAAAGACGAAAAAGGGTTTTATTTTAAAATTGATTTGTTTTGTGGTATCGAAAATTTATCTATTTTAGAAACTAAAGAACTTATGGATTTAACTCATCAAAAATGTCCTGTTTCAAGAATGTTTGATGCATATTCTCATTTTATTTTAAAATCCGTTTTATTCGAAGAAATTTAAAAATATAAAATTTATTAAATAAAATTTTTTTGTAAAAAAAATATATTTTTTGTTTTTAATATTTAAAAAAAGTTTTTTGATTTATTAAAAAATTTTTTGATATTATTAAAATATTTCAATTTATGAAATATAATTTATTTTAAATAATTTTAAATATTTGTTCATTTAGTGATTTTTATATTTAAATTTTATATTTATTTTATATTTAAAAAATTAATAATTGGTATAATATTTAATTATTATGAAAGAAGAAAAGAAGAGTTTTTTCTTTTTCTCTTTGATAATAAATTATATATTTATTATCAAAGAGAAAACACCCTTTAAAACCCTTTTTGATTTATATAAAGATTTTTAAGGGTTTTAAAGCCCATTAAAAAATAAATTTAGTATAATTATTTTGAATATCGAAAGATTTAATTGAAAATAAATTAAAAATCCAGTTATTTATTAACTGGATTTTATTTTTGTCAATTATTACAAATTAAATTTTTTTATATAGTTTCAAAGTTTCAATATTAATCTCGATTCCGAATATACCAAAATATTTTTTAAAATATATTAATCAAAATTATTCAAAAAGATTTTTAGGTTCAAAATATAAACAATTTTGGCAAATATTACTTAAAGGTTTCTTTTTAGCAAAAAAACCTATTTGATGTATAGGATGAATATTAGTAATTTGTTCTATTTTATTTTTCAATGCATAAATATGTTCATTATTTATTTCTGGCCCCCATTTACATTCGAAAGCTTTAATACCTTCTTTAGTTCTACATAATAAATCAATTTCTATATTAATATTTTTTCTTTGCAAAATAAATCTAGATGTTTCACCTCGATATTTATATATCAAGAAATCTTTACAAATTTTTTCGAATTCCCATGAAATAAAAATTTCTAAAAAAGGTTCGATTGTTTTATTATAAAAATCCTCTTTATTATCGTACATATATTGATGACGGTAATATTGTTTAATAAAACGATAATAAAATTTTAAAAATTGATCTTTGATATGATAAAATGTTTTTTTAAGATTTTCTTTTTCTCCAAAACAAATATTTTTGTCGATTATTTCTAAATTTGACATTTTTTTTAAATAATAAGAAGTTTTGCTAGTATTTTCTTCTATTTTTTGACTAATTTTGGATAATTTAATTTCTTTTTTATCACTCATAACATCTAAAATATTTAAATAAGGGGCTGGTAATCTAATTTCTTGCATCAAATTAGTGTAAATTTCATTTTCTATTGAATCTATATTTGGTATACATATTTTCATAATATTTTCTTTAATGCTTTTATTTTTATCTATTTTATTAAGATATAATGGTAAGCCGCCGAAGACACTGTAAAATCTAATTTTATCTTTATAATTAGCATTAGGATAAAATAAAGACGCTTCCAAGTAAGAAAAAGGTTTAATTTTTTTTTTATAAGTAACTCTTCCAAAAAGAGCTTGATTATAATTATCCATTTGTTCCATTAGTCTCATATGACTTCCAGAAATAAATAATTTAATATTACTTTGGTTTAATTTATGATCAACAATATTTTGTAATATAGTTAAAAAAGATGATTCAGAATCTATTAAATAAGAAAACTCATCAATTACAAAAATTAATTTTTTTTGTTGACTCTTTTAACTATAAATTCGAATAAATCATAAAAATTGTCAAAAAGGATATCGGATTCTTTTAAAAAATTAGTGATTTCACGACTTAATCTTTTTAAATTAGCTTTAAGTCCTGAACGATCAGCCACAAAATAAAACCCTTTATATTTTTTTATAATTTTTTGTAAAATAGTTGTTTTTCCTATTTGTCTTCGGCCATAAATTAAAGCGAATTCAAATTTAGAAGTTGATATTAAATTTTCTATTTCTTCTAATTCTTTTTTTCTTCCGATAAACATTTGATTCTCCTATTTATATTAATAAACAATTAAATAAACTAATATATTATATTATACATTTTTTATTTCAAATAAACTTAATTTTAAATTAAGTTTATTTGAAATTAAGTTTATAAAAATATTAATTTTTATACAAATTATTAAAATAAAAATATTTAAATATTTTCAGATTTTATATAAAACAATAACCATAATAAATAAATATAGAAAAGAAAAATTTACTATAAAATGTTATAATTTATATAATAAGATATTTTATTTAAAAATAGTTTATGGAAGGATAAATTTTTATTTATCAACATACTAAAAGAATTAAAAATTTGAAAAACATAATAGATTATAATCATTTTAAATTGAGTTTAATTTATGGGTGTACAAAAATAGAAAAAAGATTTTTAAAAAGAAATTAATAAACATACATTTTCTCATCTATAATCGTTTTTAATAAAACAAAATCAAAAAACATTCTAAATAAAATAGTTTTTTATTAGTGGGTAACATAAAAAACATAAATAATTTCAAAATAATATTACATTTAGAAGTAGATATTATCATTAAAACAACTCAAAATTTATGTTCTTTTAGAATGCAAATAGTCTAATAAAAAACATTTATAACAATTAGAAATAAAAAAATACATACAAAAAAATATTTTCTTATGAAAATATAATTTCAGTTTTTTTTCTAAACAAGGTTATTAAAAGGACATATTTTACAATAAAAAAATAATTTACTATATATTTCGGAATATTTATATTAAAATAAAAATAAAGATATATAAGATTTTCAATTCAATTTATAAAACATTTCGATAAATTATAAATAAATATTAATAATTTAGATAAAAAAATATACTATATTTTATATTTTGTAATATTCGGAAAATAAATAACATCAAATAATAAAAAAGGAAATATATTAAATGTATTCATATAATTTTAATAATATTATTAATTATTATAATAATTCTCATAAAGAAAAAACATATTTAAAATTTATTTTTTATTTTAAATATGTTTTATATTTTTTTCGAAAAAATAAATTAAATTTGAATCATTTGATGGTTTAATATGAAAAATAATAATTATCGTTTGTATTTTCCAATTTTTAAAAATCATAAAAAAAAATTTATTTATTTCGATTCTGCCGCAACTTCTTTAAAACCAAAAGAAGTTATAGACGCTATTTTTAATTTTTATAATTATAACGGTTTGAGTTATAAATCTTTTGGCCCCCTTTCTCTACAAGTTGAACAATTAATTCATGAAACTAGAAAACAAACAGCTCATTTTATTAATGCTAGTTGTGCAGAAGAAATTATTTTTACTAAAGGAACTACTGAATCTTTAAATTTATTAGCTCACATTTTAAGTCAAGATATTGAAGCTGACAGTGAAATTATTACTTCTGAATTAGAACATAATTCTTCTATATTACCTTGGATGAAAATTGCTAATCAAAAAAAAGCTAAATTAGTTTTTGTTCCATTGAACGAAGAAAACAAAATCACTTTTAGTAATTTTAAAAAAGTTTTATCTTCGAAAACTAAAATTGTAGCTTTAAATCACATTTCTAATACTTTTGGTTACGAAACTCCTATCAAAGAAATTATTCAAGAAGTTCGGAAAGTTCGAAAAAAAAAAGCTTTAATTATTTTAGATGCTGCTCAATCTGTGAGTTTTAAAAAAATAGATGTTCAAGATTTAGATGTAGATTTTATAGCTTTTTCAACTCATAAAATGTATGGTCCTTTTGGTTTAGGAATTCTTTTCGGCAAAAAGAATCTTTTGGAAAAGTATAAACCTTTTTTTATAGGTGGGGGTAATATTCAAGATGTTAATCATCACAATTTTACTATTCAAAATTTGCCATATAGTTATGAAGCAGGAACTCTGAATATAAGTAGTATTATCGCTTTTCAAAAAAGTTTAGAATTTATTCAAAGAATAGGATTAAAACAAATTCAACAACATAATAAACATATAATTGAGCAAATTACTTTTCAATTAAAAAAAATACCCCAAATTAAAATTTTTAATCCAAATGCGGATCATATTATTAATTTTAATTTAGGTAATATTCATCCTCATGATGTAGAAGAATTTTTAATATCTAAAAATATTTATGTTCGAACAGGAAAACATTGTGCAGATTTAGCTATTAAAAAAATAAATCAAACAAGTACAATTAGAATTTCTGTAGGAATTTATAATAATTATGAAGATATTGATATTTTAATAGATACATTAAAAAACATAAATAATTTTTTTAATTAATTTATCAAAAATAAGATTAATTCGAAATTTATTCTATTAAATACTAAAAATAATTGTTCTAAATTTATATAAATGTCGGAATTAAACAATTATTATTATATTTGTTTATATTATTTTTGTGAAATGTTTTTTTATAATTTTAAATTATTTAATAAAATAATAATATTTTATTTAAAACATATTGATATTATTTTTTACAATGAATAAATATATTCATTTTATAATATTAATTATATTACTTTTATCTGATAAAGATAGTAAAGTAGTTATTTTGTTTTTTAAAAGAAAAGATATTAAATTAATTTAAGAAATTTTTTCATATCTGTTGTGGATCTGTTGATTGGTAAAAGAATTTTATCTTGGTTCGTCGAATTATCTGTTTTGTCTACTTCAAAAATAGGCAATCCTTTTACTAATTTAATGTCTTCTGTTTTTGTTTATAAAAGTAATTATTTATTGCGAAAACAGAAAAAATGGCGCAACATAAACAAATTAAAGCAGTTAAAATTATTGAGATTTGATTTTTATTTTGGGTTGTCATTTGGATATTTTTTCTCTTTCTTTTTTTATTTTATCTTTTGTAGTTGATAATAATTTTTATAATAAATAAATTAATACTTATAATTATTACAAAAAAAAAAAAAAACAAATTTTACGTGTTTGAAAATAAAAATTAAAATTTATTGTTTTATTTTCTTATATAAAAAAATTTTTAGATTATTTTTTGTTTATTTTGTATATTACTATTTTAATTTAATCTCATTTTTGTATAAAAGAATTTTTAAAAATTAAATAATTTTTTAAAAAAATGATAAAAAAATAAAACCTAATCAATTAATGATTAGGTTTTATTTTTTTATATTAAATATAATTCACATTATTTTAAAATTTATTAAATTATTTATTTTAAAAAATTCTTTTTAATTTTATAATTTTTTGTTTAATTATTTTTAAAAAAGAGCGTTTTATTTATTTTAGATTGTTTTTAAACTAATAAATCTATCTCTTCTTTATTAATAGTTTCTTTTTCTAATAATAAATTAACTATTTTATCTAATAAAGATTTATTTTCTTTAATCACTTTTTGACATTCTTGATAACATTGATCTATTATTTTTTTAATTTCTGTATCAATCGCTTTTTTATCAGAAAAATCAGAATCTTGAGAAACACCTAAATCACTCATTCCATATTTAGTCACCATTAAACTAGCTATTTTAGTAGCTTGTTTAAAATCCTCACAAGCTCCATTAGAAACATCGTCAAAAACTAATTCTTCAGCTACTCTACCGCCTAAATAAGAAATAATATTCGCTAACATTCTTTTTTTAGAAGAAAAGAAAGTTTCTTTTTCAGGTAACATTAAATTATAACCACCAGCTGAACCTCTTGGGATAATAGTAATCTTTTGAACTTTTTGAGCGTGTTCTAATTTTAAACCAATAACGGCGTGTCCAGCTTCATGGTAAGCCACCATTTTTCTTTCTTCTTCTGTATATTTAATTGATTTTTTGGCTGGACCCATTAAAACGCGATCAATCGCTTCTTCTAAATCTTCCATAGTAATCATTTCTTTTTGATTTCTTACTGTTAAAATAGAAGCTTCATTTAAAACTGCTTCTAATTGAGCGCCACTCATACCTGGAGTTTGTTTCGCTAATTGATTAAAATTAATATCAGGAGAAATATTTTTATTACGAACATGAACTTTTAAAATAGCTTCTCTAGCTTTAACATCAGGTAGACCAACTATAAATTTGCGATCGAATCTTCCTGGTCTTAATAAAGCTGAATCTAACATATCCGCTCTATTAGTAGCTCCAACAACAATAATTCCTTTTGATTTAGTAAAACCATCCATTTCAGTTAAAAGTTGGTTAAGAGTTTGATCTGTTTCTTGAGATCCTCCTGAAAAACCACCTCTTTTACTACCTAAAACATCTATTTCATCAATAAAAAGAATGCAAGGAGAATGATCTTTAGCTTCTTTAAATAATTCTCTGACACGAGAAGCACCGACACCGACATATTTTTCAACAAATTCAGAACCAGCTACAGCGTAAAAAGGAACTCCAGCTTCACCAGCTAAAGCTTTCGCTAATAAGGTTTTACCTGTTCCTGGCGGCCCTTCTAATAAAACACCTTTAGGTATTTTAGCTCCTACGGAAGCATACTTTTGAGGTCTTTTTAAAAAATCAATTAATTCCTTCATTTCTTCTTTTTCTTCTTCATTGCCAGCAACATCTTCGAAAGTAAAATAAGATTTTTGTTTGGATGAAACTAAAGGATTGGAGTTTAATTTGCTAGATGTGTTTTTGATACTCATAAATATATAAAAGAAAAATAAAGTAGATGATATATTTCTGAAAAAATCATAAATAAAATCAGCAAATTTAGCAATTTGCAAACATATATCAAATGTGGTCGGAAAACATTCTAAATAAGATATTTTTAATAAAATTTTAATAAATAAATGAATGAAAACAAAATATATAAACAATTTTAAAAAATTTATTTTCTTAATCAGCCGTTTAAACAAAATAATTTCCTTTTCTTCCTATAAATATTTTTTTATTTATATACTTTTTATCTTTTTATATGTTTAAATCAAGTTACATGATAAACACTTTTATATAAAGGGCACAGATTTATTATATTCATAATTCGTTTCATCTTCAAAATCTTTTAATATATATTCATCAGATGGTCGCGAACCTTTTCTATAATATTTTATTATTTTGTTTTTTATTTTATTATCTTCATAATTATTATTTTCTTCTATTTTTTCTGTAAATGAAATATTCGGTTTAATAATTTCTTTCTTTATAATATTGTTGTTAACATATGAATAAGATATAATTTGTGTTATTTTGTGATTAACAGCGTTATATATCGTTTCTTTGATCAAAAGATTTTCATCATTATATTCGTTTATTTGATACGTTTTGATCGATATCGATAAATCACTTGGATTCAAATTTTTATTATTTAAGTTATTTTGTTTTGTACATTTATTATTTTGATATTCATAATTAAATACAAATGTTGTATTATTCACTTTTGCGGTTTTTTTAATCAATTTACCATTATCATCATATGTATAGTCAATGGTTTCGTAAGGAGGTTTATCTGCTTGGCCTTTGAAAAAACGCTCTTCTTTTTGTAATAAATTACGCGCATTATATGAATACTTTGATAAATCATCATCTTTTATTCTTGTTTTACTATTAGTCGTAAAAGACATTTTTCTAGATATCAATTGCCCTTGATCATTATAATCGTAAATAATATTTTGAATATCTTCTGTCGCTGGTTCATTTGGCAAATTGCTATTTTTCTGAATATCTTTTATAATTTCTGAAATAATTTTATTGTTTGATTTATCAAATTTTTTTTCATTTGTAATAGTTTGTTCTATAAACCCTTTTTTTATTTTATTAATAGATAAATCATAATATGCGGCAAGGTGTTGTCTTTGTTGTGTCTTTTGAGAATTTCTATTATAATCAATCAACAACAAAATCGTCAATATTAAAACCAATACAACAACACATGTAGAATATATAATAATTTTTTTGTATTTAATGAAATAATTTTTCAAATTCAATTTATATATAAATCCTTCTTTTTTTTATTTTTAATATATATATTATTTTTAATATATTATTAAATAATTTTACATTAAAAAAAACAAATTTAACAGTAAGTTAGAACTAGAGCCCAATATGATAATTAAAAAAATATTAAAAGGCAATGACCCAAAATAAAAGTATTTTTCAAAATCACCATCAAAAGCAATTCTCAAAAACTAATTACTAATAGTATAAAATATTTTTTTTATTTGTCAACAAAAAAACATAAAATATTAATTTTTTTTAATTTTTGTAAAGCGGAGCGAAAAAATTGCCTACAATAGGTTATTTATTTAAAAAAAATATTTATAAAAAAATAAGATCTTACATCTTATATCTTATATGTCTAGTTATCTAAATAAGATATTTTAATGATTTTTTTTAATTAGTCAAGTAATAATCTCAATTTTTTAAATATTTTTAAAAAGCCGCATTTAAGAGCTTTAAAATATAAAAAAGGACGACGGAAAGAAACCTGTTCGAAACAAGCTATATATGGTTAAGCGCGTTTTTAATATTTTACCCCCATAAAATATTAAACGTGGCCTTGTTGTTTTGCATAATCAATCGGCGATAAATAACCGTTCTTTTTGATTCTCCTTTGGTGGTTGTAATAAAATATATAATCATCTATTATTTTTATTACTTGTGGTTTAGTTAGTTTGTTTTTATTTTCTAAATAAAAACTTTCTAATTTTAAATTAGACCAAAATGACTCCATGCAAGCATTTTGTGAGGGTGTGGCTGGTTGTGAATAGCTGACCTTATATCCTTTTATCATTCAAGATTTGTTGATATTTTGGCGAACAATAAACCATACCTCGGTCGCTGTGAATAAAGCTCCCTTGATGCCCTTTTTGAAGTTGTTTGGCGGTGTCTATTATTAAATTAAGGGTTTGATGCTCCTTAATATGATAAGCGACGATTTGGCGGTTGTATAAATCTAATACCGCGGATAAATAAAGTTTTTGATTTTTACCATAATTTAAATAAGTGATGTCCGTACATAGTTTTTGGTTGGGCTTATCGCTTTTATATTGGTTTTGTAATAGGTTATGATAATTATTAGTTTTTTGTTCTTGGGGCTTTTGCCATGTCTTCTTTTTCATTTTGAGACGTTGGGATAAGAGATTTAAAACCTTTACATATTTATAAACTGTTTTAGGGTTCACTTTCATGTTTTGAGTTAATAATGTTTGATGAATGATACGGTAACCCCATCTTCTATTTCGTGGTTTGTTTTTGGGTTGTTGAGGTTGGTATGTCCCTTGATTCACAATTTCTTTTATCATTTTTTTTAATTTGTTTGTTTTTTCTTGTTGTTTAGTTTGTCTTTTAAAATAACCGTAATAAGTTGAAAATGATAAATTAATTAACTTTAAAAGATGATATAAAGGGTATTCGAAGGTTAAAGTTTGTATATGCTTTATGAAAGGCTGTTTATCTTTCAAAAGAGATAAACATTTTAAATGGTAAAAATTTTCATAACTTAAGGGGGAGAAAGTTTTTTTATAACTGCCTCCTGGTTTTCTTTGGAGTCTTGTGTATTCTCCTTGATTAAACCATTTTACCCATTGGTAAATACTATGTCGGCTTTTAATCTTTAAAACCTTTAATATTTGAGCTGTCGGAATCTCTTTTTTAGACATTTTAATAGCTTTTAATTTTGTTTTATATTTATATCGGTTATTCATAATTTGGCGATTTTATATTTAATTTGGTAATTTTATTTGTAAATTATAAGTTGTTTGTTGTTTTCTTGTTGTTTGATAACAAGGTTAAACAAAAACTGGGGTGATATTTAAGCAATAATGCGACAATATGCCAGTTATATGTTTGCATATTGCTACATTTTGCCACAAAGTTGTGTAAATATAAGTAAATATTAACAAAACTAAGCAAAACACGTGTAAGAGGTTGCATTTTAGTTGTTAAAATGAGATTTAAAGCACCATGCTAGTACCATTTTAGCACCAACTCAGATGTTAAATGAGTAAAAAACGCTCTTTTTTTAATAAAAATCAATAAAATTATCATTTTTTTAACAATAATTAACATAAAATAGTATTTTTTTATATTAAATTAATAAAAAATATTAATAAATTAAGGTTATTTAAGATAAATTAATATATATTTTTATTAACTAATTTTATTTTTTGAGCTTTAAAACCCTTTAAATGCATTTTCAAAGTATATATAAGTAATAAAATAATTTTATTTAATATTAATATCATATATTAATTAATCAAACATATTTTAAAGGGGTTGATAACATAAATAACATATATAAAAATTGCTTTTTATATGTTATTTTTAATATTTGTGGTCTTTGTGTTGTTGTAAGAAAGAATCATCCCATCGTGTTTCTTCGCCTTCTTTTTCCGGTATACTCTCGCCTGAAATAATCACACCTTCTTTATTGAATTTTAATATATGAGAATCACAAGTTTTCAAACGACACAACCAGGTACCTATTTCGATATTAATAAATTTCTCTTGTAATTTTATATTGTCTTTATCATATATAGTTATTAAATTAAATTTTGGGTATTTTCCGAGGATATACCAGCTTTCGCCATCTACGTCACATCTCCTATAAACATCATATTTATAAATCTCTGTCTTTTCTATCTCTTGATTGTCTATAACAAAATAATTAGCTTCTCCTACAATATCATCCCATTTATAAGTTTCTTGAACTGGTTTATATAATGTTGTATCATAATTCGTTTCATAATAAATTATTTTACTCACTTTATGGTCTCCATTTTTTGTAAAACCATAATGATGTTCTTCTGTTTTAATTTGTTTCTCTTGGTCGTATACCTCTTTTTTTAATGGATTGATACGCTGGCCTTTTCTATGATATATTTTATATTGTAATTGGGTTTTCGTCTCATCATAAAAAATATATTCTATATCAAAAAGAATATAACCGTGTTTTTTGACATCTAATATATCTTTTTGGATTTGCATAGCTGCTTGTATTTGTCTTTGATAAATTGGGTCATCTAATAATCTTTTATGCATGGTACGCGCTTGTTGATTTTTATATAAAGCATTTATAATCATAACAAACATAAATAATAATAAGCTAATTGTAATTATAAACTCTTTTAAACCATAAGCATTACCGAAGAGTCTTATAACCCAAACACGTTTATATTTTTCCTCTATTTTATTCTCTATTTGACTCTCTATTTGGTTCTCTTGTTTATCCTTTATTTGACTCTCTATTTTGTTCTCTTGTTTATTCTTTACGAACTTATTTAAAAAGTTCCACTTTTTGAATATGTTTGTTTTTTTATTTTCTATTTTTTCCTCTTTCTTTTCCTCTATTCGACTCTCTATTTTATCCTCTTTCTTACTCTCTTTTTTACTCATCATTAATAGTCCTTATAACACTTTCATTTATTTCTTTTTTAAAACCCCACATAAAACATATATTGACTATTATAACAAATAACCATTTAATTATTTTTATAATACCTAATTTATTTAAAATAAGTTTTAAGACGTTATTAACTATTTTCGCTGCATATATAAGTACAGATAAAAATTTTGTTCCTATTTTCATAAAAAAATCAATAACGATTAAAAAAATTTTTTTAAATAAAGTTAAAACAATCTGAGCTCCTTTGGCCGCTATTTTAAAAGCCTCGCTACCAGTATTAATAGCTCCTTTGGCTCCTCCAACAATTGCGCCAGTAATAGCTCCGGACGGACCACCTGCTGCGCCAACAGCGGCACCTTGAATACCTCCACGAATACCGCCACCAACAGAGGCGCCCACAACTGCCGTCGTACTTGTTATACCAACACCTGTCAAAGTCTCTTTATTAATAACTGTATATATAATATATTCACAAACAGTTTTAAAAATTTTAAAAAGATTTTCTAATAGACTTAAACAAAAAACGCCTATTTCTTTAAAAGTTATTAACGATGGAAACTTAGTTTCCAAACGATTCCACCACCATAAAAAAATAAAATAAAAACAATTATAAAAAATTAAACTAATAAATATCCAACCGACCTCATAGCCGAATATATAATGTGCTTGTTCGGTAAAAAAAGAAGTGATATATTAAATAAAAGAAAAACAAACCCACAATATATAAAGAAAAATATTGGCATGAATAAACCGCTTGACAAAAGGTTTTTAAAACATTAAACCAGTAATTAAAGTAAATAAGGTATTTAGACATCATCTTAAGCTTCCAACTCATACCTTACTATATCTTCAAACATATTCATTATCATATTATTGTCCTCTTTATTATCCTTCAATATAGATTGTATTTTTATATGAGGGTTTTTTAATTGTATTTTTAGTTTCAATAATGCCATTACTAGGATGTTTTGTTTATCATTATATTCGTCCCATGTTAGTGATTTACAATCTTTAAACTCACGCAATTGTTCTTCGGGTAATTCGCCGAGATTTAAGTATCCGTAAAACTTGCCTAAAATAACACCTAAATAATGAATTTCGCTGATCGTAGTTTCGTACTCATTCTTCATTGTTTGAATTTTTAGTTCCAAAAAGTTTTGCAAAGTCATGTCATTTAATTTTTGTTGCATTTTGTTACTTTTTTCTCTTTCTTCTTTTTCTCTTTCTTCTTTTTCTCTTTCTTCTTTTTCTCTTTCTTCTTTTTCTCTTTCTTCTTTTTCTCTTTCTTCTTTTTCTCTTTGTTCTTCTATTTCTTGTTGTTTTTTCTGTTCCTCTAGTTGTTTTGCACTTGGTTTTTTTAGTTGAGCGTCTATAAAGTCTGCTATTTCTGCGGGTATTGTCGGATTTGCACGGTATATATTGTTATTGTTTTTTTGTTTTACCAACATGTTTAGATATGCTTCAATAGTATCTTGTATTTGTCTCGCTTTTAATAGCAGTGAGTGATTTTTTCGTTGTAATATGCTATTACAATAGTTTTGTGCTTCTAAGTATATAGCCCATGTATTAACATAAGATGTTATATGTTGTTGTATTTCGTTATCATAAATTAGGTTTGCTATTTCTTGTTTTATTTCCTTTATGACGTCTGATAAAAAATTTAAATTTCTATTTATCCATATTTGTGCTTTTTTATCTTCTTCTTCTTGTTCCTCTTGTGTAAGTTCATTTGGTTTTTGTTGTGTTTGATTATTCTTTAATTGTTCTATTTCTTGTTGTTTCTCTTTTAATTGTTCTTTTAATGTTTTTATTTCATCTCTTAAAGCGGTATTTTCCCTATCTAAGTCTTTTACGCCTTGTTGTTCGGTTGCTAATTTTTCTTTTAAAGTATCGTTGTCTTTTGCTAATATTTTGTTCTTATCTTGTATAGCGTTTATTTCTTGTGGTAGTAATTTGTTTGTTTCCTCTTGTATTTGTTTATTTTGTGTTGCTTGCATATTTTTTCGCATTCTAAATGCAAATTATAAGCGGTCTTATACATTACAATAGTTAAACCAATAATTATAAAAGAACTAATAATAGTTCTTTTATAATTATTAAGAATATTTAACATTTTAGACATTTTTATATACCTCCTTTTTTTGGGTTATTTTTGTCTTAAAATTCTTTGTGGTTGTTTGTTCTCTATTTGGTTCTCTTGTGTATTTTCTTGTTTTCGTTTAGATACAATTATTCTTTTGCGATTTGTTTGATTCGCTTGCATATTTGCTTGTCCCGGGTTAAATACAATTGTTTGGTACTGTTTATTCTCTATTTTATTCTCTATTTTATTCTCTATTTTATTCTCTATTTTATTCTCTATTTTATTCTCTATTTTATTCTCTATTTTATTCTCTATTTTATTCTCTATTTTATTCTCTATTTTATTCTCTATTTTATTCAAATTGATTAATTCTTGTTCCATTTGTCTCATATTCAAATTACTATTAAAATTCTTATTTTCGTTTATATTGAATAAAATATTTTCAATTATTAATTCTAATTCTCTTTTATTAAGCTTTTCTATAATATTAATACGAGTCCGCATAATTGCTTTTATTTTCTTATTTGTGCTCTCGGTTGTCGTTATTATTAACCAAAACAACCATATTAAAAACAATAATATCAAAAGAACATTAATTATAAAAACCTTATAATATTTTTTATTTAGGCTTAATATATTTTCTATAAACATACAACATCTCTTACTCAAATAAATCGTCTATATTATCTAATGTTTCTGCGTATGTTGGTTGTGCGTCTATGTTAATTGTGGCTGGCGTTGCGTCTTGTTTAGCAAGTTGTTCGCCCCACTGTTTATTTCGCTCGTTTGGTTTGATAGTTATTTGTTGTCGTGTGATATATTCTTGAAACGTTTTATTAATGTCCTCTTGTACTGTGCGGCATTCTTCCAACGCTTTAATTTTCTCTTGGTGTTGTTTGATAACGTTCATTATATTTGGTTCTCGTGGTTCTTGTATCTTATGCTCTATTTTATCTTCTAATTTGGTATCAATGTCGTTTTTATCATAAGTTTTAAAATCAATAGCTTTTTTTACCATATCCAAAGCATCAATGGGAATTGTTCCATCATCAATCAAAGAACATAATTTATTAGCCAAAATGGACGGTTGTTTTAGTTTGTTTTTTTGAGATTCACGAACTATAAACACTCCTATTAAAGCCAAGATGACACCATAAATACCACTTGCCATATTGGTTGTTTGATGAGTATTTTGATTACAAAAAAGCTTTATTTCACGACTATAAACACCGAGGATATAAGATATTAAAGTGGCAATAATATAATATTTATATTTAGATATTAATGTTTTAAAAGACATATTTAAATTTCCTTTTTCTTTATTTCTTTTATTCATAAATTCACTTTCTTTAATTATTTAACTGAATCAATAGCCTTTTAAATTTATTCATTAAAAAAAACCGAACTCTTGAATACCTTGAAAAGCATATTGTTTTATTTTTTGATAATCCTCGAAAGGAATTTTAAAAAATATCCGGGTCTAATTTGATTTGTTCGGTTATCTCTACGAATTTTTGTTGTTTTTTCAAAAATAATAAATTATATACTTTGTTATTGTCTCCGTTTCGGTTCTTAATCATATATAAATCAATAATGGGTTCGTTCGTGATATTATCCTTGTATTTTTCCCAATTAGTTTCTATTTCGTCTATACTTTTCGGAACTAAAATTAAAACCATATCCGCGTCTTGTTCTATGGTTCCTGAATCTTTTAAATCACTTAAACGAGGAACCCTGTTTTTCCCTTTGTCGGATTCTCTATTTAATTGAGATAAACAAAAAATCGGGATATTCAAAAATTGAGCTAGTTTTTTTAATTTACGAGAGATTTTACGACATATCATATCGGGGATGATTTGTAAATAATCAATAAAAACGATATCCACTTTATTCTTTAAACAATAATTTTGTAATTCCTCTAAATTGTTTTTAACTTCCTCTTTGGACGCGATATTTAGCTGTTTCATTTTCTCACTGGCATTTTTAATAATGGCGTTTTCTTTCTCATTAACAGCCCCCAATTCAATTTTGCGTTTGGCTATCCCCGTCATCGCGCTTAACACTCTTAAATATAATTGTTCGGTACTCATTTCTAAACTGATAATAGCTACTTTTTTCTTTTTAGAAGCAATATTAAAAGCTAAATTCATCATTAAAGTAGTTTTTCCAACTCCTGGACGCGCTCCTAAAATAATTAATTCTTTTTTTCGAAAGCCTAAGGTATCATGATTTAATTTTTTAAATCCAGTATCAAGCCCTAATAAACCGTTTTTACTAGGGTTATCAATGGTGTCTTTAATAATATCATCCATAACATCTTTGGGAGTCCGAAAACTACTTATCATATCGTCATCTTTAATATCTTGTATTAAAATATTTAATGGTTGTATTGAGGCATCAGGAATCTCTTTTAATCCTTTTAAATAATTTATAAGGTTATCTTGAAATGTCAAAGGACGTTTAAGGGATTCTAAATAAGGTTTAAGAAAATCTTTAAATGTTGTATATTTCGTTTGAGTCAAAAACGTTTTCATTAATTCAAAAACATATCTCGTTTTTTTATCACTAAACTCAGTTAAAGAAATTTGATTCGCTACATTAGGAATCTCAGCGGGATTTAATAATAAAAACTTTAATAATTTTTGTTCTGATATAACGGTACTCATTTTTTCAATTCTCTCTCATATTCCGTTGTAAACTCTTTTAATAATTGTTTATATGCGGCGACGTGTTTATGCATATCCTCAATAAAATCCATATCTAAAAGGACTTTCTCCACATAATAATCTTGGTTATTAAAATACACCAAAAAATAAGCTTTTTTAAGACCAGCACAAAATAAACCACATTGCATTTGCGCTAAATAATAAGGTGGAATAATTTTATTTGTAAAAAAATCTTTCCACGCCGTGTTAGTTCTATTTAAAGGGCATTTGATTTCAAGCATTGTCTGCGATGGTTCATGATAACCATCTAACGACGCCGAATAAATCCCCTTTACAAACACGGCCGGCTGATAATCTCTTTTTGTTTTCGCGCAAAACCATAAATTGGCTAAGGGCTCGATACGTTTTCCGTGTTCCATGGCCTCATTACTCATAAAAGGCTATTTAAAAAGTTTTTTCTTTATTAAGTCGCCAACTGTCTCATAAGGATTTAAACCCATGATGGTTCCCACCTCGGAGGCGTTAATATAATTTTTACGGTGTTTAAACCATTCCCAAGTATTTTGTTTTAAATCAATTTTCATATTTTATTATCTTTCTTTAATTTGCCATACTTACATTGATATTTTGTTGTTTTTATATTTGTCATTTTAAAGTCTCTTTGTAAAATTAATTTAAATTATTTTTTATAATTTGTTAATAATGTTTTATTTATTTTTTATAATTTGTTAATAATGTTTTATTCTAAAAGAAATATTTTATAAGTCATTATAGCGAAACTTCCAGTTGAAATTAACTACGAAAAATACTGAATATATTTAAAAGGAATTTTGTAAGAATAGCAAATATAAAAAATCCAACAATAAAGGAATAAACCTAAAATAAAAATGATAAAGGCTATTAAATTCATAATGTATCCTTTTATTTTTCTTTAAATGGTGTTTTTTTCTCTTTAAATAACCATAAATGCATTAAAAATAACGTATCCGAAACCAAACTGACACAACAGTTAAATTTAGCTCCAAATTGAAAATCACAAAATAAAGTGATGTAATTACTAATCATAAAAAATATATAACTCAACGACAAACCGGCTTTGACTAATGTTGTTTTATTCAACATATACATTCCCTTAATAAATATTTTGTTTAAATTCGCGATAATTAGTAATAATGACTTCGAAGTTATCAATATTTTTTTTTTTTTTTGACGTTTGTTGTCGCTAACATATAATTAAAATTAAAACCTTGATAAAACTGTAATATTTCTTGTGTCGGATAGTTAGTAGTTAACCATTTAACGCCTCGAGCGTGCGCTCTCCTTAGGGCTTCGGCGAGTCTCTTTTGACTTCCTAAATCAAAATCCATGTCATACCACTCCGCGTTCTTATAAACATTATATTCTGTGTTTTATAAATTATTATAAGGAGCGTAAGGAGGGTCGCAAAATAAAAAGTCGTCTTTTTGAGCTTGATTAATTAAAATTTCGAAATCACTATTTAATAAACAAGATTAGGGTTTAAATAATAATTCTATTTGTTTCAATTTTTCTAAATTAAAAGAATTAAAATCACGTAAAATTTTCTTTTTTTCAAATCCGAAACTCATTTTTATATCACCATTAACTTTGAAGTTAAAAAAACCACGAAAGCTATGTTTGAATAAAGTATAAAATAAAGCGCCCTCGTTTTTGTTATTATATTTTTGTAATAATTTGTTAAAATTTTCACTATGATAAGAATTGATTTTTTTATTGGTTGGTATTTGTTGTGGGATCTCGTTATCAAAAATAAAGTCCTCATATTGGAGCGCCTTTTGATAAAAGAGGCTCGGATTAGCTATTATTTCGTTCCATATATTCATTAAATGAGGTTCATTGTCGCTGAGATAGGCCTTGTGGTCGGTCTTAAATCTAAATACAACGCACCGCCTCCTAAAAAGGGCTCGTAATAGGCTTTAAAATATGTAGGTATAAAAGTCCTTAACAAAGGTAGCATTTTTGTTTTGCCACCTATCCGATTTAAAGAAAAATTAATCGGTTCTATATTTTTTTTAATCATCATTTGTTGTTATTCCTTTAATGTTTATATGCTTAAATTAATTATTTTTTCTATAAATTATCAAAAAATTTTATAATATCAGTTTTATATATCCATGTAAATCTACTAGCGTTTAAAAGATTGTTTTTTTATTTCATTTAAATTAACAGGTTTATTTATATAAATGATTTTTTCAACTGGTTTATCTACGTAAACAGTAACTGGTTTTTCGATTTCTTTAATTGTTACAACTGGTTTATCTACGTAAATTATTTTCTCAGTTTCTTTGATTGTTTCAGGGCCTGGAACATTAATATAAACAGGTCCTTTATTTTTCTCAGTTGTTAATTCGTCTTGTAGCTGAGTTATTTTTGTTTCTAACTCGTTTATTTTCGTATTATCAACAACTTTAACCTCTTTGATTGTTTCTTTGGGTTTGGTGCTTAATTGTTGTTGTAAGGCTGTATTTGCATCTGTCAATTCTTTTATTTTAGTATCGTCTACAATTGTTTTAATTACCTCAACCTCTTTTATTGTTTCTTTGGGTTTGGTGCTTAATTGTTGTTGTAAGGTTGTATTTGCATCTGTCAATTCTTTTATTTTAGTATCGTCTACAATTGTTTTAATTACCTCAACCTCTTTTATTGTTTCTTTGGGTTTGGTGCTTAATTGTTGTTGTAAGGCTGTATTTGCATCTGTCAATTCTTTTATTTTAATATCGTTTACAATTGTTTTAATTACCTCAACCTCTTTTATTGTTTCTTTGGGTTGAATATCTTGTTGTTTTTGTCCTTGTTGTGGTCCTGGTTGTCTCTGAGCTGTTTCCTTTTTTTAAACAAATTTAATTTTTAAAATGACTCTTTAAGACTAAAAATTAATAGATAATTTCCTATCTTTTCAAACTAAGGAAATATTTTGTTGAATTAAAAAGTGTCTAAACTTTTTTTGATAATTCTTTAGTTTCAAAAGATATTTTTTTAATATTTTAACCCTTCACTATATAGTTAGGTAAAAAAAGTTAAAAACTCGTCAACAAAATGAAAGAAAATGATATTTTTTTTAAATTTTACTATTTTTAGGTAAAAAAAGCGCACTAAAGTAACCTTTTTCAAGGTTATATTATTTTATGTTCATTCAACTAAAAATTTATCTTAGTTTTTGAATATATTGAGATGGAGTTGAATGGTTTAATTTACTTAAAATCCACTTATTATTCCAAAATTTAGGAAAATGATTAATTAATTTTTTCATTTTATCAGGAGATTTTTGAAATAAAAAAGGATTTTGATGTTGTAAAATTGTTTTCATTTGGCCGAAAAAGTTTTCAATGATGGCGTTATCACGAGGGGTAGCTTTTCTTGACATGCTGATTAAAAAACCTTTTTTTGTTAAAGTTTGTTGAATTTTGAGCGATTGATAAACTTTTCCTTGATCGGAGTGAATGATACAAGGTTCTTTTAATTTTGGAAGTTTTTTAATAGTATTTAAAACTAAATCTTTATTTTGTTGGTTTGAAACATGTGAAGCAATTATTTGGTTGTTAAAAGAGTCGATAATACAAGAAAAATAGAGAAAACCTTGATTCGTTTTGAAATAAGTGATGTCAGTAAAGAGTTTTTGGAGGGGTTTGGTGGCCATAAAATCTTGATTGATTAAATTAGGAATTATTTGGAGATTATTTTTTAAATTATGGTAAGTAAAATTTTTTTTGATTCTTAAACGACAACTAATGTCGTTTTTTTTCATGATGAGATAAACTTTTTTCTTGGTGATGAATTCGTTAAAGATTTTTTGGTATAAATCAGTGATTTTCCGATGACCGTAAAAATATTGATAATGGAAACATAAAGCTTTAATCCGTTTTTGTTGTAACAGGTATTTTTCTTCTTTTTCTTTTAGTTTAGCTTTTATTTTCAACCAATAATAATAAGTACTTCTTTTAATTTGAATTGTTTTTAAAATGGTGGTTAAATTCAGGGTTTGATTGAATTGCTTAACTAAATGAAAAACCATTTTTTTATCAATTTTTTTAATTTTTTCAATCATTTTTTGTAATAATTTAATTTTTTGTTTTAATTTTTGCATCTTAATACCAATTATCTTTATAAATTATTTTAAATATATCAACTATTATAACTCTAAATAAGCGCTTCAGCGCGTGCATCTTTTTGTTTCATAGATAATAATCAATACTTGGGAAGGCAATTAATTTAAAAATTAAAGTTGATTTAATGATTGAAATAAATTAAAAAAATAAAATTACTAAAAAGAGGTTTTTATGATATCGATAAATAATAATGATATAAAAAATGATAATGCGATAATATCAAATATCGAGTATCATTATCATTATCGATATAAAATATCAAATATCACTCCTTCAATGAGTTAATCTTTATATAGATTATTTTCAAAGTCAAATTGTCATAAAAGTGTCAGTGAAGTGTCATAAAAGCGTCAATAAAGTGTCATAAAAGCGTCAATGAAGTGTCATAAAAGTGTCATTCTTGTTGTTTAGGTATATATTTATATTTGGGATGTAGCTTTTTAACCCGATAACCTTGTTTATCTTTTGTTAAAAAAGATTGAATGTATTTTAAATCTTCTTGGCGATAATAGATGATGTTTAACCCTTTCTTATAGTTTGTTTTTATGGGTTTATGATATTTATCCAGTTTTTGAGGGTCTAGTTGGTATAATTGTAAGTTTTCTAGTTTATGAAGATTGATTTTGCCAATTAATTTTTTGATGATATTTTTAGATTCATTTTTATAATTGATTTGGAAGATATTAAATAGGTATTTAAGGGAGTTATTTTGTCTTTTAAGCGGGGTTAAATCAGAAAGTAATAGTTTGCTATTACTAGAAGAAAAATTATCATTAATTAAGGTGATTTTTGTTTGTTTCATTTCTTCTAAGATTTGAGGATCGACGAAGAGAGTTTGGTTTTTGGGACGGTAATTAGCTTCTTGGTAAGTATTTTTCTTTTTGGAATGAGCAATAATAGTGAGATTAATTAAATCTTCTTTTAATATTTTTAAAAATTTTTTAATTTGGGTTAAATCATTAGGGGTGGTTTTTGTGTTCCAGCCCCCGATTCTAATTTCTTGACTAGTGTCGTTTTTCATTTCTTTTCTCCTTTTGTTTGGTTTGTTATAAAAATAAAAAACCCCGAATTTGCGAAAAATAAAATCGCAAAATTTAGGGTATATGCGCTTATTTTGGGGTATGTTGATATATTTATATGTGTAGATGTTATATATTTTGGTGTAAAAAAATAATTTAATTAATTACTTCAACTTTGTCTTCGCCAAAGAAATGAACCGCTAAATCGACGATGATTTTCTTTTTGGCCTCTTCATAAGTAATATATGGAGCTAAAAAACATTTTTGATATGCTTCTTTTCCGTATTGACCGATTAAATCATCGACATCTTTACAAGTTTGATCATAAGGGGGTAGAATTCTTCTAATTTCATAAGGGATTTCTTGTAAGGTTAGTTGTTCTCCTAAGGCTTCGCTTCGTTTTCGGCCTGTTTCGTCATTATCTAAGGCAATAATTACTTTGATATTTTCTTTTTTTAGAATTTCTATTTGTGATTTAGAAAGTAGTTGAGTGACACAAATGAGACCGACAACGTTTTTAATATTGTTTTGCCAACAACTAATGACATCGAAAAAACCTTCATGAATAATGATGGTTTTCGTTTGTTTAATAAAAGGTAATGCTTCAAAAAAACGATAACTGAAATGAAAAGTAGGTGTTTGACTAAAATTATTGAGGGATTTATATTTAGGTTGGAAATAAGAAACTTCGCGAAAATGGTTTTGATAAAAATGAAAAGTTTGATGATAACCATTTTCAATGGGGATAATAATTGAACCATGGAAAGTATCATGATAATATTTTTTTCTTTGTTGATTAGTTTTTTCTTTGATAAAACCATATTCTAATAATTTATCGATATTAATATTTTTCTTTTGACAGTAATTTACTAACCGAAAAGATAAAGGTTTATCAGATAATGGGGCATAGCCTAGTTTAAATTCTTTAATAGTTTCTACAGTGAGTTTTCTTTTTTGAGTTAAATATTCTATTCCTGGTTGGCTTTCGTTGTTGCGATTAATGGTTAATAAATAATGATAATAATCTCTAATTTGGTTGAATAAGGGTGAGATTTTTTTAAATAATTGTTTCTTTTTGATATTAATTTCCTGTTCGTCAACTGGTTGTTTTGGTTTAATTGGATGATATGGTTGTTGAAAAGGGTTAGTAGTTGTTTGCGTTGTTTCTTTTTCTTGTTGGATTAAGGTTTTAAATTCGAAAGAATTCATAAATCCTTCTATTCTTTGAATCGCTTTAGAAAAAGATTTAATTTGACGGATAGTCATATAAACATCAATCAGATCGTAATCTCGACCACATTTCCAACAATGAATTTTGTTAGTAGAAGTGAAATGACAACAAGTAGGATTGTTTCCTTGATGAATGGGACAAGGGAAACGATATTTGGGGTTGAAGTTTGGTGGTATGATATTTAATTTTTTTAATAAAACTGACATGGGGAAATGAATTTGGATGTGTTTTATTTTTTCTTGATAATTCATTGATAAATTCCTTAATAATTTTCTAATAGATAAGGTAAGATATAACCTATTTCTTGAAAGGTTTGGGTGGTCATTTCAAAGTGATAAACTAAGTTTTTTTTAGTACCACTTCGATTCTTTTTAATAGATAATTCAATGATTTTTTGAGATTCATTGTTTTTTGATGCTAAATATAATTGATTACAATTTTGATTATAGATATTCAAAGGTTTTTCTTGGTCTTTGGATAGTTTGGGTTGGAATTCAGACATCATTAAGACGATGTCGGAGTTGGTTTCGATACCACCACTTCCTTTTAAAGCGGTGATTTCAGGGGATTTTCCTTGGTAATGGCTATAAGTATCTCTCGAAAATTGTGAGAGAATGATAATAACGATGTTTAATTCCATGGCTAATTGTTTGAGTTTAGTCATAATTTCGTCAATGGCTAGACGGTCATTTTCTAAATGATTTGTGGCTTTTGTAATTTGAAGATGATCGATGACAATCATTTCAACTTTTTTTTCTAAATGAAGGCGATAAACTAAATCAATGATATAATCAATGTTTTTACTTTTGTCATAACTAAACGATAAATTAATGTTAACAAAAAATTGTTTGGCTTGTTTCATCCTTTCCGTGTATTTGAGTAGTGTGATGTTTAAATCTTTCAAATTTTTATCTAAAATAACATCTAGAGGAATTTGAGTTTGGTGGGCTAATAATCGACTTAAATTTTCTTCTAAGGTCATTTCATAAGAAAAAACTAACATATGGGGATAATGTTTAGTTTCTTGATGTTTGGTTTTGGCGATATCTAAAAGAAGATTGTAGACAAAAGTGGTTTTACCTAATCCAGTATAGCCCCCAATGGTGATGATTTGACTTTTTTTAAATCCTTTTGTGGCTTGATTTAAGCCTCGGAAAGTTTTTGATAAGCGGTAATATTCTTCTTGGATTTTTTGTTTGGATTGTTGATCGGTTTTAAAAAACTCAGGATGACAAGAGGACATTTGATTTAAAGTTAATAAGGTTTGGTCTGATTTGTGAGGAATCAAAGTCATAAATTTTCTTAATTTATCAAAGATTTCTTGGTAATATAAGTTTTTAGTGTAAGGATCTTGATTTTCAAAAGAAGGACTAATAAATTTTAAGAGTTGTCGGAACAGTTTTTCTTGGGTATAGGTATGTTTTAAGTTATCTAAGAAATTAAGGTTATTTTCCTTACTAAAATCATCACTTAAAAAAGATAATGATTCTTTAGTAAAGTTATCTTGGGGGAAATAGGTTTGAAGATAGGTGAGTAATTCTTCGATTATCTCATTTTGAGACTTTATTTTATCAAAGGGATGATTAGTTATTTTTCCTAAAGTTAAATATTTTAAGGCCTGAAAGATTTTTGTATGTTGTTTATCTAAAAAAGATTGTGGATCAATGAGCTGAAAATAAAAACTTAATTGTTCAGCTTTATTTTGGTTCATATAGGAAATGATTTGTTTTAACGCTTTTTGTTCGTTGGTTAACATTTTATATTAAATCCTTTTTTATTTTTTTAATGATGTTGATGTTAGAAAAAGGGATGAATTGACGGGTAATTAAGTTTTGTAAGAAATTGTTGGCTGAATTGGAAAATAAGTTAATTACTTGATTAATGCCTTGGATTTTTCCTTGGTTGATTTTATTGTTTAGTCTTTGAGTTTCTGGTTCGTTGTTGATTAATAAATAAAACTCAAAACGAGTATCTAATTTTTTGAGTTGTTGGGCCTCTATCATGGCTTGTTTATAGCGTTCACGAAGACATGTTTTAAAATTAAAAGCGATGATTCTTTTCTTTTTAGTAAATAAAACTAAATCAAATTTAATGTCAGGGATAAAAAATAAATTTACTTGAGGGTATAAATTAGTGATTCCTTTATTGTTTAAGTATAATAAAATTAAATATTCATTGATTTTACCACAAATGACTTTTTGACTTTGAGAGTTGATGTTATTTTGGTTAAAATAATGGTTTAATTGTTGGTAATTGGTTTTCATATACTTGTCAACAGAAAGATTAAAGGTAGTTTTTTTAAAAAAACATTTTAAGATTTCCACAGTTTGGATATTAGTATTAAATTGTTGAATATTAAAAAAATCTTGGTTATTTAACATTTGATATTCCTTTCTTTAAATAAAAAAAACCTTTAAATTAAGGTCTTTTGTTGGTTTTTTTAGTTTTAAAAATTCTTTTTGTTTTCCAGGTAATGATGCCATCTTTATGAATGGTTTTGATTTTTCCATTAGAAAAATAGATGTAAGTATTGCCATTTTGGCAGGTCTTTTTAGTTATGATCGCCATTTGATAGTACTCCTATTTGTTTAATAATTTGTTTGACATTAGATTTGATAGAATCACTTCCGTTTAAAATTAATTTATTAACTCCACTAGTATAATGAGTGATATAATGATCATATCCTTGGCGAACATTTTGAAAATAAGTTAATGATTGTCTTTCAATGAGATCTCTTTGATGGTTTTTTTGATTTTTCTTTCTGGTTCTTCCGATAAGAGGGTCAATGTCTAAATAAATTAATAAATCAGGTTTTTTTAAGATAGTTTCATGATTTATCTTAAAGATCTTTTTTAAAGGTAAAAGTTGTTTCTTTTCCTTAGAAAAGGGAAATAATTGATAAGCATAAGTAGATGGTAACCAACGGTCTAAGATAATTAATTGGTTATTTTTTAATTGAGGAACAATTAATTCCGCTTGGATTTGAGACATATTAGCCAGACTTAAATAAAAACGAGTGATATAATCTACTTGTTGAAAATTTAAAAATAAATCTCTAATTTCCTTCCCAAGTGAACTACTCCCTAAACCTTGATACAGTTGATGAGGGGTTTTTAATTGGGGTTGAAGGGCGTGAATAAGAGAAGTTTTTCCACTCCCGTCAAGTCCTTCGAAAACGATTAATTTCATGATTGATTTCTCCTTTAATTTTCAATTTGGGTATAAAAAAAAGACCTTCAATTTGAAGGTCTAAAAGTATGAATTAATTATTTGATTTTGCTTAATTGTTTTAAATAAGTGGTTTTTTCTAATTCGTTTTTGGCTTTGGTTAAAAGAGTTAAGTATTTTTGACTATCTTGAATCATTTTGGTAATAAAATTATTGTCTAAGTAAATTCTGACTACATGATAATCATTATCATTAAAATAAACTAAAAAGTAGGCAAATGTTGCTTGGGAACAATAAAGTTGGCATTGTACTTGGGCCCAGTAGTATTGAGGGATATGTTCGAGTTGAGGATGAGTTAAAAACTGAGTCCAAGTGGATGATATTGCTTGGTTTTCGTTCACAAAAGGACATTTTATTTCTAAAACGATTTTGTTTTGTTCGTTGTAACCATCCAAAGAAGCAGAAAAAAGATTAACCTGATCGTCAGTAAAAATAGTATCTTCAAAAATTAGATTAGTCTTGTTAATAAAAAATTGACGTGCGATTGGCTCCATTTTTTGTCCATGAAGAGTATATTGATTGGAAGTAAAAGTCGTGCCAAAGAGTTTATCATGGACTAATTGTTCCATGGAACGAAAGGGATCTAATCCCGTAATGGAGGCGATTTCGGAGGCGTTGATGTATTTTTTGCGGTGTTGGTACCACGCTCTCGTCCTTTGGTTTAAATTACTAATTTGCATTTTTATTTTTCTTCTTTCTTGAATATTTTTTTAATTAATAATATCAAATATTTACCTAAATAATAAAATAAACGGAAAAGGTAATAAATAGTTTTAATGATAAAATCAATTAAATATAATAAATGAGGGATAAATAATAAAATAATTATTAATAAACCCAAGTTTAACCATTGATTTTGATAAATAAGAAAATAACTACTTATTTTATGAAGAATATTATTTAACTTAGTTAACCAAGTATTAAATAGATTCAACATGATAATTTGAATTCTTCGTGGTTAAATATTGATAAAATTGCACCACTATTCCTTGTTTTAGTTGGCGAATACTTAGTTTGACAGTGCAAAGATAGAATTTAATGACATAATAAATGGTTATCAATGGAATAAGTGAAAATAAGGTAATGATTAAAAAGATGAGATTACTGGGTAAAGATTGAAAGAGTTTTTTTATTAACATAGTTTTTTTTCCTTTCCAAGGTTTTACGTTGTTAAACAAAAAAAGACCCTGATGAGGGTCTTGGTTTGTGATTAAAAATTTAATCTAATTCTTGTGGTTTTGTAGGGGGCGATGTGGTATCTAAAAATTGATAATATCTTTTAGAGCATTCGTTACCATCGATATACCAATCATCAAAAATAAAACCAGTTATATATTTATAATAATGTTGATTGCCGTTTTCATCATAAATAATTCTACTACTACGGCCGAATTTAGCACGGACTTCATCGCCCGAATAATAAAAACCGTATTTGATGTAACATTGATTTAGCCAATTTATATAATTAGTTTGATATTGTTTAGCTAATTTAATTTTGAAAGAGCTATCGTTACAAAGAAGTAAATAAATATTATTATCAGTTTCAAAAAGATGGGAAACGATTTTAACTTTAAAAGGAATATTAAATTTTTTACTACCTATAGGAGCGGATACTTCAAAACCAATTTCAACTTCTTTTATTTCCTTATCGTATTCTCCTTCTTTAATTAAAGTAAGGGAAGTATAAAGATTATTTTCGCGTTTCCAATTACGAATGGCTTGATAAGGATCTAAAGAGTCATGTAATTCAATTACTACTTTTCTTTTTTGAATATTAAAGGCAAAAAGATAAATGTTTTTGGCTCCATTTGAAAGTTTTAATAAATCATTTAAATTATGTTTATTTGAATCAATAATTCTAATCCCATCATCAAAATAAATAGCTTCAATTTTTAAACTATTCAAAGTTTCGGTGGGTAATGGCAAAACCAAACCAGTATTAGTAGTAGCATTATAACAACCTAATTTAATGATTTTTGGTTTTTTAATAATGTTATTTTCAATTAAATATTGATTAATCGCTTCTTCTTGATTTTGGTCTGCAAACATGTTAATTATTATTAATTCTTTATTTACATTTTCTTCTTGCGGTTTTTGATTGACATCCCAAAAAACAAAAGCTTCTTCGATAGCAATTTCGTATTCTAAGAGGTCTTCTAAGGTGTATTTGTAACTTTCATCAGGATATCCTTTTTTAAAAGGGTTTATTCTTGGTTTGAAATAGACGCCTAAAAGTCCTTGAGGAGGATTTTTAAAATCGTTTATTAAAATCTTATTTTGATAACTATTAAATGATGGAGTAGAAAGTAAAATTTCAATATTACAGTTAAAATATGCTAAATAGGAATTAATATTTTTTTTATTTTCTATAGAATCAGTACTTTTAAAAATGTTAATATCATATCTTTTTGTTTTTGGTTGAAATGTTAACCATTCTTGTTGAAGAGTTTCACAATCAGCTAGTTTTATATTTGATTTAGTTTGACGATGAAAATAAGAATGAGCGGAGACGGAATGAGAAGATAAATGAAAAAGAATGATAATTAAAATAATTATGGAATTTTTAAATAAAGGGTATTTTAGTTAATTTTGGCATATATTGATTACCTCCTAAAAATGTGGTTTTTGAAATAGTTTCTAAGAGACAGTTATATTTAAAATTTTAATGAAACATATTATCTAGTTTTATTTGGTTACCTTACCAGTTATATATATTTGTTAAATAAAAAAAGACCTGAAGGGTCTTTATAAATAATAAAATTTTATATAAATTATTTTTGTTTCTTATTGGGTTTTTTTGAAGAAGAACCTTTTTCTTGAGTTTTGGTTTCTTTAGCTTTTTTTTCTAATATTTTTGTTATTTCTGGGTTTGATAACATTTGAATAATTTTATTTCTGTCTTCTTCTGAATAATTTTCAAGAGTATTATGTAATTCATAAAAATTTTTTACATCTTTTTTAGATTCTTCTTTTGATGAAATTATATCTTTTCCATGATTTTTTTTAGGTGCAGCCATTATTTGATGAACATTATTAGTAATTAAGAATAATCCTAAAAAAGTAAATAAACAAATACTTATTATTTTAAATTGATTTTGTAATTTAACCATTAATTAAATCTCCTTTAATTTTTTTATCCCTCGTCTGAGGTGATGTTGTAGAGGGATTTAAGGGAGGAGATGGTTTGTTTTTGATCATCTTTTTGAGATTTATCATAATCTCGTTGTAATGAATCTCTTAGTTTTATAGCGTTAGATAGCATATTTTCATACTTTTTTTGGGCGGCTTCTAATTTGCCGATTTGGGTTGAAACTTGTGCTATTTGTTCCATTATTTCATTTCGTTCGTCTTGTAATTTAGATATTTCAGCTTGTAATTTATCAATTTCAGGATTATTATAAATTGATATTCCTTGAGTTTGTAGTTGTGATTTTTTATTTTGTAATTGTGATTTTACTTGATTGATTTCTTGTACTTTGTCATCGTGTTTTTTTTGTAAATTAGTTTGTTGAGTTTTTAATGAAGGAAATTTATCTTTAATTTCTTTAATTTCGTGATTATAATTATCACATTTTTGTTGGTATTCATCGATGTTTTTTTGATCTTGTTTTATAAATCCTAAAATTTGTTCCCAAGATTTTCTAATTTTATCAATTTCTATTTTTTCTTCTTGGGAAAGATTATTTGGTAATAAAGATTTGTCATCAGTTTCTGAAAGAACATAAGCTTTAACTTGATCGAAATGAGATTGAGTTGTTTGAAATTTAAGTTTTGGAGGTTCGGTTTCGCGCTTGGATCTTGAAGGTGTTGATTGATTAAATTCATGTTTTAATGATGGTGATTTACCTAATTCTCGTTCTTTTTTAATATCATTAGTTCCTTGGTAAAAACAAATTAATAATAACAATCCAAGAAGTGAAATAATCGCGATAGTTACTAAACATTTTTTAAAAAAATTATTATTCATAAATTTCATTTCCTTTCCGATAATAGTGATTATTATCAAATATTGAAATATGAATATATCACTATTATACAACTTTATTTTTTAAATATCCAATAAAAAGGTTATTAGGTTAAATTTAATGATTATTTATTAGTAATTGGTTGAAAAAATTTAGCATATTTTTTTTCTTTTTGTTTTTCTTCGTAGCGTTTTTGAGCGCGAGCGTAACTAGGATTTTTTTGTTTTAGTTCTTCTTTTGTGTTTACAATTTCTTCGTTTTTGGTTTTGCAAAGTTCGCGGAGATCATTTTCTTTTAGTCTTAATTTTTGTACGTTTTCTCCTGAAACTTCTTTTAGTTTGTTTGTTAAATCTTCGGTTATGGTTTCGTATTCTTTGATTACAGATTCGTCTTGTTGTTTAAATTCAGTTAATTGGTTTTTCTCTGTTTGTATTTCTTTCTTTAAATTTACAGTTTCTTGACGAGTTTCATATTCTTCTTTTTTCTTTTTATAGTCTTTGTAATCGGCATCAAGTTTGTCTGTTTCGCGGTCAATACGAGAACAAATAGAGTCATAAGTTTCTTTTGACATCATTTTAGGTGTTCCATCTTTATTCACAAATATATCTTTGGCTAAATTAATTACTCGATGAGTTTCATGGACCACTAAACCCGCTTTGGCAATAGTTCCAGCGACTTTTTTAGTAACTCCGCCTGCTACTGCTTTTAAGAAACCGCGCCCACCAAAAGCATCCATATATAATTCGGCACCTTGGAAAAGGGCGTCTCGAAGGTTACCAAAACTAAATTCGTGTTTTTTATCCCAGTCATCAAGAGCGATTTTGGATGCGTCTGCGCCTTGTCGTAAAATTTCTAATTGTTTTCTTTCTATTTCGATAGTTGCTGTTTTGACATCGATTTCATCAATGTTTTTTTGAATTTCAGCTCTACGATCCTCCTCGTTTTTGATTTTAGTGAAAAGTTGTTGTTCGCCTGATGTTAATTCATTAAAATCGCGTTGTATTGACTCTTTTAGTTTGATAGCGTTAGATAGCATATTTTCATACTTTTTTTGGGCGGCTTCTAATTTGCCGATTTGGGTTGAAACTTGTGCTATTTGTTCCATTATTTCATTTCGTTCGTCTTGTAATTTAGAGATTTTGGCTTGTAATCTTATTTTGTCATCGGGGGATGCTAATTTTTCTTCTTCTTGTTTTTGTTTAATTTCTTTTTCTTTGGCTTCTTTGTCTTGTTCTAATTGTAAAAGTTTACCTTTTAGGATAGCGATATTACCTGTATTATCTTTTAATTGTTCTTTTAGTTCTTTAATTTTTCCTTCGTTTTTACCTAAGATTTCTTTTATTTTTTCTTTTTGTTCTTGGGTTATTTCTTTGGCTTTATATAATTCTTTTAATTCATCTTCACATTTTTTTAATTCACCTTCCCATTCGGATTTAAGGCCTTTGTAGTTATTAATGGTTTCATCGTATTTGTCAATTGCTTTATCAATTTCCCCAATTAATTGGCCGACATATTTAGATGATGGTAGTGTTTTGAAAAAAGATAAATAAATAAAACTAAAAAGAAATAAAATAATTAAAAAATAAACTAAATAGCCTTTCCAAGTAGTGCTGTAGTTGTTATGTGTGTTGTCGTATTTTCTTTTGAAGAAAAAGAAAATACTAAAAATAGAGATGGCCGTAATGGCCCAAGTATAATAGGCTCTAAAGTTAATAAAACCTTTAATTAAATTTAGTGGTGTTAACATTATTTAGTTTCTCCTTTCTTTTGATTTTCGATTTGATCTAATGTTTCGATGTTTTGGGAAACGATCATTTGATAAGCTTGTTTTAAATCTTCTTGATTGATTTCATTTCTTTTATTTTCACCAGTTCCTCTATTTTGAGCGAAGACGGTTACCGCTGTTTTTAAAATATTTTCTAAAGTACGATTAGCTTTTAAAAATTGTTGATGATGTGGTAATCTTTCTAAAGATTCATTAATCACTTCAAATAAGTATTTTTTAGCTTCGTCGCTATAAGGGTTTTTACGTTTTTTAATTAGGAATTCTAAAAATTGTTGACGTTCAACTTTGTTACCAGGTTTTACTTCGATGTTATAAGTAAATCTTGATTTAATAACTTCATCAATTTGGTCCTCGTGGTTGGTCGCGCCGATAATGAAAATAGGTTTTTCAGGGTTGTTTTCAAATGATGTCATTTCAGTTTTGAATTGGTTAACCACATTGGCAATTTCAGACCCTGCTTCTAAGGTACCTAAATCTGTAAAAATAGTTTCGCATTCATCTAAAAAGATAATGGCGCCATTGTTTTTGTCTACTTCGCGTCTAGCTGCTTCAAATAAATCTTTAACCATTTGCGGAGCTAAGCCTTTATATTTTTGTGAAAATAAAGAGCTACTTACTTCAAAGAATGGGAGTTTGGTTTCTTTGGCTAAGGCTCTTGCTAAAGTTGTTTTTCCTGTTCCTGGAACTCCGTATAACAAGATACCTAATGGAGGTTCCACGTCACCAATACCTTGATAGTTTTCTTGATTTTTAAGATAATCAATAAAACCTTTGACTGCTTTTAATTCTTGTTTAAACCCAATTAATTTATCAAAAGTTGGAAATTTTTGGGGATTAGTAGGTTGGAATTGATTTTTATCTTCTTCAAAGTTTGATATTGCAGAGGATCGGTTTTCTAATAAAGTTTGTGATTCTTGCTTATTTTGTTGTTCTATTTTTTTGGTTATATCTACATTTTGTTGTTCTATTTTTTTGGTTACATCTACATTTTGCTTTTGAAGTGTTTTGATTACTTGTTGATGCTCTGTTATTTGTTTTTCTGTTTCGATTAAAGTTTGGTGATGAATCCAAACATAAGTTCCTAGAGAAAAACAAAAAAATAAGATAATGATGGTTATCATTAAATGTTTTGAAAGTGGTTTTTGTTCGATTTGCTTTTTCATTCGGTTATTTTCCTTTCTCATAAAAAAAAGACCAAGAAAAACTTGGTCTTTATTAATCAATTAAGCTGTTTGAACAATTGAGGTTTTAATAGTTTGATTGCCGCCACTGAAAGAATTGCCTTTAGAATCAACTAATTCGTAATCAAAAATTAAGTCTAATTCAGGTTTTTTTCCATCGATAGTTTCTTTAATAATTTCTTTTTGTTCGATACCGATTTGGATTGTTATAGTTCCATTTCCTTCTTTTAAAGCCGTTAAAGGACGTTGAGATTCATCATATTCATTATTATTAACTTTCATTGATAAATTAAAAAAATTTGTCGGATTTTCAAAAGTTGTTTTAGTATCATATGAAGAAGTTATTTTTAAATATAAAGGACCGTCAATTTCTATTCCATTTGTGTTAAGTACAGCTTTATGTTCCATTTCGATTAAATGTTGATATTTGCTTGGTTTGAAGTTTGGTATAGGAAGAGGTATAAGAATTTTATCCTCGTTATTTCCTTTAGTTCGTTCAATAGTGAAAAAAGGAAGATTGTTCATTAATTGAATTTTTTCTTTTCTTTGTTTAGAAAAGTAATTAGTTAAAGCGAAAATGGATGCGGTAGTGAAAAAGATAGCGATAATAATTGTGATAATAGTTAATATTTTATTTTTGTTTTTTATGTTTTTATTCATATTATTTAGTTCCTCCTAGGATGAGAGATTTAATCAATTCAAGAGAATTATTAATTCCTGTTGTTAACCAGGGAATTTTATTATCGTAGTAAATAATAATGACTTGTAAAATAAAATGTAAAATGATCGTTATGTAAGCTATTTTTTTTAATAAATTGCGTTTTTTTATTGGGATAATAGTTATATTTTCTTGTTTGGGGTTAGTCATTGTTTTTATTTCTTGGTTTTGGTTTGTTTCGTGATTATTGGGTTTTGTTTTTTTCTTAATGATTTTATTCATATTTAATTTCTCCTTTGTTGGTTGATATGGGTTTATTCTAATGTTAAATCTTTTACTTTATCTTTAATGGTTTTAGATAATTTGAAAGAGACAACGGTTTTCGCAGGTATTTCTAGTTTTTTTCCTGTTTTGGGGTTTTTACCTACATATGCTTTTCTTGCTTTTAATTTGAATTTACCAATTTGAGGGGATAAAATTACTTCTTCGTTGGATGTGATAGCTTCAATTAGAGCGTTCTCAAATGAGTTATAAAATTCTTCTGTTTTAGTTGCAGAAGTTTTGTTGGATAAAGCGATTTTTTTAATTAATTCTTTTTTAGTCATTTTTGGGTTTCTCCTTTTTTGATTTTTTTTGAAAATTATTGTTATTTAAATTAAAATAGAGTTTCGCTTAAAATTTAATGATGTGAAACGATGGTAAAAATTTTAATTCTACTCATAATTTTTAATAATGATTTCTTGATTGATGTTTTTATTGGTGAGATTATGGGTAGTTGTTGTTTTTATTTTTTTATAGTTTTTCTAAAATTTGAACCTTTTAATGTCTTGGTCTTGAATAACAGGTTTTTCAATTTCTTTAATAATCTCTTTTTCAATAATTTTATCTTTGAAAATAGTAATCGGTTCTTGGAAATTAGAATTTGAAGGTATATTTTCTATATTAGAATTAGCAGGTGTTTTTTCTATAAATTGAATATATACGAAAATGGCGATTATCATCCCCATCAATAAACAAATGATATTATCAAAATAATTAATTTTTGTTTTCATATCGATATATTATTTTTTTAATTATTCGACCTTTGTCATTAAATTCTTCAATACAATCAATAGTTTCGCCGTCGATACAATAAAATATTTCTTTAATCATTTGACCTTTGTCATTAAATTCGGAAATATAATGAATAGTTTCGCCGTCGGGTTGATATGTTATTTCTTTAATTTTTTGACCTTTGTCATTAAATTCGTGAATATAATGATGAATATATTTGCCGTCGGCTAGATATGTTATTTTTTTAGTCATTTGACCTTATTAACTCCTTTTTTTTAAATAATAAAAAAAATTTTTTTCTTTTATCACCTATTACTTTTGAACTGGATGGTTTTTGTTAAATGTATAAATTATTAATATATCAAAAATCATAAATTTTTTAATTTTAATTTTAAATTGCATTAATTATTTTTTAGATTTTTTTGACTAAAAATAATTAAATGATTTAAAATAAAAGACCTGAGTTAACGCTCAGGTCTTTATTAAGTTTATTTGATTATTATTGAGTTTTATGAATTTATTGTTTTAAAAAGGTAAAGTTTCTTGAGGTTTATTGTCTAAAAAGATGACATTATGTACGATTACTTTTGTATTTGTTTTCTTTTGACCTTCGTTGTTGGTGTATTTTTGGACAGATAATGTCCCTTCTAGATAAATTTTAGATCCTTTATGTAAGTATTTTTTCATGTTGTCAGCTTGGGTTCTAAAAACCACACAAGGAATATATTGTACTTTGTCTTTGTTTTGGTTAACCGCTAATTGAAAATCTATTTTAGGGACTTGTTCATTGTTAACCTTAAGATATTGTTTGTCAAGATCATGAGTGATACGACCAATTAATTGAACTTTATTTAACATATTTTATTTTTCCTTCTTTTTGATATATTTTTTATTTATTTATAGATAAAATTTTTGAAAACAAATGTATTTAAGACTATCTGATTTGTTGATGTTGGAATCGTTTATTACTGTTGTTTCAAAAATTTTATGTTGGGCTTTGATACAAAAAAAGATTACTTTGAAAGTAATCTGGTTTTTATTTTTTTATTGTTTTGAATAACTAGTTTAAAGTCATTACGGACGAGAAAGGTTAACGTTTTTTTAATTTTTTGATAGCAATGTTTTTAATATTTTCTACTTGTCTTAAGGTTAAATTTAGTATTTGGGATATTTCGTGATTAGAATAACTAGGTTGATAATCTTCGTTGATATTTCCTAAAGGAATTCCAAAATTTAATCTAATGACGTTAAAATCCTTTTTACTTAATTTGGTTTTTAGCTTCTTTAAAAAAATTTCATGATGAATTTGTTTTAACCATAATTGATGAGGGTTAAGGATTTGATAATGCCATATATGTTTTTCTTCTTGAAAAGAAGGGTTATTGGTTTTATGAATCTTTTGAGGAACGGAAGGTGAATGACTTTTTCTTATTAATTCTCTGATTTCTGATTTGATAGTTGGTGTCGCATAAGCGATAAAGTCATAACCTAAATCTACATAATTATCTAAAGCCTTGATTAATCCTAAAACCCCTTCTTGGTATAAATCATCTTTTTGAAGTACGCATGGGTAATATTTAAATTTAGAAACTAGTTTTTTTACTAAGGGCAAATGTAAATCGATTAATTGATTACGCATTTCTAAATTCTTTTTACTTTTTAAAAAATCTTTAAATAATTTTTCTCTTAACATTTAATTCCTTTCTAAAAATATTTTTAGAAAAGATAGGAAATTATTTTTTAGTCTTTGAAAAGAAAAAAAGACTAACTTAATAGTTAGCCTTAAAGAATTTTTAAAAAATAAAAAGTGTCTAAAGTTTTGGAACAGTTCAATCCTTTCCGTGTATTTGAGTAGTGTGATGTTTAAATCTTTCAAATTTTTATCTAAAATAACATCTAGAGGAATTTGAGTTTGGTGGGCTAATAATCGACTTAAATTTTCTTCTAAGGTCATTTCATAAGAAAAAACTAAGAGATGAGGATGATGATGAGTTTCTTGGTGTTTGGTTTTAGTGATATCTAAAAGAAGGTTGTAAACAAAAGTGGTTTTTCCTAAACCTGTATAGCCCCCAATGGTGATAATTTGGCCTTTTTTAAATCCTTTTGTGGCTTGATTTAAACCTCGGAAAGTTTCTGATAAACGGTAATATTCTTCTTGAATTTTTTGTTTTGATTGATTATCAGTTTCAAAAAATTCAGGATGATAAGAGACCATTTGATTTAAAGTTAACAAAGTCTTATCGGAGGAATGAGGTATAAAGGACATAAATTTTCTTAATTTTTCAAAGATTTCTTGATAGTATAGATCCTTATGATAAGGATCTTTATTTTCAAAAGAAGGACTAATAATTTTTAAGAGTTGTCGGAACAGTTTTTCTTGGGTATAGGTATGTTTTAAGTTATCTAAGAAATTAAGGTTATTTTCCTTACTAAAATCATCACTTAAAAAAGATAATGATTCTTTAGTAAAGTTATCTTGGGGGAAATAGGTTTGAAGATAGGTGAGTAATTCTTCGATTATCTCATTTTGAGACTTTATTTTATCAAAGGGATGATTAGTTATTTTTCCTAAAGTTAAATATTTTAAGGCCTGAAAGATTTTTGTATGTTGTTTATCTAAAAAAGATTGTGGATCAATGAGCTGAAAATAAAAACTTAATTGTTCAGCTTTATTTTGGTTCATATAGGAAATGATTTGTTTTAACGCTTTTTGTTCGTTGGTTAACATTTTATATTAACTCCTTTTTTATTTTTTTAATGATGTTGATGTTAGAAAAAGGGATGAATTGACGGGTAATTAAGTTTTGTAAGAAATTGTTGGCTGAATTGGAAAATAAGTTAATTACTTGATTAATGCCTTGGATTTTTCCTTGGTTGATTTTATTGTTTAGTCTTTGAGTTTCTGGTTCGTTGTTGATTAATAAATAAAACTCAAAACGAGTATCTAATTTTTTGAGTTGTTGGGCCTCTATCATGGCTTGTTTATAGCGTTCACGAAGACATGTTTTAAAATTAAAAGCGATGATTCTTTTCTTTTTAGTAAATAAAACTAAATCAAATTTAATGTCAGGGATAAAAAATAAATTTACTTGAGGGTATAAATTAGTGATTCCTTTATTGTTTAAGTATAATAAAATTAAATATTCATTGATTTTACCACAAATGACTTTTTGACTTTGAGAGTTGATGTTATTTTGGTTAAAATAATGGTTTAATTGTTGGTAATTGGTTTTCATATACTTGTCAACAGAAAGATTAAAGGTAGTTTTTTTAAAAAAACATTTTAAGATTTCCACAGTTTGGATATTAGTATTAAATTGTTGAATATTAAAAAAATCTTGGTTATTTAACATTTGATATTCCTTTCTTTAAATAAAAAAACCTTTAAATTAAGGTCTTTTGTTGGTTTTTTTAGTTTTAAAAATTCTTTTTGTTTTCCAGGTAATGATGCCATCTTTATGAATGGTTTTGATTTTTCCATTAGAAAAATAGATGTAAGTATTGCCATTTTGGCAGATTTTTTTAGTTATGATCGCCATTTGATAGTGCTCCTATTTGTTTGATTATTTGATTTTGGTTAGTTAATGTTGTTTTGCTATTCATCTCTTTTAAGATTAATTTGTGGCCGAGGTTTTTTATTTCTAAGAATAATTCATATCCTTGGCTTACTTGGCGAAAGTATGATAAAGGATGAGTTTCTATGACGTCTAATTTATGATCTTTTTGGTTTTGTTTGCGTTCTAAACCTAATTGTGGTTTGATTTTGAGATAAACAGTCATATCTGGTTTAATAAATTGTTTATTAAGTAAATTAAAAAGCTGATAATTTTTATCAATGTTGCGAGGATAAGCTTGATAGGCAAAGTTAGAACCTAACCATCTATCTATTAAAATGATTTTATTAGTTTCTAAATGTGGTTTTATTTCCTCTTCTTGGATTTGTTGCATATTAGCAAAACTCAATAAATAGCGAGTTAATGGTTTTAATTGGGCATTAGTTAAAAAGATATCACGAAGAGGTTGGCCGATGGAGGAACTTCCTAACCCTTGTAGAGTAATTACTTCTTGACCTTGTTTTTCTAATTGTTTTCTAATTTTTTGAATTAAAGTTGTTTTACCACTGCCATCTAAGCCTTCAAAAACTATTAATTTCATTTTTTTCTCCTTTTAATTTAGATTTTGGGTATAAAAAAAGACCTTCGATTTGAAGGTCTTAGGGTTTTTTAATTATTATTTAAATTTACTTAATCGTTTTAAATAAGTTGTTTGTGATAATTCTTGTTTAGTTTTTGATAAAAGTTCTAAATATCGTTTGCTATCTTGAATCATTTTGGTAATAAAATTATTATCTAAGTAAATTCTAACTACATGATAATCATTATCATTAAAATAAACTAAAAAATAAGCAAATTTAGTTTGACTGCAATATAATTGACATTGAACTTGAGCCCAGTAGTTAATAGGGACTTCTTGGTGGAAAAAGAAGCCATTCCAAGTGGAGGAGATGTTATTGTTTTCATCCACATAAGGACATTTAATTTCTAAGAGAGTGTTGGTTTTAGCATTATAATCATCAAGTGAGGCAGAAAAAATTTTTTCTTTGTCATCCGTAAAGATGGTATCAGGATAAGTTAATTGAGTTGTTTTTTCAAAGAAAGCGCGAGCGATTGGTTCGGTTTTATTTCCGTGTTCGGTGTATTTGTTGCTTGTGAAAGTAGTGTCAAAGAGTTTGTCATGGACTAATTGTTCTAAAGAACGGAATTTATCATTACCTGTGATACTGCCGATTTCGGAAGCGTTAATATATTTTTTTCGATGTTGGTACCATTCTTTGGTGCGTTGGGATAATGTGATTTGCATGGTTATTTTTCTTTCTTAAATAATGAGATGATATATTGGCCTAAATAATAAATAAATTTAATTATATAATGTAAAAATTTAAAAAGAAAATCAATTAAACATAAGAGATGAGGTAAAAATAATAAAATAATGGTTAATAAAACTAAATTAAGCCATTGGTTTTGATTATTAAAAAAACAATTACTTATAGCAACAAACCAATTATTTAATTTTGTTAACCAAGTATTAATGCGGTTCCACATGATTATTAGTTTTAATAGTGGTTAGATATTGATAAAATCTAACTACGATACCTTTCTTTAATCTTTGGATGCTTAATTGGTAAGTAAAAAGATAGAATTTGATTAAATAATTAATAAAAATTAAAGGTGTTAATAAAATAGAGATAATGATGTTAATGGATAAAGATGGTAATATTTTTTTAATGAACATATTTAATGGTTCCTTTCTTTTTTAAGTATTGGGTAATAAAAAAGATCCTTGTGAAGGGTCTTTGGATGATATTTTAATTAAGAATCGAGGATATCTGGTTTTTTGGGTGGTGGTGTAGTATCTAAAAAATGGTAATATGTGCGAGCGCATTCATTGCCGTCAATATACCAATTATCAAAGAAAAATCCCGAAACATATTGATAATAATGGGTGTTACCATTTTCATCATAAATGGTTTTGCAAAAACGTCCAAATTTATCTCGGACTTCGTCGCCTGTATAATAAATGCCAGGTTTAATATAACATTGCCTTAACCAATTAATATATTCAGAACTATAATTATTGAAAATACGCAATTTTACTTTTTCATCTTTACAAGAAATAATAAATTTTTCCTTTTCGGTTTCAAAAATATTTTTAAGTTGGAGAAGTTCACACGATATAGTCTCTTTTCTATTTGGAGATGCTGACAATACCACTTTCATGCTATCAGTTTGGCGTATAAATTCACCTTCATAATCAAATAAATTATTATCTCTTTTCCATGTTCGAATGGCTTGGTAAGGATCAATAGCATCAGGTAATTCGATGCTTTTAATTCTTTTTTGGGTGCTAAAAGTGAAAAGATAAACATTTTTAGCACCATTTGATAATTTCAGCAAATCTTCAATGGTATAAGTTAGTTGGGGGAGGAGGCGAATTCCATCATCGAAATAAATAGCCTCAAATTCAAAACTTAGAAATCCACCTAAAGGGAAAGGAACAACCAAACCAGTGTTAGGAGTGGGGTTATAACAACCTAATTTAATTAGTTTGGGTTTTTGGATGATTTTCTGTTGGATTAAGTAATTATTAATCGCTTCTTCTTTACTTTGATCAACAAAGAGATTGATGTTGATTAATTGCACATTGCACTTTTCTTCCTGAGTTTTTTGTTGAGCATCCCAAAATACGAAAGCTTCTTCGATAGCGATTTCGTATTTTAAAAGGTCTTCTAAGGTGTGTTTTTTGTCTGCAGCAGGATATTTAATATTAAAGGGATTAGAGCGGGGTTTAAAATAGACACCCAATAGTCCTGAAGGAGGATCTTTTAGGAACCACCAGAAGTAACCTTCGGCATAATCATTGTAGGCAGGTTCTGGTAAATCACGTTCATCAAATTCAATGTTGAAATATTTTAGGATTTCAGGGATACTTTCTTTGGATAAAACGCTGATATCATACCTTTTCATTTTAGGTTGGAAGGTTAACCATTCTTGTTGGAGGGTTTGGTAATCCGCTAATTTAATTTTGGTTTCGTTTTGATTATGAAAAAAAGAAGAATGAGCATTGATGGAAAGGACAAAATTGAAATTAATAATTAATAACATAATTATTAATTTTTTAGATACAGGGAATTTTAATTACTTTAGACATTATTTAATAACCTCCTAATTCTTTTTTAATTTTTTTTTGCCTGACAAATGGTAAAAAGGGATAAAAAAAAGACTCTTGTTTAAAGAAGTCTTGTTATTTGGATGAGTAAGTATGGTTAAATAAAAAAACCCCTTTTGGAAAGGGGTTTTTTTATAAAAAAGATAATTTTTATGTTGATAATATTTTTAGTTATTTTCATCATTTAAATTGTTTAAAAGGTTTTTATAAGTTTTTAATTGTTCTTTTTGATTATCAATTAATTGTTTGTAATTTTCTTTTAATTTTAAGAGATTTTCTTTTTGATTATCAGTGATACTTCCTTGTAATTCTTTATCTATGTTTGTTATTTTGGTTGCATTATCATAAATTTTCTGTTTTAAATTAATTATGTTTTCTTCAATAGTAAAGTTCTGATTAACAGGTTGCCTGCTACTAGTTTCTGGAAGTTTTGGATCCGTTGCCATAACTGGATTAATATTGATGAAAGCGAATAATCCTAAAAAACTCATTAAAAATAATGGTAAAAGATGTAATTTATTTTTTATTTGCATCATTTTAACTTATAACTCCTTATTTATTTATTCTTCTAATTGCTTTTTTTTGCAAAATTATTATTTATAATATTTATTTAATTGAAAAAAATTGTTTATCTAAGTCATGGAATTTAACGTGTTTTTCTTCTTCTTGTTTTAATAAATCTTGTGGATTTTGTCTCATGTTTATTGAGGTTATAATTTTTTTCTAATTTCTTTTAATTCATAAATTAATTTTCCTTGTTGTTCTGTAATTTGAATTAATGAACCCAATTTCATCGATAAGGCAAATAACTTTTGATATAATTCTGGATTGATATTTTTATTCATATTTTGCATCTCTAAAACTACTTTTTTCCATTCTCCAGCGAGTTGCCAATTTCGTTCATTAATAAAAACTGATTGCGTTTCTAAAAAAAAATCACAAGAATTATTTAAAATGTAATTATTATTTTGTGATGAAGAACTATTATCATCCATCGCCATAATTTGATAATTATTGTTATTTATAACAAATAAAAATCCTAAAAAAACGAATAAAACTATTTTAAATAAGTATAATTGTTTTTTAATTTAAACATTAATTTATAACTCCTTTAATTTTTTTATCCCTCAATTGGTGTGATTTCATAGAGGGAGTTGAGGGAGGATAATAAGGGGGTTGATTTGGTTTCTTGTAAATAATCTCTATTCAATCCTTCAAATAAACCTTGTTTTTAACCCTTCGGGTACCTTCAAGTTTATTTTCTATTAAATTAGCTTATAATCAACCATATCTTCTTATCATTTTAATTTGATTTCTATGAAAACCAATAAAGTGTGTACAATTTATAATCTCTTTCTCCAAATTGGCTATTTCTTTATTTGTTTTTTTGTTTTTTGGTTGTGATTTTAATTCTTCTATTTGTTTTTCTAATTGTTCTCTTTTTTCAAGATTTTCGTTTATAATAATGATTTTATTTTGAACTAATTCGTGATTTTTTCTTATTCTTTCTTCCTTTTGTTCTTGTATAGTTTTACTATTTTCCATCGCCATAACTTGATTATTATTGTTGTTAATAACAAATAATAATCCTAAACAAATGAATAAAACTATTTTAAATAAGTATAATTGTTTTTTTAATTTAAACATTAATTTATAACTCCTTTAATTTTTTTATCCCTCAGTTGAGGTGATTTCATAGAGAGATCAGTTGAGGTGATTTCATAGAGAGAGTTGAGGGATTGTAAGATTGAATTTCTATATACTGTTTCTGCATCTTCATATCTTTCTTCTAAAATTCTTTTGTAGTTTTCAGCGCTAGATAACATATCTTGATAATATTTTTGCCTTGCTTTTAATTTATTAATGTTAACTTTTATTTTGCCGATTTTTTTCAACTATTTCTTGCACTTCATCTTGAAGTTTTTTGATTTCAGCTTCGTTTTGTTTTCTATTAATTTTTAATCTATTAAGTTCTTGGTTTTTTTCGTCGCGTTGGTGTTCTAGTTGTTGTTGTGGTTGTTTTAAATTTTCTATTTGAAGTTGAATAGAATTTAAGTGAGATTGGTGTTCGTCACATGTTTTTTGTTCTTTGCTAATGGCATCTTTTTCTTCTTTTAATAAATTCAATGATAATTGCCAACTATTTTTTAGTTTATTGATTTCTTCTTGTTCTCTTGCTGATAGATCTGATGGTAATTTAGAAGTGTCAGTAGGTTCGGTAAAAAGATAAGTTTTAATTTGTTCTAAACGAGCAGCAGTGGTTTTAATTTTCGGTTGGGGTGGTTTTTCCGTAGAGCGTTTAGATCTGGAAGGAGTTGGGGTGGTTTCAGGTTCTAAGGAATCTTTTTCTGGAGTTTGTCCTAAAGGAGAAAAAGAATTTTTTTTGTTTTGATAATCATTAAATCCTTGGTGAATGCCTATGATAATTGCTATTCCAAAAAGTAAAATGATAATAATAGTTACTAAATGTTTTTGAAAAAAGTTGGGTTGTTTCATAACTTATTTACCTTTCCTGATAATAGTGATAAAAATATATCGCTTATCACTATTATACAACTTTATTTTTTAAATGTTTTAAAAAAATAAATTTTAATTATTTGGAATCATAACCATTTCAGGGATTTTACCAACTCGTCTAGCTTGAATGCGTTGTTGAGCGCGAGCATAACTTGGATTTTTTTGTTTTAATTGGTGTTTTAATTCATTCACGTTTTCTGTTTTAGTTTCTAATTCTTCTTCTAAATCGCTTTTTTTATTATATAATCCGTCATTATCTAAAATCGGCATAAGAGCTGTTATAACAACCTAAAACAACTTTTTTAGTTATGCCAAATTTGTTGAATAAATAAGTTTCTACATCTTTTGGAGTTGCGTTAGGTCCTAAAATAATATTAAAAGTATTCATATATTTTCCTTTTCTAAAAAAAATAAGAAAATTAAAAAAACAAATGAATAATTTATTTTTTTACATCTTCTTATTTTTTTTATTTTGCTTAAAAGAAACCAAAAGTTTTTTTCTTTGGTTTTGCTTTTTTTCTCGGTTTTTTTATTTTTTTATTTGAAGATGATTTATGAGACGTCGGTTTAGATATAAAAACAAAACCTTCTGTATCTTTACTATCATTTTTTAATTGATCCAATGTATACATATCATCGTTCCCTATACGTTCGCCAGTTGTTATATATACTGCATAAACGTTTTTAGGTGCATCTTTGATAGTCCATCTTAAATTACCATCTGGTCTATGATTATAACTTGGTTTATATAAAATAACTTGGCCGTCATAATCGCAATTTTCTTGTAAAAATTTTTTTATTAAAGTCATTCTATTTCTTCTTGATTTAATAATAACTTCTGTTAACATTCATTACTTCCTCCTATTCTTTTCTTTTTTAAAAAAACATGTAAATAAAAACATCTATTTAGATGTTTTTATTTGTCAATTAGAGTGTCTATTTGTTTAGTGATGACGTCTATTGATTTTTGAATAGCTGCTTTATCTGCATCAGTAGTAGCAATTTTTAAGTTTGCATCAGCGATATTACGTTGAATGTTTAAATATGCAACTGTATTATTTTTGTGTAATTGCGTTTCTGTTGTCCAAGGGTAATTCTTTTTTGTAAGAATTTCGTTTTTTGTATAAGTGAAAAGAAAAACGACAATAATTGTATACAGAAAAACATGAAATACTGTTATAAATTTAATATTTTTAAGCGATGTAGCCATTAGTAAGCCTCCTTATTTTTTTATTTTAAAATTTTAACCTCTGACGGTTCTTCTTACTTATTCTTATGTTTTTTGGTTATGTTTTTAACATGTTGAAATATTTTTTTTGTTAATTTGAGTGATGCTATTATAAAAAAACCTATAATATACAAACAAATAACAAAACTGAAAAAAACCACTATCATTCCCATAACTAACAAAATAATAGTTATTGTTAAGCTAAAAACAAACGAAATATACTCCATTAAGTGATTCATAATGGGCGCTGATATTAAAAAATTAGTTAAAAAGTTTTTCAGTTTAAATCCCTCTCTTATAACAGTTTTTGAATGGACGTGCCTAGGTCCATGTATTAATATATTTTAATTATTTAAGCTGTTAGCCTCTTCAAAATAGAACGTTTTTCTTGTGCTATTAAGGTGTATCATTTCTCGATAACATTCATAGACAGTGTCCGTGATGTATTTTCTAAACTCATGTGTAAGAGGATTGAAATAAAAACAGCAGTTATCGAGGGCAAATTATATTTAAAAGGAATAGGTTTCCACCAATCACTCATATTACGTCCCTTCGTATTAAAATCATCAAACACAGTTTTTAAGGTAGTTATTAATGTTTATGGTAGAGGTTGGGATTTTTGGCACAACATAAAGAATAACTCCTTAATATAATAATCTAATTTGAGATTTTCCCATGAACGCCCTCCGATGCCACCAGTTACTCCTAAATTAACGCTAAATACTAATTGACTCATATTTAATAATTCCTTTTTTTTGTTTTGTTGTTTTTGTTTTCATTTGTTATCCTCCTTAGAAGATTTATTTAAATATTACTTCTTGGGGCCGAAATAATATGAATGCGTTAACGCTTGTATTTGTTTTGTTATTTTGTTAATCTTAGCTGGAAAATTACCAGAATCTTTAAAACTAAATAAAAACTCTGCAATTTCTCCTAAATTCATTGAACTAGCAAAACCTGTTAATAAATTATTTTCTAAACGATAATTTAAAACAAGCATTAAAACATCATCACGAAACAGGGGGGACATTTGAAAACCGAAATCATCCAACAATAAAACGTCGATTGTTTTCAATGTTTCTATTTTCTTTTCGTATATTCTTAATAATTCGGAATCTCCTGTATTTTTAAATTGTCTTACGACGTCTTGCATGTTTAACATTAAACATGATATTTGTTTTCTTAAACATTCATCAGTAAAACTTTTTAAAAATAGAGTTTTGCCGGTTTGTGTATCGCCGAGAATATAAAAACCTTTATGCCTTTTTTGATTATCAGCATTACTAGTTTTATGGATTAAATAATTTTTAGCTTCTGTAACAGCTCTTTCATGGTCTTTGATTTTTGATTGAAAACCATTAAAACTGAAATGAGAACAAAAAATATTATTTTGTGTAAATAATTGATATATTTTTTGAATGTAGTTTATGAATTCTTGTTTTTCCCAAACTCCTTCAAATTGTTTATAAACAATAGAAATAAAAGGCTTGGTTTGTAAAATTTGTTTATAACAACCATCTATAATTTTGTTTCTATTTGATAAATAGTTATAAACTTTCATTATTTCAAAATCTGGAATATTGATATTTAACGCTTTAATTTCTGGGTCTTCATTGACAATTGTTTTCATTTTATTAAATAAATCGTTCGTGTCAACTTGTGGGTATCGATTGATATTTTTGGTTAATGCGTCAGTGGTTTCTTTATTATTAACAGTTATTTTTTCTAGTTTTTTATCTTGGCCAATTTTAAATTTTAATGTTTCTAGTTTATTATCTTCACCAGTTTTACATTTTAATGTTTGGTAATTATTCATAAATTAATTTATTATCCTTTTTTAAATTAACCCTTTAAAGATAGTTAAAACAAAAAGCAAACCATATATGGAAGAAGATAAGAGGAAGTTTGAATTAATAGCTAAATTGTTAACTAAAAACCATTAACCCCTAAAAATAATTAAATAATTATTCACTTGGCTTAATTATTTAATTATGATTTGCTTCCTCTTTTAACTATCTTTAAGAGGGTTTAAAATATATAACCAATTTTTATTTCTTTAAAGAATTAATAATTAGTTCGTTTGTTTGTTATTGTATGAGATGTTTGAATTTTTGCCATATTCGTCTTTTGCATAGCTAATAAGGTTTTTGTGGCTGTTCTTATAATTTCGCCATTTTCCTCGTTGGGTGTTAATTGCTTAATAAACGATTCCAATTTTAATAACATATCCGCCGTAATATTTATCTTATTTTTTAATATTCGTTTTTTTGTTTGCTCGATCGTTGTTCGACCCATTTTGATTCCCGTCCCCGTCTTTTGGAATTCTTAATGTTAAATATTGGCCTGTCGTCACTTCAAAATCTACATAAAAATATTTTTTTTGTTTTTGGTTATTGTTTTTCATAAAATGCCTCATTCGATATCCAATAAAACTAAATAATATTTAGCTTTATTGGATTCATTATTATATTTAAAATATGTATCAAGCTTTTTTTTGTGCTTCTTGTATTTTTTCTATTAAAGAGCCTTTATTGGTTAAATCTTTTTTGCTTTCAATCTGTGCTTTTGCTATATTGTCTTTTGATTCTATATTACCTTTGTTTTCTTGAGGTTTTGATGTATTCGTAATTTTTGCATATTTAGTTACGATTTCTTTTATATCTTGGTTATCTCTGTTGTTGAACTCTTCCAGAATTTTTGTTTTGATGTCTTTATTGGCTTCATTTAATGAAGTAATATTTTTAATTAATATTTGAATTTCTTCTTTTTTTTTAATTATCTCTGAATTGTGATTTTTAATTTTCTTTTTGTTATCTTGAAAAGCGCTTAAACTTGTTTTTTCTTTTTTATTTTTCATTAAAATTATTAATCGGGAAATAATTGCAAAAACTAAAACGCCTATAATACTTCCTAAAATGTTATGAATTGATAATGGATTTAGCATGCTAAAATCTCTTTTCTATATTTTTTTTATTTATTAACTCCTTTGTTTTGCCGTCGGCTTTATATATTATTTTTTTAGTCATTTACTTATTAACTCCTTTTTTTTAAATAATAAAAAATGACTAGTTCATTTATAATCTATTATTTTTAAAACTCTTTTTTTATATATCACCATTTTTTAAGAGATGATAAAAATTTTTGTTTCTTTTGTAATTTTTCGTAAATATCTAAGAACAAATTTTGATTTAATAATAATTTTTTTGTTTTCATATTAAATCTATAATCATATTTACTTTCTAATTTTTCTGTGAATTTAATTTCAAAAGGCAAATTTTCTTTTGTTTTTTTCATTTCTTCTAAGAGTTCATAACATTCAGAAATGGAATCATAACTGAGATAAAATGTATTATTTTCAAAATTAAAATTGTTGTTAGCTTGTTTATGTAATATCATTTTGAAAATTGAAAATGTTTTTAATAATTTAAAACATTCCTTTAATATAAATTTTTGTGTTTGCATTTTAACAATTTATTTTTCTTCTCCTTTATTTCCGAGTTTTGACAATAAAAAAAATCAAACTCAAATTTTAGTTTTTGAGTTTGATTTTAGGTGGTAATTTTGATTATTACGTTTATTTTGGGCTAGGGGGAAACAAATGAAAAAATTAGTTTTTTAACTTAATTCCTTTATTTTATTAAAAATGAAAAAATAAGTTTCATTAAAAACTTAAAAAAAATTATATTTTTAGTTTAATAATTTATTTTATTATAAAAACCAAAAATTAGTTTTTTATTTATATGTATTATTAAAAAATTAAAAATTTGAGAATAATTTTTTGACACGAATAAATCTTATTTTTTTAAATATTTTTAGAATTTGAAATAAATTTTAAAAATAAAATTCAGTAATAAAAAAGCTTAAAACAAAAAAATAAAACATTCAGAATCATAAGTTCGTTTTTCAAAAATTAATAGGGTTATGTTGTTTAAGATCTAAATGTTGTTCTAATAAATTTTTTTCTTCTAAAATATAATCGCCCTTTTAAACGAATTTTTTTTATTTAGTGCCATATATAAAAAATATCCTTAATTTAGGTAAAAAAATAGAGCTTAACTTTAAAAGTTAAACTCTTAAAAATCAAAATTATTTAATTTACCTATAACGATACGAATGAATAACCAAAAGAAAATAAAGAAGAAAAAATATATTAAGAAAATACAATAATAAAAAGAAATAAAAATTAAATTCATTATACATTAAGAATTAAAAAACATAAATAAGTTAGTTTTTTAAATTTTTAAATTAATAAAATTTTTATTTTTTTGAACTACAACAAAAAAATATTTTTTTAAATTCAAAATTATATTTATTTAAATATCTTTTTATTTTTATTGATAAATTTTAATAAAACAAAAAGAAGAAAAAATAAAAACAAAAATTCCTGTAATTCTAGTAATTATCATTGCGAAAGGTAATAAATACATTCTATTACTAATAGACATAACTCCGAGATTTCCAGTGCTTCCGATACTATGAGAAGAAATACCCAATATTAAAGAAGACTCTAAAGGATTAAAATTCAATAATAAAGCTAAATAAAAAGAAACAGTAATAGCAATCATCAAAGAAACGAAAACCATACATATAATGCGATAATTGGTTATACCTAATAATAAAATATTAAAATCAGTATCTAAACCTAAAGCGACTAACGCAGGAGCTGTAAAATTAACGCTCATAAATTTTCCAATTTGCACTATATACTTTTGATATTCATCAGAAATCAAATTAAAAATTTTTATTATTAAAGATAAAAAAATAATATATACCATAGTATCTAAACCAAATGTTTTATTAAAAGATAACATTTGATTAATCATATTACATAAAGAATACATCCCTAAAATAATTAATAACCCAGATCCAATATTTTTATAATCTAAAACATCTTTAGAAATATTATGTACTATATGATTTGTTTTCTGTTTTTCTAACTGACCTTGACCACTATATTTAGTTTTATTAAAAAATAAATATAGTACGCCAGCTAAAAAAATACTTACACATCTAGCTAAAATAAGAGGAGCTAAAAAAATACTTTTAAGTTTTTCTTTACCTATACCGAAACATTTTTCATAAGAGGGTTCTGCTAAACTATTAATGCCTAAATTAGTCCCTCCATTAGTTAAAGGAACAGAAATAAAAAAAATAGAATCTATAAAAGGCCCACGAGATTTGGTTATTGAACTGTCAGGTTTATAGTTTAATAGATAACCTAACAACCCTGTCATAAGAAAAGAAACTAAAACAGTTAACAAAGATAAAGGAATAAATTTTATAATCACTCTTTTTAATAAATTACGTTCTATATTTAGAATACTGCCTATCACAACGAAAACAATAAAAATTTTAGCAAAATTAATTCCTTTTTTTTCAAAAATAAAAAACTTTAATTGATCATGTATATCCTTGCATATAATCTTTTTATATACTAAAAAAGAAGGAACCAAAATACAAAGTAAAAAACCTAAACCTAATTTATTAAAAAAAGGGATTTTGTCACCAATAAAATTCAAGCCAATTCCAAATATCATTATAAAAAACAAAGAAGTTAAACAAGAATTCCATAACTGTTTAGTTATATCTATTCTTTCTAGATCAGGACAAGATTGAATATAATAAATATTACAAATAAGAATAAAAAATAATATCAAAAATATAATAGGATATAAACCAAAAATTTTTATTTTCTTCTTTACATTCGGCATAATAAAATAATTATATATAAAAACCTTTCATTTTTGAAACTTAATTTATTATAAAAAATATCTAAAAAAATAAAAATCAAACTGTTTTATTTCAAAATATTTTTGAAAACAATTTGATTTTTATTCTTATATTCAATTCCAAAATATTTGAAATTTTCTTAAATTAAATTAATTATTATTAAAAAATTAAAATTTTATCAAAAACTTTTATTTTTTAATATATGATATTTTTTTTCCATCTTTTTACGATTTATTGTTATTTGGAAAATAGTATAAAGATTTCCAGTTATCCAATATAAAGATAAAGCTGAATCATTAAAAGCATTAATAACCATAAACACAATCATAACATAATTAACTATTTTCATAGTCATTTCTTGATTTTTTTGTTTATTTTTTTGTTCATTATTTAAAATTTTGGTATTTGTTTTTAAATAAGAAGGTTTTTTTAAATTAATTTTATTTAAAAAATACATACTGATTCCAACTATTAAAGATAAAACAATTTTTGCAAAAATAAACCCATTAGTATTAGAGGTTTCTTGGTTTAAATTTATGCATCCTAAAAATGGAGATTTATTTTCAATAACAGGGAAAATGCCACCAGGATTACGAAAACGATTTAAAGTTCGAAACATTGCTATCAAAATAGGCATTTGCAAAAAAGATATAAAAATACTAAAAATACTAAAATTATGTTTTTGATATGCTTTAAAAATTTCCATTTGCATTTTCTGCATAGATTCTCTATCTTTTTTTAAAGCGTATTTTTCTTGTATTTTATTAATTTCTGGTTGAGCCAAACTCATATTCATACTAAAAGTACTAGATTTTGTATAAATAGGCCATGATAAAGTTCTTATTAATAAAGTAGTTAAAACAATACCTAATCCTAAATTTCCAAAAAACCATCCTTCTCCGATACACATAAACGAGAACAAATGCAAAAAATAACCAATAAAAACAACTAAAACATTCCAAATATAACCCCAACCTAAAAAAAAGTACCATTCTATTTTATTAGGCCATTGAATAGGTAAAGTACCTTTATCATCTACAAGAATCTTTGTATATTGTTCGTTTTTGTCTGTTTCGTCATATTTTAAATTAAAATAATTTATTTCATTTTTATTATTTTTATTTATTTTTGTTTTAATTATTTCATTATAATAAGATTCATTGTTTTGTGTAAGAAACTTTTTATCTTTGTCGAAAATACCTAAAAATTTGGATTTTATAATTTGGAGATCATTGTATTGCTTAATATTTAATTTTCCAATTTTTAATTTTGAATTACTTAAGTCTTCATATTTTTTATTAAAATATTCCAGATTCGTTCCTGTTTTAATAGTGAAAAAATCTTGAATTTGAGATGTTTCTTCTTTAGATGATAATTTTTCTTCAAAATAAAAAACATTATTTTCATCTTTTATTTTATCTTGGATTTGTTGTTCTATTTTTACTATTATTTCTTTTGCTGATGGATCGCTATCTGAAGGGATTTTTTCTAATTTTTCTAAAATAATATTTTTAGATTTTGGATCGAAACCAAAAACAAATATACTAATATATTTTTTTTCAAAAGCAAACTCCAGATCGATTTTACTTTTTATATTTTTTTCAAATTCGTAATCTTTAATAGATTCAAATATATCTTTATTAAAAATAATTTGAATATCTTGATTTTTTAATTTTTTATAATCAATTTGTTTAGGCCCGAAGCTTCTTATAACAAAAAGCAAAATTAAAGATAAAATTAAAACAATAAAAAAATTTTGAAATAATTTCATTTTTTTATTTGGAATATTATTCACAATCAACTACCTTGTTTTGTATTAATTCAAAGAGGACTTTTTTAATAAAATTAAAAATTTTTTTTCTAAATTATAAAAATTTAACTCTTTGGCCGCAAATTTAATAACAAGAACAAAAGACATATGCTTATCTATCAAAGATATATTATTATGGATAATCATTCTTAAACGTCTTTTTATTAAATTTCTTTCGTATGCTTTCCCATATTTTTTGTTAATACTTAAAGCAAATTTAAAATTTTCTAAATTTTCATTTTTAATGTAATATAATATAAAAAAATAATTTTTTACATTTTTTTTAAATTTAAAAATCAAATCTATTTCGCTTTTTTTTTTTAAAATAAATTTTTTTTTTCATATCTAAAAATTTATATATATAATTCCTTAAATTTTATCAAAACTTATTTTAAAAAGAAAATATTTAAATTTAAATGTATTTTTTAAAATTTTTCATCAATAAAAATAAAAAACGTATCATTATAGTTATAATCTTTTAATAAAAATATATAAAACAAGAAATTGACTATTTCAAAAAGACAATAAACTATAACTTATTACGTTCTTTAAAAATATTAATTTTGTATTAATTTAAAAAATTAAAAAAATGAATATAATCTTTTAAAATATTCGAATTACTAAACAGTTAATCTAATACGACCTTTTCTTCTTCTATTAGAAAGCACACGACGTCCTTCAGGAGTAGACATTCTAGTTCTGAAACCATGTGTCCTAATTCTTTTTATTTTACTAGGTTGATATGTTCTTTTCATAAAAATAAAACCTCTTCGATTTGTTTAAAAATAGCTATAAAAATAAAATAAATCCTTTTTAATAATTATAGTCTATTTTTATTAATTGAAATTATTATTAATTAAATAAAATTTCTTGAACTTTTTTATCGTCTAATTGTTGAACTAATAAAACTAAAAGTTTAACTGTGCTTTCGATATCTTTTTTATTAACAACAGAAGTATGAGAATGAAGATAACGAGTCGGAACACCAATAACAATAGTAGCGGCCCCTTCGTTGCGTAAGTGTATTGCTGAACCATCAGTTTCGCCACCTGTTGGTTTAGGCTCTTGGAAAGGAATATTATTATCACGAGCTGTTTTAATAATTAATTCTCTTAAAGCTTTATGAGGAATTAAACCACCATCATAACAACTAATTTGCGGACCTTTTCCTAAAACTTGTGCACTAGCATTAACATCACCTGGAACATCATCAGCAATGCCAGTATCAACGGCAACAGCTATAACAGGTTTAACTTTATTTGTACTTGTTTGAGCTCCTCTTAAACCTACTTCTTCTTGAACTGTGAAAGCGCCTACGCATTGATTAGGATTGTTTTTTAAAGCTTCAAGTACTTTCATAACTACTAAAGCACCTACACGATTATCAAGAGCTTTAGCGACTATAAAATCTTCATTAGCTAAAACCTCAAAATCACCTCGAGGAGTAACCATATCTCCAATTTTAACACCTAAACGTTCTACTTCTTCTTTATTATAAACACCAAGATCTAAAAATAAATTTTTCATATCAGGATTTTTACATCTGTCTGCATAAGATAACACATGAGGCGGTCTTGCGCCAGTAATTGCTTTTACAACCCCCTTATCAGTGTTAATATCCCATTTTTGAGCTAACATAACACTAGTTAACCAACCCCCTATAGGTTGAAATTTAACAAATCCTTCTTTGGTGATATCAGTCACCATTAAACCGATTTCATCTACATGACCAGCTAACATAATTTTAGGTCCTTGAATACCTTTATAAGCGATTAAAGTTCCTAAATTATCATGTTCAATTTTGTCAACTATTCCTTGAATATTTTCTTTAATATAATTGTTAATTTTTTTTTCTTGACCAGATATACCATTTAACATAGTTAAATCTTTTAAATTTTTTAATAAATCAGACATTATAAAATTTAATTCCCTTTTTGAAATTTTAAATTATTCTTCTGTTTCAATAATACTTTTTTCTTTATTATTAAAAATACTAATTTTTTTTGATGCTAAATATAAATAATATACAAAAAATAATAAAAATAAAATAGATAACATAATCATAATATATTCTGTTACATCAACTTCTTTTCCCATAAGAAAAAAACTTGTACTTAATGTTGCTATATATATAACAAATTTAAAAGAAGCAAAGATATCTTTTTTATCACTTAATTTGAAACCAATATATAATTTAATAATACTATGAATTATAAAAATATAATAAAATATAAAATGTAATTCCGTAATATTTTTCAAAAATTTTTGTTCTGTATCTATAAGAAAATGAAATATAAGACCTAAAGAAACTAAAACAAATATAAAAGCCTCAATTAAAAATAAAAACTTAACAAAACCTGTGTTTTTTTTAAAACTAGGTAAAACTAATAAATAAGTTATACAAATGATTAAACAACCTAACAAAATCTTATAAATATTAATGTCATAACTACTAATTGTAATTGTAAATTTATCATGTAACCAAAATGCAATAGCAACTATTAAAAAAAATAAACCTTTTGCTAAAGTCGAAAAAATGTCTTTTTTTGTAACTTCTTCTTTTATCATTCTTTATATTTAAACTCCCTACAAATTTTATTTTTTATTAATTATATCTTGTAATAGATTAATTAAATCTGCTTTTTTTAATTTAGAAACATTTGTAATTTGGTGTTTTTTTGCTAATGTTCTTAATTCGGGTAATAATTTACTATTCAAATCTATATCTTTTGTCTGTTTTTCTTGATCGACATTTTTTTTATTTTCAGATTCAGTTTCTTTCGGATCTTCTTGTTTATTTTTTTCTTCTTGTTTTTGTAATTCTAGTTTTTTTAATTCTTCTTGTTTATTTTTTTCTTCTTGTTTTTGTAATTCTAGTTTTTTTAATTCTTCTTGTTTATTTTTTTCTTCTTGTTTTTGTAATTCTAGTTTTTTTAATTCTTCTTGTTTATTTTTTTCTTCTTGTTTTTGTAATTCTAGTTTTTTTAATTCTTCTTGTTTATTTTTTTCTTCTTGTTTTTGTAATTCTAGTTTTTTTAATTCTTCTTGTTTATTTTTTTCTTCTTGTTTTTGTAATTCTAGTTTTTTTAATTCTTCTTGTTTATTTTTTTCTTCTTGTTTTTGTAATTCTAGTTTTTTTAATTCTTCTTGTTTATTTTTTTCTTCTTGTTTTTGTAATTCTAGTTTTTTTAATTCTTCTTGTTTATTTTTTTCTTCTTGTTTTTGTAATTCTAGTTTTTGAATATTTTTTTTATTTTCTAAAGCTTTTTTGGATAAATCAACATAATTCGAAAACATTTGAGGTTCATTATGAACCATATCAGCTAACATTTTACGATTAACTTCTACTTTAGATAATAAAAGCCCATGCATAAATTGAGAATAACGAATATCATTATTTAAACAGCCCGCGCTGATTCTTGTAATCCATAATTTTCTGAAATTTCTCTTTTTTTGTCTTCTGTCTCTATAAGCATATTGTAAAGAACGCATAACTTGTTCGTTAGCTGTTTTATAAAGAACACTTTTGGAACCAAAATAACCTTTTGCTAATTTTAATACTTTTTTACGTCTTTTATGTCTTGTTGTAACGAAATTTACTTTAACCATCTTTATATTTGCCTTTTTTAATTTAATTTAGAAAATTAAATAAGATATTTAATTCTTCTTACATCAGAAATATCTACTTTCGTAATACCTCTTAATTGTCTATTTTGTTTTGTTGTTTTTGAACCAGCTAAATGATTTTTATAAGCATATCTTCTTAAAAATTTACCAGTACCAGTAATTTTAATTCTTTTTTTTAAACCTTTGTGATTTTTTTTCTTTATCATAATCACTGTTTGATGCCCTTCTTATTCTATAAGAAATATTATAATCAATATTTTTTTATTTAACTTTTTTAGGTGATAAAAAAGTAAACATTTGATTAGAAACCATTTTCGGAACTATATCGCAACTGCCTACATCTTTTAAATTAGATATAATTTTATCAAAAATACCTTTACCTAAAAAATTACTTTGTGTTATCATTCTTCCTTTAAAACGCATAATAATCTTAACTTTATCACCTTGTTTTAAAAAATTATAAGCTTTTTTAATTTTAATATTCAAATCATTATCATCAATAGTTGGACTCATACGAATCTCTTTTACATCTACTATAGATTGTTTTTTTTTGATTTCTTTTAATTTTTTTTGATGCTTATAACGAAATTGTGAATAATCCATCAACGAACAACTTTAGGATCAGAATTGGGATTAATCATTACTACATCTATATCTTTTTCTTCAGATATTTTAAATATTTTATCTTTTTCTAAAACACCTAATGTATCACCGTTTTCATCAATTACGAAATATTCTCCTTGCGGTATTCTTTCGTTATACAAAACATTAAGTTTTATATCTTTTTTATTAGTTTTGTTGTATTTAATATTAAATAACTCCTTTTTCAAAAAAATAAATTTTATAAAAAAAAATACTTATCAAAAGTACTCTCTTACTATCAAATATAATCATAATAAATATCAAGATAAATTTTTATTAAAAATATATCTTTTTATAATTATATTATCATGTGCTTGATGGCCTAAAAACAAATTAAAATTTGATATATCAGGCAGAGGAAAGTAACTCTTCTTTTCACATTTTCGAAATTTTATTTTTTCTAATACATAAATTATTATACATTAAAAAATTATTTTTTACATTTTATATTAATTTAACCTACCGAACTGCATCCGAATAATTAAAAAAAATAAAATACAAATAATAAAAAATAATTTTAATATATCTTATTCATCGCATCAAAAAATATATTTTTTTGAATTTTGTAAACTAAAAATAAAATATAATAGATTATATAATAAAGTAAAATATTCTTCTTCACTATATATATGCAAACAAAAATAACAAAATACCCAAAAAAATTTAATATATTTTAAAATATGAATAAAACCTATTAAAAATAAATTTTTAAATTAATAATTTATTCTTATTTATTATATAAAAACATTTGAAAAACATTAAATTATTTTTATAATTTTTTTCTTTTTTTATAAAAGTTTATTCGAAAATAGGAAAAAATTAAATATGAAAAAATCAAAAATTCAAAAAAAAGAAATAATAAAACAAAAAGAAATTGAATTATTACAACTAGTAATTAATTATCAAAAACCTAATTTTAGAGAATTTATTTTTATTTTAATTAAATTCTATAAAAAATATCTTAAAACTAAAGATATTTTAAAATTATTAAACATTAATAGAAATTCTTATTATTATTGGAAAAAAACAAAACCACAAAAAGAAAAAAAAGAAACTGATTATAATAAAATTACACAAAGAATAGGCAAATTATGCAAAAAAAATCAATATTCTTTTGGTTACCGCAAAATTACAACTCTTTATTTACAAACTTACAAAGAAATAGTTAACAACAAAAAAGTTTTACAAATCATGCGTATAAATAAGTGGTTAATGACATATAGAAAACCCTATCATAAAAAACATTTTTATAAAAAAATAGAATCAAATTATAATTTAATTAATTTGAACTTTAAATCAAAAAAACCTTTAGAAAAAATATATACTGATTTAACTTGTTTTGCAACTAAATACGGAAAATTTTGGTTATCAGTTATAATGGATGGTTTTAATAATCAAATTTTAGCATATGAAATGAGTCAACATCCTAATTTAGAACTAGTCAAAAAAACTTTTCAAAAATTACCAAAATTAAAAGCCCCTTGTATTATGCATTCGGATCAAGGAAGTATTTATCAAAACGTTAAATTTCAAAATTATTTAAAAAAGAAAGGTTTTCTTATTAGTTTTTCGAGAAAAGCCGTTCCGAATGACAATGCAATGATAGAATCTTACTTTGGGACCTTAAAAGGATATTTAAAAACAAATACACCCTCTTTATATCAAGAAAATTTCTCAACATTAAAACAAAAAATAAAAAATTTTATTTGTTATTATAATAAACATTGGTTATTAGCCAAATTCAATTATAAATCCCCTCTCCAATATTTAAAATTTAAAAATTTTAAAAAATAATTTGATAAATTTTATAAAGTAGTATATTATTCAAAAATATTAAAACATAATATAAATTAATAAATTAAATAAATAATTTTAATAATTTGTTTAACTTTTAAATTTGATTCAAATCTAATCAAAAGAAATTCCAAAATTCTGACCTCGCTTAATATCTTTATGCATTGGTATATGCATAGGTCTAGGCGGCCTATAATCTAAATTATCTAAACTGAAAATATAAATATTTTTAGCTCCATTAGGCATATTCAAAAGAGTTTCTATTTCTCCTCTGTCATCCTGCCACATAAAACGTTCTCCGTCATCAAAATAAATATTAACTACATCTGTATAATTAAATTTTCCTTTGGGCAAAGGAATACTAATTCCTGTTCGTTTAGACATATTATAACATCCTTTTCGAATATATCTATTTTCTCTGTAAATTCCTCTTGAATCTAAATATTGATTTATATAATCAGCAATTTTATCGTCAGCAACATTATGTTGAACAATATGAATAATTTTCACATCTGGGTTTAAAGTTCTTTCTTTGACATTCCAAAAACAATAAACTTCTTTGATGGTCGTGTTGTTGTCTAATAAATCCTTTAAAGTATTTGAATATTGTTGTTCAGAATATTTAATTTGAAAAGGATTTTCTCTAGGAACAATATAAACTCCTAATAATCCTTTAGGAGGGTCTTTCAAAGATATAAAATTTAAATTGAATTTACCAAAACCATTATAACCAGGTATATGATTATCCAATTGAGTATTTATATATCTATAATCTTGTAAAAAAATTTTTACACTATATACATCTTGAATATTTACATCATATATTTGAATATTAGGTTCATTTTTTATCCATTCTGCTATTAGTTCATCAATATTAGCTAATTTAATTTGACATTGAGACGAATTAATTTTTGATTCCGAAATATTTTCGCCAAAACGAATATGAAAATAACTCCATGCCCAAATAGATTTAAAACAAATTATAATAATTAAATATAATAAAATTATAAAAAAAAATTTAGTTTTATTAAGAAACATTTGTTTATACCCTTTATATATTTTTTATAAACAATTATTAATATTATATTCTCAATATTATGTTAATAATTTTACATTAATTACCTGTTCTTCTTCTTTCAAATAAAGGAGATTGTATACCAATTTTTTTATTTTTTTTATCAACAATTATTTGTTGAATTTTAGCATAATTAGGATTTTGTTGTTGCAATTCTGTATATTCTATTTCTTTATTTTCGATATTTTCTTCAATTTTATCTTTTTGTTTTTCTAAATTATCTATCTTATTAAAATGATTTTCTTTTTCTAACATTTCATCTTGTTTTTTATTTAATTCTTTTGTTATTATCTCGTATTCTTCTATCCATCGACTATAATCGCCTATTATTTCATTATTTTCTTTCATTGTTTTTACTTTGAATTCACGAATTTCTTTAATAATTTTATTATTGTCATTTTGTAATTTATAATTTTTATATTCATCTTCGTATAACTTATATTCTGTATCTAATTTCATTAATTCTTTATTGATATCTTCGATATAAATTTTTAATATTTCCGTGCTTATCATTTTAGGTTCTTCCCCTGTTTTTTGGATCAAATTTTCTATCATGATATATATAGGATGGTCTTTTGGTAAATTTATTGAAGATGTATTTATTTGAGTAGAAGAATCTTTTTTAAAATTTAAGCTTCCATCAGATAATATATTAAAATTGGTTCTAACAGTAAGTACATCAGTTACTCGATCGAAAGCTTTAAAAAAAGTTCTTGTTATATTCCCCCATGAAAATTCATTAGATTTTTCCCAATTATCAGCATTTTGTCTTAACGTCAATAAAATAGATTTAACAGTTTTATAAGCTGTTTGCTCTGTTTTTATTTGCTCTAATTTAGCTTTCACTTCATCAATATTCTTTTGTATTTCTTTTTTTTTATCTTCTACCGTAACAATATAAGATGCTAATTTTTTCAATTCTATATTTAATTCATTCATAGATTTGATTAGATGTTGTTTAAAATCTTCTACTATTTTTAACTGTTTAATTAAAGATGCTTCTGTTGTTTCTAATTTTTTAATTTTTATTTTAGTATCTGTTATTTCTTCTACTATGTTGATATGTTTTTCTCTCAAAATATTAATTTCTTTATATAATTTGTCTTTTTTTTGTTCATTGGTTTCTTTTAGTAATTCTTTTTTTTTTCTTTAATTTCTTTTTCTATTTTTTCTTTTTCTTTCTCCAAATCTCTTAATTTGCCTTTTTCAATAGAAATTTCGCCATGAATATTAATTAATTGTGTTTTAATATTTGAAATATTTTCTTCATTTTGAGTCATAATGGATTGAATTTTTTCTTTATCTTTTTCATTAATTTCTTGAAGCTCATAAAGTCTTTTAAGTTCTATTTCAGCTTCTTGGAGTTCTTTTTCCCAATTAGAAGCTAAACCTTGATATTTATTACAAATATTATCATATTTATCGATACCTTCATGCACTTCGTGAATTAATTTATCATAATTCTTTGTTATAGATTCTTTTTTGAATAAAAAAAAACCAAATCAAAAACAAAATACCTATTATAATCGAAAGATAAATTAAATTTTCTTTCATAGAAGATTTTTTTCCGCGAAATTTATTAATTAACGAAATGATAAAAAAAATAATTATTCCGACTATAAAAAATGTTAAATACATTTTTAAATTTCCAAAAATATTCATAAAATTAAAAGGTGATAACATCAGTTAATTCTCCTTTTTATTTATTTTCATAATATAAAGTCATATTTATAAATTTATCATTCTTAAGAGAATATTCAATATTATATTTTTATAAGTGAAATGTCTGCATTTTTATTAAGATATTACTTTTTTAAAGATTGACCGGTATCATCAATTATTATTTGATAAGCTTTTTGCAAATCTTCAACATTAATCGCTTTACATTCGCAGCAATTTTCTAAAATAATAGAATCTGTTTTTTGTTTTTTTTGATTATTTTCAGCAAAAATTATATTATTCTTAAAATGTTCCTTGTGTTTCGGATTAGAACATTCTTTTTGCTCTCTTGTAGCCATAATTTCACGATCAATAGATTTTAAACTTGCTTCTTTAACAAAACTTTCTAAAACACGATAAGCTTTTTTGTAATTATTTTGAGTAGGACTTTCTACTAAAAGACCATTCATTGTTTTTTCATATTGCGGCGGCAAATGATCTAATGCTTTATTAATTACCTCTAATAAATATTTTTTAGCTTCTTGAGTAATAGGAAATTGATTACGTTGTAAAATATCATTCAATTGAGTTTGGCGTTCCGCCTCATCTCCTGGTTTCAATTCAATACGATGAGTAAAACGTGATAAAATAGCAGGTTCTATACCATCAATATGGTTAGTAGCTCCAATAACAAAAATAGGTTGTTCTAGACGATCTTCTTCTCGAGGTTCTAATTGGATTTTAAATTCATTAACAACATTGGCAATTTCAGAACCAGGTTTTAAACTATCAATATTTAAAAAAATATTTTCACATTCATCTAAAAAAATAATAACTCCTTTACCGTTTTTGACAGCCACTTCTCTAGCTAAATCAAATAATTCAGCCACCATTTTCGGAGCTCTGCCTACAAATTCTTGAGCGAAAATAGAACACGATACTTCAATAAAAGGTAACTCTGTTTCTCTTGCTATTGAAGCCGCAAAAATAGTTTTACCACATCCTGGCGTACCATACATCATTAAACCTGTGGGGATAACTACTTTACCTCTATCTTCATAAGCTTTTTTATTTTGAAAAAAATTAACAAAACCTTTAGCTACAGATTTAGCTTCGTTCAAACCTGCTAATTGTTGTAAATTTGGAAATTTTTTATAATCTTGAACTTTAAAATTATCACTTTCAAATAAAATATCTTTATTTTTATTATTAATACTCTTTTGCGATAATCCACTTTCAGTAATTAATTTATCTTTATTATCTTGTTTTTCTTTTATTTCTTGTTCGAGTTTTTTTAATTACTACTTATAGAAGTATTTGATTTTCTAAATTTAAAATATTTTTATGTATTTTTTCAATTTTATTTTCGTTCGTAGTAATCGCCTGATGGTGAATTAAAACATAAATAATTAATACAAAAGAAATCAAAAGCACAATAAATAAAAAAACACAAAAAAATAAAAATATTTTTTTTTGTGTTTTAATATTATTAATATCTTGTTCTTCGAACATATAATCAAAACCTTCTTTTTTTCAATTTTTAACAATTCTTAAAATTTCGTTTGTTTTGAAAAAATAAAAATATCATTTTAATTATCAGACAAAATTTAAAATTAATTATGCACAATATTAGATGTTTTATTTGAAACAATATTCGAACCACCAGTAATTATTTTCCCTTGTTTATCTACTAATTCATAATCATAAACTAAAAAAAGTTTGGGATTTTTAGCCAAAATAAGATCTTTTTGTTGAATTTGAGTATTAATTTTGATAGTTTGTGTTTCGTTTGGATGCATCGCTGAATACTGAGGTTTAGCTTCGGGAGAATAAATTTTAGCTTCTTCTTTATCTTTAGTCGTAATAATTTGATAATCAAAATATTTTTCTGGATTTTGAAAGGTATTTTGAGTATCGAAAAATATTTCAATTTTTAAAAACAAAGGGTCTTTAATTTCCATGCTTTGCGAACTTAAAATAACACTATGTTCAATATTTATTAAATGTTCATATTTATCTTTATTTAAATTAGGAATCGAAAACGGTATAAGATATTTATTTTGATTATTACCGCCTAAAAGTTCTACCTTGAAAATAGGAAAATTACTTTCTAATTTAATTTCGTCTTTTCTTTTTTGACTAAAATAAATAGAAACCGCTATTACCGAAAATATAATTGTTAAAATAAAAAAAACAATAAAAATTTTTAATTTATTTGTATTTACTTGATTTTGATTTATTTTCATTAATATAAAACCTTTTCTTTAGATTTACAAAACTTATATATAAATAAATTTATTAAATAAGAATTTCCATATTCAAATTAATAATAAAATTTTGAAAAATAAAATATAAAAAAATAAAGAAACTAATAAATTTAGTTTCTTTCAATATTTATTTCAAATTTTTTTAAAAATGTAAAATATTTTTTTATTTCAAAAAATTATTCATTGGGTTCATTATTATTAGAATTTGCGTTATTAGATTGATTTTCGATCAAATCTTTGGTATTAGATTTATTGTTGTCAGAATCTTCATTATTAGATATAATATCTCTATCTTTATTATCATTAACCTCATTTAAATTATTTAAAATTGTTTGCGAAATAAAATCAGAAATAAGTTTATTAGTGTCTTCTTTGAATATTTTTTGATAATCTTGTTCTAACTCATTTAATAATTTATCTTGATATTCTTCATCTGTCAATACTTTATTTTTGGCTCTATCATGTAACAAACTAATATCTGGTGGAACAAGGTCATTGTGTTTTTTAGTAAAATTTAAACGATTCCAAAATTTATTTAATAAAATTATTTGGAAATGAAAAGCCATAAAATTTTTGAGAAAAAACAAAAGAGAAATATTAAATTTTTTAATTTTTTCCGAATCCCATTCTTTATAAATATTTAATACCAAACAAACAACAACAATTTGCATTAAAATCGAATTTAACTGTTGCCCAAATACACTTAAGTTTTTAAATCTGCTTTCTTTTTCTTGATTTCTCTTTGCTCCATTTTTTATCCCCTTTTTTAATTAATTATTTAAAAAAATTAAAAAATAAAGAAAAAAAATTCAATTTATTAAAATTATTTTTTTAATAAATTGAAATAAATATAAGTAGTTTTAAGACATGCTCAGGTCATAATATTTATTTTTTACTTATAAAAATCAAATTTAATTTAATAAAAAATTTTATTAAATTAAAAATTAAAATTGATATATTTTTATTTATGAAATTTAATTTTAGAAATAGCTTTTTCTCTATATTTATAAATTTGTTTTTTTGTTATATTTAATTTTGATGATATTTCTTTATCATCTAAAACATACTGATAAGAATCATTTTCTTTTGAAATTCCATAACTATATATCAACACTTGATATTCAAACGAATTTAATATTTTTTTTATTTTATTTAAAAATATTTCATGATTAAGTTTTTTTATATATATTTGATGAGGATCTAAAATTTTAGGAAAATAGGGATTATAATCATTTTGTATAATAATCTCTTTTTCGATATATTGAGATGATAAAATTTCAATATTTTTATTTAATTTTCTATTTTTCTTATTATCATTATAAATTCTTATAGGAATCGAAGGAGAATAACTCAAACGAATTAATTTATCAATTTCTTGCCTAATTTTTCCTTTAGCAAAAGTGACAAAATCACATTTATATTCTTTATGAATATAATTAATTAATGCACTATCAATAACCAAAGTCCCTTCGTTTACCAAATCTTTTATTTCTAAAATTCTAGGATAATATTTGATTTTATAAATGATATTTAAAATTACATATTCATAAAATAATAAAATATTTTTTCACGAATAAAATTATTTTTATAATTTTCTTTTGAATAAATTTCAAATAATTGATTAATTTCATTTTCTATTTCTAAATAATTTTTAATATATTTCACCATATATAATTTCCTTATCTTATTTTTATTTATCCTTGACGATAAAAAATAATAAAAAAAATTATAATAAATAATTTTTTCTTTAAATAATAAAAAGAAAAAATGTTTAAAATATAGGATGCAATAAAAAATGCCATAATTAATTTAAAGAATTTGGATTTTTAAGAATTTTGATTTTAAAGTTAAAATTTATTTTTTTTACCTAAATTAAGGAGACATTTTATTTATGTTATTAAATACAAATGAAAAAACAAGTTGTCCTAAAGGATATTTATATTTTAAAAGAAAACAATTTATTAGAAAAATATTTAGAAATTAAACAAAATAAAACATATCAATTTAAAAAAGAACGTTTTATTCCGTGCTTGCTCTTTTTTTAGTTCCTTGTTATTACTAATTTTGTTTTAAAATTGGCGATTAGTTAAATTGTTGTTTATTAACTATATGTTAATACCATATATAAATAACTACTTACTTTAGCTAAAAAAAATAGAGTTTAACTTTTAAGTTGAACTCTAATAAATAAAAACTGTTTGATTACCTATGGTAATGAGAGATAAAACGAATAATAAATTATTATATTCACAAATAAATTCAAAAATAAAAACTTTTAAAATTTAATTCATTATTCGTAAAAAATAAATAAATTAACGAATTTATTTTATATTTACCGATATATTTGTTATAATATTTAAGAAATTGAAAAATATAATTCATCTTATAAAATAGAATTTTTTTAAAAAAATTTATGAAATTATTTTAATTTTTTAGAAAAAAATAACATAAAAAAATAGTATAAGTTTGAATTTTTTAAACTGTAATCAAAATATTAATCCGTACTTTATACATTTTAGAAAGAAAATAATTCAAAAAATGAATAAAATTTCATTAAGAAAAATAATTATAATTTCCTTTCTTATATCCATGTCTTTAATTATGGAGTTTATATTAACTAAACCAATTTTTGGTGCTAATTGTCAAAACTCTTTAATAAAATTAGAATTATTACCACTTTTATTAATAGGGTTTTTTTTTGGTTTTAAATATAGTATTTTATCTAATTTGCTATTTGTTCTTATACATATTATTTTAGAAAGTTCGCATATTTTTCATGGACATAATTTATTAAAAGAAATAAATCATGATAAAACACTAATAATAAGTATTTTATTATTTTTATTTATAATTCCTTATATTGCTTGTTCTTTGACAGGTTTGTTTCGGTCAAGTCATTCTAATAATTTATGTAAAAATAAAGATATAGTAAATAGTTTGTTATTGATTACAGTTATTCAAATTATTTCTTATGCTATATTTAGTTTTATATTTTACCCCAAGACAAATTCTAATCATATTTTAAAACATATTTTCCATGATCATGATGACGGGGGTAATATAGTTATTTTTTTATATTTCTTTTTTTCAATTATAATAACTAATTTAATTATTAGTATTTGTATCTTTTTTATAAAAAAATTTGTTAAAGAAAATGAAATTTTTTTATTTTAATCTAAAAATTTTATTAATTTGTAAATTATTATATGAAATTATCTACTATTTTCAAATAATTAAGCCTAGGCGAATAAGATACGGGAATTTGATATAAATTTTCTTCAAAAATTTTATAATTAATACTTTTCATTTTAGAATTTTGCATATAATCATTTAAAAAATTAATCGGAAGATAAAAATATTTATTTTTAGCTTTAAAATTAATAATAAAAAAAGCGATGCCATGAAATTGTTCTATAAGTTGTAATTTTTGTATTTGATGTGGAGGTATATTAGATAAAGAAAAACTAGTTTTATTATTAGTTTCTTTAACATCAAAACATAAATATCTGCCGCGATAAATACCTTGATAATCAGGTAAAGATTTTGAATGATAATAAGCTTCAATAATTTTAGCTCTTTGCCTAGAAGAATAATCAACTTTAACAACTTGAATCGGTATTGCATTTTTATAAATTAAAGCAATTTTTTTATCTTGATAAAATAGATTAGTTAAATTAATATCTCGTTCTAAATTCATACCTAAATTAGATTTATTTATGTGTTTTTTTTGAAAAGGATATTTAAGCATTTTTATTATTTTACTTTCTCTATATTTTTAAAAATATTGTCAGTTTTTTATTAATAACAAACTAATAATATTTTATATTATAAAAATTTTTTATTAGGAGTTTTATCGCATATGCAAGAAATTGGTTTATCAGTCTTAGGAGGAATAGGCGAAAATGGAAAAATTTATATTTATTAAGAATCAGTTCCTCTTATTTTGTTTTAGACTCAGGATTAAAATATCCTAATATGTCTATGCGCGGAATAGATTCTATAATTCCTGAGTATACTGCTTTAGAAAAAAATAAAAAAAAAAATTAAAGGTATTTTTATAACTTCTGCTTTCGAAACTCATTCTGGTTCTCTTCCTTATTTAATGGAGTATTTACAAGCTCCTATTTATGCTTCTGATTTTGTTATAAATATTCTGAAATCTAATTTAGAAAATCATAAAAATTTAGATATATCTAAATTAGATTTTAAAACAGTAAATGAAAATTCTGAAATTGATTTCATAGATACAAAAGTAAATTTTTTCGGATTGGCTCATTTTTTACCAGAAACTTTAGGTTTATCTTTTGAAACATCTGAAGGTTATCTAGTATATATTAGTGAAATGCACTTTTTACAATCTAAAAATCAAAATTTTCAAACTAATTTTTTAGCTTTATCTAAATTAAATTCTAAAAAAGTTCTAGCATTAATGATCGCTTCTCAAGGAGCTTTTAATATTGCAAAAAAACACAAAAGCGAAGCTTTAGAATATGCTCTAAGTAGTTATTTTGCAAGTATACAAAATAATATTATTATTTCTTTTTTAATTCCAGATTTACTAAAAATTCAATTAATTATCGATATCGCAGTAGAATTTAATTTAAAAATAGCTTTATTAGGTAGAAAAAATGAAAAAATTGTAGATATCGCTATTCAAAAAAGATACTTAAAAATTCCTAACGGTTATTTAGTAAATTTAAAAGGCATGCAAGATTATTTAAAACATAAAAATTTAGTAGTAATTATAGTTGGAAAACGTTTTGAACCTCTTTATCGCTTACAAAGAATGTGTAAACAAACAGATCGATTAATGATATTACACCCTAAAGATAAAATTTTGTTATTATCGATTGAAATAACTGGAATTGATAAAATTCAAACTAAAACTCTAGATGCTTTAGCTCGTCATGGTTTTGTCGTTGACTTATTAGTAAAAGATTTATTAACAGCTTCTTATAATTATGAAGAAAATTTCAAATTAATTTTACATTTATTGAAACCTAAATATCTTTTGCCAATTGCAGGAGAATATCGTCACCAATACCAAATGAAAAAAATTGCTAAAAATTTTGATTTTCCTGAAAATAAAATTTTTATGCTTGAAAACGCTGATGATTGGAATTATAATTTTAAAAATGCTCCTTATATTAATAAAAATTTCTTTAACAAATTAGGAGAATTTTTAATTGATGGAACGCCAGTATTAGAAGGTAACGATTGCATTATAAAAGATCGTGAATTATTAGCTAACGATGGTGTTATTATAATAGCTTGTAATTTAGATTTAAAATTTAAAAAAAATGTAGGCAATAATATAGAATTAATTAATAAAGGTTTTTTAGATAAAACGAAAATTACTTCATTAGTATCAGAATTAAAAATTGTTTTCTCTAAATTAATTGAAGATTTTTTAACAAAAAATAGACAAACCAAATGGAGTGATTTTAAAAATTATTTAAAAGAAGAATTATCAAAATTAATTTTTAAAAAACACAAAAAAAACCAATTATCATACCTATTTTAATAACTATTAATTCATAAATTTAAAATCACAACTAATAAAATTTATAAAGGAAATAAACAAATGGATTTATTAAATAAAAATCCTGAATTAAAAAATTTTGATATATTTTTTTACGCTCTAGGAGGTCTAGGTGAAGTCGGAAAAAATATGTATATTCTAGAAATCGAACAAAAAATATTTATCATTGATTCAGGTATTTCTTTTTTTGGAGATTCTTTTTTAGGTATTAATTATGTTATTCCTAATTATGAATATTTATTACAAAACGAACATAGAATTGTTGGTCTTTTTGTTACGCATGGCCACGAAGATCATATTGGTGGTATTCCTTTTTTATTAAAAAAAATTAAAATTAATAATATATTTGTTTCTGGTATAGCATTCAATTTAATTGAATCAAAATTAATCGAACATAAATTACATAAATATATAAGAATCATGACAAAATACAATAATGATTCTAAATTTAAATTCGGAAATACAGAAATTTCTTTCATAAGAATGAATCACTCTATCCCTGATACTTTTGGTATAGTATTCAACAATAAAGATAGAATTATTTTTTATACAGGAGATTTTAAAATCGATAATACACCTGTTGGTCCTTTAGCGGAATACGATAAACTCGCGGAATTAAATAAAAAAAATATTTTATGTCTTTTGTCTGATTCTACAAATGCACAAAATAAAGAAAGTATTCCTTCAGAAAACGAAATAAGAAAAACCATCGATCAACTATTTTATAAAATTAAAGGAAGAATTATAATCGTTACTTTTGCTTCTAATTTTTACCGCATCAAACAAATTATTGAAGCTAGTATTTTAACAAAAAGAAAAATAGCTATTTTCGGACGTAGTATGGAAAAAGCTGTCGAAAACGGAATCAAAAACGGTTATCTCAATATTCCAAAAGACACAATTGTAAATGGAAATAATATAGAAAAATATCACAATATTACCTTAATTTGTACTGGATCGCAAGGAGAACCGCTGGCCGCTCTTAGCAGAATGGCGCATGGTATTCATAGACAAATTAAATTATTTAAAAAAGATACGGTTATTTTCTCTTCTTCTCCAATCCCTGGTAATCAAGATAGCATAAATAAAGTTTTAGATTTGCTTTTCAAAATGGATGTAGATGTTGTTATTCACGGAGACGTTGTTAATACTCATGCTTCAGGGCACGCGAGTCAAAACGACTTAAAATTAATATTAAATTTAGTTAAACCTAAATTTTTTATTCCTGTACACGGATCACATATAATGTTAATGGCTCATAAAAAATTAGCTATCGATTGCGGTATTAAATCTGAAAATATTTTTATTTTAGATAACGGAGATGTAGTTGGTATCAATGAACAATCTGTTCAAAAATTAGATAGTAAAATAGCAGCAAATAATATTTTCATTGATGAATCAGGAACAGATGACCTTAGTAATTGCGTATTAAAAGAAAGAAAAATTTTAAGCGAAGAAGGGTTATTTTCTATTATCACAAGTATTAATTTAAAATATAAAAAAATATTAAATTTCCCAATGATTTTTTCACGTGGTTTTATTTACATGAAAAGCAACAAAGAATTAATGAAAAAATTCTCTTTCGAAATTAAAAAAATAATAGAAGATTATTTATATAAAAATGACAAAATCAATAAAAATCAATTAAAAAAGATTATTGTGGATTTTATAACTCCTAAAATTTATGACTTAACTTTAAGAAAACCAATTATAATTCCTATTATTTTAACAATATAAAAATTACTTTTATTTTATATTTACAATAATTTACATATTTTTATATAATATTAATATATTAATTTATGTTTTAGAAAAATAAAATGAAAAGAGTTTATATTTTTTATCATGAATTTTAAGGAAATATATATAAATTAAAAAAACCTATTTTATTAAATAATTTTAATATCGAAATTAAGAATAGATATATTCCACAAAAAAATAAAAATAAAAAAAGAGAATGGTTTTGTGAAAATTTTCAATTTAATTTCGAAAATAAAGATTATTGTTTGCTAGAAGTAATAATTAAATTTGATCATATTGACGAAGATAATCCAGAATTTTTTTTACAACCAGAACAAATCATTCAAATTGTTAAAAGTAAATTAGAAATGGAAGAATATTCTGAAAATAAATATATTTTAACAGTTTATAAATTTCGACAAGCGGCAGAAAAATAAAAAATCTTTAGTTTTCTGCTTTAATTTTTAATTCATATTGTAAACTATCTCATTTATAGATGGTTTTCTTTTTTTATTAAAAAAATTTAATATTATAACAAATTAATGAAGATAAGTGAAAAAAATGCCAGAATTACCAGAAGTAGAAATTACAATTCGTAATTTAAGAAAAAAAATAATTGGTTCTCGAATAGACAAAATAGAAGTTTTTCACCAACCTTCATTACAAAGTATTCATAATTTGAACAATCTCGAACAAAAAACTTTTGTAGATATCGAAAGAAAAGGTAAATTTTTATTATTTTTTTTAAGCTCTGATTGGGTTTTAGTAGGACATTTTCGGATGGAAGGCAAAATATATATTCACGCTTTAGAAGAATGTAAGACAATCCACAAATATGAAAATTTTCGAATATTTTTAAATAATCATAAAATTTTCCGATATTATGATTTTAGAAAATTTGGACGTTTTCATTTATACAAAAAAGAAACATATTTAGAAGAAAGCGGATTAAATCAATTAGCCCAAGATCCGTTTTCAATAAAAGCTTTAACTCTTTTTAACAAAATTAACAAAAAGAAAACAGTAATTAAAAAAATTTTATTAGATCAAAGAGTAATATCAGGAATTGGTAATATTTATGCTAGTGAAATTTTATTTTTGGCTAAAATTCATCCTGAAACAAAAACAGATTCTTTAACTTTACAACAAATAGAAATCATTATCTCAAAAGCAAAAAAAATATTAAAAAATGCAATTTCTTATGGCGGCACTTCTATTAGTAGTTTTGAGGCTTTGGGAGTGAAAGGTTCTTATCAACACCAACTCTTAGTTTATAAAAAAGACAAAGAAAATTGTTCTCTATGCAAAAATAAAATTCACAAAATAAAAATAGGAGGAAGAAGTTCTTATTTTTGTTCTCAATGTCAAAAACATAATTAACAACTATATAAATCAAAAGAGGTGATTTTTTGTTTACATTACAAAAATTTAATATCAAAAATAATTATATTTTGAATAATGAAGAACAAAAAATTTTACATTTACTTTATCAACCTTTGATAGGTTTAGGAGCTTTAAGTCTTTACAATACTTTTTATTTTTTAAACCAAAATCATAAATCACAATTTAATTATAATCACCAATTTTTATTTGATTTATTAAATATTGATGAAGATACTTTTATCAAATATAAAGAAAAACTTGAAGTAATTAATTTATTACAAACTTTCGAAAATAAAACAAAAGAAAACTTTATTTGTTAAAATCTCCTTTAAACTATATTAATTTTTTTCAAGATCCGATTTTAAATCAATATTTATTAAGCGAAATAGGAGAAGAACTTTATTCACAATTACATAATTTTTTTGATAACAACGAAGAACAAAAAATATTAGAAAATTACGAAAATATAAGTAAAAATTTTTCAGACATTTATCGTTTTCAAAAAATACATCTACCCAAAACAATAAATAATTTTCAACATTTTAAAAATAACAAATCCTCCTCTTCATTACAAAAATATTTTAATTATGAAATTTTTATCGAAAAATTACCACAACGTTTCAAAAAACCTTTTTTATTAGAATGGAAAAGTATTGAATATATTACAAAATTAAGTTTTGTTTATGGACTAAAACCTGAAGAAATGGCATCTTTATATAAAGAAACTTTTATCAATAAAAATAATGAAAATATAGATTTAAATAATTTAAAAATAATTTTAACTAGAAAATATTTCAAAAAAATAACATTAACTAATGTCCCTAATATAAATGAAGAAAATGAAATGATTCTTTACTTAAAAAACACAGAGCCAAATAGAATCATAAAAAATTTTGCTACAAGTGCTCATATTTATTCTGATTTAATTGATATAGCTTTCAAATTAATAGAACAAACAAATACAGATATTGGCGTTATTAACGCTTTACTTATGTATGTTTTAAAAATAAAAAAAAATACAAATAAAAACTTTATTCCTACTTTTAATTATTTTAAAACTATTTTAAATTCATGGTCTAAAAAAGGAATTATTTCGACAGAAACAGCCTATGATTTTTTAATGGAAGATAATAAATTTCAAAATACACAAACCTATAAACACAATCGTCCTAAATGGTTAGATGAAGTAGAAAAAGAATTAGGTTTGGATGATTAAAGGTGTTTAAATATCATGTGTCCTTTCGAAAAATTAGATTTTCAAAAAATTAAAGAATTCGTTCAACAACATGACGAAACTAAAAATCTAAAAATAAATGATGAAGATATTATTGCAGTTTATAACTATTTAAAAAACAAAGATCAAAAAATTGTTTTGGTTATCAAATGATTTTAAAAACAAAACCTTATATTTCCATTATTTACAAAGAAACTTCCAAATCTAAACAAATTAATTTAGAAAATAATCTATACCAAAAAAATATTTTATTTCATCAAAATTTAAATTTAGATAACATTGAATTAAAAAATTTTGAAACACAAAATTCTTCGACTAAAGAAAAAGCTTTGATGCAAATAAAAAATATAATTAAAAATTTTTCTAATATAAAAAAAGGATGTTATTTTCACGGAAAATTTGGTACAGGAAAAACTTTTCTTCTTAAAAGTTTAGCTAAAAATTTAATTAAAAAAAATATTCCTGTATTATTTATTTTTATGCCTGATCTAACAAGACAATTTAAAAATACTTGGAATAATAGTGATATTTTAGAAAATAAATTTAATTATTTAAAAAACATTCCTTGTTTAATTTTAGATGATTTTGGTTCCGAAAACATGAATATTTTTTTTAGAGATGATATTTTTTACCTCTTTTATATTATCGTTATGAACATAACTTGCCAATTTTTTTTAGCAGTAATTTTGATGAAAAAGAATTACAAAATTATTTCAACTATAATAAAGATTTTCATAATGAAATCAAAACCCTAAAAATAATCAGAATTATTAAAAAATTAACTGATTTTTATAATTTTGATTCTTATTAAAAGAAAAAATCCTTTTAATATAATAAAACCCAGTCATTTAATGATTGGGTTTTTTCTCTATATTGTTTTATTATAAATTTAAATATTATTATATTTAAATTTATAATAAAACAATATTTAATAACTAAAAATCAAAAATATACAATAAATTTACAAAGATAAAAAATAAATTTGGTCAAATAATTATCAAAATGAAATTACAAAAGGCAATTTAATGATTAATAAATAATTAAAAATAAGTTAATTTCAATTAAAAACATTATTGAAATATTATGACTTGTTTTTTTTTTAATTTATAATATGTTTAATTTACATATAATATATAAAATTTACAATTTATAATATGTAAAACTATAAAAAAAGTAAGGATTTTAATTTATGAAAAAAATGGATTTAAGAGATTATTATCAAAAACATAAAAAAATATTAATTATTTCGTTTATATTAATTATTTCGTTTATCATGATATTATTTGCAAAAAAAATATTTGATTATACACAAAAAGATACTAATAAAAATAAAACAAAAAATGAAGAAGTAATTAACGAAAGAAATTCATCTAATTTTATTTATTCTGTTCCAAATGAAATAGGTCAGTTATTCCCTAATTTAGACATGGGCTCTTATTCATGTTATACTGATACACAAGAATTTTTATCATCAAATTGCTTAAGAAGTCCTTTTTTTAAAGAAATTGTAGATGAAAACGAATTAAATAATTATAATGAAGAACAAAAAAAGGAAATTATTCATCAAAAACCATATGAACTTCCAAGAAAATTAAAATTTGGTTTAGTCGAACAAATCGAAAAACCTAATGATTTTACAGAATGTATAGGTACCCATGGAGGATGGAACAAATCTTTTCACAAAAAAGATAAAAAATTTATTTTTAAATTACGAGAAAATGCAAAATTTGAAAACCAAATACCAATAAACTCCAATACAATAAAATATACTTTTGATACTTATAATTCCAAATTTGGAGATTTTAAAGAAATTATAGGTTTCGAGGAATTAAAAATTTTCCCCAATGAAAATTATAAATTTGAATTGATTTTACAAAATAATAAAAGTTTATATGAAGTTATTAAATTTTGAATTACATTGTTTTATTAGAAAAAAACAGTTTCGAAAGATCTTGTGTTAATGAAGGAAATAGAGAAGAAATAAAATATGGTACAAGTTTGGATCATCCTTTAGTTTCTTATGGCCCATTTAAAGTTAAAACTGGTTATAACGATTCAAAATGGATTTTCGAAAGAAATCCAGAACATTTTGAACCATTTAATTCGCATTCAGATTATGAAACAATTAAAATACTGATAGAACACAATAGTGGAAACGCAATTAGAGAAAAAGAACTATTTGAAAAAGGCGAACTTAGTTTATACGTAGTAGAACATGGAGCTGAATTAGATGATAATTTTTTTAATAAATTTCAAAAAGATTTATTTTGCGCACCTGAAGAATATTCTTTAACTATTAATTTAGAAGGTGAAAGAGTAAAAAATATAAATTTAAAAAAAGCTTTATTTTATGGGATTGATAAAAAATCCATTACTAATGTTTTTTTACATCCTACATTGGATTATATGAACGATACATATTGTGATAAAAACACTTCTATTTTCCCTTATAACAAAACCGAAAAACATCAAAACAATATTTTGGAATGTTTCCGAAAAGATTTATTAGATTTACACATAAATACAGAAAATATAGAACAAAAAATTATTAATTTAAAAAATAATTTAGGTTATGACCAAGAATTAGCAAAAATGTTTTTTCACAAATATATCACAGAAACAAATTCACAGGGTGATATTATATTATTTTTAGCAACTAGAGATGGCGTAATTACAAATGAAAAAATTATCGGACAATTAAAAGAACAAATAGAAAAAATATCTAATGATGGTAATCATAAAATTAAGATAGAATATAAACTAAATGATTTTTCAAGTTCAGATATTAATATTAAAGTAGCAGGACGTAACCCAGAATGTTTTATATCTGAAGAAGAGAAAAAACGAATACAAGACAATAGTAGCACAAGAAGAACATATAAATTAAGTTCAGAACAAAACAAACAAATACCGGAATTAGAAAAAAAAGTTTATCAAAATTTATTTATGATACCATTATATCAACCGAAACAAGTCAATTTTTTAAAAAATGTAGAAACTGAATTTAATAAATATTATTCAATTTTTGGATTTAAAAATCAATCGTATGATTCTTTAAATTAATTTAAATAAAATAATTTTTTTTAAAAACAAAGAGAGGCAAATAATGTTTTCGAATTCAATAAAAAATATATTAAAATTATTTATTATTATTATTTTGTTAATAATTTTAAATTTTGCTCCATTCGGAAAATTTCAACCAGAAGGAAAACAAATTTCTGAAACGGAAATGATTTCTAAAATATCACGTAGCTATATTAGCGAAAGCATAAAATATAGCAAATATAAAACAATGTTTCTTCAAGATAAACCATTTTATCAAATAAGACAAATTTATAAAATAGAATTGAAAACTAAACAGGGAGAAACATTTTGTTCAGATATTATTAAAAATACTAAAGATGAGATTAGTTTTGAATTAATACCTAGACATAAAGTATTTTATCAATGGTTAGATATTAGACCTTTCAGTTGGTTTTTAGATATTTTAGCATTTTGTTTTAATCAAATTCAGTTGTTCTCTAGTTTGATATTTTCTATTTACATTATTCTTGCTATCAATCGCGAAAAAGGTAAATTAAATTCTAACCCTCTATATCTTCCAAACAAAAATCTTACTTTACTTTCGAAGATGTTGCCGGCAACGAAGAAGAAAAAGAAGAAATGAAGGAATTAATTGATTTTTTAAAAAGACCTCAAAAGTATACTTCTGTAGGAGCTAAAATACCTAAAGGTGTTTTATTAGAAGGGCCGCCAGGAACAGGTAAAACCTTATTAGCGAAAGCTTTAGCTGGAGAAGCTAATGTTCCTTTTTACGCTGTAGCTGGTTCTGAATTTAAAGATCAATATTTTGGCGTTGGAGCTTCTAGAGTTAAAAGTTTATTTAAAGAAGCTATTAACAACGCTCCTTGTGTGGTGTTTATTGATGAAATAGATACTATCGGAAGACAAAGAGGCGATATCAAAAATGATGATGGTAGTATTATTAACCAACTTTTAACTGAAATGGATGGTTTTACTAAATCAAAAGGAATTATTGTTGTTGGAGCTACTAATAGAGCGGATATGTTAGATTCAGCTTTATTAAGACCAGGAAGATTCGATCGTAAAGTTTTAGTTGGTTTGCCTGATGTTAAAGCTAGAGAAGCTATTTTAAAAGTTCATGTTCGTAATAAAAATATTTCTCCTGATATTAATTTTAATCAATTAGCGAAACAAACTCCAGGTATGAGTGGCGCTCAATTAGAAGCAGTTTTAAATGAAGCTTCTATTTTAACAGTAAGAAATCAAAAAGAAATGATTACTATGGAAGATTTAGAAGAAGCGATTGATGCGTTGATCGCGTTTTTAATGGGTCCAGCCAAAATTCAATTAAATATACAAAGAAGAAAGAAAAATGGTGGCTTACCATGAAGCTGGACACGCCGTTTTGGTTTAAATTAGAACACGCTCAAAAGTTCAAAAGATTACGATTATCCCAAGAGGTTCGCTGGTGGTTATATTTAATGTTACCTGAAAAAGAAACTTTCTTTCTTCTAAAAAAAAAATGTTAGCGAATATTATTTCTTATTTAGGCGGTAGAGTAGCTGAAGAATTAGTTTTTGACGATGTTTCTAATGGAGCTTGTGAGGATTTTAAACAAGCTACTAAAATAGCTAGTTTAATGGTGACTAAATATGGAATGAGTGATTTAGGTGTTTCTCAAGATTCTGATTTTTCTGATAAAAAAGCGATTGATACAGAAATTAAAAAAATAATAGATCAATGTTATCAAGAATGTCAAAAAGTGATTAAAGAAAATAAATCTTTATTAGATAAAATAGTTAATTTATTATTAGAAAAAGAAACTATTAATAAAGAAGAGATAGATTTATTAGTTTAAAAACAATCTAAAATAAATAAAACGCTCTTTAAAAAAAAAAAAAAATAATTTTTTAAAATAAATATTGGGATTGATCTAAAATAAATGTTTTTTAAAATTACCGTCAAAAGTAATTATTAATAGTACAAATTATTTTTTCAAATTGTTACAATTTCAAAAGTAAATTTTAAATAATAAAAAAATAATATTTTATAAAATAAAAAAAGACCATCTTTCAGAGATAGTCTTTTTTTATTTTAATATTTTATTTAAAAAAGATAATGTATATTTTTTATTATTATTTTTTAAATTGACTATGATAAAGGTTATAATAGAATCCTTTTAATTCAAGTAATTCATTATGTTTACCTTTTTCAATGATAACACCATTTTTTAATACTACGATAATATCAGCATTTATAATTGTAGATAAACGATGCGCAATTATAAAAGATGTTTTGTTTTCGCATAATTTTTGAATAGACTTTTGACAAATCATTTCCATTTGAGTATCAATAGCCGAAGTAGCTTCATCTAAAATTAAAATAGAAGGGTTATTTAATAAAGTTCTAGTTATCGTAATTAACTGTTTTTCGCCTTGTGATAAATTATCTGATTCTTCGTTAATGATGGTTTGATAACCTTCTTCTTTGGCCATGATAAAATCATGAATTTGAGTTTGTTTTGCTACTTCTATAATTTCTTCTTTTGTTTTGCTTTCGTTACCATATTGAATATTTTCTAAAATAGTACCTTTAAAAAGCCAAACATCTTGTAAAACTAATCCTAAAATTTTTCTTAAATATTTTTTTTGTAATTGTCTAATATCTACTCCATCAATTGTTATAGAACCTTCATCAATGTCATAAAATCTAGTTAATAAATTGATTAAAGTTGTTTTTCCTGAACCAGTAGAACCAACAACAGCTACTGTTTGATTTTTATAAACATCTAAATTAATATTTTTAAGAACAGGCGAATCTTTATAATAACCAAACGAAACATTTGAAAAAGAAACAAAACCTTCTACTTTATCTAAAGTAATACAATTAGGTTCATCTTCTTTTTCTTCGGTTTCATATAAAAAGTCAAAAACTTTTTGGATAGCAGCTTTAGTTGATTGAATAACGACAAAAATTTGACTTAAATCATTAATAGGATTTCCTAAACGCCAAACATATTGAATAAAAGCTTCGAACATCCCTAATTGAATTGTGCAAAAACCTAAAGTAAATAAAAAACCTTTATCATCAATAGGAAGCATTAAGTAATACCCCATAACAATAACAATAGTTAATATAATATATGTAAAAGAATTAATAATAGGAATGGCTAAACTAGAAAAAAAATTGGATTTAAAAATCATTTTAGATAAATCTTGGTTAATATCTTTAAATTCTTTAATAATGTTTTTTTGTTGATTATATAAAATAATTTCTTTATGACCGTTAAATTTTTCTTGTAAAAAACCATTATATTCAGATGTTTTATCGAATCTTTGAATAAAAATATGACGAGATTTTCTGTTAATAATAAAGATCACAATAAGTGAAAAAGGAATCATTAAAGAAATAACAAAACCTAAACGCCAATTAACTAACAACATACAAACTAATAAAATAGCTATATTAAAAAACGCACAAATAATAGAAGCAAAAGTTTGTTGTAATCCATTCGAAATGATATCGACATTATTAGTCATTTTATTCATAACATCGCCAACAGTATTTTGATCGAAAAATTTAATAGGTAATCTATTAATTTTTTTATAAATATCTTGGCGCATATTTTTAATTCCTTTATGGATGGAATTGATCAAAAATTTGTTATAAATAAATTTGCTTATTGCGCATAATAAATATAAAACGACATTTATGCTTAAAAAAAACAATATATGTTTTTTATAAGCGTTTTGATCTTTATGATTGTTTTTATTATTAATAAAGTTTAAAATTTTTTCTCCTTCAAATAAAGGAATGTAACATTGAATTACAGCAATTAAAAAAATTAAAATAATACTAATTATTATTTTTTTTTTAAAAGGACGTAAATATTTATACATCTTTTGCATTTTACAAGACCTCTTCAATTTTTTGAGAAAAAGCGATTTTTTGATAAACAGGGCATTTGTTCATCAATTCTTTATGTGTTCCGATGCTTACTATTTTTCCATTATCTAAAACAATAATTTGATCAGCATTCAAAATAGACGTTAACCTTTGCGCCACTATTATTACTATAGAATCTTTCTTTTTTTGAGCTAAAAAAGATTGTCTAATAGCTAAATCAGTTTCATAATCTAAAGCAGAAAAGGAATCATCAAAAATATAAATATCTGGTTGTTTTAATAAAGCTCTTGTGATAGAAAGTCTTTGTTTTTGACCGCCAGAGAAATTTGCTCCTAATTCGCTTACAGGTTCTTCTAATTTATGAGTTTTATTTTGGATAAATTGATATGATTGGCTTATTTTAGATTTTTCCAACATTTCTTCGATATCCGCATTTTCTTTGCCAAATAATAAATTACTAAAAATAGTTCCTTTAAATAAAATATTTTTTTGAGAAACAAAACCAATTTTATCTCTTAAATTTTTAAAATCATAATTTTGAATATCTATCCCATTAATTTCTATAATTCCTTGAGTAGGATCGATCAAACGAGGAATCAAATTCATTAAAGTAGTTTTTCCTGATCCTGTTTTTCCTACGAAAGCAATTATTTCTGATTTTTTCAACTTAAAATTAATATTTTCTAAGATTAATTTAGAATTATCAGGGTGTCGATAACAAACATTTTTAAATTCTAATGTTTGAATATTTTCTAAAAATTCTGAATTTATTGTGTTTCTATTAATAGAAGGTTTAATATTAAATAAATATTGAATTTTAGCTAAAGCCACTAAAGTTTTCGGAAGCATCATAAATAATAATAAAAAACTCAAAATAGAAGATAAAATATGAACATTATAAGTTATACAAATATATAATTTGCCAATATCTATTGCTCCTTCTAGAATTAAATCAGAAGCAAGTTTAATAGTGATAATAATAGACAGGTTTAATAAGAAATAAAATAAAGGTTCGATTGAAAGAATAGAATTAAATAATTTAATAATTGAATCTCTAAAAGATATATTTATTTTTCCGAATTTTTTTTCTTCATTTTCTTCTTGATTTAAAGTTCGAATTATTTTCACTCCTGTAATGCCAGATCTAATTTTATAATTCATTTCTTCTAAAAGATTGTGTTGTTCAATTGATAAAGAATAATTTTTCGCAATAATAAAAATTAAAATAAAGATAAAACAAAACATTATAGCTAATATACCATAAGATAACGAAGGATGAATCTTGTAAATTATGACAAAACAAGAAACTAACATAATAGGCATAGAAACAACCGTTTTATAAAAAGCAATTACAAAATTCATTATTTGATAAACATTATAGGTAATTCTGCTTACAATAGCGGAAACTCCTAATTTTTGCATATCTATAAAAGAAAAAGTTTGTGTTTTTTTGAATAAATCTGTGCTTAAATCTTTAAAAACCAAAGATGCAATTTTAGAAATACAAAAAGTTATAACGAAATTGCCTACAATAACCATCAAAACTATTATGCATAAAAATAAAAAAACATTTATAAATTGTGTTTTAAGTTTAGGATTTACAATATATTCACCTATGACATAGGGAATTAATAATTCTCCGATAATTATTAATAAAAAAGAGAAAATATTTAATAAAAGAAGCTTTTTATATTTAAAAATATATTTCAAAATTAATTTCATATAATTAATACTTCAAAACTTACTTTCTTTTAATATATTCAAAACAAATTAAAATAAAACAAAAAAATTAATAAATTAAAATAAATCGTATATTATTAGCAATTATAACATTTTTTATTATTTGTGTCATAATAAAAAAATAGTTTTCTTTATAAATAAGAAAACTATTTTTTTATTAATTTGATTTTATAAAATGATTATTTTTTTAAAAAAGATTATTATCTGGAATCGGAGAAAAATCTTTTTTTTCTTTAATAGAAGTAACAGCCGCTTCAGTAGTGACAAACATAGAAGCGATAGATGCAGAATTTAAAATAGCTTGTTTTGTCACTTTAGTAGGATCAACGATTCCTTCTTTCAATAAATCAACATATTCTCCTGTTTCAGCATTGAATCCAAAATTTTCTTTTTGTTTTAATTGTTCTATAACAACTGAATTTCCATTAAAACCTGCATTTTCGGAAATTTGATAAGTCGGAGTTAATAAACTATCTAAAACAACGTTTATTCCTTTTTGAATGTCAGAATTAGAATCTTTTAAAGTTTCTTTTAAAACTTTATAAATTTCTACTAAAGTTTTTCCACCGCCAACTAAAATACCTTCGGTAACAGCTGCTTGAGCAGCATTTAAAGCGTCTTCAAGTCTTAATTTTCGTTCTTTTAGTTCTATTTCTGTAGCTGCCCCTACTTTAATAACAGCTACTCCGCCAGATAATTTAGCTAAACGAGATTTTAAATTTTTTAATTCATGTTCATTATTTGTATTTTGAATATGATTTTCTATTTCTTCAATTCTTTTGGTTAAATCTGAGCTTTTATCTGTACCCATTAATATTGTATTATCTTGTTTGATAATTGCTTTTTTAATTTGTCCTAAATCTTCGATTTTGATATTTTGTAATTGCATATCTAAATCTTTAGAAATAAAATTAGCTTTAGTTAAAATAGCGATATCTTTTAATAATTCTTTTTGATTATCTCCGAAATCAGGCGCTTCAGTAGCAGCTATATTTAAAATACCATGAAATTTATTTAGTGCTAAAATATTAATTACATCGTTATCAAAGGAATTAGCTATAATTAACAAAGGTTGAGATTTCGCTTTAACTTCTTCTAATAAATGATTAATTTCGTTAATGTTATTAATTTTATGATCAGTTACTAAAATTAATGCTCTTTCTAATTCGACTGACATATTGGACAATTTATTAACGAAAATACTTGATAAATAACCTTTATCATATTGCATTCCTTCGACAACTTCTAATTCAGTTTCTAAACCTTTAGATTCGCCTATACTAATTATTCCCTTTTGAGTAACTTTGTTCATTGCAGAAACTATAATTTCACCTATTTCTTTGCTGCCTGAAGAAAGTGTAGCGATATTAGCTATTTCTTCTTGTGTAGAAATTGGTTTAGATTTTTTTAAAATTTGTTCTATTACTTTTTTTGAAGCCACAAGAATACCTTTTTTAACTAGAACAGATTTAGCGCCAGAATTAACAAATTGAAAACCTTTATGAATCATACTTTGAGCTAAAACAATTGCTGTTGTCGTTCCGTCTCCTGCATTATCGTTAGTTTTTGTAGCAGCCTCACGTAGTAATTGTGCGCCCATATTTTGAAAAGGTTCTGTTAATTTTATTTCTTTAGCGATTGTAACGCCATCATTAACAATAACAGGTAATCCGTGGCTTTTTTCTAAAGCAACATTGTTTCCTTTAGGGCCTAAAGTAAGTTTGACAGTATTTGCTAAAATGTCCACTCCATTTAAAATTTCTTTTCTAGCCTCTTTGCCAAAAAGAATTGATTTAGCTGTCATATATTAAATTAAATCCCCCTATTAAATTTTTATTTCATTTTTTAAAATTATTAGTTTTTATTTAATTTAAACTAATAAAGCTATTATTTTATCAGTTTTTAGAATTAAATATTCTTCTTTTTCAATTGTAATTTTGGTTCCAGCATAATTTTCGTAAACCACTTCATAATTCGGCTGAATTTCTTTGGATGCTTCAGGACCACAACTTACCACAATGCCTGTACAATTATTTTCTTGTTTTTGATTTTGTAATTTTAAAATAATTGAATTTGTGTTCTTTTTTTCTTCTTTATTTTTTATAACGACATAATCTTTTAAAGGTTTAATTAACATAAATATTTCCTTTCTATCATTATTAAAAGCGAAATAAAAAAATATATCAATTGATAGTTTTTTAGTCTATATAATTCTATTAATAAACAATAATTAACAAATATATTATACATTAAATTTATAAAAAGTTGATTTTTATATGTTGTAATTTATTTTTGTGCGCTTTGGAATTAAATTGATACTTTTAAATGCATTAATTTAGTTTAAAATTACAAAATTTTTAGATTTATTTTTAGTTGTTTTATAATAATAAAATAATGTTTTTTATTATTTTTTTAAAAAAAGAGTTTTTTATTATATTTTCATATTTTATTACATATTTTTTTATAATTTTTTTATGTTATAATTAATATAATTAAGTATTTCAATTTGATTATAAAAAATAAGTTTAATTCATGTTTGAACAAATTTTTATTTTTCGATTTATATTAATTTTTTCAATAAAATTTTCAATAAAATTAAACATTTTTTTTGTTTTAATTACAAATTTTTAGGATATAAATAAGATTTATAATAAATTAAATATTGTTTAAAATAGATATCACAAAAGGTTTAATAAATAGAGAATATGTTAAAAATACAAAATTTATGTAAAATTTTTAAAGATGAACAAATATTAAAAAATATTTCTTTTAATGTCCCTGATAAAGGATTGGTTTTTATAACAGGGGCATCTGGTTCTGGAAAATCTACTTTATTATATTTATTAGGCGGATTAGATAGTTCTAGTCGAGGAGATATTTATGTTCATGATTTGAACATTACTCAAAAATTTAATAATGAAAAATTAAATTCTTATAGGAATAATTTTGTCAGTTTTATTTTTCAAGAATTTAATCTTTTAGAAGAATTAACTGTTTATGATAATATTAAAATAACATGTGAGCTACAAAATAAAAATATTGATACTGACAAAATAGAACAAATATTACAAAAATTAGAAATAAATAATTTGAAATTCAGGAAAATTAATCAACTTTCTGGAGGTCAGAAACAAAGAGTAGGTATCGTACGCGCTTTACTGAAAAATTCTAAAATGATTTTGGTTGACGAACCTACTTCTAATTTAGATGAACAAACGGGACAGCAAGTTTTTGATTTATTCAAAGAAATATCTAAAGACAAGTTAGTTATCGTAAATACTCATGACAAAGAAAATGCTCTTAAATACGGAGATCGTTTGATAGAATTAAAAAATGGTTCTATTATTAAAGATATTTCAAAAAAATTAAATGTAGAACCTATTGTTGATAATGATAAAAAATATTATACTAAAGAAGAAATGTTAGAATTATTAAAAAATAAAGATATTTTAGAAGAAAAAGCTAATTTTGAAAAAACACCAATAAAAATATTCTCTTCTGATGTAAAAGATTTTTCTAATTCACTTGATAATGTTTCTTCCGAATCTTATCTTACATTTTCATCAGCAATTTCTTTTACAAAAAATACTTTCAAAAATAGTAAAAAATTATATTTTAGAGCCATTATGTCTATAGGTTTTCCTGGATGTTTATTAATTATATCGACGATATTATTTTTTAATCTTTTTATTGATAAAAATTTTCGTGATTTGCGTGATGAGCTTACGATGGCCCATTATTTTTTATTTTTTGTTTTTTATTTAATTTTGTTTTTAAATTCTTTGTTTCAATTGAATTATATTATAAAAAACAGAATGGAATTTAAGAAAAAAGAAATTGGTATTTTACAATCCTTAGGTGCTTTTAAAAAAGATATCAAAAAAATATTTAGGATATTTTCTTTTAAATTGTCATTTTTTCAAAGTTTAGGAGTGCATTTAACTTTGGTCATTTGTTATTTTGCTTATTTTAATAATGATGCTGATACTTTTTTATTAGAAAAGTTGAAAATACATTTCGTAATCAATTTAATATTTTATTTTTTATTATCTTATTTATATCCATTATTTATAAATATGTTAACGATAAAATATCACATAAATAAATTATTTAGGAAAAATCCTTATCCTTTGAGTATTATTTTGGATCGCAAATAGTTTTTTGTTATATTTTCATTTTAAATAATCAAAAATTTGATAAAATTATTGTATATATTTATAAAAATACAGGATAAAATCATTATTGGATTAAAACACTCATATTTTTTATATTCGGTTAATAGTGGGTTGTAAATGATACATCAAATTAAAAAGATATATAATAATAATTTATGTTTAACGAAATAATAAAACAATTTTCAATCCATAATATTTATGAAATTTAATAAATATTTAAAATTTTTATTGAAAATTATAACGTTTTATATGTTAAAGTATTAAGTATTATTTTTTTTATTTTCGAATATTTTATTAAATAAAATATTTATAAAATATAATTATATTATCGAAATATAATTTTTTAAAAATTTTTTCAGTTTTAAGAATTTTATTTTTACTAATAATTAAATCGGAATAAATTGTAAAAAAATTATTTTTTAATTTTCATAATTCTATTATTTAATTATATAATAAGGGTGAATACATGAATATAATTTTAATAGGCCCTCCGGCGTCTGGCAAAGGTACTCAATCTTTAATTTTATCGAAACATTTAAATATCCCTCATATTTCGATAGGAGATATTTTTAGAGAAAATTTAAGAAACAAAACGGATTTAGGTAAGATAGTTAAATCTTATATTAATAAAGGTTTATTGGTCCCTGATAAAATAACTAATTCTATGATAAGTAAATATTTAACTAACGAAAATATTAATAAAGGATTTATTTTAGATGGTTATCCTCGTAATTTGGAACAAGCTAGTTTTTTAACTGAAGAATTAGCTAATAAACAAATTTTTTTAAATAAAGTTTTTTATTTTAATGTTAGTGAGAAGTTATTAGAAAAAAGAATTATGGGAAGAATTGTTTGCCCTCAATGCGGAGAAATTTATCATAAAGAAAATAAATCTCCTGAAAAATATGGTTTTTGCGATAATGACAATACTTATTTAATTCAAAGAAAAGACGATAATTTAAATACTTTTAAAAAACGTTTATTAGTTTATAAAAAAGAAACTTTTCCTTTAATTGAATATTACCAAAAAAATAATAAATTAACAGAAATTAAAGTAGATGAAAGTCCTAAATCAATTAAAGATATTACTGAAATTATATTAAAAGAAATATCGGATATAAAATAAAAAAATTTTTTCTATTTATTGAATAAAAATAAATAGAAAAAATTTTTTTATACAAAAGAGAATTAATAATTGAAAAATTAAAATAAAATTTCAATTTAATAAAATAAAATAAGTTAAAATGCTTAAATAAAATTTTTTCTTATCAAAGTGTTTAATATTTATCAAATAAATTATTTTAATAAAGTAATTTGGATTAGAAAGTTTTCTAAAATGAAGACAAAATGTAAAATATTATTAAATATTAATTTATTAATATTGATAATGTTAATTTTTTTAAATATAAAACCTGTTATAAAAGCGCTTAATTCTAATTTAAATGATATTCAAATAGAAGGATATCAAAATTATAAAGTTATTTTAAAATTACAACAAATTTATCCTAAATTAAAAAATAATAATTTATTAAAAAAAGTTTTAACTAAAATATTAGAAGAATTTGATAAACCTTATTATATGGGTGAAACGAAAACGACTATTGAAGAACGAATTAGTTTATTAGAAAAATATAATATAATAGATAAATTTGAAAATACAATTGCACAAACTGTTTTCGATAAAAATGAATATGTCTTTGTGTTTCTAGGTAATAAAATAGATTTCGATAATTATAGAATATATCTAGATTATAAAAAACAAAATTTTCAGGGAAATAAAGGTTATTCGTGGAGCATGTGGTCTCCTAAAAATATTGAATTTTTATCTAAAAAAGACATTCAATTTTTAGTAGATACTTTTGAAGAAATTATGATTTTAGAAGCTGAAAAAAAAGCAAATTTGAATAAACAAAAAAATATTCAACAAATAGAGGCGCAAATTTCTTTTTTGCAAACGAAAATAAATACATATATTGATTTATTCAAAAAACAAGAAATAGATATATTAAATAAAAATAAAAAAATAGATATTTTAACACAAAATATCGAAGAGCAAAATAGTAAAGTTTTGACTTTGGAAAATGAACTAAATCAACAAAAATCCTTAATAGAAATAAATAATAAAAAATGGTTAAAAGAAAAAACAGAATCTATGGGGGCACAAATTAAAATTGAACAAATAAAAAAAGAATCTCAAAAACAAGAAGAATTAATTAAATCTAAAGAACAAGAGATTCAATTTTTAATTTTTGAATTAAAAAAAAATAATCAAAAAATTGCCGACGATAAAATATTACAAGAGGCAGAAAAATTAGAATTTCAAAAAGATTTAAAAAATCAAATCGAAAAATTAAACGTTTTGAAAGATAAATTGGAATCATCTCAAAGAAGTATTGATAGATTAGCTGAAACCAAAGAAGAACAACAAAAAATAATTCAAAATAAAAATGAAAAGATTAAAATGCTGGAGATAAGCGTTGCAGATAATAAGAAACAAATTTTGTATTTAAATGAAGAAATTAACAAAATAACTAAAAATTTACAAGATAAAATAAAAACAAATAATTTATTATCTGAAAGCCAACAAAAAATATTGAATACAGAAATTTCATCACTTACAAAAGATATTAATGCATTAAGAGAAAAATTAATTTCTCATAAGTTCATTTTAGAAAGCAATAAAGAACAAATTACAAATCTTCTTCAACAATTAGAAGAAAAAAATAACGAAATCATTGAAATGAAAAATTTAAATGCATTGGAAAAACAAGAATTAAAAGATGATATAGAAGAGAACAAACAACAATTAATAGAAATAAAAAAGAATTTAGATATTGCTCAAAACACAATAACTGAATTAAGGCAAACCATCGAGGAACAAAAAAATATTATTGAAAAAAAACAAAATAAAATTGCAAATTTAGAACAAAATATGAAAATAAAAGAAAATATTATCAATTCTTTGAACGATCGAATTATAAAAGTTGAACAAGAAATTAAAAATAAAAAAGAACAACTTGAAGAAAATAAATTTTTAACGACTCAAGAAAAACAAAAATTACAAAATCAAATTGATGAAAAAGAAAAATTAATTTTAGATTTGAAAAACCAATTATATTCTAAAGAAAATTTTTTAATTCAAACACAAGAAGAAATTAATATTTTGCGAAATCAATTGCAAGAACAAAAAGATGAGATTATTTTTATTAAAAATTTAAACGAGGAAGAAAAAAACGAATTAAAAAATTATATAAAAACACAAACAAAATCTTTAGATAAACTGGAAAATGATTTAGATATTGCTTATGAAAATATTGATAAATTAAAAAAAACAGTTGAAGAGCAAACAGATATTATTGATAATAAGCAAAAACAAATTTCCATTTTAGAAAAAAATATTAAACAAAAAGAATCTAGTATAGAAAATTTGTCTCAAAAAATAGCAAATTTAGAACAAGATGTAAATTTAAAAGTTCAAGAATTAATAAAAAATAAATTTTTATCTCAAGAAGAACAGAGATTTTTAAGCGAAAAAATTAATCAAATTAAAAAACAAATAAAAAATTTACAAGAACAAATGTCTCAAAAAGAAGAATTTATCGAGAGATCTAATAAAAAAATTAATTATTTGCAAGCAAATTTAGAAATGCAAGAAGAACAAATTAAACAAAATCAAATTTTAAATCAAAAGGAAAAAAATCAATTAAAACAAGATATCAGACATCATATAAATTCTTTAGAAAATTTAAAATCACAATTAGATAAATATAAACAAAAAATAGAAGTATCTTTACAAAATAATAATATGTTTAATTATTTACTTATAGAAGCTATGTCTCATATGAATACAATGAATAGAGAAACTTTGGATTTTTTTCAAAAAATGAGACAGGAACAAGAAATTAAAAAAAAAGATGAATCAGAAAATGTCAAAATGTTTTTGAAAAAAACAGATAACTTTCCGACTTTTAAAGAAGTTATAGGCAATGAAGAAGCTAAAAAACAATTAAAAGAAAGTTTAACTCAATTAACTGGCGAGACGTCAGAATATAAAACGAAGGGTAATAACGAGCCCCCTAAAGGTATTTTATTATATGGCCCTCCTGGTACGGGGAAAACTTATTTAGCTAAAGCTTTTGCTAAAGAATCAAGATTACCTTTTTTTTCTATAACATCTTCTGATTTTTCTAAAACATATGTCGGCGAATCTCCAAGATTGGTTAAAAATATTTTTGATGAAGCTAGAAAACACTCACCGAGTATTATTTTAATAGATGAATGCGAAGCGGTATTTAAAAAACGTCACAGTGACGGTTTAAATTCTGATCATGGAAACGTTGTTATTTCTTTTTTATCTCAAATAGATGGTACTTATACAGATAAAAACAAACCAGTTTTTGTTATAGCAACAACTAATTTTAAAGATGATATTGATAATTCTATTTTAAGTAGATTTAATAAATTAATAGAAATTGATTTTTGGAATGAAAAAAATATAAATATTTTTTTAAAACAAATTTCTAAAAAATATAATTTAGATATAAGAGCTTATCAATATTTAGATAAAATATCAAAACAAATAATTAATTCAGGGTTAGACGAATTAAGAACACCTAGGAAGATGATAGAATTGTTTGAACAATCAATAAATGTTGCGTTTTATGAACATAAACATTTGAATATTTTACCAATAGATTTGCAATTGGTAATGGATAGGTTCACAAATAAACAAAATGTTATTAATTGGGAAGAACATGATCATATAAAACCTTCCTTAGAACAATTATATACAATTCAAGAATATAAAAATACCCCGATAAAACATCTTTTTATTGATAGTTCTTTTAATGATGAAGAAAAAAAATATTTTCAATTAATTCAAACAGATTATATGTTACATCAAAAATTAGTTTATAATAAAAATTCTCAAGGAAAAACAGTAGAATTTGAAGTCGATTCCGATAATTTAAAAAGAATAAAAAATTTTTATTCTTCGGATAATCCTTTTCCTGACGAATTATTAGGGTTTTATTTCAAAGAAGGAACCGAAAGCAAAGAAATACAAGAAATGAAAAAAACTTCTAATTTAGAATCAATTTTAAATGTAGCAATTGAAGCAAAAGCGAAGCAAATTTATTTTATTTGGAATATTGACAAAATTAAACATAATAAAATGCAAATAGAAGGTTTAATGCGAAAATATACAAACGAATTCCATTTTTTAACATCAGATGACAATTTAAAAACTAAATTATTAGAAATGTCTCAAGTAACGGAAAATAATGAAATAGAATTTGAAAAAATAATATTACAGTATATTGAAGAAATTAAAGAAAAATTAACTGATAATATTTATGATGAAATTACTCAACAAAATGAACTAATTATTTTAGAAGATTCTTTTGAATTAAAAAGAGATATTACAAAACAAATAAACAAAGTATTTCAACAAAATAATTTTTTATTTTTAAAAGGAATCAAAAATGAAGTTTTGTCTAATATTAAAGGTAAATTAATACAAAATAAAGAAAATAATTTACGCGATAAAATTTTAAATTTAATAAATGCGATAACTTTTAATACAAAAGTATTTAACTATTTAGAAATAGATCAAATTAAAAAACAAATAAATCAAGATGTTTATAATTATTTTGTAATACAAAACAAATATTCCTTAAAAGATATCCAAAATCAAATTTATAAGACAGAAAATCAAGTTAATAAAGAACTTTTTGATCGATATTGGCAAACTATATTAAAACAATTAAATATTAATTGTAATTTAGAAAAAGATAAAATAATAAATTTATTAGAAGAAAAAACCAAAAAAGAATTATTTTATAATGATTTAGAATTAGAAAAAATAATTAAGTTTCTTAACGAAGAAATTGAAAAGAATATTAAACATTTAGAAAATAATTTAAAGAAAAAAATATCTGATAATATAAATAGATATATATTAATAGATAATGTATTGAATCAAAAAATATCTAATCAAGAAATAGACTTAATTAAAGAAGCAGCTTTTGTTATCGCTAAGGATGAATTAAAAAAAGAAAATATTAAAGAAAAACAAATACACGATAAAATAAAATCTTTTGTTTTGAATTATAAAATAAGTGAGAAGACAGATTCAAAAGATTTCTTTGCGATGATTTCAGAAAATTTTTATTGGTTAAAATTTGTTTTAATCGTTTTTGGTTGTAAAATGTTTTTTCGAAAAAAAATTTAATTTTATAAAAGAGATTTTGGTAATTTAAAACTTAATATTGTCGCAAAAAGAAATTTAAATTAATTCGCACTTATAAAACCTGTCTTTTAAAACTAGGTTTTATAAGTTTTTTTTATTTTTTGTAAGGATTTCTGTAAAAAAATAATAACAATTTCATAAAAAGGAGAAAAAGAAAAATCGTAAATATGTTATAATTTATTAAGAAACATAATATTTCAAAAAAGAAATAATTTTTTTATTTAAAAAAGTAATATTAATTTTTGTAACATTTGTCAAATTTTTTAATAAAATTAATATTACTTTTTTAATAATATAATTTCTATAATTAAATGCCATAATTTATTTTAAAATTCAAAAATATAATTAATGAACCGAGGTGAATAAATGACATCTGATTTAGAACAAATTTTTGAAAATTCTGATTTATATTCTCAATTATTAAAGAATAATATCAAAAATGTAAAAGAACTTATTTTCAAAAAGCCTAAAAAATATCAAGATTTTGCTTTAACTGAATTAAATAAAATAACAGATAAAACAAAAGTTAATTTATACGGAATTATAATAAAAGGACCTGTCTTTGTAAGAAATTTTTTTAAAAAAAATGCTAAAATGTTTCATATATTAACAAGTCAAAATACAGAATTCAAAGTAATTATTTTTAATAATTTTTTTTTTAAAATTTTAGAATATAATAAAAAAATATTTATTAAAGGTACTTATTATAATAGATATAATACAATTATAGCTTCTTTTGCTACTTTAGAAGCTAATATAGAAAACAAAGTGAAACCTATTTATAATTTAAAAGATATTTCTGATGAGTCTTTGCAAAAATTAATACAAAAAATTTTTCAATCTTCTAAATTGCAAATTAAAGAAAATTTAGATATAAGAATTGTAACAAAATATAATTTAATCAATAGGAAAGAGGCTTTCCGAAATCTTCATCTTCCTGACAATAAACAAATGTTGTATAAAGCGATTCAAAGATTTAAATACGAAGAAGCTTTTATTATAATTAAAAAATGGTTTCGAAAAAAAGAACAATTACCTTATAAAACTCCTATTAAGTGTAATATAAGTTATGTAAAGCAAATGATTAAGACAATTCCTTTTCAATTAACTTTGAATCAAAAAAAAATAGTTAATGAAATTTATTCTGATTTTAAAAAAGATTATCCTACTCAAAGATTAATTCAAGGGGATGTTGGTTCTGGAAAAACAATTACAGTTTTTATAGCCGCTTTAGGAATAATTAATTTAAATAAACAAGTGTTAATGATGGCTCCTACAGAAATTTTAGCCAAACAACATTATTTAAATTTTAAAAAACTGTTTCCTGAAATAGAATCTATTATTATAACTTCTAAAAGTAAAACTAAGAAATTTGACCAAGAACAAATTAAACAAAATAAATATAAAATGATTTTTGGGACCCATTTATTAGCTAATATAGATTTTTTTCAATTAGGTTTGATTGTGATCGATGAAACTCATAAATTTGGAACAGATCTCAAAAATAAAACTATTGCTCAAGGTTTAACATCAGATATTTTATATCTTACAGCAACGCCTATTCCTAAGACTTTAGCCCTTATTTATTCTGGTTTATTAAATATTTCTTTATTAATTGAAAAACCTCATAATAAACATAATATTATTACTAAAAAATGTTCTTTTGAAATGATTATACCTTTGTTAAAACAAAATCAGTTGCGTAATGAGCAAAGTTATATTACAGTTCCCGCTATAAAAGATAATAAAAAAAATTTTAATATTGAAAATATGACTGTTTTTTTAGAGAAACAAAAAATAGAGCATCTTTATATTTTGCATAGCAAACAAACAACAGAACAACAAGAAGAAAATATTCAAAATTTTATTAAAAATAAACAAGGTATTTTGTTATCTACTTCTATTATTGAAGTAGGAATTGATATCGAAAACGTTACAACTATTATCATTTTAGGAGCGGAATATTTTGGTCTAAGTCAGTTACATCAATTAAGAGGAAGAGTTGGGAGAAATAATAAACAAAATTATTGTTTTTTAGTTTCTACCAAAGATAACGAACGTTTAAAAATATTAGAAAAAGAAAATAATGTCGCTAAATTAAGTGATTTTGATCTTTGTACGAGAGGCCCAGGAGATTTTTTAGGAAAAGAACAAAGCGGTTTTTTTAAATTTCAATTTTTAAATATAACAAAAGATTATATGATTTTAAATCAAATTAAAAAAGATTTTGAATATTTATCAAATTAAATAATAAAAGGTATATTAATAAACATGATTAAATTAGCAATAGATGCTATGGGCGGAGATTTAGCTCCTGAGACAGTGGTTCAAGGAATTGTAATGGCTTTATCTCAAGAAACAAATTTATATATTTGTTTGTATGGCGATCAAGAAAAAATAAATTGCATAATAGAAAATAAAATTCCCTCTTCAGTTTATAAAACGGTAAAAGATCGGATAAATGTTATTCATACTCCTTTTTTTCTTCAAATGGATATAAAAAATATAAGAGAAGAATTTAGAGATTGTCCTAACCATTCTATGTTTTTAGCTTTAAAAGCAGCTAAAGAAAACGAAGTAGATGGAGTTGTTTCAGCAGGGCCTACTCAGGCTTTAGTTTTATCAAGTTTTTTAATAATCAGAACTATGAAGGCAGTTTCCAGAATAGCTTTAGCCCCTTTTTTTAAAACTTTCGATAATAAAACAAAAATTTTAATAGATGCAGGAGCGAATATCGAAATTGAACCAGAAAATTTAGCAAAATTTGCTGTTTATGCTTCATTAGTAGCTAAAGAATTTTTAGAAATTGATCAACCTATAGTAAAATTATTAAATATAGGGATTGAAAAAAATAAAGGAAGAGATTTCGAAAGAAAGCTTTATGATTTATTAGAAAAAGATGATCAAATAATTTTTAAAGGAAATGAAGAATCTAAAAATGTTTTTAATACTGAAGCAGATGTTTTATTAAGCGATGCTTTTACATCTAATATGATTTTAAAAAGTTATGAAGGAGCTTTTAAAAATTTATTTCAATCTATTAAAGAAGTTATGACTGAAAATTGGTTCAAAAAAATTATGAGTAAAATGTTATTTTCTAAAAAATTAAAAAACATAAAACAAAAAATAGATTCTAAAGAAATAGGTGGAGCGATCTTGTTAGGTTTAAATAAAATTGTAATTAAAGCGCATGGCGATTCTAATGATTATGCTTTTTGCAAAGCAATTTTGCAAGCTAAAATTTTAATTGAAAAAAATTTTTTAACTAAAATTACAAAAAAATTAATATAAAAAAGAGTAATTATGCATTTAAAAAAATTATTTAGAAGATTAAATATTAAACCTAAAAATATTAAGATATATATAAACGCTTTAACACATAGTTCTTACGCTAATGAACATCATTTTAGAAAAAATAATAACGAAAGATTAGAATTTTTAGGAGACGCTGTTATTAATTTTTTAATGGCCAGTTATTTATATAAAAAAAATAAAGATAATGAAGGTATTATGACCAAAAAAAGAGCGCAAGCTGTTTGTATCGATTCTTTATTAATTTACGCTAAAGAAATAGAATTAAAGAATTATATTTTGTTAGGTAAAGGCGAAAAGAAAAGATATGATAATAATTATTCTATTATAGCAGACGCTTTCGAAGCTTTATTTGGAGCTATTTATTTAGATTTAGGATACGATCAAGCAGAAAAAACTTTTCAATATATTATCTTACCTTATTTAAAAAAAATTATCAATATTATAGATTTTAAAACTAAATTACAAGAATTAATTCAAACTAATAAACAAAATATTCATTATAAAATTATTTCTGAAAAAGGTTTAGCCCATGAAAAAGAATTTATAACGGAAGTATATTTGGAAAATAAATTTTTAGGACGAGGTTTAGGAAAAACTAAAAAAGCTTCTGAACAAAAAGCGGCCCAAGAAGCTTTACTGAAAATAGAAAAAGAAAGGAATATACCGAATGTTTAAAATGCTTTATGAAGAAGGTTATTTAAATATTGAAAAAATTTTAATTCGTGAATATCATAAAATGAATTTAACATTTCAAGAAACGATGGTTTTAATTTGTTTATTTGATTGTTATGAACATAAACATTTTTCTTCTGTATTTTTAGCCAAAAAAATTAATTTGTCTAAAAATGAAGTAGAAAATATTTTAGAAGAATTAATTCAAAAAGATTTTTTTTGCTTATCACAAGAGACAAAAAATGATAAATTAATAGAAGTTTTTAATTTAGATAATACTTTTTCTAAATTAGAACAACTTTATTTAGAAAAAGATAAAAATGTTCAAATTAAAAAACAAAATAAATATATAACCGAAACTATAGAACAAATAGAAAAATTAAAAGGCGAAAATTTAGCTGCATATGAGCTAGAAATTATTAAAAATTGGTATTTAGAAAAAAAATATTCTGACAAAGATATAAAAAGATCTATAAATATAGCTTGCGCAAATCAAAAAAAATCAATTTATTATATAGAGAGAATTTTAAGTAATGAAAATAATTTAAAAATAGAAAATAACGATAAAGCAGATCAAATTCTTTATAAAATTTTTAATAAAATTAAATAATTTAAATTATAATAAATATAATAAAATATGTTATAATATTTGTATTGAATCTAAGAACAGATTTAATAAAAGTGTATCTACATTTTGGATACTGTATAAATCATAATTTTAATGAGAGGAAAGAAGAAAATGCAACAAAAAGAAAGTTTTTTAAAAACTAAAAAAGGCAAAATAGTTGTTGGTTCAGTTACTGGTTCAATTGTTTTATTATTATCTATTTTATTACTTTGTTGGTATAAAGAAGTTTGGCCATTCGGTCCAAAAATTACTGAGACAAATGTAAAAGATTTAACAAACGACTTAAATGGCACTAAAACAGCGGCTGAAAAACATGACGTATTAGAAAAATTTATAACAGATAAAGTAAACAAAGTTAATAAAAAACTAGACGATGCAAATGAAGGTACTAAAAAAATTGGTTTTGACCAAATAAATGAAGTTAAAAATCAACTTGCAGCGTTAAAAGCAAAAACAACAGCTATTACACCAGAGGACACAACTAAATTACAAACAGCAGTTACAGCCTTAGATACTTACTTAAAAGCAGCAATTGCAGTTATTAACAAATAATATTAATTAATGTTATTTAAAAATAAAAAAAACATTCAAAATTAAATATTTTGAATGTTTTTTTTATTTTATATTTGAATAAAATTGTAAAGATGCTCTTATAAAATCTTTAAATAAAGGATGCGGTTTAAAAGGTCTTGATAAAAATTCAGAATGAAATTGAACTCCTATAAACCAAATATGTTTTTTTAATTCTATAATTTCAGGTAATTTTTCTTCATTATTCATTCCTGAAATAATAAAATTATCATCTTTCTCAAAAAGCGAAATATACTTCATATTCATCTCATAACGATGTCTATGTCTTTCATGAATGATTTCTTTTTGAAAAATTTCATAACTTTTAGTATTTTTCTTTAAACAACAAGGGTATGAACCTAATCTTAAAGTTCCTCCTAATAAAGGGCCTTTTATTTTTTGAGTTATCACAGGAAGCGAAGTGTTAATATCGATTTCTGTAGAATTAGCTTTTTCTAATTTGAAAACATTTCTAGCATATTCAATAACCATTAATTGCATTCCTAAACAAATACCAAAAATAGGAATATTATTTATACGAGCGTACTGAATAGCTTGTATTTTCCCTTGGCAAGCTCTTGATCCAAAACCTCCTGGAATTAAAATACCATGGCAATCACTTAATAAAGAAACTATATTTTTATCATTGACATTTTCTGCATCAATCCATTTAATTTCGATCTGAGTATTATTATAGTAAGAGGCGTGTTTTAAAGCCTCTATTATAGATAAATAAGAGTCATGTACTGAAATATACTTACCTACTAAACCGATAGTAATTTTATTTTTTAAATTTTCAATTTTATGAATTAAATTTGTCCATGAAGATATATCTGATTGTTTTAAGTTTGTTATTTGAAAATGATCTAAAATAAAATCATCTATTTTTTGTTTATTTAAATTAATAATAATTTTATATAAAATATCTACGTCAATATTCTCGAAAATAGCATTTTCTCTTACATCACATAAAATAGAAATTTTTTTCTTTATTTCTTCGGAAATAGTTTGTTCACTTCTCAAAATTAAAATTTGAGGTTGAATGCCTAAAGATCTTAATTCTTTAATACTGTGTTGAGTAGGTTTAGTTTTTGTTTCTTTAGAGGTTTTTAAATAAGGAATTAAAGTGTTATGAATATAAAGAGTATTATGAAACCCTATGTCATAACGAATTTGTCTAATAGACTCTAAAAAAGGCAAGGATTCGATATCACCTACTGTACCGCCGATTTCGACAATAATAATATCATAATCATTAGTAGTGTTTTTTATTTCTAAAATTCTTTTTTTGATTTCATTAGTAATATGAGGAATAACTTGGATAGTTTGTCCTAAATATTCTCCTTGTCTTTCTTTATTGATTACATGTTGATAAACTTGTCCTGTAGTCACATTAGATTCTCTTGATAAATCTTCATCTAAAAATCTTTCATAATGGCCCAAATCTAAATCTGTTTCAGCCCCATCATTAGTTACAAAAACTTCTCCGTGTTGAATAGGATTCATAGTACCAGAATCAATATTGATATAAGGATCGATTTTTTTCATAAAAATTTTTAATCCGCGTTTTTTTAAAATTTGACCTACAGCAGCACCAATAATACCTTTTCCTAAGCCAGAAACTACTCCTCCAGTAATAAAAATAAATTTTTGTTCTTTTTTTTTGTTATCCATTTTTAATTTCTTTCTTGAAAAATTTTAAAATAAAAATTTAAAAAAGTATTAATTAAATATTTATTTTAAAACCTATTTTTTCTCCTAAATTTATTTTTGTTTCTATTTTGTTACGACTATTTTCCATAATAATTGGATCGAAAATTACTTTGTTTTTTTGGACTAATAAAACAATAGTGGAACCACCAAAAGAAAAAAAACCCTTTTCTTGCCCCTTATTAAAATTAGTAATAGGATGATTATGAATTCTCCCCACTAATAAAGCTCCGATTTCAATTTGAATTATTGTGCCAAAATTTTTCGTTTCTAAAATATTATATTCTCTGGTATTTTCGCAAAAAACATTAAAATATTTAAAAGCAATAGGATGTACAGTATGAAATTTACCTTTAATTTTTTTAAAATTTTCTTTTTTTTGAATACCTTCATCAATGAAAATATAACGATGATAATCGATAGGTCTTAATCTTAAAATTATGAAATGACCATCCATAAATAAAGAAGGCAAAGTGTTATTTTTTAAAAGATCGCTTAAATGATAATTAACTTGTTTAATAGAATAAATACTATCTTTATTAATTGGAAGAATAGTTATTTTTCCTTCGCCAGGGCTTATAAAAAAAGAAGTTTCTTTACAAAAAGTTATATTTTTATATTGACGTGTAAAAAAATCATTATAAGAAGAAAATGTTGTTTTTCGAAATAAATTTAAATCTATGTTATTTCTTGTAACTGCTTTTTTAATATGTATTTTTGAAACAAAAGATTTTACATAAAAACCTGTTAAATAAGTAATCATTTTAGAAACACAAATTCTTAAAAATATTCTTTTCCAAAAACTTTTATGCAAATTATAATATAAAAAATGTGGTTTCATAATTATGTTTTTTATAAAGAAACTAATCCCTCTTTCTTATGTTTTTTTAAATATGATTAAATTTAATATTATTACAAAAAATAATAAACATGTAAATATTAAAAAAATAATATTTTTAATTTTCGGAAATTTAATTTTTGCAAAAATAAATAAAAAAGACAATAGGCACATAATAAATAAATATGTTGCGAAAAATATTTTCGAAATTTTATTTGTGTCATAATTTGTTTTTGTCAATATTATATTTTGAAATAAAATTAAACAAGGAAAAATAACAGAAGATAAAGTGACTGGGACACCTACAAAAAAATTTAAATTTGTTTTTGGTTTTTTATCGTCAGAATTTTCTTCAGCAAGAACATTGAAATAAGCTAATCTAGTTAAAACAGTTAAAATATAACAAATACTTATAAAGATAAATAAGTATAAGAAATTATGATTTATTTTTTTTATATTATAGAATAATCCATATCCTATAAAAATAGGTAAAATACCAAAACTAATAACATCTGCTAAAGAATCTATTTGAATGCCATATTTTTTTTCTCGTATAGAACGTTTTTTTTGTAAATTACTTATTTTTCCATCGAACATATCACAAATACCAGATAATAATATACAAATAGAAGCTAATTTTATAGATTCAGGATCAAATTTTTGATAAACAAGGCAAAACATTCCTAATAAACTAAATGATGCGTTTAAATAAGTTAAATAAACAGCGTAATTATAAAAACCTAAAAACATAATAAATTCTCCATTATTAAATTTTTTAATTTAAATATAATTTGTTTAATTAAGTAAATAAAAAATTTAATAATTTTAAATTATTATTTATAAAAATATTCTTCATAATCATTTATATATTCATCTTCTTCTTCGTTGTTTTTATTTTTTTCGATATCATCAATTTCTACTTCTTCTTTTTCGTCATTTATATCTAAACTATCTAAAGGTATATCGTTTAATTTTTCTTCTTCGTTTTCGTTATTTTCTTCATTTGATTTTGGTTTTAAATCAAATTCATTAAAATCTAAAATTTCTTTTTCTAAATTTTTTGGAATTTCTATTTTTTGTTCATTTGGGTTGACAAAAACATCTTTATCCCAAAAATGCAAATTATTCGCTTTAATATTCCATAGATCATCTCCACAAAAAACAAAACAACCACTAGAAACAATGTCTAAATATAATTGAACGCAAATGTCTTTATTATTTATATCTAGTTTTTTAATTTTGAAAACTTCTTCTATTATTTGTTGGATATGCATGGGTTCTTTGTTTTGAGATAAAATTTGATAAGAAATATCAATCATAGGACTTGATGAATCAATTTTTTTATTATTTTTTGCCAAAATTAATAACCTCTTTTAAAAATTATTTTTTTATTTATTTTATAAAAATTAAAAATCATAATCTTTCGCAGCTTTTATAAGTAAATCTTGAGAAGCTTTTTCTACTTGCTTTAAAACATCATTGAAAGATAATAAAATACTTTCTTGAATTAAATCTAAATTATTAATTAAATCTGAATTATTGATAGAAACATCAATTACTTGTTTTGTTCCTTGCATAATGATAACGATATCGCCTACTTTTGAAGTAAATTCTCTTAATTCTAATTTTTTTTGTTCTTTATCTATGTTTTCTTGAATTTTTTTTAATTTATCAAACATTTTCATATATAAAATCCTATTCATGAATAATTTTTACTTTTTCACTAGTAAATAATTCTTTAGCTTTTTCTATAAAAATTCCTTCGTTTAATTTTAATGTTGAATTTTTTTCATAAAAATCGGTTTCAAAAGAATTTAAGTTTAAATCTTCCTTATTTTTAGTTTCTAAAAATTTTAAATAAACAGGTTTTATTATTTTTTCCCAATCTTTATTTAAAATAACAAAATATTTATTGATTAATTTTCTTTTAGCATTTAAAATTTGTTCAATTTGTATTCTACTATCGTTTTTTAATAATATTTTATAATCTTCTTCGTTTTCACATGATAAAAGAAACTCTTTATTAAAATTTATTAATAATGCTTTCGATTGGTATAATAATCTAGCAATACCAGCTAATTTAGGAATAGGATAATTTTCTAATTTTTTCCATCCTTTACAAATTAAATTTATTTCTTCATTATTAGGCGAAATCAAAATATTAATAATATCATTTAAAAAAGCTTGTTTAAATGTTTTTTCTTTTTTTTCTATATTATTATAATTATAATTATTTTTCGGAAATAATTCTTTTTTAAAATTTGTATCTTTTGTTTTTATTAACGAATTATTATTAATTTTGTTCAAATTTTCTATTTTAGGAACATTTATTTGTGTTGTTAATAAATCATGAATTTGAATGAAACAAATAATTAATAAATATTTTTTATGTTCGGATGATTTTAAATTATTTTGTGATTCTGATAATTTTTGGAAAAATTTTTCTTTGGTTTGAAAATTCAATTTTTTTAAAAAATGAAAATTTTCTTCAGGATTTTCATAACAATTAATTATTTTTTTGAAAGCAAAATTAATAAAATCATTTAAAAAAAGAACATAATTTATGTTAGATTCTAAAATTTCTTGTAAAAAAGAAATAAGAATTTTTACATCATTTTGGAATAAAAGATGAAATAATTTTGCGATTTTTTTTTCAGAAATTATGCTTAATATTTCTACAATATCTTTTTCTTCGATAATATCATTTTTATAAGAACGAACTTGATCTAATAAATTAATAGAATCTCTTAAACTACCATTAGAATAAAAAGAGATTTTTTGTAAAGCTTCTTCCGATATATTTATATTTTCTATAGAAACTATTAATTTTAATCTATTTTGTATATCTTCGTAAGAAATATTATTTAAACGAAAATGTTGAGCGCGAGATAAAATATTTTTAGGAATTTTATTAAATTCACTAGTAATTAAAATAAAAACTACTACATTAGAAGATGGTTCTTCTAATATTTGCAATAAAGCGTTAAAAGCGTTAGAAGATAATACATGAATTTCATCAATAATATAAATTTTATATTTTAATAAATTAGATTTATAATGTAGTTGTTTTTTTAATTCTCTAATATCATCTACACCGCTATAAGAAGCGCCGTCAATTTCGACAACATCTAAAGTAGCTTGTTGATCAATGGCGGCGCATGATTTACAAACATCTTTATTATTATTTGCGCAACAATCTTCTTTTGCAAGGAAACAAGAACAATTAATAGCTTTAGAAAAAACTTTAGCTAAAGTAGTTTTTCCGATCCCCTTATCGCCACTAAATAAATAACAATGATGAATTTTTTGATATTTAATAGCATTTTTTAAAACTTGTATAATTATATTTTGTCCGACTATATTTTTCAAATTTTTAGGTCTATGTTTTCGATATAAGGCTTGATAATTCATATCTTTTTTTGCTAAAAAAAATCCTTTTATAATAATTTTAAAAAATATTTTGAACATTTTTAATTTTAATTTATAAAATGTTTTATTTAAAACGCTATATATTAAATTATGACATAATTATATATTAATAATTAAAAAAAATTAAAATTTATAAAAACACTTAATTAATTAATTTTCACCAGCAATAGTTAAATCTCCAGCATAAACACTAGGACTTCCGAAACCTGAAACTTGAAATACTAAATCGTTAGCTATTTCTTTTAAATTTAATAAAATATCAAAAAAATTACCAGAAACAATAATCATTTTAACAGGTTTAGTGATTTTACCTTTTTCTATTTTAAAACCAGCCGCTTGGAGACTAAAATCTCCGCTTATATCATTAATTCCTGCATGAAAACCAATGATATAATCGATATAAACACCTTCGTCGATAGAAGAAATCATTTCTTCGAAAGTTTTGGTTCCTTTTTCTAAATACATATTAGTCATTGAAATAGAATTATCAAAACCGTTACCAGTAGGTTTAACATCAAAAATAAGTGATGTTTTTAAATTATGAATAAATTGTTGAAAAACACCTTTATCAATAATTTTTTTGGTATAACAAGCCACTCCTTCATCATCAAATTTATATTGACAAAGCGCTTCTTTACATAAAGGATCGTCAATCAAAGTAACTTTTGGAGAAGCTATTGTAGTGCCTTGTTTATCTTTTAATTTAGTTAAATTACGATAAGCGTTCATACCGTTAAAAATAGAACTAAAATTTTTTAAAAAATTAGCAAAAATTTTATTTGAAAAAACAACTGGATAAGTTTTAGATTTTAAAGATTGAGATGTTAATTTCGATTCTCCTAAAGATATTATTTTTTCAGCGTATTTTTGAATATCAAATTTGTCAAATTCTTTAACTACAAAATATTCATAAATTTCTTCTATATCTTCATTTTTTTGAAAAACACAAGAAACAGAAATAGTTAAAAAACTTAATTTTTCTTCTAAATTTAACCCTTTAGAATTAACTATTTTATTTTCTAAGTAAGTTTCGTCATAAGAAATAGTATCGATTTTTTTTAATAAAACACTTTTTAATAATTCTTTTTCTAATTGAAATAATAAATCATATTTTTTTTGAATATTAATTTGTGAAAAATCAAAATTAGAATTATTAACCATAGGATAAGAAGGAGAACCTTCAAAAATAATATCTTTTTCTTTAATATTTAAAACTGAAATTTGATTTCTAAGATTTTCTAAAATATCTTCCATTTTAGTTTCATCTATTTTTTCTAAATACATAGAAGACTTTTTGTTTTGGAATAAACCTTTAATAGTTGTTCCTAAAACATCATTTTGAACATGTTCGTGAATTTTACCATCTTCTAAATTTACAGTTATGCTTTTTTTTCTATCAGTTAAAATTTCTAAAGCTTCAAAATTTTGAGATAAAGCTGTATTAAACCATTTTTTATAATTTATATTATTATTGTTAATCATTTTTTTTGACTTCCTCCGACAATCATATCTTGAACTCTAATAGTCGGTTGACCTAAATCTACAGGTACATATCCAGAAACAGAACCACAATATCCTTGATCCAAATCTAAATCATTAGCGACACGGTCAATTTTTAATAAAACATCTTGTCCTTTTCCTATTAATATCATTCCTTTAACAAACTTAGTTAATTTTCCGTCTTCGATTAAATATCCAGATTTAACCATGAAATTAAATTCTCCTGTAGTAGTCATAACTGTTCCGCCACCAAAACTTTCAGCATATAAACCTTTTTTAGTATCTTTAATAATTTGTTCTGGTGTATCTTTGCCAGCAGCAATGTAAGTAGAATTCATTCGAGAAGTAGGTGAATATTTATAAGATTGTCTTCTGGATGAACCAGTAGCTTTCATTTTCATTTTTAAGCTATTACGATAATCTATTAAATAATTTCTTAATATTCCGTTTTCAATTAAAATATTTTTTTGTGTTGGGTGGCCTTCATCGTCAAAATTTAATTTTCCCCAAGAATTTTGAATAGTACCATCATCATAAGCAGTTACAACATCTGAAGCTATTTTTTTATTTATTTTATCACAGAAAGGGGATAATCCTCTAGCGATAGCAGTCGCTTCTAAAGAGTGACCGCAAGCTTCATGAAAAATAACTCCTCCTGAACCACCTTTAATAACTAAAGTCATAGTTTGAGGTTTAATTGTTTCGGCCGTTAATAACATAATTGCCTTTTTAGCTGTTTTTGTAGCTGTATTTTCAAAATCTATAAGATCGAAAATTTCTAAACCCATAGAACGTCCATGATGTTCATTAAATTCTTCCATATTTTTTTCATCTTTAGCAACAGCTGTCATAGAACACATAATATAAGGTCGAAAATCTTTTTGATAAACACCTTTAGAATTAGTAACTAAAATATTTTGTTCTTTTTCTTCAAAATTAACTATACTTTGAATAATTTTAGAATCATATTCTTTCATAATTCTGGATAATTTCATCATTTTATTAATTTTATCAGAAATAGTCCAATTATTAAAATTAATTTTTATATTATTGTTTATGTTTTTAGATTCTCCAAGCGGAATTATTTTTGTAATTACTTCGCCATTATTAACATTTTTTTGTTCTTCTATTAAAGAAACTATATATTTATATTCTATTTTATTAGTATAAATATAAATTTCATCCATTTTGTTTAATAAACGTATACCTAATCCAAAAATATAGTTTGTACGGTAACTCACCACTTCTTTATCTATAATTATTAAGGAATTCGAGATATTATCTTCAAAAAATAATTCAATAAAATCAAAACCTTTATTCAATCCTATTTGTAAAATCTCTTGAATTTCATTTTTTGATAACATAAAAATAATTTCCTTTAATTTTTATAATTTTATTTATTTTTTTATAAATAAATAATATTTTTATTTTATTTAATCTTAAAAATTAATTTAATTATTTTAAATAAATTGGTATTTTTTATTTCATTTGAATTTGCAAAATTTTATTATTATAAGAAACATTATTTTGAGATTGAACTTGTTTAGCTAAATTCATAGGAATTTCGAAAACAGTCTTATTATGAAAATGTTTTATATTTCCAATATTTTTGCTATAAATATTAAATTTATCTTTTAATAATTTTAAAAGCAATGAAGGATTGATACCGTCATTTTTTCCTAAATTAATAATTAACTCTGTCATTGGTTTTTTATTAAATTTATTGTAACTGTTGTTGTAATTATTATTTGTTTTATTAAAGTCATTTGAAAAATTATTTGATTTAGAATAAGAATTTTTAAAATCATTTCCTTTCCAAATTTTTGGTTCTGATATATGTTCGTAATTTTTATTTTTTGGAGCTAAATGTTGTAAAAGAGCAGAAATAATTTCTTTAGGTTCTTTGTCTTTTAATAAAGTATCAATAAAAGGATTTTCTTTTGTTTCTGTTTTTTGATTTTCTTGTATTAAATGTAAAATTTGTTCTTCGAAAAATTTATTTTGTTCTTGTTGAATCGCTTCTACCGTCGGAACATTTAAATAAGTTATTGTTTCTTTTAAATAATTCATTAGTTTCTTGAATTGAAAAACTTTTCTTAAACCGACAAAAGTATAAGCTGAACCTGTTTTTCCAGCTCTTCCTGTTCTACCGATTCTGTGAACATAAACTTCTTCTTCGTGAGGCAAATCATAATTAATAACCATTTTAATATCAGAAATATCTATACCTCTAGCAGCAACATCGGTAGCAACTAAAATTTTAATATTTTTTTTTCTAAAGTTATTCATGACATATTGTCTTTGGTTTTGTTTTAAATCACCATGAATAGCATCTACTAAAAAATCTTTATCTTGTAAATAATTTAAAATCGTATCTACATCTCTTTTAGTATTAGCGAAAATAATTACTGAATCAGGATTTTTTTGATCTAAAAGCCTTACTAAAAGTTTATTTTTATCAAATTCTTTTATAACAAAATAAAATTGTTCAATTGATTTGACAACAATTTGATCTTGTTTAGCTTTTAAAATTTTAGGATTTTTTTGATATTTAAAAGCTATTTCACGAATAGCATCAGGCATTGTAGCCGAAAATAAAATAGTTTGTTTTTCTGCTGGAATCTTAGATAAAATAGTTTCGACAGCTTGTTGAAAACCCATTTTTAACATTTCATCAGCTTCATCTAAAGTTAAGATTTTTACTGATGATAATTCTACTTTTTTTCTTTCTAATAGATCTATTATTCTTCCAGGAGTAGCAATAATAATTTGTGGTTTTTTGTCTAACTCTTGAAATTGTTTTATATAACTTTCTCCACCATAAACAACAATCGTTTTCATTTCAGAATAAAATTTTAATAATTTTTGAATTTCTAAAAATACTTGTAATGCTAATTCTCTTGTAGGACATAATATTAAAGATTGAACTTTTTTTACTTTAGGGTCAATCTTTTCAATAATAGGAATAGCAAAAGAAAAGGTTTTACCTGTTCCTGTTTGTGATTGAGCTATTATATCGTGCCCTTCTATAATTTCTGGAATAACTAAAGCTTGAATTGGTGTAGGAGTCGCAAAATTTAACTCTTCTAAAGCGTCTTGGATTTGTTTTAATAAATTTAAATCTTTGAATAAAATACTCATTTCATTTTTCCCTTGCTAATTATTAAAAATAAAAATATTTATTTTCATTAAAAATATTTAGTAATTCATTTGTAATAAAAAAATTATTTTGAAATTTTTTATTCTTTTTATTACTGAAAAGAATAAAAAAATAAAATAAAATTTTATTAATATTAAATTTTATTATCTAAAATTGCATTTCTGAAAATAATATAAATAAATTTTTTTAGGAAAAATAATATATTTTATTTTAATTTAAAATAAATTTATTCTATATCAACCAATAACAAACTCTACATCGCTATAATCCAAAAATATTAATTTCAGGCAACAAAAAATAATAAATTTACAATTTCTATATTTCTAAGTTAATTAAATATCTTTCATAATATTATACATTATTTTTTAACAAAACCAAAATATATAATATTAATTGTTGAATCCAATTTTAAAATTCGAATAATAATTTAAAATATATGGATAAATATTGATTTTAAATTCATTTATTTTTTTATTTCATTTACGAAATAAAAAAACATAGTTGATCATAAACTAAGTTTTATAATAATTTTAAAATGTCCTACTTCATTAAAATAGAATTAGTTAAAAAGTTATATTTAAATCAAACTATTTATCCAAAAAATAGTTTGATTTATTTTTTGTAATTAATAAAAAATAGAATGATATAAATTATATTTTTTTATAAATGAATTAATTTGATCCGATAATAAAAAAAGATCTTTTTTGATTTTGAGTTTTTTATAAAAATGAATTAATATAATAATATAGAAAATTATTAGTTTAGCGCTTAGTATTGTTATGTTTGGTTTTGTTGTTTTAGGCGAAAATAAAAAATTTAAATAATCTTGTTTAGCTAAATACCACATAAAAGATATAGCAATAGCGGTAACAGGAAGCACTCAATATGTCAAAAAATTTCCAAAGCCTCTATTTTTTTCTTGCCATTTTTTATATTCTTTCAAAAATTTAATAAAATAATTTTTTTAATATTAAATAATAAAAAAGTAATTTTGCCCTATTATCACCTATTATTTTTAAAATGTTGATTTTTTTGAAACAAATAATATAATTTATAAAAAAATAGAATGTTTTAAAAAATTGTAAATGTTTTTTTGATTCATTTTTAATAACTAATTCTTGTTTTTATTTTATATATTAATTTCAAAAATTTTCTACTTTCTTTTTTTATTTAAATAAATTAAGAACAATAAAATTGTTATTAATTTAATAGTTTAACGAAATGGTATAGTTGAGTATTTTCTTTTTTTACTAAAAACAAAAAAAGACTAGTTTTTTAACTAGTCTGTTTGGTATTAAAAATGAATTTATTTATAAAAATTTATAACAGTACGACTTATAATATAAAAAACTAAAATTTTTAACATTTATTATTTTTATTTTTTTTAATATTTCGCTTTAACTTATACAATAAACCATAAAAATAGAATTGTAATAAATATAAGTATAAAACAACGTATTATATAATTTAATTTTGTTTGTTTTGTTTGTTTTTCGTAATAAAAAACACTGATAATGAAATAATTATGTGAGTTTATAGTTTTATTAAAATCTTTTTCTAAAAATGATAAAATTCTTAGCCATTTAAAAAATTTAACATAAAAACACCATAAATCGCTAAAAAACTCTAACATAACATATATTGCTAATAATAAAACAAGAACAACAAGTAAAATTAATAATTTATCAGAAATTTTATAATAATTAATTTTATAAAAAATATTAATCATAAATAAAATAATGACAAGTGATAACAAAGATGAAATACAAATCATGAATTTACGTAAAAAATAATTTTTGTTTAAAGGAAATTCTTTGTCATATATATCATATTTTGAGTATAAGGGTTTTCGTCCACCACCGGGAAAAGTCTCTCCAAAAGCAATATTGTCTAATGTTTTAGCTTTGTTAGGATCTTTATAAATAATTGTTTTTCCTTTCATAATTTTAAAACAAATATAAGACAATAATCCGATTGCCATTAATCCTGATAAAAACTTTGAAATATTGACTATCACACTTATAAAAGTGAATTTATTTTCTATTTTATGATCAAAGGCACCAATAATGAAAATAAAAGTCAAAATCAAAAAAACAATAATATCTTTGATTAATTTTTTTTTATTTATTTTTCTCATCTTTTATTTCAAAAAAACTTTCTTACCACCATTTTAATTTACATAAAGTATCACCGATGCCATAACCTATATCTTTAATTGTATTTACAGTCGCCTTTGGCAACCCCTTCTACAGCTCCAGTCGCTCCCTTGGCTAGATTTTCTGCTAAATCTAAGGGATTTTCTACTTCTTTATAATCTTGATTTTTGTCACCTTTTATAATACCTTCCAAAAAATTTGCTGGATAACTTTTAGCTTTTCCTACGGTTTTCCAACCCTCTAAACCTCCTTTGGCTAAATTATTCACTCCCGGAATATCATCAACTACGTCAGTACAACCCATTATAAAATTTTCTAATTTACTAATAATCGTACTAGCTACTTCTAAAGCGTCAGGATTTTGTTCTAAAATGTCACCTACACGATCCGTTAATTTTTCACTAGTTAATTCTGAAAAACCAGTAATTATAAAATTACCAACGCTCAAATCCTTAATAGCTTTACTAGATACTTTTTTTGCTATTTTTTTCATAATGTTTTTGGTAGTAATTTTTTTTAATCCTGGTATTTTCCATATTAAATAAATTCCTAAATTTTCATTATTTTTAGCGTGTTCTGCTTTCAAAATATCATTATGTTGTAAAAGATCAACTTCTGGTGTTTTCCAAAAACAATACATATGAGGAGAACCGTTACCTAACCATCTCAGATCGATAAAATCATAATTCTCATTTCTGCCATTACGAGAACCACCATCAAAATAAACAGCTAATAAATCATTATCATTATCTTTAATATACCAATGAATACTGCCATTTCTTTCTTTATTATAAGAAGGAGTGTTAGAAACATTATTATCAAAAGAAGAATTAAAATGATTTTTAATATAATTCGAAACATTATCATTATTAGCTTTTTTATCTAAAAGAACATGAACAATCTCAGTTCCCCTAATCGTTCTTTCGTAAATTTCATTGTCTTCATAAGCCAACACTTGATTAGATATCATAAATAAGATAAAAGGAAATAAACAAAATAATAATTTAACTTTTAAATTTGGAATAACATTTAAAGACATAAAAACCTCCATATTTTAAAATTAATAAAAAATTTTTTATGATAAATAAATACCTATATAAAAACAGGTTTTTTAATCTAAATATATATTTTTTTCATTAAATAAATATTTTGCTAATATATATGATTATTGTTTATTATTATATTATTAATTCAATAAAATGTCAAGTTTTTGAAACAAATAATATAATTTATAAAACAATAGAATGTTTTAAAAAAATGTAAATGTTTTTTTAATTCATTTTTAATAACTAATTCTTGTTTTTGATTTTGTTTTTATTTTGTATTTTCATTTCTTAATTAATTAAAATTTAATTGATAAATAATTAATTCTTTCTCTTGTTATATTTCCGATTTGATAATTTGTTATATAATCATTGTCGCATCGAAACCTAAACTAAATGTTTAGTAACTCTTTTTTTAAATGTTTTTTTAATTATTATGTTATTGTTAATTAAAAAATAATTCTTTATTTTTTTTAAAATTGAGTCTTTATCGCTCTTATTGATAAGAGTAATATAATTAACGCCATCTTATCGATTAATTCGTTTTTAAGTCTTAAATTTCATCTCTTTTTTTAAAATTTCTTTCTTTATTTACTTTTTGATAAACAATAACTAATTGAAAAATGGAGTTAAATTTAAGTAATAAAAAATAACTTAGTGTATAATTTAAATTTAATTGTTGTTGATGGAGCGAGATACAGCGAAGATTAAAAAATAAATTAAAATAACATGATTCAATTTCCGCTACATGTTGTCTAAAATTCTTCATTTTTAAAACCTCTTTTTACTAAAAACAAAAAAAAGACTAGTTTGTTTAACTAGTCTTTTCAGTATTAAAAATGAATTTATTTATAAAATTTTATAACAGTAAACAGTACGTGTGCGTCCTACAGTTAAAATTAAATATTAACTTTTAGAAATATTTTGCTTAAAAGAATAATTTTCAGAATAAAGATCGTAAGTTTTAATAACTCTTTTTTTTATAATAAAAAATACAATAAAATTAGTAATATTGGATGTCAAAACAGGAATTAAATTTAATACCCAAATAGTCATAAATTGCATTTTAGGAGTATCTTGAAGCCAATTTAATAATTTTGTGTAATTGTTTTTTTGTAATGTTTTTATAATGTCGTTGTACCAATATAAGTATCCACTTAATCCTCTTGATATACTTTGTACTAAAACAATCAAAATAAAACACATTATTATTTTTTTAAAATTATTTTTGCGAAGATCCATAAAAATAGCAATAAAAATATAAGCTAAAACAGGAATAAAGTTACCATAAAAAACTAAAAAAGCAGTTGTCTTTGTAGCTCCTCCGCTTTTATCTAACATATATGGTATACTCATTGCATATTTAGGCCACGAATATAAACTAATGTCTAATATCATATATACAAAAAGAAAAAACAAAGTATCTTTTAATGAAAAAAATAAACATAGAAAAATTAAAGGAAGATGCCAAAAATTCCAATAATTAGAATAAATAATAGGCATCTTAAATTTTTTATCTAAATAAACGGAATTGATTTGAAATAATACTAATGAAACCGAAATTACAAGAGAAGCTAAAAGTATTTTTGTTAATTGAATATTTTTTATATTTTTTTTCATAATAAAATTATCTCATATCTTTATAATATATAAATAATATTTTAATAATAAAACAAAGAATTATTTATTATTAAATATAAATCGAGATTAATTAAATACAACTCTGATTTTTTTACTAAATTAAATTTAAATTTAATCCTAATTGAATATTAGCAAATATTATAACAAATTATTTATTTTAAGTATATTTCTTATAATTTATTAATATTTCGTTAATAATTATTTAATATTTTAATAAAAAAATTATTTTTTAATTTTATAGTAATATATTAGATAGAATTTTGTTGTTTATAAATATTTTTGTGTTATAAAATAAAAATATTACATTTCCTTTAAATAAGAGTTAAATTTATTTTGTTTTATCATTTCAATTTCTTTTTGATAAGGAGGCATATTATTGATAAAAGGAGTTTCTAATATTTTAGGTAAATGCGCAAAAGGATAATAATAAATAATTTTGATAAGAGCGCCAAAACCTATTTTTCCGTAACCTATATTTTCATGTCTATCTTTTCTACTGCCTAAATTATTTTTAGAATCATTAATATGAAGAACAGTTAAATATTTTAATCCGATAATGTTATCAAATTCTTCTATTACTTTTTGAAAATTATTTTTAATGTCATAACCTGCGTCAAAAACATGACAAGTATCAAAGCAAACACCTATTCTATCTTTGTTATCGATTAAATCAATAATTTCTTTTAATTCCCGAAAACAAGAACCTATTTCTGTTCCTTTCCCAGCCATAGTTTCTAAAATGATTTTAATTTGTAAAGAATTTGTATTTCTTAAAATTTGATTAATTCCTATAGCGATTAATTTAATTGCTTCTTTTTTAGTTTGTTCAAGATGATTTCCTGGATGCAAAACCATTTGTGGAATTTGTAATTGAGAAAATCTTTTTAATTCTTCTGTTAAAAAAGAGATAGCAAAATTTCTTTTTTCTAAAGAAGGATTAGCTAAATTAATAATATAAGGAGCGTGTCCTACTAAATCATTTAATTCAAAATTTTTTATTTTCATTTCTTTTAATGCTTCTTGTATGTAAGTTTGAGATATATTTGTTCTTTGAGTATTTTGAGGTGCTCCAGTGTAAATCATAAAAGTATTAGAACCAAACGATAAAGCTTGTTTAAAAGAATCTAAGTAAAAAAAAGGTTTTTTAAATGATACATGGCTACCTATTTTAATCATTTTTTTCTTGAAAAAATAACTTTCTTTTTATTAATTGTAGAATTTGTTTTTGTTTTCGAAATAAACTTTTTCTTTTTCGAAAAAGAAAAAGTTTTCTTATTAATATTATTTTTCTTATTATTAATATTTTGTGAATTTGTTGTTTTTATTTCACTAAAACCATTAGCAGTTAAAGCTATTTTTTTAAAAACAATATTATAATTTTTTTTGAATTGTTGTTAAAGAAGCTTGTTCTTTATCATCGTAAAAAAGAACTACTTTACCTTCTTTTCCCATTCTTCCTGTTCTTCCGCTACGATGTTGAAAAAATTCTAAATTTTTTGAAGGCAAATTATAGTGAATAACCCATTCAATATCTAAGTCTAGGCCTCTAGCGCATAAATCACTAGTCAAAATATATTGGTATTTGTTTTTTTTAATTTCTGTCATTAAATATTTTCTTTTTTTAACATTTAAATCAGAGGAGAAATTTAAAATATTAAAATTAGAACTCTTTAAATATTCATATATTTTGGATTGTTCTTCTTTTTTAGAAACAAAAATTAAAGCTGAATAAGGATTTAAATTTTTCATGAAATGAATTAAATCGTTCAAACGTTTATCAGGAGAACTTTGTAAAAGATAATATGTTAAATTTAATTTTTGTTGAGAATGAACATCTAAAAATAATGATTTTCCGAAATATTTTTGTATAAAAGGATTCATATTATTCGTGATGGAAGCAGAAAATAATAAAATTTTAGGTTTCCATTTCGCTAATAAAACATCTAATAAAGATAATGAATTTTGTTCAAATAAAGTATCTGCTTCGTCTATAACTAAAAAAGAAGATTTAAAAATATTAAGTTTTTTAAAAACAGTAGTATATTCCATTAATTTATTTAAAGTAGTTATAATCAAAGGAGGTTGTTTTTTTTCTAAACTTGTTAAAATTTTTTGTTTATCCATACCTCCGTAAAAAATTTTTACTTGAGAAGTTCTTTGTTCTATTTCTTTGATCATTTTAAATACTTGAAAAATTAATTCATTAGTCGGTACAATAATAACCGCTTGAATAATATTTTTATTCCAATCAATTTGACTTAGAATCGGCAATAAATAAGCATGAGTTTTTCCTGTCCCTGTAGGAGCACTTCCTACTAAATGAAAAGGTTTCGAAAAATTTTCGAATACTTCTTTTTGAATAGGTGTTACTTTTTCAAAATTTAATTGTTTTAATTTTTGTTTAATATAATTTTCCATTCTCATGTCCTTATTATAAAATGAAATAATTGAAAATATTATTTTTTAAATATTTTTTATATATAATTAATATATAATTCAATATTTTTTTGATTCTTTACTAAAGAATTAATATAAAAATTTTTTTTAAAAAGAGGTTTAGTAGTGAAAAAAAAAATAAATTCTAAAAAAGATAAAAAATCAAACAAAGAACAAATTAAACATCCGTTTATAAAACAACAAAATATGTCTTGGAAATCAAGGATTTTCTTTTTCTGTTTAATTTTAATTTTAGCCTTGCCATCTATAATTATATTTGTAATCGAAATATGGAAATATATCAAAAAACATTGAAATATATAATAATTATATAAAAAAAATAATTAAAACGAGCTTTTAAAAAGAGCTCGTTTTTTTACATCTATTAATTCATCTTGAAATGAAAAAATTATTTTTTCGAAGATGAATTATTTTCAATAGCTTTTTTCAAATATTTTTCGACTTGACTCCAATTGATAACATTATAAAAAGCTTCTATATAATCTGGACGGCGGTTTTGATAATTTAAATAATAAGAATGTTCCCATAGATCTAAACCTAAGAGAGGATGTCCTATATCTAAAACTGTATTTTGATTAGGAGTATTGACGATTTTTAAATTATTTTGAAAATCATAAATTAACCATGTCCAACCACTTCCAAAAAGACTTTTTGCGCTTTCTGCAAAACGATCTTTGAAAGTTTCCAAATCGCCAAAATATTTTTGAATTAAATGATTTATTTTAAAAGAAGGATTACATATCTCATTTAATTTTAAAATAGTCCAAAAAAAAGAATGATTAAAATGTCCTCCTCCGTTATTTAGAACAGTTTGTTGGATATCTACTGGTAAAGAAGATAAATTTTTTAATAAAAATTCTAAATCTTTATTATTTATTTGGTGTTTTTGTAAAGCTGCATTAAGATTATTAATATAAGTTTGGTGATGTTTAGTGTGATGAATTCCCATTGTTTTTGCATCTATAAAAGGTTCCAAAGAATCATATGCATATTTTAATTGTGGCAATTCAAATAAATTGTCTTTCATTAGTTTAAGAACATTTCCTTTCGTAATATAAATTTAATTTATTTTAATAAAAAATAATTAAATCTAATTTTTAATTGTAACATTTTTATTATATAAGAAATAATATATAAAAGAATAATTGTATTATTAAAAAATTTCGGAAATAAATAAATAATTAAAAAAATTTATAAATTTACAGAAATTTGTAAAATTTCTTTATCTGTTAAAATTTGTGTATATGGGATATCTGAAAAAATTATATTTTTCCAATTATTTATTTCTTGATCTAATAAAAATACAATAGCATTAAAAAAACAATATCCATCTCCTAATGTATCTTCGAAATCATTTATAAAAAAATGATTTTTATCATTTTTAAGTTCTAATATGAAAGTTTGTGTTTCAGAATTAGATTTATTTATAGAATTATAAGCTAGATAATCATTAATAAATAAGTTTATTTTTTTATTCAATTTTTCTCCTAAAAAATTAATAGTTCCAAATATTAAAGGAGAGGATGCTGTCCCTAAATTACCATTTAAAATTTTTTCTATAAATATTTCTTTATCGCCTATCCATAACGTTTTATATTCGTATATATTATTTTGTAAACCTATAATAAATCGGTTTAATCCTAAATAAGCTAAAGCTTTTGAATAATTATTGTCAAATTTGGATAATAATTTTTTCGGAGTTTTAAAAAAATTTTTTTGTTCATAAATAATGGTTTCTTTTTTGTTTTGTTTTTCTTTTTGTATCGCAAAAATAAAAAAAATAATCAAAATAAGAATAATACTGGGAATAATTAAAAATAAAAAAATATTTTTTATTTTCAATATTAAAACCTCTTTCGTTATTTTCGATTTATTTCGAAAATTATGTTCAAAAATAGAACAAATATATTTTATAGATGTTTTTTTATTTATAACTATATATATATATATATATATATATATATATATTATTAACTATTTATACTAAATTTAGTATTTAAAATTTTAGAAAATTATTTTTATTTTATTTTTGATATTTTATTTTTGAAACATAAAGTAAATAATTTGAATATTTCAAATTTAGTAATTTTAAAAAAAGTATTAAATCATTAAAGCAATAAAGAACAGTGAAGAGCAGTAAAAAGCAGGAATGGTAAATTTTTGTAAATATAATTTGACAATATATTTAAAAATATATTATAATTAAAGTGTAGTTATAAAATCGAGATTTTACAATTTTAATTTTTAAATTTTTCTAAATATATTAAACTATTTTATAAATTTATTTTTTTCAAATATTTAATGTTTGGGAAATCCATTTTCATTAGTTTTTGATTCTATCTTTTTTTTTAATATATAATTTTTGAATTGATTTATTTTTTAAGCTATTTATAAATGAAATTTTTATCAAATTTAGAACGAATGAAATCAAATATAATCGCTTTAATTTTCTCTTAATTAAAATTAATAAATGTTTTATAGTTAATTTTAACTCTTTTTTAGAATGAACGAAATCCAATATAATTATTTTAATTTTCTTTTCATTAGAATTAATAATTTTTTTATAGTTAATTTTAATTATTTTTTAGAACGAACGAAACTCAATATAATCATTTTAATTTTCTTTTATTGTGAATAGATTAAGTTAATTATTATAATGTTAAAATATTTAAAAAAATTATAGATTAAGGAAATTATTATAATGTTGAAAATATTTAAAAAAAATTTTAGATTTTTTTTTATTATTCTTATTACTTGTTTTATTTTAATAATTCCTGTTTCAGCTTTTTTATTAAAAATAACTCCTAAAAAGGACACAAAAGAAATTGTTGTTATAGCGACAACTACTATTTTAGATGACGCGATAAGGCATTTGATAGGCGAAGTAGATAAAGATGAAGATTCTGGATACAAAAAAATAGAAAGTATTATTTGCAATGATCCTTTAATGGGAGTAGGAATAGATCCGCATAATTATAAAACTAAATTATCGGATCGCAGCAAAATTAAAAAAGCGGATTTGGTAGTTGTTAACGGTTTACATTTAGAAGCTAAAATGGTCGAAGCTTTCAAACTTTTATCCAAAGATGATACATTATTCCCAATTGGCGATATTTTAAAACAAAAAGATATAGAACAAAAAGATATATTACAAGAAGGAAATTCTGAAGATTGTGATCCTCATATTTGGTTTGATATCGATTTATGGTTGAAAGTAGTTGATGAATTGAAAGATAAATTATACGAAATAATACCTAACTCAGACGATAAAAAACAATTAGACGACAATTATAAATTATTTACAAAATCATTAGAAAATTTAAAACAATATATTATTAAAGAAACAAAATATTTAAAAGATTCAAAAAAACAAAATAATAATGAATTAATTTTAGTGACAGCTCATGATGCTTTTTCTTATTGGAAAAAATTTTCTAAAAGACATGGATGTGAATTTGAATTGCATTCTATACAAGGGATTTCAACGCAAACAGAAGCGAATATGAAAGACATAATAGAATTGGCAGAAAAATTAACTAATAACAATGTCAAAGCTATTTTTACAGAAAGTTCAATGCCAAAAGATTCCTTACAAAGTTTAAAAGAAGAAGTCGATAAATCTAGAAACAAAAGAGGGTTAGGCCCTATTTTGATTCCTAAAAATGCAGAATTATATTCTGATTCTTTAGGAAAAGACGGACAAGAAACATTAAACGGCTGCACTTATAAACACTCTACTTATGTAGGTGCGTTTTTAAATAATATGAAAATTATAAAGAAATATTTATTATGAAAAAAAAAATATCAATTAAAATTAGAGATTTAACTGTTGCTTATCATTTGAAACCTGTTTTATGGGATATAGATATCGATATTTATAAAAGTTCTTTGACAGCTATTTTAGGTCCTAATGGAGCAGGGAAATCTACTTTAATTAAGACTTTGATAGAATTGATTCCTAAAATCTCAGGAGAAGTTTTATTTAATAACGAAAAATATAAAAATATAAGAAAAAAAATAACTTATGTACCGCAAAGAAATTCTGTAGATTGGGATTTTCCTACTACTGTTTTTGATGTTGTTTTGATGGGAAGATATGGACATTTAGGATGGTTTAAGAGACCTACTCTTTATGATAAAAAAATAGTTTTAGATTCTTTAGAAAAAGTGGGAATAACAGAACTTAAAGATCGTCAAATTTCAGAACTTTCGGGCGGGCAACAACAAAGAATTTTTTTAGCTAGAGCTTTAGCTCAAGAAGGTGATATTTATTTAATGGATGAACCTTTTCAAGGAGTCGATATTCAAACAGAAAAAAAAATTATAACTGTTTTGAAAGAATTACAAAAGCAACAAAAAACTATTGTTGTAGTTCATCATGATTTAGAAACTGTGAAACAATATTTTGATCATGTTATTTTATTAAATATTCAAAAAATAGCTAGTGGCGAAACTGATAAAGTATTTAATTCAGAAAATATAAAAAAAACTTATAAAAATTATCAACTAAATAAAAAAATAAATAAAACAAATGCAAAAAAATAATATTTTTAAAAGGAGTAAACATTAAATGAATATTGGTGATGTGAAATCGTTTTTTTCTTTATTAAATACTTATACTGCTTTTAAAATTTTTATAGGTTCTTTTTTATTAGGAATAACATCTGGTATATTGGGTATTTTTATTAATTTGAAAAAAAAATCTTTAATAGGGGATGCTCTTTCACATACTGTTCTTCCAGGGATCGCTCTTTCTTATATCTATTTTCGAGATACTAGTGAATGGGTTATTTGGATAGGCGCTTTTGGAGCCTCTTTAGTATCTTTATTTTTGATGGAAGTGATCAAAAGATATTCTAAAATTAAATCAGATACTGTTTTATCTTTGATTCTAGCTTCTTTTTTTGGTTTAGGAAATGTTTTGATGGCTTATGCCCAAAAAGGAACTGATGATTGTTCTATTGCTGTTTTGGAAAAATTTATTTTAGGCCAAATTGCTTTAATTTCGCAAGAACATGTTATAATGGTCGGCGTTATAACTTGTTTAACTATTTTAACTATCATCTTTTTATGGAAAGAATTAAAAGTTTTTACTTTTGATGAGTCTTTTTCTCAAAGTATAGGTTTTAATAATATTATTTTAAAATTAATTTTAAATACTTTGTTAATAGGTTTAATTATAATCAGTTTAAAAATAACAGGAATTATTTTAACTAGTGCTTTTTTAATTATGCCAGGAGTAATAGCCCGTTATATAAGTGATAGATTATTAACAAATATAATAATTGTTTCTATAATTTCTTTTTTATCTAGTTTTATCGGAATAATTATTAGCTTGAATATACATAATATGCCAACAGGACCTATTATTATAGTTGTGAATACTCTTTTTATTTTTTTAACTTGTTTATTTGCTCCTAAATACGGAATTTTTAAAAAAATTTGGCAACAAAAAAAATATCAAAACAAAATTACAAAATTTAGGCAATTAATACATTTTTATCATAACGAAGAATACGATGAATTTCAAAAAATAGATTTGTTTTTATTTGATGAGAAATATTTACAACAAGAATCTGGAAAAATTAAAATTACTCCCAAAGGAATTAATTTAGTGGAAAATTTAATAAACGGTGACATTTGATTATGCATTTTATTGATACGATTGTAAATTCTTTCGAAATAGATATTTTTTTAATTTTAATTTTTTGTTCTTTATCTTTAGCTAATTTAGGTGTTTTTTTGATTTTAAAGAAAGTTTCTATGGTTATAGACGCTATTAGTCATAGTGTTTTATTAGGAATCGTAATTGCTTATTTGATAGTAAAAGATTTGAACTCTCCTTTTTTAATTATTGGAGCGACTTTAATAGGAATTTTAACTTTTTATTTAATAGAATTAATAAGTAAAAATAGTAAAATTTCAAAAGATTCAGCTATCGGAATTATTTTTACTTTTTTCTTTTCTTTAGCAATTATTATTATTAGTATATATATTAGAGATATTCATATAGATACTGACGCTGCTCTTTTAGGGCATATCGAATTAGCTCATATTTCACAATTATATAAAATAATTCCTATTTTAATATTAAGTTTATGTTTTGTTGTTATTTTTTATAAAGAATTAAAAATTTTTATTTTTGATCCTTCTTTGGCTAATATTTTAGGATTTTCTTCTCTTTTTATTAATTATGCTTTGATGACTTTAACATCTTTGACAGCTGTTATTTCTTTTGATGTAGTTGGTACCATAATGGCTATTGTTTGTATGATTGGTCCTGCCGCTACAGCTATATTGTTAACTAAAAGATTATCAATAGCTTGGGGGTTATCTTTATGGATATCTTTTGTAAGTACTAGTTTGGGTTATTATTTAGGAATTTATTTTGATCTGCCTGTTTCGGGATTAATTTCAGTAGTTATTTTATTTATTTTTTTGATTGTTTTATATTTTGAACCTAAAAACGGCATTATAGCTAAAATTATTAAACATTATTTGTATAAAAAATCTTTTCTGATAATTATTTTATTAATGCATTTAGAAAATCATTTTCAACAAAATAAAAAAAATTATATAAATGATGTAAAAAAAGATTTAAAATGGTCTTCAGAACGTTACAAAACATGTTTAAAGAAAGCGATCAAATTAGGATATATAATAAATAAAAATACAGAATTAATTATTACTGATTACGGAAGAAAATATTTATATCAAAAAAATCAAAAATTTGGATTAAGTCATAATTTGGATTAACTAATATTAATTCAAATTTTATAAGTTATTTTATAAAACAAAATCTAACTAGGCCAAAAATGGTTCTTTTCAAAATATTAAAAAAATTTTAAATTGTGATTTGTCGTCGTCATTTTTTATGTTAAATTTGTTATTTTGATATTCTTTTGTTGTTTGTTAATTTTTCTACTGTTTGAATTGCTTTTAAAATTTTAATACTCTTTTTTTCTTTTTTTAATTTCCTCCATATAAAAGAAAAAAAACAAACTATTTATTGAAAAATAAATAGTTTGTTTTTTAAAACTTAATAACTGTAAAAAAGTTTTATTTTTCCAAAGCGGTAAAAAGCAGCGGGAAGAAGTTAAAAATATATTATTTCTAATGATTGCGAAGGCGGACGCTGTTTATGAAAACGATGTTGTCAATATAAATCATTAAACAAATTTAACAAAAAAACAAAAAAGTTTAAAATAATAAATTTTATGTAAATTATTATAATATAAAAGTATTAAATTATTTCAAAATTAATCACAAAATGTTTTTTTATTTTAAAAACTAAGAAAGGGATGATATAATTATGGAAATAGAAACATTAAAATTAATAATTGAAATATTTATTGCTATAAGTTTGTTTATGGATGTTATAATTTATTTTAAATTTCTTAAACGCGTTAGAAAAAACGAAAAAGAAATAATTCTAATAAATCAAAACTTGTTCAAACTATTTAATTTAACCGATGAACAATTAAAAAACACTTTAATAAAAATTGAAATCATAGACCGAAGAAGCAATAAAAAATAAAATTTTATCTCAAAATAACTTATTAATTCCAAGTTCTGTTTTATTTTAGCAATTGTCTAACTCTAATATTTTGTACTAACTCGATTTAATTATATATATTTTATATGCTAATCGAAATATATAATTAAAATTAATTATAACATTAATTAAAAAAATGTTTAAATGAATTTGTGACGGAATATATAATAACACTAAATTAAAGGTTATCAAGAAGTTATTTGAGGTTGAATAAAAGTAATAACTTACTGAATTTAATTCATAAAATAAAATAACTTAATTAAAAAGTTAAATTATTACAAAAAATAATTACTAAAATTAAAAAAACTGAAAAATACAAAAGTAATTAATTATTATTTGTTCTTTTGTAATAATAAATATATTGTAATTAAATTAAATTATTCATTGTCGTCTAATTCTTCTCAAACTTGAAACAAATAATTTTTTTATTTTATGAAAATATTTTAAACCTTTGGCAAAAAGATTTTTTTATTGGATGCTTTTTTATAAAAATAAAATTTGTATATAAAAAAATAATATTTTTTTATTTTATTAATTTTTTTGTTCCTTTTTGGACTTAATTATATAGCGGATGAGCGAAAATAATATTTATAAATATCTTTTGAAAATAAGAAATTATTTAAAAAACTTAAATGTTTTTTTAAATTTAAAAATGTTCCCTTATTTTCAAAAGATATTTCAATTGTAAAATTACAAATTGCATTAAAAAAGAGCAATTAATTCATTTGAAAATGATTAATTTCGTTTTGAATACTCCTTTAATAATATTTAGATATAAAAAAAGACCTTTCGATTCGAAGATCTTTAAAAGATATTTAATTATTTAAATTTGATGAACTTTTTTAAATAAATGTTTTTTTGCATTACTTTTTGTTTTAATTTGGTGTAAAATTTTAAATATTTTTTACCTTTTGAATTGTTTTTGTTAGTTCCAGATGTGTCAATTTTAGATGCTCTAGATTTGTTTATTCCCTTAATCGCTATTGCTCCAGATGTTCCAATGTGAGATGTTTCAGGCGCTTTTGCGTTTGTCTCTTCAATTAATATTGCTCCAGATTTTTCAACTTCATTATTAGGTGTTTTCCCATATTTCCCAATGTTAGATGTTTCAGGTACTTTTGTGTTTGTTTCTTCAATTAATATTAATCCAGATGTTGCAACTTCATCATTAGGTGTTTGTCCATATTTTCCAATGTTAGATGTTTCAGGTGCTTTTGTGTTTTTTTCTTCAATTAATATTAATCCAGATTTTTCAACTTCATCATTAGTTAGTATTCCTGATGCGCCATTGTTTGGCGTTTCTTTTTTATTTTGTTTTTCAACTACTCCTGCCGCAATAGGAGCGTTTGGAGTTGTTAATTTATTAACCAACCTTAATTTATTAACCAACCAATATTTTAATATCATAAAAATTACAATGATAATCGTAGGTACTACCGCTAAAAGACATATTTTTTGGATTTGAGATTTCATATTTGAGGTATTCTCCTTTACTGAATTTTATTTAAAAAAAAGTTTTTTATTTTTAAAATTAAATTTTGAATTTTTTTTATTATTTTATATAAGAATTGTAGTAAAAAAAATAACTTATATATTCTTTTTCAATAAATAATTTGGGAATCTTTTTTAATTTTATCTTATGTCAAAGAAAAAAGTAAAATCATTTATTTCAAGGAAACTTAGTAATTGACCTTAAATTCGGTTTGTTAATATAAAAGATAACTTTATAAAATTTTTTTAAAATATTTTTTTATTATTTATATTTTTTTATTAATATTGGTATTAATTACTCTTAAGGAGAAATTAAAAACGAAAACAAAAATAACTAACAGCAACAATTCAAATGATATAAACAATGTTAAAAATATTGATATGTTAATATTTTTACAATATTTAAATATCATATTACTGAATGTTTCGCGATATGTTAAAACAAATTGTTTATATCATAAGCATAAGCAAAACGATGTGATATAAATATTAGAAATTAAAGTTTGACGTTCGGGTTGTGTCGTTTATATGATGTTATAGCGCGCTGTTATATTTTTTTAAACAGTTTTTATAAAATTGACTTTTAAAATTTAAATAAATTTAAAAAATAATTTTTAATTTACGTTTGTATTTTAACATAAATAAAACAATAATTAAAATTATTTTTAGAATTTTTTTTGAATGGATATAACAAAATAATTTTTGAAATCTGATATATTTTTAACTCAAAAAAATAAATATTAACAACAAAAAATTCTATATAAAAAAACATTTTAATTTTTATATAGAATTTTTTTACTATTAAATATAAAAAAATTTTTAATCATATTATTATAATTCGCCAAAACTCAATACAAACATAATAATCAAAATTGAATCGTTATGCATCTAAATTTGAAGCCATTTATAATATAGATTATAATAAAATTACGAGTTCAAACTATCAAAAATAATGGTTTCAATTTTTATTTTTTAATGATAAATTTTATTATTTATAATATGTTTTTCCAAGATGGAAATGAAAAAAATTATTTTTTTTATAATAAATAAAATAATAAACGTTTTTTTATTGAATAATATTTAGAAAATTTTTGGAAAAATATTTTGATATATTCTCTAAAGTTAGAACTTTTAAGTTAAATTTTATAAAATAAATTATTAAGGTAATAACTTCGCTATTTAGTATTTTAGATTTTTTTATTTTTAATAATAAAAAAACCAGATTATTTTTGAATATTATAATCTGGTTTAATGGTTTAATTATCGAAAATATTTTACACATATAATTTTTTTATTTTTTTATTCATCTTTTCTTTTTCTTTTTGTTTTTCATAATAAAATACACTTATAGGAAAATAATTATTTTTGGCTATTGTTTTATTAAAATCTTTTTCAAACTAAGAAAATCCTAACCATTTGAAAAATTTAACATAAAGAACCCAAAGATTAGATAAACTATTGCGTAATGCGGCATACAACATTAATGTAACGAAAATAAACATAAAAATAGTTCCTAACCAAACACACTTAAGAATCATTGATATAATTAAAAATATAATAGTTAATAAAAACAATATATTGCAAAAATGATTATCAAAAAAAATGATGTTGGTTCGCCTTTAGTTCGGCCAATTCTTAAATTGGATATAGATTCGGAAACATTAATATTTTCGAGTTCCCCCCTTTATTAGGATCTTTGTAAACAAGCTCACTACCTTTACAAATTTTAAAAACAATATATATTTGTATTCCTATAAAAACAAGGAAAAAATTTATACAAACAATCCATCTTATAAAAAAAATAAAATATTTATTAGGTAATTTCGTTTTAGATATATTTTCTGCGAATATATTATATTCGGGTAGCACTGATAAAATAATAAAGATAATATTCAAAAGTATAACCGTAAAAAAACATATTAATTTAAATAATTTTATTTTTTTCATAATTTTTACTTTTTTTATCCCATTACCAAAATTTTAATTTGGAAAAAGTATCTATAATTCTATAACTAACATCTTTAACCGTATGAACAGATGCTTTAAAAACGCTTTCTGCTGCCATAGCTGTTCCTTTACTGATATTTTTTGCTATATCCAAAGGATTTTCAATTTCTTTATAATTTATCTTTATTAAAAACATTTTTGTCTACTTCATTCAAAATATTTACTGGATAAATAGTTTCTTTTCCGAAAGTTTTGAAACCTTCTAATCCTGCTTTGGCTAAATTATTCACTATTGGAATATCATCAACAAAATCTATACATCCCATCATAAAATCTTCAATAATACTAATAATTTTACTATCTACTTCTAAAGCGTCAGGATTTTGTTCTAAAATATCACCTACAAGATTGGTTAAATTTTCACTAGCGACCCCTGAAACACCAGTAATTACAAAATTATCAACGTTTAAATTCTTAATAGATTTACCAAATACTTTTTTTGCTATTTTTTTCATAATGTTTTTAATTGTAAATTTTTTTGTTTTTTATCGAACTTTTTCAAATAACAGGAAATCAATAATTAACAGATTAATTACAATTTATTTTTATAAATAATACCTTTTTATCTGATAAAATAGTATAAAAATACACTTTGTCTTTTTTATCTTTTTTGGGAAGACTGTATATATACACCCCATCTAATTTTTTAAGTTTTCGATAAGACTTATTTTAGCTTTTTAATGAAAAAGAAAGAACGAATTAAACTAAAAAAACTATATTTTTAATTTTATTTTAGTATTTGTTCGAGTCTCAAATTTTGTCCTAGTTCGAATTATTTTTTTAATGGATAATTCTTAATAATTTCAATAACGTCTGCTCGAGAAAGTTTTTTTTGATAAAATAACTTTTCAGCGATTTTGATTAAAGGAATTTCATTTAATTTGATTAATCGTTGACATTCTTTTTTTAATAGTTCACGATCTTTTGAAATATTTGATGAATTTCGCCTTAATAATTTGTCAGCGTCTTGGTTATCAGCGGAAGAACCATAACCAGCTAGTGATTTTGGCATTTGGCCTTTTGAAGCGATGTTTAATATTATTTTGATTATGGTTTTCTAGATATGTCATTTTAGATGTAATCCTCCCATAAGTATTTGTTTAAAATAGTTTAAACAAATACTTATGTTAATTTTTTTTAAATTTTATTTAATTTTTAAAATAATAATCTTAATTTTGTTGTATCATGTAAGCAGTAAATATCATGTTGTATCATGTTGTATAAAAGAATTGTATTCAAAAAAAAAAAAAAACTTATATGTACCTTTTAAAAGATAATTTTTAAATCTTATTTTTAATCTTATCTGCATATAAAAGAAAAAAATTAAATCATTTATTTTGAAATCAATGATTTAATTTTTAAATTATTAATTTGAAAAAGTTTTATTTTGACAAATTAATGAAGGCTTTTGCTTTTGATTTTATAAAATTTATAAATATAAAAAAATAAAGATTATAAATATTATTATTAATATATTTTGTTTTTTTGTTTACATTGTTAGTTGATTCTACAGGTGCTTTTTTAGTTTCATTATTTTTAATTTTAGTGTTTATGGTTGGTTTCTTTATAGGTTGGGAAAAGTAATTGTTGTATTTCTTAAATTTTTATTAAATTGGATTTTAACTTCTTTGATATTTTTTTTGAATATTTCGAAAATTATATCGTCTTTATCTTTTTGATTTTATAATGGTAGATAATAATTTTTTTAAAAGAAATTTATACTTTTCCTTTATTTAATTTAAATTTATTCCTAATATAAAAAAATAGATCTTTATTTTATGTTGGACAATTTGTTAAAAATCATTTTTGTTGCTTGATTTAATAAAATTTGCTATAATTAAGAATATTTTAGTTGTTGACATTTGCAAAATATATTTATTGTAAGGGGAAGTTTTTTTTAAAATAATTATTTTTTTATTTTATAAAATTATTTTTTTATTTTAAATTATATTTAAATTTAATATTTATTGTTTTTAAAAAAATTTTAAAACAATTGTCAAAGAAATGTTTTAACAAGAAAGAATTTTTATGATTTATGATTTGTATTTTAACTAGTAATCGCTGTTCTTCATGTAAAAAAGCTAAGAAATGGCTAGATTTACATCATGTTCATTATCAAGAAAAGAATTTAAGTAGTTGTCAATTAACTGAAGAAGATATTGATGTAATTTTACATTATGATAATATAGACTTTACAAGTATAATATCTACTCGCTCTAAACTTTTTAAAAAACAAAAAAATGATTTATTTTCAATGACTATTAAAGAAATCAAAAAATTTATTATAAAAAATCCTTCTATTTGTAAAAAACCTATTATTTATGATGAAAAATCTATTGTTATAGGTTATAATAAAGAAGATATTAGAATTTTTATGCCTAAAAATTTACGTCAATATATAATCCAAAATAATCTTAATACAGAACAAAATGATGACTATATGTCTAGAATTAAAAATTATTTTAATTCTAATTGATTTCATTGAGTAATAATTGAAAAGTTAAAAATATTTTAATAAATAGTAAAAAATAGTAAAAAATAATTTAATATAAGAATAAAGTTGAACAATTGTAATAGAATTTTATAACTTTGTAATTTATTTTTGAAATTTTTGATAAAAAAGAGTATTTAGGATGATTTTTTTTAAATTAATAAAATTTTTGAGTTTGTTGTTTTCTTTTTTGTATTATTTTTTTTTATTTATTGTTTTTTATTTTATTTTTATGAATATTTGTAATTATTTTTTTCCTAAGTACACTCATAAATTTATGTTTTTTAATATTTGTTATGTATCTAGCGGAAGTATGTCGCCAGACATTAAAAAAAATGATTTAGTCGTTGTTATAAAATTAACCGTTGAAGAGTGTGAAAATTTAAAACCACGTGATCATGTAGTTTTTTATGTCGATAAACAATTTAGAACAAATTATATATTGAAGCAAAATCCTTTCGTATTGCATGAGATACAAGAAAATAATAAAACAGATAAATTTATTACAACTAAAGGCATTGCTAATAAAGAAATATTAGATTTCGAAAAAAAAATCAGTTATGAAGATGTTTTATATAAGGTTGTCAAAAAGATACCATTATCAAAAATTATAGATAAGAGGAAGTGGAAAGTTTTATCATTGATTTCTCCTTTTTTGATTATTATTTTTTTAATATTTAAAGGTTCTAATGTTTTAAAATTTTTCAAATCTCAATATTTAAAACTTTTATGTTCTTATAAATAGCGATTAGAAGTAAAATTTATTATTTTTTATGAATAATTTTCAAAAATATTTGATTTATATTTAAATATCCAAAAGATGATTATTCAAGATTATAATTTTTATAATTAATTTAGATTAATTATTTTACTATAATAAATAGTAATAGGATGTAAAAAGTTGGATTTTATTAACGAATTTGAATTATTTTTAAGAATCGAATGCAACTATTCGTTTTTAACTATTAAGAGTTATATTCATGATGTAAAAGAATTTCAAAATTTTTTGTTTCAAAAAAAAATAGAATTTAATTTATCAACATTATCTCAAGAAAATGAAGCTCGTTATTTTGTTTCTTATTTGAGTAATGAAAATTTTTCTAACATTAGCATTATGAGAAAAATTTCTTCCTTAAGAACTTTTTATAATTTTTTAATTGAAAGATATAATATAAAACATAATATTTTTAAATTAATTAAATTAAAAAAAAATCCTAGAAAATTACCATCAATTTTATCTGAATCTTTTATCCAAAAATTATTTGATTCTATTGATATAACAAAACTTTTAGGTTATAGAAATTATATTATTTTAGATTTACTTTATAGTTGTGGTTTGAGGATAAGTGAATTAATTAATTTAAAAATAAAAAATGTTTATTTGAATAATAGTCAAATTTTAATTTATGGTAAAGGAAAAAAAGAAAGATTTTTGCCTCTTCATAAAAATTTAGTTAAAATGATAAAATATTATTTGTCAAATGTTAGAAATAAATTTGTAGATGAAAAAAATAAATCGAATAAACAAAAAAATGATTTTTTATTAATAAATTATAAAGGTACACCTTTAAGCAGTAAAGGAGTTAGATTTATTTTAAATAAATTAAGTCTTCAAACCGGAGAAAAAGTTGCGTTATATCCTCACGCTTTAAGACATGCGTTCGCTACTATTTTAGTAAATAACGGAGCAGATTTAAGAGTCGTTCAAGAATTGTTAGGGCACGCTAATTTGAAAACAACTCAAATTTATACTTATATTTCTGATATTTTTTTAAAAAATAAATTTTTAGAAAATCATCCTAGGAATTTTGACAAAAAAATAAATAAAAAAACAAAAAGGTAAATTAATGTGAATAATAAAGTCAAATTTTTTTTCAAAATTGTAACTTCTTTTAAAGATAAAGGTATTAATTTACCTCGAAGACAAACTATTTTTAGCGCAGGATATGATTTCGAATCTGCTATTTCTATTATTATCAAACCTAAAGAATTAGTTTTGATTCCGACAGGGATAAAAGCTTGCTTCGATTCGAATAAAGTTTTGTGTATTTATCCTAGATCTTCTTTATATTTAAAAAAAAGGTTAATTATGCCTAATAGTGTAGGCATTATAGATAGTGATTATTATAATAATTTAAAAAATGAAGGACATATTTTTATTCCTTTATATAATTTATCTAATGAAGAAGTAAGTATTGAAAAAAATGAAAGAATAGCGCAAGGAATTTTACAAGATTTTTATTTGACTAATGATGATTCAGTCGAAAGTAATAAGATTCGTGAAAATGGATTCGGAAGTACTAATTGAAAATTTTAATATAAATTCAAATTTAAATTATAAAAAAATAAAAATATGTTAAAATAAATTAGATTAGGATTAAACAAATATTTTTTAAAAAAATATAAAATTAATAATATAAATTGAATTTTATTTAAGATTTTAGATTAATAATGAGTTTAATTTTTTTAAAAATTTATTTATCATTGATAATTTAAATATTCTAAATTTTTATAAAAATCTAAATAGGAGTTAATTTTCGCTTTTATGTCATCTGTCGTTTCTATTAAACAATTATTAGGATCAGGAATTCATTTTGGTAGCGCAGTAAGAAAATGTCACTATAAAATGAAACCTTTTCTTTTTTCAAACGAAAACGGAGTACCTATTGTAAGAAATAGAATCCATATTATAGACCTTAGGAAATCAATTGAAGCCATTGAATCTGTTTATGTTAAAATAGTAGAATTAATTAAAAATAATGGCAAAATTTTATTTTTAGGAACAAAAAAACAAATTCGTGAAATTATTCAACAAGAAGCTGAAAGAGCAAAACAATATTATGTTTCATATAGATGGTTAGGCGGAACTTTCACTAATTTTCAAACTATTTTTAAAAGAATTAATTTTTTAAAAGATTTATATAAACAAGAAAAAGATGGTTTATGGTCTGGTTTATCTAAAAAAGAAATTATGACTTTAACAAGAAAAAGAGAAAAATTAGAAAAATTTTTAGGCGGAATTAAAGATATGAATCAATTACCGCAAGCTATTTTTGTTGCAGATGTTAAAAAAGATGTAATAGCTATTACTGAAGCACGTAAATTAAATATTAAAGTTTTTGGTATTATTGATAGTGATTGTGACCCTGATTTAGTTGATTATATTATTCCTGCTAATAATGACGCTATCAAAGGAGTTAAGTTAGTAACTTCTATTATCGCGAATGCTGTAGTTGAAGCTGAGACAAGCATGAATAATGCTAAAATTAATTTACAAAATACAAAAGAAAAAGAAAAATTAGAATCAAAACAACCAAGTATAAAATAATATTTTTTATTATATGTTACATTAAAGTTTTTTAATTATATTTTAATTAAAATGTATTACATAAAAAAAGATGTCTAATAACATCTTTTTTTATGTAAATTTTTTATAATTTGATCTAAAATTAAGTAAAATATTTTTTAATTACGATTTTAAAATAAAATAATTTTTAGTTTTTAAAAAATAAAAAAGGAAATAAAAAAATTATGAAAATAACACTTAAAATGATCAAAGAATTAAGACAAAAAACACAAGCAGGAATAACTCATTGTAAAACAGCTTTAGAAGAGACTCAAGGAGATATTGAAGCTGCAATTGAATTATTGAAAAAAAAAGGTATTTTTTCTTATAATCCGGATAAAAAGAAAGAAACTTTAGAAGGTTTAACGAATGTCGTTGTTAAAGGCAATAAAGCTATTTTATATGAGTTGAATACTGAAACAGATTTTGTAGCTAAAAATGAACATTTTATTGATTTATATAATCAATTAGAAAAAATTTTATTAGAAGCTGATTCTTCTATTAAAAATTTAGATGATTTTTTAAGATATCAATGGAACGGAAAAAGCATTGAAGAATTAATTTCAGAAAAAACTTTTATTATTAAAGAACAAATTGTTTTATCACGCATTCAAATAATTTATAAAAAAGACGAAGAAGGGTTTGGTTTTTATAAACATCAAGGAGGAAAAATTTCTTCTTTAGTTCATTTAACTAAATCTTCTGCTGACGCTGAAGAACATTTGCCTGTTCATATAGTTGGTATGAAACCTAAATTTTTAAATAAAGAGTCAGTAGATAACGATTTTATAAATAAAGAAAAAGAAAATTTATTAGAACAAATTAAACAAAAGAATAGTCGTAAACCATTGACGGATCAATTATTAGAAAAAATAATAGAAAATAATTTAAACGCTTTAATCGAAAAAAATTGTTTATTAGAACAACCTTTTTATATGGAAAGTAATCAAAACATAAGAGAATATTTAGCACATAACAAAACTGATATTATTGCTTATTATTGTTTCGAAGTGGGAAAAAAATGATTTTTAAAAATTAATTAATTTTTGTTTATTATTATAAAAAAATAAGATAAATATTAAGAAAAGAATTTTTATCTTAAAAGGAGTAAATTAATGTTCAAAAGGATTCTTTTAAAATTAAGTGGAGAGGCATTAAAAGGAGAAGATTTTAACATTAATCCTCAAATAGTTAAGGCAATTGCTGAAGAAATAAAAGAAATTAAAAACTTAGGTATCGAAATTGTAATTATTGTTGGTGCTGGTAATATTTGGCGTGGTTTGGTAGGTCAAGAGTTAGGAATGGAACGTAGTCGTTCTGATTATATGGGAATGCTAGGAACTCTTATTAATTCTTTAGCTTTACAAGATGCTTTAAATAATTTAAAAATTCAAACAAGAGTGATGACATCTTTTCCTGTTATTGCGGTTGCAGAACCATATATCAAAGAAAAAGCTTTAAGACATTTAAACAAAGGAAGAGTTCTGATTTTAGGAACTGGGCTAGGTTTACCTTTTTTTTCAACAGATACTGCTGCAGCTCTTAGAGCAGTAGAATTGGATGTAGATGTTATTTTGATGGCAAAAAATGGTGTCGAAGGCGTTTATAATAAAGATCCTAAAAAACATAAAGATGCTTTTTTATTAAAACAAATTGATTATAAAGAAATTTTAGCTCAAAGATTAAATATTATGGATATGACTGCCGTGTCTTTGTGTTGGGAAAATAAGGTTGATATTTTAGTTTTTGATATGAATATAAAAGGAAATATTAAAAAAATTATTTTAAAAGAAAAAATAGGTACTTTGATCACTTCTAAGAGGGATAAAAATGAAAGATTTAGCGAAGTTAATTTTTGAAAATTTAGAAAAGAAAATGTTACAAGCTCAAGAAGTAATGTTATCTAAATTTACTAATATTCGAACAGGGATAGCTAATCCTAAAATTTTAGATAAAATAGCTATTGATTATTATAATGAAAAAATGTCTTTAAAAAATATTAGTACTATTAGCGTTTCAGAAGGAAACCAAATTAATATTAAACCATTTGACAATAGTATTATTGGAGAAATTTCTAAAGCTATTTTAAATTCTGATTTAGGAATAACGCCACAAGATGATGGTCAAGTTGTAAAATTAGTTTTTCCGCGGCCAACAGAAGATAAAAGAAAAATTTTAATTAAAGAAGTTGATAAAATAGCAGAACAAGCTAAAATTTCAATAAGAAATATTATTCGTCAAGGTAAAAAAACAAAATTAAATGAAACAGATACATTAGAAGATCATTTTTCTAAAGATATACAAAATTTAAATAATAAATTTATTAAATTAGTTGATACAGATACAATTAAGAAAAAAAATGAATTGTTGAAAATTTAAAAATGAAAAAACAAATATCTTTTAACAAAATTTATATTGGATTAGTTTTATTTTTAATAACTTTATGTTTTTATTGTATTTCTGATCTAAATTTTTTTACTAATTTTTGTTTATTTGGTATTTTTGTAATTATGATAGGTTCTGTCAAAGAAGTATTAAATGCGACGAAATTAACAAAAAGTAAATTTTTACAAATTATTTTGTTTATTTTTGTTTTTTTATTTTTTTGTTATTTTTTATCTTTTTTGTTGAATTTTTTTCATAACAAGAACGATGGATCGGTTTTTTCGTCTGAAGAACAACCGATTATAAAATTATTACAAAAAATATTTGCGCAAGAATATTTTTTATTTTGTTTTTTGTTTTTTTTGATTTGTTTATGGATATGTTTTTTATTTATTCATAAGTTTAGAACAGAAAATTTAAATTTTTTTTTATTAATTTTATTATATATTGTTTTTTCTAGTGCTTGTTTTTTTACTTTAGTTTGTTTAGATTATAAATGGTTTCTTTATCTTTTTATTATTACTATTTCTAGTGATAGTTTCGCTTTTTTAGGCGGAATTTTATTTGGTAAAAATCTTTTATATCCGAGTGTTAGTCCTAAAAAAACTTGGGAAGGTTTTTTTTGTGGTGTTATAGTTTCGTTTATTATTATTTTATGTTGTTTCGGATTTAAAACGATACCATTTTGGTTTTTTACTTTTTTTAGCTGCATTATGTCTCAATTTGGAGATCTTATCTCTTCTAAATTGAAAAGAGATTTTTCAATTAAAGATTTCGGAAGTATAATACCAGGACATGGCGGTTTATTAGATCGTTTTGATTCTTTATTATTTTTATCTTTTTGTGTTATAGGTTTATTAAGTTATCCTTATATATATAATAATATTTCTTTAAAATAATAAGTTAAAAAATAAAAAAATTCAAAATAAAAAAATATTATTTATTTTTTATTTTGAATTTTTTTTAAAAAATTAAACTCTTTGTACTTTTAATTTTTTTAATGCGCGGGCTGATATGTAAACTTTTATCTTTACACCCTTTTCATTTATAATTTTTACTTTTTGCAAATTAGCTTTTTGTGTTCTTCTAGTAGCGTTCATTGCATGACTACGTCTATTCCCGAATAATGTTGTTTTTTGTGTAATATAACATTTACTCATAATATTTTTACTTTTATCCTTGTTCTAATCTTAATTGTAATATATCTCTTATTATAATATATTTTTATTAAAAAAACATATTTAGTTTTTATAAATTAAGATATATAAGGTTTTATTCAATCTTAAAACAATATTTTGAAATATTTCAACTATGTTATAATATAATTAGTTTTTATTTATTTAAAAAAATTAAAATAATATAAATAATTATTTTTAATTTATCGAAATAATTAGTAATATAAATTATCAAAACAATAAAGGATTTTATAATATAAAATGACAGAATACAGAATTATAGATGGCGATTTATTTAAAAAAATGATTATAAACGGCGCTTTTAATTTGAAAAAAAATCACCAACAAATCAATGATTTAAACGTTTTTCCTGTTCCTGATGGCGATACTGGTACTAATATGCAAATGACTATGATGGAAGGAGTTAAAAAACTTCAATTAATAAATGATTCTTCTATTATTACAGTAACTAAAGTTTTAGCTGATGCTTTATTAATGGGTTCGAAAGGAAATTCAGGAGTTATTTTATCACAATTTTTTTCTGGAATTCATGATTACATTGATCGTTTACAAAAGAATAAAATTAATGTTGAAGAATTTATTTCTTCTTTGGTTAATGGTTACCAAAAAGCTTATGAAGCAGTAATTGAACCAGTAGAAGGAACTATTTTGACTGTTTTAAGAGAATCTATCGAAGAAACTGTAAAACAAAAAGAAGAAATTAAAACTATTAAGCAAGTTATCCAAATAACTATTGAAAATGCTAAAATTTCTTTACAAAAAACTCCTAATTTATTACCTGTTTTAAAAAAATCAAAAGTAGTTGATAGCGGTGGGGCTGGTTTTATTTTCATTTTAGAAGGAATGTTATTATATTTAGATAATGTTGAATTAGAAAATGATGATGTTCAAGATTTTGATTTAAAATCGAATCATGATATTCATGAAATAAGTGATTTCAAAAATCAGTATTGTACAGAATTTATTATTAAATTAAATAATTTAGATAAATTCGATATTAATAATTACAAAAAACAAATGAGTTATTATGGAGATTCTTTAATTTTATTTAAAAATAATGATTTATTAAAAATTCATATTCATACTAATAATCCAGATGATGTTTTACAGAATTTATTATTGCATGGTCAATTGATAAAATCAAAAGTTGATGATATGAAAAAACAACATTCTGAATTTATTGCTAATAATAAAAACGAAAATAAAGAAGATTTAGTTAAATATTCTATTATTACTTTTGTTTCTGAATACGAAGAGAAAGAAGTTTTTGATACTTTGAAAGAATTACAATCTGATTTTGTTATTAATTTAAAGACAAAAGATTTTTCAATAGAAAATTTGAACAAAATAATTAATAAAGTTGATGCCGAAAATATAGTATTATTTCCAAATGAACCTAAAGTAATCTCTATTATCGAGGAAGTTTGTAAATTATATCCTCAACTTAAAATACAAATTATACCGACCGAAAGTATTCATGAAATTTATAGCGCTCTTTTAGTTTTTAATAAAACTATTTCTTTAAAAGAAAATTTGGATAATATTCAAAAAAATATGAAAAAGGTTAAATTAGGTAAGATTTTGAATTTTAAAAAAGAACAAATTAATTTAGATATTTTTTCATCAATTTTCGAAAATAAAACTATAGAAAGCGATAAAGATTTAATTTTATTAGTTAAAAATTTATTAAAAAAAATGATTAGTTCGAAAAATAATTTTTTGACTATTTTTTATCATAAAGAAAATGTATTTGAGAAAAATTTAGAAAAAATAGAATTATTTTTGGAAAAAGAATTTCCTAATTTAGAAATAGAGAAAATTAAAAATAATAATAATATTTATCCTTATGTTTTTGTGTTAGAATAATATTAATTTTTGATTTATTTTGAATACTTAGAATTTATTTTTTCGCTAATAAAATATAAATTTTTAAGATTTTAAAAAAATAATAAGATTTTGTTTTATTATTTTTTTGTGGATATGGCGGAATGGTATACGCGCATGTTTGAGGGATATGTGAATTTTATTCTTATGAGTTCGAGTCTCATTATCCACACCACATTTTAAATTTTATTAATAAATAAAACAAAATTATTTTTAATAATTTTAATTCTGAAATAAATTTGAAATTAATTTAACAAGATATGTTCGTGTTGAAGTATAAGTTATTAAAAGTAATTTTGTTTTTTTATTCAAAAAAAGTTATTTTTTGTTATAATTTTAAATTATTATAAAAAAATTAATAAAAAGAAAGAGGCCTTATTATTATTAAAAAAAGATTATTTTTTTTTGATATAGATGATACTTTGTATTGTAATGAAAAAAAAAGAGTTTTACCACAAACTAAGAAGTTAATCGAGGAGTTGTCTAAAAATCCTAATATAGTTTTAGGTATCGCTACTGGAAGAAATCATGCTAATTTAGATGTTATTAGTGATTTATTACCTTGTTTTAAATATTTAGTTTTGATTAATGGCGCTTTAGTTTTAGAAGATAAACAAATTATTGATGAGAATCCGATTCCTGTTGATTATATTAAAAAATTTTTAGAAGGAGTTAAATTGCATTCTCAATATAAACTTGTAGGCGCGGCTATAAGCATGGATAAATCATCGTGTTTTTATCAAGATCAATTACATCAAACGGAAATTATTAAATATTGGCAAACAAAATTCGATATTTCTGTTGATAATGAATTTTATTTAAAAGAAAAAGTTTTTATGTTGAATTTGTTCGGAGAAGAAAAAATAAAAATGAAATCTTTTTTAGATGAGTTAGATTTGTTCAAAACTTATTATTGGGATAGTCATGTTGATTTGACAATGAAAAATATTAATAAATTTCATGGAATTCAAAAAATTAAAGAAAAATATCCTGGTTACGAAGTAATTTGTGTAGGAGACGGTTGTAATGATAAAGAAATGTTGGAACGCGCTGATATAGGTATCGCGATGGGTAATTGCGAATATGAAGAAGTTAGACAACAAGCGAATTTAATATCCGATTATATTATCGATGATAAAATGTATGATTTTTTTAAAAAACATGATTTAGTTTAATAATTTATTATTTTAAAAAATTATGAAATAAATTTTTATTTTATAATTTTTTTCTTATTCATTAATTAGCGAAGGATTTTTTCAATGGATCAAAAGACAAAAGAATTTTATATTTTTGTAGAAAAATTTAAAATTTTAAAAGAACAAGAGAAAAATATTTTTTCTAAAATTGTGAATAAATTATTTCAAGTTAATTATTTAACTATTCAAAAAATAGAAGACGCCAATGATTATCGTTTTATTTTATTATATAAAGAATTATTTTCTTCTTTTTTTAAACTTTCTGATTTTCAATTAGAAATTAAAAAATACGATGAAGTTATTTTGATTAAAAATTTAAATCATTTTAATAAATTAAAATTAAGAAAAGAAGAAAGCCTTATTTTATTAATTTTACGTATTTTATTTCAACAAAAAGAGAAATTAAATCTAATTATGGTAATGTTATTACAATATATTTACAAGATATTTATCATAAATTAAACAGTATTGTTTATAAAGAAGTTAAAAAATTAACTAAAGAAAAAATAAGAAATATTTTAATGTTATTTAGAAGATATAATATTATCAATTATATAGATAATGATTTATCTGATGACTCGATCATAACAATTTATAATTCTATTATTTATGTCATTGATTTGGATATGGTCGAACAATATAAAAAATTATTAAATTCGGATTTTGATGAAGCTGAAAATGAAAAATTAACTAGAATAAAATTAATCAATTGGCATTTATTTTCTTATCAAGATATAGAAATTAAAGATAATATTTTAATTTCAGGGGAAAATGGGTCAGGTAAATCTACTTTATTAGACGCTTTACAATATGTTTTGATAGGCGAAAGAAATGGTGTTAAATTTAATATAGCTGCTAACGAAAATGCAAAGCGTTCTTTAGAAAGTTATATTAAAGGCAAAATCGGTCTTGAAAATAAAGAATTTGTAAGAAATAATGATGTTATTACTCATATTGCTTTAGAATTTTACGATGAAACTCAAAAAGAATATACTATTTTAGGTTGTGTTTTGGAATTACCTTATAGAGGTTTATTAAAAGAAAAATTTTATCTTGTCTCTAATATAAATTTAAAAAAAGATATTTTTTCATTTGATGATCAAATAAGAAATATTAAAGATATGCGTGATTATTTAAGGACTTTTAATAAAGATTTTAATTTCTTTGATACTAAAAAACAATATCAAAATGCAGTTGGTAAATATTTACAAATTAATATTTCTAAATACTTAAAAATATTACCGAAAGCTTTAGCTTTTAAAGCTTTGAATTTACAAAAATTTATTTTTGATTTTTTATTAGAAGAAAATCCTATTAATATTAGTGGTTTAAAAAATAACGTTAGACAATTAAAAAAAATCGAATCTCAAATAGAAATAGAAAAAATAAAATTAAAAGAATTAGCTAAAATTATAGAAATTCATAAAAATTTGAAAAAAATAGATGTTCAAGTGAAAATTTATTTTTTAACAGAAAAAATGGTTTTAGTTAAAAAAAATGAAAAAAAATTAGAAAATACAATTAAAACAAAAGAATTAATTAATAAAGAATTATCTGAATTATTATTGAATAAAAAAAAATATAATGAATCTATAGAATATTTAAATGATTATATTTTAAAATTACAAACTAATAAGATTCAAAATAATTTAGGCTCTGTTTTATATTCTTTGCAAAAAGATTTAACTAAGGATCAAAGATTTGTTAAAGAAAGTCAAGAACAAATAGATATTTTAAAAAAACAATTAGCAGAAGAAATTGTCATTTTAGAAAATTTGTTTGCTTTAAATCCAGAAAATTTTTTAAAAGAGAGTATTCAAAAAATAAATTCTTTTTTGCAAAATTCTAGACAACAAAAAAATTTTATATTAAAAGAAGATTTTGCTGAAATATCTAATTATTTATCTCAAAAAATAATTAATATTAATATTAATCAAAATATTTTAAATAAAGAAATGATTCTTTTAAAAGAGAAAATTAATAAAAATAATTATGAATTAGAAATGATTAATCAAAATTATGTTTCTAAAAATGATCATTTTTTTAAAATCAATAATTTATTAAAAGAAAAATTAAAAATAAATATAATAAAAATATTTTTGTTTATCCTTTGTGCGAGTTGATCGAAATCAAAGATGAGTTATGGAGAAACGCTATAGAAGGTTTTTTAGGTGTTAGAAAATTCAATTTAATTATAGATCATCGTTATTTCGATTCAGCTTTAAAAATTTATGAAAAATTACAAGATGATTTGAAAATTTATGATGTAGGTTTAGTTAATATCGAAAAAATACCTGATATACCTAATAATTTGGATAGTTTGGCTTCACATATTTCTAGTGATAATAAAGATGTTTTAAAGTATGTTAAGATATTATTATCACATATAAAATGTGAATTAAATATTGAGAATTTAAAAAATCATAAAACAGCTATTACTCCTTCTGGAATGATTTATAGTAATTATACTGCTAAAAAATTAAATCCTAAAATTTATAAAATTCCTTATATAGGTTTTAATTCTTTTAAAATACGTAAGGATATTATTTTAAATGAGTTAAATTTACAAACTGAAGAATTCTTAAATAAACAAAATTATTTTAGAGAGAATGAAAATATTATTTCTTTTATAAAAAAAAGTAAAATGTCTTCTATTGTTAATTGGGATTTTTCGTCTTTTTTCAACAACAAAAAGAAAAAGAGGAAAATATAGTTAATATTGAAGAAAAAATAACACAATTACAGTTAAATCCTGATTTAACTAAATTAGAAGATAATATCTTTGAAACTCAAGAAGAAAAAAAAATAAAAACTCAAAAATTAGAACAAATTTTATTGCAAATTGCGGAATATCAAAATAAAGAAAAAATAAATATTGTTCAAATTAATAATTTAGAAGAAGAGTTAATTTTTTATAAAGAACAATTATTTGAAGAAGAAAAAAAAGAAATTTTGAATATTGAAGCTGCTTCTGTGCAAATTCATAATTATTTAAATGAATATCCGAATAATTATGAAATGATTTCTAAAAGTATTCAAGAAAATTTAAAAAGCATCGAAAAACAAAAAAATATTTTAAATACTGATCTTATATTTGCTATGAAAACATATATTGATAATTATAATTTGTTAAATATCGAAGCTAAGCCAGAAAGTTTTGATTTTTTCGCGAAAGAATACAATTTAATTAGTTCAAAAAATTTAGTTAAATATGAACAAGAAGCCAAAGAATTAACTATAAAAACAGAAATTATTTTTAAAGAAGAATTTATTAATAAATTAAAAAAAAGTATTATAGAATCACAACAACAAATTCAAAATTTAAATCAGATTTTAAAAAATAGACCCTTCGGAGAAGATTATTATCAGATTATTACTAAACCTTCTGAGGAACCTGAATATCACAAATATTATTCTTTGTTTATACAAGAAAATAAATTAGATATACAAGAACATCAATTAGAACAAAATGATTTATTGGATGAAAATAATTTATCTTATAAAGATATTGTTTTGAATGAATTATTTCAAAAGATTATGTCTTTTGAACAAGAATATGAGAATATATCTTATCAATTTTTAGATTATCGTAATTATTTAAATTATGATATTAAAATTTATGATAAAGATGGTAATTTTTCTTTTTTTTCTAAAATTTTTAGAGAAAAATCAGGAGGAGAAACTCAAGTACCTTTTTATATTATTATCGCTATTTGTTTTGAACAATTATTAGCAGAAAATGGTGAATCCAAAGGATGTTTAGTATTTTTTGATGAAGCTTTTAATAATATGGACGAAAATAGAATAGATGCTATGATGTCTTTTTTCAATAGTTTAAAAATACAATTTTTATTGCAATTCCTCCTCAAAGAATTTTCAATATTTTACCTCACGTCAAAACTAATTTAATTGTTGTTAAAGATAAAAATTATGCTATTGTAGAAAACTTTATAAAAGAAATTTAAAATATATTCACTTTTAGATTTCTAATATTGTTTTATAAATGTTTATATAATTATTTTTGTTATTATGATTTTATTTGTATAATTTAAATTTTGAGACAAAAAAATTTATTTTTTTATATTAATTTTTTATTATTTAAATTATTTTTTATTTTATAAAGTTTAATATAGATTAGCTTAAGTAGTTAAATTGAATTTCAGATTATAAATTTTAGAATTTATTTTTGATATTTTTTCTTTTTTAACTTTCGATATATTATTTTTAATAATAATTTTTTTATTATTTATGAAAAAATATTATTAAATTATTTATATTAACATCTTTTATTTAATATAATTAGATTATGAAAGTAGAAATAAAAATATATGTTTCAAAATACAAATGATTATAAAAAATATATTTATTATTTTTTAAGAAGCGTCGTGTTTGTTATTAATTTAATTTTAAATATTTTTTGTCTTTTTTTATTTGTGGTATCTATTTGCAGAATCTATTGGGGTCCTGAGAAAATTTTGGACATTTTTAGAATTGATTATTATAAAGTTGCAAGCGGAAGTATGGAACCTTTAATAAAAAAAGAGGATATTGTTGTAGTTAAGAAAATTCCAGATAAAGAAAAAGAAAATATTGTCATAGGCGATATTGTCATTTTTCAAAATAAAAATATGACTGATGGTATACCTATTATTCATAGGGTTGTATCCAATAATACTAAATTAAAAACAATTGAAACAAAAGGAGATAATAATCAAAAGAAAGATAGTTCCTCTACGAAATACGATGGTATTTTAGCGAAACATATTTTTACTATTTCTTATTTTAAAACATTTTTATGTTTTTTCTTTTTGATTTTGTTTATATTCTCTAATATGCCTTTTTTATTGAAAAATTTATTTTTAAGTTCGAAGAAAAAAAATAATCTTTATAAATAATAGTGATAAAATGACGTGGAAAGAATTCATTTATCAAGAAAGACAAAAAAAATATTTTCGAAATATAATTAATTTTTTAGAAGTTGAATCGGAAATAAAAAAACAAATTTATCCTCCTTTGAAAAACATTTTCGAAGCTTTTGTTATGACTCCTCTTAAAGATGTTAAAGTAGTTATATTAGGGCAAGATCCTTATTTTAATATAAATCAAGCTCATGGTTTATCTTTTAGTGTTAAAAATGAAAAAACTCCTTCTAGTTTGAAAAATATTTTTAAAGAATTACGAGATGATGTGAATTTAATCTCTAAAACTAATAATTTAACTTTATGGGCTAAAAGAGGTGTTTTTTTATTAAATAGTATTTTAACAGTTGAAGCAGGTAAACCTTTAAGTCATCAAAATATTGGATGGCAAGAGTTTACTAAAAATATTTTTAAATTTTTAAATAAAAAAGAAAAAATAGTTTATATTTTGTGGGGAAAATTAGCCCAAGAATATATTAAATATATTGATATAGAGAATAATTATATTTTAAAAAGTCCGCATCCTTCACCCCTTTCAGCTTATAAAGGTTTTTTCGGTTCTAAACCTTTTTCTAAAACTAATTCTTATTTAATCAAAAATAAAATCTTACCTATTGATTGGGATTTGAATAAATAAAATAAAACTTTATTATTTATCTTAATTTGTTTAAAGGTGGTTTTTGTATGAGAAGAGTACATGTTTTTAAAAATTTAAAATTAGAACAGTTCGAAACATTAAAAAAAAGTTATGAAAAATTTATTTTGTCTGGGTCTCAAAAGGATATTTATTTAATAATAAAAAAATCAAAAATTAGAATAACATGTTATAATAACGGCACTTGTTTAATTCAAGGAAATGATGTTAGTGATGAAATCGAATATATAAGAAAACTTTTGTATTTAAATTTTGATAAATCATTAAATAATTTGACTAATTTTAAAATTCCAAATAATAAAGATATTATGCATTTTAATGAAGAAATAGATGATATAAACGATAAAAACATTATTGGTTCAGATGAAGTAGGAATAGGAGATGTTTTTGGTCCTATTATTGTTTGTTCCGCTTTGGTAACAAAAGAACAGATTCCTTTTTTACAACAAATAGGGGTAAGAGATTCTAAAAAAATTTCAAATTGTAAAATTCAACAAATAATGTTGATGGTAAAAGATAAAATTTCTTATTCAGTTCAAATATTATCTCCTTCTGAATATAATATTTTAAATCAAAAATATAATTTAAATAATATCAAAGCTTTATTACATAATAAAGCTATTTTAGATCTTTTAAAAAAAATAAATAAAGATGCAATGGTTGTATTAGATCAGTTTGCTAGTCCTCAAAATTATTTTAATTATTTAAAAAATGAAAAAAAAGTATATAAAAAAATTATATTCGAAATTAAAGCCGAATCTAAATATTTAAGTGTAGCTTTAGCTTCTATTATAGCTAGAAATATTTTTTTAGAGGAAATGGATAAATTAAGTAATAAAATAGGTATAAAATTACGTTTAGGAGCAGGTTATACAGTAGATCAACAAATAAATGAAATTTATCAAAAAAATAAAGAATTTATTTTTTTTCAAAAAATAGCCAAATGTAATTTTAAAAATATCAAAAGATATTTTAAATAAAAAAATATTTTTATTTATTGAAATTGAAATATCAAAATTTTAAAAGTAATTATGAATTTACATTATTTTAATAAATAATAAAAAAAATAATTTTTATTATTTATTAAAATAAAGTTTTTATATAAAATTAGAGGTATAAATATGTCTACTATTTTTACTAAAATTATTAAAAAAGAAATTAAAGGTTACATTATTTATGAAGATGAATTAGTTATTGCTTTTTTAGATATTATGCAAGCTACTAAAGGTCATACTTTAGTTGTTACTAAAGAGGAATACGTAACTATTGAAGAAGTTCCTGAAAATGTTTTTCGACATTTATTTGGCGTGGTCCAAAAAATAAGTAAAATTTTAATTAAAACTTTTAATTGTCAGGGCATTAATTTGTTAAATAATAATGGTTTTATATCAGGGCAAAGAGTATTCCATTACCACGTTCATTTATTACCTCGTTTTTCTAGTGATGAAATTAAAATTATTTTACCTGATAATATTAATAAAATGAAAGAAAATGATTATCAAACGATTGTAACAAACATTCTGTATGAATTTAGAAAAATAAATTTATAATTTTAAATAAAAATTATAAAAAAATTTTGAAAAGGTTTAAAAAATTATGAAATGGCCAAAAAGAAAAACCGAAAAACAAACTATACTTGAAGAAATTTTTAATGCTGTTTCTCATGGTGTAATGGTTCCTTTTAGTATTGTTATTTTTTGTGTTTTTTGTAATAACAAAGGTTTTCAATTTCCTTTATTTTTGTTAACATTTACTATGTTTATGCTTTATTTAATGAGTTGTTTATATCATTCTTTATCTTTTACAAAAGCTAAAAGACATTTTCAAAGATTCGATCATATTTGTATTTATTTATTAATATGGGGTAGTTTTTTACCTTTTTTATTTTCTTCAAAAAATACAAATTTATTTAATTTAATTTTTTGTATTTCGCAATCTTTTGTAATATTGATCGGAATATTTTTGAAAATATTTCAATTTAACAAAGGCGATAAAATTCATTTGATTTTATTTTTATTATTAGGTTGGAGTGGTATATGGGTTATATTCGACTCATGGGACATTGTAAAGAAAGATAATAATATATTATTATTTTTATTTTTAGGAGGTGTTTTTTATAGTGCCGGAATTTTATTTTATAACGAATTATATAAAAAATATTATCATTTTATTTGGCATTTATTTGTAATTTTAGGTAATTTATGTCATGTTTATTCTATTCATTTGTTACTGAACTAATTTAATGAATTGTTTTATTTTAAAAAATAATATATAATATTAATATGGATAATGAAATGAAATTAATTATAGCTATAATTTCTAATGAAAACGCTAATAAAGTACAAACATCTTTAAATCAAGAAAATATTTTTAATACTAGATTAACTACTAAAGGCGGTTTTTTAAAAGAAACTAATACTACTTTTGTTATCGGTATAAAAAAGGAAAAGGTTGAAAAAGTTTTAGATATTTTTAGAAAATTTTCTAAAACTAAAACACAATTAATTCCTAATAATATTTTAAATGAAATGAGTGTTTTCGCTCCTTTATCTTCCGAAGTTACTATTGGAGGAGTTACTGTTTTTATTTTAGATATAGAACAATTTTTAAAAATATAAATTTAATTCATTGCATAGAAGAGTTTTGAAAGGAAAAAATGATATATGGCTTTAAATAAAGAACAAAAAAAAGAGATTATTTTAAAGGCTACTAATTCTGAGATTAATACTGGCTCCATACAAGCACAAATTGATTTATTATCTAATGAAATAGAAGAATTAAATAAACATTTAAAACAACATCCATTTGATTTTCATTCTAAACGTGGTTTGTTAACTAAAAATAAAAAAAGAACTATTTTTCTTAAATATTTAAAATCTAAAAGTAAATTATAAATAAAAAAGCTATCTTAAAATTTTAAGATAGCTTTTTTATTTATAATTATGATTTTTATTTTTTATTATTTTTATTTCTTGGAGCGAATGAGGGGAATCGAACCCCCGTCTTATGCTTGGCAAGCATAAGTAATAGCCACTATACGACATTCGCGATTTTTTAATTTATAAAAATGGTTACTTTTAAATTATAACATAAAAAAATATTTTATAATATCAAATTATACTGGTGCCTTTAACAAGAATCGAACTTGTATTTTGTCATTACCATTGACATGTTTTTCCATTAAACTATAAAGGCTTTTGTTTATAATATTAATTATAATTAATTTTATCATATTAAATGAATTTAAAATATAATAAAATGTTTATTTTATTAGTATTTATTATATAATAAAAAAGGTGTTTCATCTAATTATAAAAAAAGGAGTTTTAAAATTAATTAATGAAAAATAAAACAAAAGTTCAATGGCAAGGTTGCGTAAAATGGTACAATTTCGAAAAAAGTTTTGGTTTTATTAAATCAGTAACACCTATCGGTGAATTACCATTTAGCGAAATCGCTGAACAATTTGGGATTGACAATTCAGAAATAGAACAGTTAGTTGACAAAAGAGCAAGAGAAGAAGATGATTTATTTTGTCACTCTAATAACATTGTACAAGGTAATACAGAACCACTTCCAGGACATTATCAAAATAGCAAATATAAAAAATTAAAAGAAAATGATAAAGTAGAATTTTTTATCAAATTAGTAAATGGTAAAGAACAAGCTTGTTTAATAGTTGTAGTTTAATTTTTGTATTAAAATTAATATTTAATTAAAAAAAGATTCAATGAATCTTTTTTTAATTAAAAAGAATTTATTAAAATTTTTTTTAATTAAAAAAAGAATTAAAATAATTAGGAATATTTTATGAAAAAATTTAGTAGCGAATCAGTTACAAAAGGTCATCCGGATAAAATAGCGGATCAAATTTCAGATGCTTTGTTAGATTCTTTTTTAAAAGAAGATCCTGAATCTAAAGTAGCGATCGAAACCGTAGTAACAAAACAAATAGTTATTGTTTTAGGAGAAATAAAAACTTTATTTAAGTTTGATTCAGAATATATTGAAAATGTTATCAAAAATGTTGTTAAAGAAATTGGATATAATAAAGAAAGCGAAAATTTTTGTTATCAAAAAATATCTATTTTAAATTTTATTCATGAACAATCAAGAGAATTAACAAAAATTGTCAAAAATAAAGGAGCAGGAGATCAAGGTTTAATGTTTGGTTATGCAACAAAAGAAACTGATCTTTTTTTACCTTTAAATTTTTTGTTAGCTAGAAATTTATCTTTAAGATTAACTGAAGTTAGAGAAAAACAAATCTTACCTTTTTTAAGACCAGATGGTAAAACTCAAATTACTTTAGTTTATGATGAAAATAATAATCCACTTTATATAGACTCTATTGTTGTGTCTACTCAACACGAAGAAAATATTGAACAAGAATTTTTAAAAAAGAATATTTTAAAATATGTTATCGAACCGATAATTAATCCCGTTTTAATTAATGAAAAAACTAATTTTTTTATTAATCCTTCTAAAAGTTTTGTTATTGGAGGCCCCGCTGCTGATACAGGTTTAACAGGAAGAAAAATAATTCAAGATGCTTATGGTGGAGAAGTGCGTCATGGAGGCGGTTGTTTTAGCGGCAAAGACGCTTCTAAAGTTGACAGAAGTGGTGCTTATATGGCTAGATATTTAGCTAAAAATATTGTTGCTGCTGGTTTATGTGATAAGTGTGAAATACAACTATCTTACATCATATCTTTTGATAAACCTGTTAGTTTATTTATAAATACTTTTGGCACGAACAAAGTTCCGGAAAATTTAATTCTTGAAACGATTGAACAAAATTTTGATTTAACTCCGCAAGGAATAATTAAAATATTAAATTTGAAAAAACCTTTATTCCAAATAACTTCTCGTGAAGGTCATTTTGGACATAATGATAATTTATTTTCTTGGGAAAAAATAGATCAAGTTCCTCTTTTTTCTAAATTATTGAAAGAACAAAATTAATTAATTATTTTTAAAAATTATTTATATTATTTAGAAATTTTTTTGATTAATATCTTTAGTCAGCAAATATTGTTCTGATTTTTTAATTAATTTGATTTTTGATAATAAAAAGGAAATTATTTTATATGAAAAATTCTAAATTTGTTAAAGAGATAACTCCACGTTCTCTTGATTTCGGCAAATGGTATCAAGAAATTTGTTTAAAAGCAGAATTGCTTGACTATTCAGATATTAAAGGTTTTTTTATTTATCTACCTTATGGATATGCTATATGGGAATTTATTAGAGAATTCGTAGATAAAAGATTAAAAAAACTTAATCATCAAAATGTTTATTTCCCTTTATTATTTACTGAAAATTTATTTAAAAAAGAAAAAGAACATATTGATGGTTTTTCTCCAGAAGTTATTACAATTGAAGAAGTTAATAAAGAAAAATTATTAGATAAATTAATTATAAGACCTACTTCAGAAGTATTATTTTCTCAATATTATGCAAAAAAAATATTTTCTTATCGTGATTTACCAAAATTATTTAATCAATGGTGTAATGTTGTACGTTGGGAAAAAACTACTAAACCATTTTTAAGAAGTAAAGAATTTTTATGGCAAGAAGGACATACAGTTCATGCCACTAAAAAAGAAGCTATTAAAGAAACTATTACAATATTGAATTTATATAAAAATTAGGAAAAGAATTATTAGCTATTCCTTTTGTTTCAGGAAAAAAAACACAATTAGAAAAATTTAAAGGTGCTGAATGGACTTATTCTATTGAAGCTTTAATGCACGATAAACAAGCTCTTCAGGCCGGAACTTCACATTATTTAGGAAATAAATTTTCTAAAAATTTTCAAATTAAATTTCAAGATTCTAATTTAGAAACTCAATTTGCTGAACAAACTTCTTGGGGGATTTCTACAAGATTAATAGGAGCTATGATTATGATTCATGGAGATGATGAAGGTTTAGTTTTACCTCCTTATATCGCCCCTATCCAAATAGTTATTATTCCTGTTCAATCTCAAAACGAAGAAGTTTTAGAAAAAACTAATCAATTATATAAACAATTATCTAAAAAATATAGAGTTGTTTTAGATAATCAAAATAAAAATATTGGTTGGAAATTTAGTCATTATGAATTAAAAGGTATTCCATTGAGAATAGAATTAGGATTAAGAGATTTAAAAGAAAATAACATTACAATCTTTACAAGACATAATTTTCAAAAAAAAATAATCAAAGAAGAGTCTTTATTGAAAGAAATTTGTATTTTATTAAAAACTATTCATCAAGAAATGTTTCAAAAAGCTTTGAATTTTTTAAATGAAAACATATTAGAAGTTGAAACTTATGAAGATTTTAAAAAAAATCTTAAAAATAAAGGCTATATTAAAATGAGTGTTTATGAGAATGAAGCAGAAAAAATTATCAAAGAAGAAACAGGAGCGACAGCTAGAGTTATTGTTTCACAAAAATTAATTACTAAAATATGCCCTGTAACTAAAAAGAAAGCTAATCAAACTATTTTATTCGCTAGAGCTTATTAAAATTTTATGTCATTATTTTTTATTAATAAAAATAATTTAAAATAATTTTTTTTATTTTTTCAAAGTTTTTTAATTTGATTTGATGAATATTATAATTTTTTTGAATTATATAAAAAAAGATATAATTAATATGTTGTTTGATTTAAATAAAATTTTTAATTTTTAAAAATTTTTGAGTTTATTTATTTATAATTTTTTTTGATATAAAAAATAAAAATATTTTGATATTTTTTATTTTAATATATTTTGACAATAATCATTAATAAGAGTAAAATATGAATTTTAAAGTAGCTATTATAGGAAGACCTAATGTAGGCAAATCAAGCTTATTTAATCGTATTTTAAATAAAAGATTAGCGATTGTTTATGAAGAGGCCGGGACGACTAAAGATCGTATTTATGCTGAAGCTACATGGTTAAATCAAAAATTTTTTATTATTGATACTGGAGGAATTGTTTTTGATAATGTTCCTTTAATTCAACAAATTAAACATCAAGCCGAATTAGCTATTTCTGAATCTAATTTAATTATTTGGGTTACTGATGGTCAAACTACTACATTAACTAAAGAAGAATTAGAAATAACCAAAATGTTATATAGTAGTCATAAAAAAGTTATTATAGCTGTTAATAAAATAGATAATTTAAATTTATATGAAAATGTTTATGAATTTTATTCTTTGGGATTTAGTGATATCATAGGAATTAGTACACAACATGGAATTGGTATCGGTAAATTATTAGATAAAGTTGTGTCTTATTTGCCACGTAATAAAAAAATAGAAAATGATGAAACAGAAGATTTAAGATTTTGTTTAGTAGGTCGTACTAATGTTGGAAAATCTACTTTAACTAATGCCTTGTTGTCGCAGGAAAGAATGATTGTATCTGAATTACCAGGGACTACAACTGATGCCGTTGACACTATATTTGAAAAAAATAATCAAAGATATCATATAATAGATACCGCTGGTATGCGAAGAAAAAAAAAATTTTATGAAAAACATGAAAAGTATAGTTTTTTAAGAGCTTTGGATGCTATTCAAAGAAGCGATATTGTTTGTTTTTTGTTAGATATAAGTTATAATATTACCGAGCAAGATAGAAATATCGCTGCTATTATTTTTAATTATTCAAAACCTTGTATTATTGTTTTGAATAAATGGGATTTATTAGAACCTTCTGACAAAGACATAAAAAAATTCGAATTAATGGTTAAAACAGAATTTAAATTTTTTAATCATGTTCCAATAGTGTTTTTATCTGCGAAAAATATAAAAAGAATTCATACTTTGTTTCAAGCTTTAGACAAAGTTTTTAATAATTATAAACAAACTTTTTCTTCTCATTTATTAAATGATATTTTACACGAAGCTACTCAAATTAATCCTCCATCTTTTTTTAATCAAGGTAAAGCCAAATTTTATTATTTAAAACAAACAGCTACGAAATGTCCAGAATTTGTTTGTTTAGTTAATGATCCTAAATTTATTCATTTTTCTTACGAAAGATATTTAAAAAATCAATTAAGATTAAATTTAGAATTGAGCGGAATTCCTTTGAAAATAATTTTTAAAAAGAAAGAAGTTTTTTTGTAATGGAAAAAATTACTATTATTGGTGGCGGAGCTTGGGGAGCGACTTTAGCTCAAGTTTTAGATGATAATTCGAATAAAGTATTAATTTATGACAATAACATTGAATATATTAAAAAATAAACGAACAAAAACATCCTTTTTTTGATGTTCGTTTATCTGATCAAATTAAAGCAACTAATGATTTAGAAAAAGCGCTTTTCCATTCTGATTATATTTTTTTATCTGTTCCTGCTCAAAATATGAGAAATTTATTCAAAAAAATTAATAATATTTTAATTTCAAGTAAAAATTTTATCAATGTTTCTAAAGGTATCGAATTTCAAAGTAATAAAATTATTTCTCAGATTATTACAGAAGAAATATCTGCTGATAAAATTAAAAATTATGTTTTTCTTGCTGGCCCTTCTCACGCTGAAGAAGTTATTTTGAGAAAAATTACTTTTTTAACAGCTTCTTCTTTAAATCAAGAATTTGCTTTAAAAATTGCTAAAATATTTTTTAATAAAAATTATTTAAAAGTTTCTGTCTCTAATGATGTAATAGGTTCTGAGATATGCGCTTCTTTTAAGAATGCTTTGGCTTTTGTCAGTGGCATGCTAGATGGCGTTAATTTCGCTTCTAATGCTCGTTCAGCGTTTATTACTTTCGGAATTGCTGAAATGAAAAAGATTTTATTTTTGTTTTCTAAATCGAATTCTATCGAAACTGTTTTGAGTTTGACAGGATTAGGAGATTTGACGGTTACTGTTTTTAATGAAAATTCTCGTAATTATCAAGCCGGCAAAAAAATTCAAATGGGCAAAAATTTAGATCAAATTTTGAATCAAGCTACTCAAGTAATCGAAGGAATTTATAATTTAAAAGTTTTTTATAATTTAGCAATTAAAAATAAAATTTGTTTACCAATTATAGAAAGCGCTTATAAGGTTATTTTTGAACATAAACCCGTTGATTTTATTCTATTAAATATTTTTGAAAAATGTTAAAATAACAAAAATATTTTTTTATTGTAATATTTATGTTGATAATATTTTTTTTTATGTTAAAATTCTAATAGATTTTACAAAATTTTTAAAAATTAATGAAAATTAGAGGAATTAAAATGAATAAGTTACAATTAATTAGCAAGATGTCTAAAAAGTTAAATGTTAAAGCAGAACAAGTAGGAGAATTTTTGTCTTGTTTAAGTGATGTTGTGGTAGAAAGCTTAAAAGAAGAGAGACAAGAAAGTCCTGATTCAAAAGTAATTAAAGTAGTTATTGGTAATTTAGGAGCAGTACATTTAAGACATAGAAAAGAAAAAGTATGTAAAGTTCCAAAAAGCGATAAAGTTGTAACTCTTCCAGCTAGATTTGTTCCAGTATTTAAAATAAGCAAAACATTTAAAGATTTAACTTCGGAAGAAATTTAAAATAAATATTTGAAAATTTTTAGAGTAAATGATTTTTTATAGTTTTTATTTTAAAAAAAATAATTTCTAATTGCGCCTAGAAAACAAATATAATAATAACAAAAATAAAAGGTTTAAAAAATGAGTGATTTAGTAAAATTAATTTGTACAGAATGTGGTAGAGAAAATTATCATACTTATAAAAATAAGAAAAAAACTCCTGGACGTTTAGAATTTAAAAAATATTGTCCTTTTTTACGCAAACATACTGTCCACAGAGAAAAAAAATAAATTTTAATGGAGTTTTAACAAAATGTCTTTTTATCAAAAAAATCGTTCTTTATTGTTATCTAAAATGAAAAAAGGTAGTATCTCTTTATTCTTTTCGAATTTAAATGATTTTTCTCTTGATTTAAATTTTGCCTTAAACAAAAATTTTCATTATTTGACAGGTATAGAAGAAGATAATTCTGTTTTATTAATTATTAAGGATTGTTATGGTAATGAAGAATCTTTTTTATTTTTAAAATATCATGATGTATTAAAACAAAAATGGGATGGAGAAAGTTTGAGTTTTGAAAAAGCATCAAATGCAAGTTGTATTCCATTAATGAATATTTTAAATATTGATGTTTTAAATTCTTTTTTAACTCGTTTATTGAATACTGCTCAAAATTCTAAATATGGCCTTATTGAAAATTTTTATTTAGATTTATCAAATACTGATTTAAATAACAAATTTAATTTGTCTTTATTGAGAGCCGAATGGATTCAAAAAAATTATCCTTATATAAATATTTATGATTCTTGTAATTTTTTAATAAATATGAGAGTTATTAAAAACGAAACAGAGATTGATTTGATAAAAAAAGCAATTGCTTTTAATGATAAAGCTTTAAGAGCAATTGCTAAAGTTTTAAAACCTGGTATGTATGAATATCAAATATCAGCATTTTATCATTATTTTTTAGCTAATCATGATTTACATCCTTCTTTTAATACTATTATAGCTTCTGGAAAGAATGCTATTATTTTGCATTATAATAAACAAAAAGATCTAATTAAACAAAATGATTTAGTATTGCTAGATTTAGGTGTAAAATATAATAATTATGCTTCTGATATTTCTTTTTGTTTCCCTGCTAGTGGAAAATTTACATCTCAACAAAAAATTATTTATGATATAGTTTTAGAAGTTAATAGAAAAATTATTGAATGGATTAGACCAGGATATACTTTTCAAGAAATGAATCAATTTGGAAAAGATATTTTAAAAACAAGATTGCAAAAAAACGGCTTTATGAAAGTAGACGAGAATATAGAAAAATATTGTTATCATGGATTAGGTCATTATTTAGGTTTAGATGTTCATGATGTGGGAAATGTTTACGAACCTATCAAAGAAAACAGTGTTATTACTGTAGAACCCGGTTTATATTTTGAAGAATTGAATTTAGGTATTAGAATTGAAGATAACATTTTAATCAAAAAAGATGGTAATATTAATTTAACTAAAAATATTCCTAGAAAAACAGAAGATATCGAACTTTTAATGATTCAAGAATAAATATTTTTATTAAATTTTAAATTTTTTATTTTGATACATTGGGGCCCTGTAGCCAAGTGGTAAGGCATGGCTCTGCAAAAGCTTGATCGACGGTTCAAATCCGCCCAGGGCCTCCAAAATTAATCTTTAATTTATAAATAATTTATATAATAAAATAAAAAGCATTTTTGAAAAATCGAATATATTTTGATTTTTCAAAAATGCTTTTTTAAATGGAAATATTTTTAAATATGAAATTAATAAAATGATAAATATTAAAAAAAATTAACTAATATTTTTATTATTAATTTTTTTAAGAATATTTTTGGAACCAAAATTAAATCTGTTTTCTGTTCCTTTGATTAAATTTTGTATATTACTAGAATGTTTTACAAAAATTAAAATAGTTATAATGAGAAATCCTAAAAGTGTCCAAAAATCAATGTTAATCTTGTTTCTATTTATTAAATACGAAATCCATAAAAAAACATTAACTAATGAAGTCGATAATAAAGAAGCTAAAGAAGCATAACCCGAAATTCTTATAAATAAAATAAAAAATACGATTCCTAAGATTCCAATAAGAGGGTCTATAACTGTAACAACGCCTACAGAAGTTGCTATCGCTTTGCCTCCTTTAAATTTGTTAAAAACAGAAAACATATGTCCTAAAATGGTTGCTATCGCGCATAATAATCGATAATCTGGCTTAATTATAATAACCAAAAAACCTTTTAAAAAATCTAATAAAAAAACAACAAAACCATATTTCAATCCTAAAATTCTAGTTGCATTAGAAGAACCTATATTTTTAGAACCTAATAAACGTAAATCTTTATTTTTAAAAATTTTACTTATTATTAAACCCATCGGAATAGATCCTATTAAATAATAAATAAAACAATTTGAAACAATTTTTATAAAATCATTATATTGCATTTGTTTTACCTTTTTATATAAATTTTAAAGAAAAAAGTTTTTTCATAGAAATTTATTACATATACTATATTTTATTATATTTTATAAAATTATGCGTTTATAATATTTTTTTATTCATCATTAAAATAACACTAAATAAATGAAAATGATTTTAATTATTAATTCAAAAAAATTTAACAGTTGCTGAATCTATTTATTGATCCTTTGTATGATCTTTTTTGCAATCAGCAAAGTAAAAAAAGACGGAAAAATTAAAGATTTTTAATTTAACTTAATTCGTGTTTATACATAACAACCAAACTTAATTATTAAAATTAAGTTTGGTTTTTTATTAACAGCACATAAAAATTGTTTTTTGTTTTTTTAATATAAAATTTAAAAAATAATAAATTTTATATTATATTATTTTTTGATTATTATGGAATATTATTTTTATTTTTAAAAAAATAAATGGAGTAAAAAATATGTCAGAACAATTTCAAAAAGCAAATTTATTTTCTAATGATAATGATAAACTTTTAAATAAGATAGATGAAATTACAGAACAATTTCAAAAAGCAAATTTATTTTCTAATAATGATAATAAATCTTTAGATAATAAACCTTTAGATAATATATATGAAATTATAAAACATTTTAAAAAAAATATTATAGAACACTTTCAAAAAGCAAATTTATTTTCTAATAATGATAATAAATCTTTAGATAATAAACCTTTAGATAATATATATGAAATTATAAAACATTTTAAAAAAAATATTATAGAACACTTTCAAAAATCAAATTTATTTTCTAATAATGATAATAAATCTTTAGATAATAAACCTTTAGATAATATATATGAAATTATAAAACATTTTAAAAAAAATATTATAGAACACTTTCAAAAAGCAAATTTATTTTCTAATGACGATAATAAACCTTTAAATAAGATAGATGAAATTATAGAACATTTGGAAAAAAATATTATAGAATATTTGGAAAAAAATAAAGAATATAGTTATTGGTATTTTAAGTCTGAAATTAATCTCGAAAACAACAACTTACCTAATAAATTAAAAACAATTTATGAAAAGCACGAAAAAAAAACGGAAAAAGAATGAAGAAGAACGAGCAAAGGACGAAGAAGAACGGCAAAAGGATGAAGAAGAATGGGAAAAAATAAATTATAAAATCATTGGTATTAAATTTGATATTAATGAAAATAAAAAATTATGTATTCGATGGATATCAAACAAACATCAATATCAATATCCTGATTGTGCATATTTAATGGAAGACGCAGTTGAAGATAATATATTTCAAAAATTAGATTTATTCAACGAACAAAGAAATATATTAATATTTATGATTAAAAATATCAAAAATATGTTCAAAGTCAAAACATCTTCAAATAATTATTTTAATATTTTATTAAATATAGTTATTATTCCGGATATTTTCATTCAAAATAAAAAAATCATGGTGTCCAATATGAAGTTGTTTTTAAAAACATTGTTGCAAATAATGAATCAAAAGCTTTTTGGTCTGCCAAAGCAAAAGATTTTTATCAATTAAGATGCGATGTCGTTCATATAAATAACGAACTTTCTAATTATAAAATAATTAATGATGAATATATAAATAATAATAATAAAACTTTTTATATAGAAAAAATGAAGCAATATGATACCAAAAATGAATTAAAAAAATATTCATTAAATGATTTTTTAAAAGAATACATAGAATTTAAAAACAATTCGGAATACAAAAGAGATTTAAAAGAGCAAATCAAAGAATGTTCGCCAAATGATGTTTCAAAAAAATTTGTTTTAAAACAATGCATAAATTTAACTAGAACAAATTTAAAAGAAAAAATAAAAAAATACGATTTTTCTATAATTAAAAAAATTTTAGAAATTGTTTTAGATACCAGCAATGAAGATATTTTAGATTTTGTATATAATGAAAAAATAATGTTAATTATAGAAATATTTACAAATTATATAAAAACATATCTGAAAATTATGATAATGATGAAATAAATTTCATATATTTGTTTAAAGAAAAAAAATATTTTGATTACAAAAATTTAGAACAAATAAAAGAATTAAACAAACAAGATGTAAAAAATAAAATTGAAAAATTATTTAATGATGATGGAATAGATTTTATATCTGGGTCCGAAGAAATAAATTATTCGAATTGCAAAAATTCAGAAAAAATAAAAGAATTACAAAAACAAGATGTAAAAATTCAAAAAGATATTGAAGAAATTCAAAAAGATATTGAAAAACCACATAAAGAATTATGGAAATATTTATATAATAAATATCCAGAAATTAATTTTAAAATTCAACAAATTTATAAAAATAAAGATATAAAAGAATTATCGTATTCTAATAAAAAAATTTCTAATGAAGCAGTTAAAAAACATATAGCAGAAAAAATTATAGAAATTTTTTTCGAATGTTCGAATAAAAAAGAATCTAATAAAAAAGAAAATACAAATTCATACCTTCTAAGAAGGTTATATTTATGTTGTATAGATATATTTAACGATATAGATGAAACAAAAGATGAAAATGAACAAAAGGAAACAATTGAAAAAAAATAGAGGAATTAATAGAGGAATTAAAACCAGATGTTAAATACGAAATTGAGAACGACAAAATAATAGAAAAAAAAGATAAAGAAACATCATCGCAATTAAAAGAAATATTAGATTTTTTAGAAAACATAAAAACAACATATAATGAAATATACAAAAAACATTATAAAGATAAAATAATACTAGAAACAATAGATTCCAAAAATAAAAGAATAGAAATAATAAAAGATTATTCGGATGATCAAATCAATAAATTAAATTTATTAGATGAAATTGATAAAAAAATAGAAAACATATATAAAAAGGAAATGATAAACTTGCGAGAATTATTGATTAATAGAATCAAAGGAATTTCGGACAAATGTATCATGGAAACAAAAATTAACGAAACAATTAACGAAATAAGACAAAAACCAAACAATAACAAATTTTTAAATCTTTTTATGATAAATAAAAAAATAAAAAAAAACATAAATAAAATAATTAAAGAAACTCTTACAAATTACGTAGGAGCAATGATAAAACAAATAAATTCTCATGTAACTAAATTATTTGATAATTTTTCAAAAACACAAACAAAAATTTTGTTATCTAAAGGTGAAACAGATGATAATACAGCAACTCAACAAACCATAATTAAAAATATAAAACAAATTTCGGAAGAATATGACAAAATAGAAAAGTTTTTAAATATATTTAATGATTTTATGACGCCCATCGAAGAAACATTGATAAATATAAAAGAAATATTTGATTTATTTAATAAGTGTTTATTAATATTTTTGGAATCAGACGAAAAATATCAAGAATATAAAGATAAAATATTAAAATATAAATTTAAAATTTAAAGAACTTTTTTATTAAATAATTTTTTCGAAAATATTTAATCATTTTGTTTAAAATTAATTATCTTAATTTAACAAAAAATATATTTATTTAAAAAAATCAAAAATAATCTTTAAAAAGAAAAATAGAAATAACTTTTTAAATTCGTAACAAACAACAAAAAATTATTAATCAAAAAAACAATGTTATAAAGATTATTGATTATAAATCTTATTTTAATGTTTATTTTAATTTTTATTATTGAATTAATTTTAATTACAAATCAATAAATAAATAATAACAAACGAACAGAATTAATCCTATTTTTTTTCTTTTTATTGTTATATTACTTTTTACAAGTTAAATTATATAATGTTTACGTAAACAAAAAATTCTCAGATACAGAAGATGAATTAGTTAAAAATCTAGTCAAAATATCAAAAGAAGAAATATCTCATAATCTCGAAATACAATAAATTCAAAAAAATTTTTCAAAAAGATAAGTTATTAAGTGTAACAATGTTTATTATAGACCCTTTAATTTTGTTTTTTGGTTTTTTTATTTATTTTCATATCTCTCATTTTATATTAATGATCAAATAAGAACAATTATCTAGTAAAGGAAACGAAAAGCAAGAATACACAATAATATTCAAATATATAATTAATTTAAAAAATACCTAATTTATTTTGGGTATTTTTTAAATTTTATAACCTTATTTTATGGTTTTTTAAAATAATGTTTTTTAATAATCTCTAGCTTAAAAAACGATATAACCAAATTTAAGTTTGGTTGTTAGGATTAATTTGGATTATTTCGTTGTTTTTAGGGCTAAGGTATTTGTAAAAATAAATAATTTAATAAAATATTTTTTTTGATTGTATTATTAAAATTAAAATAAAATTTTTTTAATTTACTTATGAAAGCGCAAATTAAAGATAAATATATTTTTTTATGTTAAAATAAATTGTAATTGTATAAATAATTTATTTTATAAATAAATATATTTTTATTTTTAAATGCTTAATCTAAATTTAAATAGGTATATAAGAAATAATATGAAAACAAAAAGATTTAAAAAAAACGATATAACTAAAAGATTTAAAACAAATGATAATTTTTTAATTATGTGTTATGCTTTTGTTTTAGCATTAATTTGTTTAATTACTTTTATTGTTCGTTTTTATAAATGTTATCAAAATGATGAAAAAGACAGATTTTCATTTTGTTTCCGTTTGATACATCATTTTACTTCTCAAAGTAATATTTTGATTTTGATAGTGATGTTGTTGTTTTTCACCTCAATTCGTTGTAAAAAAATTTTTTCTATTTTAATGTTCGTTGCTGTAATTGATATTTTATTGACTTGCACTGTTACTCATTTTATTGACCGACCAGAAGAAAAAGATGATTTAATAAGTAAACCTTTCCAGATTAAACATTTTCAACATACTTTTATTCCTTTTTTGTATATTCTTTTTTATTTTTTTAAAATTAATCATGGTTTAAGTCTGAAAAAAACTTATTTGGGTTTAATTCATCCTTTATGTTATTTTTTCTTTTTTTTGTTTGCGAATTTTTTATGGAAGTCAGAATATTATCCTTATGGTATGATTAATCCTAAGCGAAAAGGAATTTTAGGAGATATTTTAGGATCGCATAGAAAAGAACAAGGTTATTCTTATCTCTTTTTAAATATTTTTTTATTAGCTATTGTTTTTTATTTTTTATCTTATTGTATTCTTCGTTTGAAAAAGAAAATAAATTCTCCAAAATAATTTTGATTTTTTGAAAAATTAAAATTATTTTTTGGTTTGTTAAAAAAAAGATTTATTATTAATTTTTTATTGATTAAAACAATATTTATTTTATTTCTAAAAAGGTTATTAAAAATAGTTATATAAAGTTCTTTATATAATTCTTTTTAATATAATAGTTATATAATTCTTTTTAATATAATAGTTATATAATTCTTTTTAATATAATAGTTATATAATATTTAATTATCATAAATTAATATTAATATTATAAAATATTAATGTGTGTATTAATAATTTAAATTTTATAAAAAAAGGATATAAAAATATGGCAAATATTAAACAACAAAAAAAACGTGTTAAAACTGATGCGAAACGCAGATTAAAAAGAAAATCTTATAAATCAAAAATGAGAACTTTAGATAATAATTTTAATAAATTCATTGCTTCTGCGGATAAAGAACAAGCTATTATTTTTTTTAATAAGATGAATGGAGCTTTAGACAAAGGTGTATCTAAAGGAATTTATCATAAAAATTTTGTATCTAGAAATAAATCTAAAATATCTAAATTATTAAATAGTATTTTAAAATAAAGATAATTTTTTTCTTTTTTTAATAATTTTAATTAAAAAAAGAAAATAATTATCATAATAAAAAGGATTTTTTATGTTAGATTTGAAATTTGTTCTTAGTAATATGGATTTAGTTTTAGATAAAATGAAAAAAAGACAAACAGATTCATTTTTTTTAAAGCAACTTATTCATTTAGATAAAGATAGAAAAAAATTAATTAATGAAATAGAAAAAATAAGATTTCAAAAAAACAATTTATCAAAAGAAATTTCAGAATCGAAATTAAAAGATAATTTGGATGAACATTTTTTTCAAAAAGAACAAATTTTTAAAAAAAATTTAAAAGAATTTGAACAAAAATTTCAAGAAGTAGAAAAGCAAATTTTAGATATTTTATCAAATATTCCTAATTTGCCTCATGATTCTGTCCCTTTTGGAACTACGTCAGAAGATAATATTGAGATATTACGTTTTTCTGAACCTAAAGAAATGTCTTTTTCTATAAAAGATCATTTAGAGTTAGGAAAGAAACTAGATATTTTAGACTTTGAAAAAGCTGTTAAAATTACAGGAAGTAAATTTGTTGTTTTAAAAGGAATTGGCGCTAAATTAGAAAGAGCATTAATTAACTTTATGATTGATACTCATGTATCAAAAGGATATAAAGAAATTTTTCCTCCTTTTATTGTGAACGAAAAATCTATGTTTTCTTCAGGACAACTTCCAAAATTTAAACAAGAAATTTTTCAATTAAAATTAGATAAACAAAATTGGTATTTAAATCCTACAGGTGAAGTTCCTATGATTAATTTACATCGAGATGATGTTTTAGATGTAAATCAATTACCTTTAAAATATGTTTGTTATACTACTTGTTTTAGGCAAGAAGCTGGAGCAGCTGGAAAAAACACAAGAGGCATTTTAAGACAAAAACAATTTAATAAAGTAGAATTAGTCCAATTGGTAGAACCTGATAATTCTTATGCAGTTTTAGAACAAATGTTGAAAGATTCTGAATATATTTTACAACAATTGAATTTGCCATATAGAGTGGTTGTTTTATCTACTGGTGATTTAGGTTTTAGTATGAGCAAAACTTATGATATTGAAGTATGGTTACCTGGACAGCAAAAATATTGTGAAATAGCTTCTATAAGCAATGCGGAAGATTTTCAATCTAGAAGAGCAAATATTAAATTTATTCGAGATAAAAAAACAAAAAGACAATATTTACATACTTTGAACGGTTCTGCTTTAGCTATAGGTAGAACAATGATGGCGATTATGGAAAATTATCAAAATGAAAACGGAAATATTGTTATACCTGAAGTTTTACGTAGTTATATAGGTATAGATTTGATTAAATAAAAATCAATTTATCAATTTATTTTATAATTATTAACTTGTATTTATAAGGACAAAAAAAGTATGAATATGAAAAAATATTTATCAAAAGCTGTTTGGGGCTTAATTGGAATTATTTTAATAATAGGTGTTGTATGTTCTTTATACAATGTTACTTGGAAAAACCAAAATAAAGATATAAGTTCTTTTCAATATTCGAATTTCGATGATATAAAAGAAATACAACCTTATTTAATTAGTCCTTTTAATCCTATTTACAATATACATATTAAATATAAAAATAGTTCGAAATCAACAGACATTTACGAATTTGTGTCAAATGACCAATATGAAAAATTTATAACAGATGCAAAGGAAAAATTACAAGACAAATTCCAATACAAATTCAAAGGACCTATTGAATATCAAGAGTTTCGAGGATTCGGACCTTTGTTAAGCGCATTGCGTATATGTTTTGCTGTTTATATTGTGTATTTTTTATTAAAATATTTAACTGGTGCTACAGGCCAATTAGTTGAACATTTTTCCGATAGAGATAAAATTAAAACACAAAAAAATAAAAGTTCATTTAAACAACCTACATTAACTTTTAAAGATGTCGCAGGCGCCGAAGAAGAAAAAGAAGAATTAGCCGAATTAGTAGATTTTTTAAAAAATCCTAAAAAATATTATTTGATGGGCGCTAGAATTCCTAAAGGAGTTTTATTATCTGGACCTCCTGGAACTGGTAAAACATTATTAGCGAAAGCTCTTGCCGGAGAAGCTAAAGTACCTTTTTTTGCTGTTTCGGGTTCAGAATTTGTCGAAATGTTTGTAGGATTAGGAGCTGCACGTATTAGAAGTTTATTTAAATCAGCTCAAGAACATGCTCCTTGTATTATTTTTATAGATGAAATCGAAACACTTGCTCGCAAAAGAGGAATGAATTCTTATGGCGGTAATAGTGAACAAGAACAAACTTTAAATCAATTATTAATTGAATTAGATGGATATAATCAAAATCAAGGAGTTATTGTTGTAGCTGCTACAAATCAACCTGATTTTTTAGATCCTGCTTTATTGAGACCAGGAAGGTTAGAACGTCGTTTTATTGTTAATTTACCAAGCGTTAAAGATAGAGAAGCTATTTTAAAATTACATTCTTTAAATAAAAAAATTTCTCCTGATGTTAATTTAGAAGAAGTAGCTAGAGTTACCTCTGGTTTTAGTGGAGCCCAATTAGAAGGTATTTTAAACGAAGCAGCTTTATTAACTACTAGAAATAATGCTGATGTTATCGATAAAAAAACTATCAGTGAAGCTATAGATCGTATTTTAATGGGCCCAGCTAAAAAAAGCGTTAAATATTCTGAAAAAGAAAAGAAAATGATTTCTTATCATGAAGCAGGACATGCTATTATTGGTTTAAAATTAAAAGATTCCCGAAAAGTAGAAAAAGTAACTATTATTCCGCGTGGTAATTCGGGTGGTTATAATTTATTTTCTAGCGAAGAGGATAGCTTTTTTTCATCTAAACAACAATTATTAGCAGAAATTACTTCTTTTTTAGGTGGGCGCGCAGCAGAGGAATTATTTTTAGATGATGTTTCTAATGGAGCTTATCAAGATTTTAAAATGGCAACTAATATTGCTAAAAAAATGGTTACTATATTCGGAATGAGTGATTTAGGTTTAGTTCAATTTGAAGAAGGTAATAATTTTCATAAAAACTTTTCAGATCCTAAAGCTTTAGAAATCGATCAAACTATACAAAAAATTATATTTAATTGTTATGAGAAAGCTAAAAAAATAATTTCCGAAAATAAAGAATTATTTATTAAGATTACAGAATATTTATTAGCGATCGAAACTCTTAATAAAAAAGATATTCAAGAAATAGCAGAAACGAATAAATTGAGCTGGTTTGATAAACAAAAAGAACAAGACAGACAAGCAGAAGAACAAAAACAAAAAGACATCGAAAGACAATCAGAAGAAGAGAAACAAGAAGAAAAAGTTTATGAAATTAATGATTCTGATCCAAAAAAATTTTCAGATACAAAAGACGATATTAATTCATTAAATTGAAAATTATTGAATTAAAAAAATAAATAAATAATTTAATAAATTTAAAAAAATATAAAATATATTTCTTTTAAATTAGATATTGAGATAGTTTTATAATAAAAAATGTATTTATGTTTTTTGACATGGTACATTTTTTCTTTATTTTAGTAAAATTGAATTTCTTTTGGAATTTTGTGGTGAATTATGAGATTATTAATCGTTCAAGATAAAGAAAAAAATATACGTTTAGATCTTTTTTTGACACAAAAATTAAATATTAGCAGAAAATATTGTGGTTCTTTAATTGATTCTGGTCAGATTATTGTTAATGATAAAATATCTAAAAAAAGTTATTTATTAAAAACAAATGATACAATAAAAGTTCCTAATATTGAAAAAAATTTTTCTTCTAATATTTTTGAACCTATTAATTTAAAATTAAAAATAATCTATGAGGATCAGTATTTAGTTGTTATTGATAAACCTCAAAATTTAATAGTCCACCCTTCTCTTAGTTATTCTGGAGTTACTTTAATTAATGGATTATATTATCAAATTAAAGATTTTCAATTTTCAGAAGGAAACAGACCTGGAATTATTCATCGTCTTGATAAAGATACTACAGGTTTAATAGTTGTAGGAAAAACAGAAGAAGCTGTGATTAGAATGCAAAAATTAATTAAAAAGAGAGAAATAAAAAGAATTTATTGGGCTTTGATTTATGGTTTTTTAGGTTATGATTGTGGTACCTGTGATATTCCTATAAGAAGAAGTATTCATAATCGTTTAAAAATGGAAGTTTCTTTACAAGGAAAACCTTCTATTACTCATTTTCGAATTTTAAAGAAGTTTGAAAAATTTTCTTTATTAGAATTAAAATTAGAAACAGGTAGGATGCATCAAATTAGAGTTCATTTATCTTATCTAAAACATCCTATTGTCGGTGATTGTTTATATGGTCCAAAAAAACAAACGTTACAACAACAGTTATTACATGCCAAAAAATTAGAATTTACTCATCCTTTCACTGGTGAAAAATTAAAATTCGAAACCTCTTTACCTTTACAGTTTCAAGAATTTTTGAATAAAATAGAATCAAATTAAATAAATTATAAAATAATAAATAATCAAGGGTAGTTTTTATGTATTTAAAAAAAATTAAAACAAAAATAGAAAAAATTTTAAATGATAAATATGTTTGCTCTATATTTTTACAAAATAATTTGAATGAAGATAAATTTGATTTTTTTATACCCTTGTTTAGTTATGTTAAAATTTTAAAAAAAAATTTATTAGAAATTTTTGAAGTTTTTAAAAAAGATTTAATAGAGTTGGAACAAATAGAAAATGTTTTTTTTCAAAATGGTTTTTTAAATATTAAATTAAATAGAAAAAAAATCACTCAAAACATTTTATTGAATATTTTAAATAGCGATGAGAGTTATTGTCAAAAAGAATTTAATAATCAAATAGTAGTTTTAGATTATTCTTCTCCGAATATAGCTAAAAACTTCTCTATTGGACATTTACGTTCTACAGTTATCGGTAATGCTTTAAAAAAAGTTTATCAAAAGTTAGGTTTTAAAACTGTTAGCATTAACCATTTAGGCGATTGGGGCACTCAATTTGGAAAATTAATTGTAGCTTATCAAAAATGGGCCAAAAAAGAAAATATGTTAAAAGACCCTATTAATGAATTACAAAGGGTTTATATTTTATTTCATCAAGAAGAGATTAAAAATCCACAATTAGATGAACAAGCAAGACAAATTTTTTATCTTTTGGAAAATAAAGATAAAGAAATAAATGAATTATGGAAATATTTTAAAGAAATTTCTTTAAACGAATTTCATCAAATTTATGATTTATTAGGTGTTTCGTTTGATTATTATATTGGTGAATCTTTTTTTCATGATAAAGCGATTCAATTATTAGAAGAACTAAAGAATAAAAAAATACTTGTATTAGATGATGAAGCTTATGTTATTCCTTTAGAAAATGATTTATCACCAGCTTTAATACAGAAAAAAACGGAAGTACTCTTTATTTAACAAGAGATATAGCATGTGTTTTATATCGTTATCAAAAATTTAATTTTTCTAAATGTTTATATGTAGTAGGTAATGAACAAAAATTACATTATCAACAATTAAAATTAGTAATTAATAAGATTGGTTACGAAAATTTACAATTAGAACATGTTAATTTTGGTTTAATTTTATTTCAAAATATGAAAATATCTACAAGAGAAAATAATAATTTTAGATTAAAAGATATAATTTATAAAGCAGAAATAGAAGTTAAAAATATAATAAAAGATAGAAATTTTTTTCCAGAAAAGATAAACGAAATATCTCGTCAAATATCTATTGGAGCTATTATTTTTAATGATTTAAAAAACGATCGTCATTTAGATATAGAATTCGATTTAGAAAAAATGTTAAAATTTGAAGGTAATACAGGTCCTTATTTACAATATACGGTAGTTAGACTAAATTCTATTATTCAAAAACAAGATTTTAATATTAATGAATTAACAAAAAATGATTTAAATCCTTATTATGAAAAATTTCATTATTATGTTTTGATTAGATTAATGGATCAATTTGATTCTGTATTAGAAAAAGTTCAAGAGTCTAATATGCCAAGTATTTTAGCTAGATATCTTTTTCAATTAGCTAAAAATGCTAATAAATTTTATGAAAAAGAAAAAATTTTAAATAATAATGATTTAAAATTACAATATGCTAATATTTTATTGATTAAAAGTCTTTTAATTATTTTAAAAGAAGGATTAAAAATTTTAGGAGTGCCTATTTTAGAAAAAATGTAGAAAATTTAGTTAATTTTTTTATTTTTAAAAAATATTTTATTTATTTTTTTCTTTTTTTATATTTTTTATTATTAAAAAATAATTTTAAAAGACATATTAATTATTTTTTAATAAAAATAAATTTGTCTAAAATATTTTTTTATTTTATATTATAATTAGAATTATTTTTATTATTTTAATAAATTTTGAAATTACGCAAAAGAAAGGTTTTTTATGAATAGTTTTGATTTAGAACAAAATTCTAGCGATTGGTTTGAACATAGAAAAAAATATATTAACGCTTCAGAAGTAGCAACAATTATGGGTTTAAATCCTTTCGAAAACAAACAAAATCTTTTTAAAAGAAAACTTTTTGATGAGAAAATAGAAGATAATGATTTTATGCGTCATGGCAGAGCTTTAGAACCGCAAGCTAGAAATTTTTTTAATGACGTGAATAAAACAGAATTTAAACCTTTAGTTTGTGTTAAAGAATTTTTTTCAGCATCTTTAGATGGTTGGAATAGCGAAACAAAAAGTTTATTAGAAATTAAATGTCCCATATCTTTTAATTCTAAAACTTGGCAAAATTTTTTTCTTAAAGATCAAATTCCTATGTATTATTATGCACAAGTACAAGCACAGATGTATTGTTCTTCTTCTGAAAAAGCTTTTTTTTTGGTATTCCAAAGTTATCAAAATGCCAAAGTGCAAGAGATCAAAAGAGATCCGATATTTATTGAAAAAATGTACGAAGAATGTCTTATTTTTTATAAACTTTTTAAAGAAGCACAACAAATTTTGAATCAATTAAAAAATAATAAAAAGAAACTTTGATTTTTTTTTTTTTTAATTATTTATATAATTAAAAATTTTTGTTTTTATCATGAGATATATTTTTTGTTAAATAAATTAAAAAATGTTAATTATATCAATTAAACATATAAAAATATATAAAAAATATTATATAATTATATATAATTAATTTTTTATATAGTTTTATGTTTAATTTTTTATTTTGTTTAATTTATTTAAATAAGTAATAATTTATTTATATTATATAGGAGTTTAAATGATTTTTGATAAGATTAAGAAGCTTATTTGTGAAAAAAAATCTATAAAAGAAGATACAATTTTTTTAGAAACTAGATTGAAAGAAGATTTAGCTTTAGATTCTTTCGATGCTGTCGAATTAGTAATTGAATTAGAAAAAATTTTTGATCTTAAAATTAGTGACGAAGTTATGCAACAATTTAAAATTGTAAAAGATATCGTTAGTTATGTCGAAAGTAATTTATCATAATTTAATTATTTTATTTATTTAAATAAATATCAAAATAAAGGTTTTATTATGTTAATTTATGATTTTCGTAAAATAGAATTAAAATGGCAGTTGAATTGGGAAAAAAAACAAACTTTTAAAACAAGTTATGATTTTAGTAAGAAAAAATTTTATTGTTTAGATATGTTTCCTTATCCTTCTTCTTCTGGATTACATATTGGGCATATCGAAGGTTATACTGCCAGCGATATTATTAATAGATTTAAAAGAATGCAAGGATATAATGTTTTTCATCCTTTTGGTTGGGATTCTTTTGGATTACCTGCTGAACAGTATGCTTTAAAAACAGGAAAAAATCCTAAATATTTTACTTATGAGAATATAGAAAATTTTAAAAAACAAATAAAGATGTTAGGTAAAGGAGTTAATTGGGATAAAGAATTATCTACTTCAGATCCTTATTTTTATGGTTGGACTCAATGGTTTTTTAAAAAATTTTATGAACATAAATTAGCTGTTTTACAAGATGTAGAAGTTAACTTTTGTGAAAAATTAGGAACAGTTTTGGCTAATGATGAAATCATTTTTACAGAAAAAGGTATTTTTTCTGAAAGAGGTAATTATCCAGTCGTCAAAAAGAAAAAAAAACAATGGGTTTTAAAAATTACTAATTATCTCGATAGGTTGCTAAAAGATTTAGATTTATTAGATTGGCCTGTTCAATTAAAAGATATTCAAAAAAATTGGATAGGTAAAAAAAAAGGTTTTATTTTTTCCTTTCCTGTTTTATCAGAAAATAATCATTTTTTAAAAGTTTTCACAACTAAACCAAGTACTATTTTTGGAGTAAGCGCTTTAGTTTTGGCGCCAGAAAATCCTTTAGTTGATATTTTAACTAAAAAAGAATTTATGGATTCTGTTAAATTATATTTAGAAGAGACAAAGAAAAAAACAGATTTAAACAGAAATATTAATAAGGAAAAAACAGGTGTTTTTATTGGCAGTTACGTTGTTCATCCTTTTAATAAGAAAAAAATTCCTATTTGGATATCTGATTACGTCCTCCCTTCTTATGCTACAGGAGCTATTATGTCAGTTCCTTTTTGCGATGAAAGAGATTTTTATTTTGCTAAAAAATATAATTTAGAAATAATTCCTATTTTAAAATTTGATGAATCAGAATCTAATGTTAATAATTTTGATCATTATCGTTCGATGTCAGAAAAAGATACATTTATAAATAGTTCTTTTTTAAACGGTCTTAGTGTTGAAGAAGCTAATAATAAAATTATTGAAATATCTGAAAAAGATAATTTAGGTCATGTTCATTATGCTTATCAAATGCGTGATTGGGTTTTTTCTCGTCAAAGATATTGGGGCGAACCTTTCCCAGTTTATTATGACGCAAATAATAATATTTACCTAGAAGAAGATAAAACTTTTCCTTTAGAACTTCCTTCATTAGATAAAATTGAAAATTCGAACGATGAACAATCTCCTTTATCCAAAGTAATTTCATGGTTATATTTTGAAAAAGATGGTAAAAAATATAAAAGAGATTCTAACACTATGCCACAAACGGCTGGTAGTTCTTGGTATTATATAGGATATATCTTAAGAAATACTTTAGGTATACAAGATATTAATACTGATGAGGCTAAAAAAGCTTTAGATTATTTTTTGCCTGTAGATCTTTATATAGGTGGAAAAGAACATGCTGTAGGACATTTATTGTATTCTCGTTTTTGGCATAAATTTTTATATGATTTAGGATTAGTTTCATCTTTAGAACCTTTTCATAAAATAGTTAATCAAGGAATGATTTTAGGCGAAGATAATCTCAAAATGAGCAAGTCCAAAGACAACAGTGTTAATGCTTCTTTAGTTTTAGAGAAATATGGCGCTGATGTCACAAGACTTTATATTATGTTTTTGGGACCTTTAGAAGATAATAAGGTTTGGTCAGAAAGCGGTTTCAAAGGAATTCAGCGTTTTTTAAATAGGATTTATAATATTTTTTCATTGTTTTTGATAGATGATGATTGTTCTATTTTAGAACCAATATTAAATCAAACTATTAAAATAGTAACTGAGAATTATGAGAAATTAAAATTTAATAAAGTTATTAGTCAATTAATGATTTTTATTAATAAAGTTTATAAAGATAAAAAAATAAATTCTAATCAAATTCTAATTTTTTTAAAATTATTGAACCCTATTGCGCCACATTTAACAGAAGAGTTAAATGAAAAATTTTTATCTTCTGCGGAAGAATTAGTTTATTCTCAATGGCCTTCTTATCAAGAAATAGAGATAGAAAATGAAAAAGTTGAGATTGTTATTCAAATAAATGGACAATTTAAATCAAAAATTTTTGTTTTAAAAAACGAAATACAAGATGTTATTTTAAAAAACGCTTTACAAAATTCTAAAATTAATTTTTTACTTCAAGATCGTAAAATTTTGAAAGTTATTTATATTAAAAATAAATTATTAAATTTAGTTATTTAATTTGAAAAATTAGGAAAATTACAATAGGTTTATATATGAAATTACATAGTAAAGGTTTGATGATAGTAATTTCAGGACCATCTGGCGTCGGGAAAGGATCGATTAAAACAGCTTTATTAAATCAAGTTAATAATAATTTTTGTTATTCTGTTTCTTATACTACAAGAAAACCTAGAAAAGGAGAACAAGAAGGAAAAGATTATTTTTTCACAAATAAAGTAGATTTTGAAAAAAAAATTAAAGAAAATTTTTTTTTAGAACATAGTGAATTTGTAAATAATTATTATGGTACTCCTTATAAAGAAACTTTAAAAAAATTAGAAGAAGGTAAAGAAGTTCTTTTAGAAATCGATATTGAAGGCGCTTTGAAAATTCAAAAACATAAAATTAATAAAGATAGTGTTTTCATTTTCATTTCACCCCTCGATAAAGAAGTTTTGAAAGAACGTTTGAGAAAAAGAGATACCGAAACAGAAGAGGAACTCGAAAAAAGAATATTGAGAGCTTCAGAAGAAATGAAATTAGCTTACAAATGTGATTATATTGTTTTTAATGATGAAATTCAAAACTCTGTAAATAACATTATGTCTATTATTACTGCCGAACGTCATAAAATAAAAAATATTATTAATTTTTATTCAAAAGAAATTTTAAAAAAAGGAAATTGACATTTTTATGTTTGAAAATAAAAAAGAAGGTCTAAATTATCCTTCCATTGATGAATTATTAAAAAGAATTGATTCTAAATATAAATTAGCTTATTTGTCTAGTAAAATCGCCCATGTTATAGAAGAACATAAATTAAATGTTGATGATATCGAAGGTAATAAAATATTAAGTAAAGCTTTATCAGAAATTGTGAATGGAAACTTTAATATTACCTTTAATTAAAAAAATATATTTTAATTCAACGAAAATAAATTATTATTTTTTAGAGGTCGTATAAAATGTCATTATTAAAACATATTCCAGTTTTAAATAAAGAAATTATAGAATATTTAAATATAAATCCTAAAGGAATTTATGTAGATGCTACTTTGGGCGGTGGCGGTCATAGTGAATCTATTTTAAATAAACTTAAGGAAGGTTTTTTGTATTCTTTTGATCGCGATCTTTATGCAATTCAAAAATGTCAAAAGAAATTTGAAAATAAAAAACAAATATTTTTGATTCATAATAATTTTTCTTTTTTAAAAGAAGAATTATCAAAAAGAAATATTTCTTCAATTGATGGTATTGTTTTTGATTTAGGTTTGTCTTCTTTTCAAATAGAAGATAACACAAGAGGATTTAGTTATTTACAAAACTCTTTGTTAGATATGAGAATGGATATTAAACAAAAAATAGATGCTTCTTATATTGTTAATAATTACAGTTTTGCAGAATTAAAAAAAATTTTTTTATTTTATGGAGAAGAGTATAAAGCTGGATTAATAGCTCGAGAAATTATCAAAAGAAGACCTTTAACTAAAACTTTAGAATTAGTAGAAATAACAGATAAATTTTACCCTTTATATATGAAAAAAAAGAGAGGTCATAGTGCCAAAAGAATTTTTCAATCATTAAGGATAGAAGTCAATCAAGAATTAAAATTTTTAGAAGAAGCTTTACAACAAAGTCTTGATTTATTAAAACCAAATGGTAGAATTGTTGTTATTAGTTTTCATTCTTTAGAGGATCGTTTAGTTAAAAAATTTTTTAAAAACAATAGTCAATCTAAAATACATCCTAAATTACCTTTTTTAGAAAAAAATATCCCTCTCACTCCTTTAAGTCTTGTTAATAAAAAAATTATTTATCCTAGCGAAGAAGAAATAAAATCTAATCCTAGAAGTTGTTCTGCCAAATTAAGAGTTGCTGTTAAAAATTTTTAAATATGAATTTGTTAATTTTAAAAATATTTTTTCATTAAATAGATTTTTTTGTTATATTTTGTTATATTAAGACACGATATGTTTTTTTACAGCTTTTAATAATGATAAATAATAATTTTTATATTGTAATGATATGTTATTTAATATATAATCTAAATGATTGTCTTTTTTTAATAAGTTTATTTTTTTTGAGTTAAATATTATTTTATATTTTGTAATATTTAATTTTTTGTAATTTATTAAATATTAAAAAATATAAAATTATTTATTATTTATTAAAGAAAACTTTTATTATAAATTATTTTTTTAATTAAAAAAATGTTTACATATTTTTTTATATTTTAATCATAGTTGCCACGAAAGGTGTTATTGAAAAATGGTTAAAGAAAAGGTACAAAATAAAGAAGTTATAAAGATTATTTTAAAATCTTATGATAGTAATGTAACTTATCAAGCGGCCCAAAAAATTACTGATAGTATTACGAAAATAGGCGCTGAAAGAATAAGTTCAATACCATTACCAACAAAAAGAGAAATTTTTACTGTTATTCGTTCTCCATTTGTGAATAAAGATAGTAGAGAACAATTTGGACGTTTCACTCATAAACGTTTAATTCAAATTGTTAATCCTAGTCCTGAAATAATAAATGCTTTAACGCATATCAAATTACCTTCTACTGTCAATATTTTTTTAAAGAAAAATATTTAAAAATATTTTTTAAAATAATTTTTGTTTTTTTAAATTTAAGAAAGAGGATGAAATGGCTAAGGGAATTTTAGGAAAAAAAATAGGAATGACTCAGGTTTTCACTGAAGAAGGATTTTTAATTCCTGTTACTGTAGTTGATGTGTCTAATAATGTTGTTTTACAACAAAAAAATTTGGAAAAAGATGGTTATCAAGCAACACAATTAGGATTTGATTCTAAAAAAGAAAAATTAATGACAAAACCTCTTTTAGGACATTTTAAAAAGAATCAAATCGAACCTAAATATTTTGTTAGAGAAATTTCTTTTGGTTCTAATATAGTTAATGAATTATCAGATTTACCAGAAGGCACTATTTTAGAAAAAAACTTATTTTCTTCTAAAGAAATTATAGATGTTACAGGCATCAACAAAGGAAAAGGTTTTTCAGGTTCTATTAAAAGACATAATCAAAGTCGCGGTCCTGAAAGTCATGGTTCTAGATATCATAGAAGACCGGGTTCTATGGGTCCTATTAAAGGTAATATTACAGGTAAAAAATTACCTGGTCAATTAGGGCATGAACAAGTTACTTTACAAAATTTAACTCTTTATAGTGTTGATTCAGATAAAGGAATATTTTTGATTAAAGGAAGCATTCCAGGCCCTAATAAAAGTTTTGTAATTATCAAATCTGCTGTTAAAAAAAATAAGGAAGTATCATGATGCCTAAATGTAATTTATTTAATCAACAAGGTGAAATTGTATCAGAGATCACTTTATCTGAAAATGTTTTCGGCGCCAAAATTAATCAACAAGTTTTGTATGATGTCGTGAATCAACAAAGAGGAGCGATGCGCCAAGGTACACATTGTACCAAAAATAGAGCAGTTGTTTCAGGAGGAGGAAGAAAACCTTGGGCTCAAAAAGGAACAGGTAATGCACGTCATGGTTCTATTCGTTCTCCTTTATGGAGAGGCGGAGGAGTTGCTTTTGGTCCGAAACCAAGAAAATATTCTTTCAAAGTTAATGCTAAGATTAGAAAAATAGCTATGAACTCAGCTTTATCTTTACAAAAAGAACAAAATAATTTAATGGTAATTGATTTTTTTAATATAGAAAGTCATAAAACAAAATATTTTCAAAATGTTTAGAACAAATTAAAATTGGTAAAAACAAAGTTTTAATAATAGTTAATGAATTAAATGATAATTTAGTTCGTTCTACTAATAATTTATCTAATGTAACTTTAGAAACTGTTATGCATGTTAGTGTTTATCAAATTTTAAATGCTAAACATCTTATTATAGATAAAAAAGCTATTGATTATTTAGAGGAGACCGCTAGATAATGATTAAATATTATGATGTGATTCATGATCCAATTATTACTGAATCTACTAGTAAAAAAATGGAAATTAATAATGAATATACTTTTAAGGTTAAAAAAGAATCTAATAAAATAGAAATCAGAAAAGCTATAGAACATATTTTTAAAGTAAAAGTTTTTTCTGTTAATGTTATTAATGTATTACCTAAATTTAAAAAAAAGGTAAATTTCAAGGTTATACTTCTGGTTGTAAAAAAGCAATTGTTAAATTGGTTCCAGGCCAAAGAATAAATGTTTTTAATGAAGAAAAACAAAAATAATTTAGTATAATTTTTAAATTTAAAGAAAGGAAACTTATTATGGCTATTAAAAAATATAAGCCTACTTCTAATGGACATCGTAACATGAGTTTACAAGATTTCAGAGAACTTACAACTTCTACTCCTGAAAAAAGTTTATTAGTTCCTCAAAAGAGTACAGGCGGAAGAAATAACCAAGGTAAAATAACAGTACGACATCGCGGTGGCGGAGTTAAACAAAAATATCGTCTTATTGATTTTAAACGTAATAAAGATAATATACCTGGAAATTTATCTACTATAGAATATGATCCTAATCGTAATTGTAATATTTCTTTAATTAATTATGTTGACGGAGAAAAAAGATATATTTTAACTCCAAAAGATGTTAAAGTAGGAGATAAAATTTTTTCAGGAGAAAAATCTGATATTAGAGTCGGAAACAGTTTACCTTTAAAAAATATTCCTGAAGGTTTTTTAGTTCATAATATCGAATTAAAACCTGGTAAAGGCGGACAATTAGCTCGTAGCGCTGGTACTTCAGCTCAAATTATTAAAAAAGAGGGTAAATATGTTGTTTTAAGTTTATCTTCTGGTCAAACAAGAAAATTTTTATCTGAATGTAGAGCTACAATAGGAACATTAGGAAATGAATTTCATAAATTAATTCGTAATGGTAAAGCTGGAAGAACTCGTTATTTATCTATAAGACCTACTGTTAGAGGTTCAGCGATGAATCCTAATGATCATCCGCATGGTGGTGGTGAAGGTCGCGCTCCTATAGGACGCAAAGCGCCTATGACTCCTTGGGGTAAAAAAGCTCTCGGTGTTAAAACACGTAAGAAAAATAAAAATTCTAATAAGTTAATTTTAAAAAATTCTAAAAAATAGATTTATAGGTGTATAAAATATGACTCGTTCAATTAAAAAAGGACCTTTTTGTGATGAATCTCTTTTACTTAAAGTAATGAAACAAAATAAAAATAAAACTGAAAAACCTATTAAAACTCGTTCTCGTAGAAGCGTGATTTTGCCTATTTTTGTTGGTCATAAAATTGATGTTTACAACGGTAAAGAGTATATTAGTTGTTCTATTACTGAAGATATGGTTAATCATAAATTAGGAGAATTTTCGCGTACTCGTACTTTTCGCGGTCATGCGAAAGGCGATAAAAAAGTTTCAAAAAAATAATTTAAAGAAGGTATTTATATGAAAGTTAAAGCTGTCGCAAGTCAAATACCTATTGCGCCCAGAAAAACACGTTTAGTTGTTGATTTAATACGTGGTAAGCATGTTAAAGAAGCAGAAGCTATTTTAATGTTTACTTCTAAATCAGCCGCTCCTGTTATTTTTAAGTTATTAAAAAGTGCTGTTGCAAATGCTGTTCATAATTTTAATTTTAATAAAGATGATTTATTTGTCGAAGAAATATTTGTTGATGAAGGTTTACGCTTACCTCGTTTGTTTCCGAGAGCTAAAGGTAAAACAGATAAAAGAAAAAAAAGAATGAGTCGTGTAAAAATATTTCTTTCTTCATTTAAAAAAGAAATTCAGGGGATGTAAGTAAATGGGTCAAAAGAGTAATCCTAATGGTTTGAGATTAGGAATAATTAGGACTTGGGAATCTAAATGGTATGATGTTGATAAAAAAGTTCCTTTTTTAGTCGGTGAAGATTTTAAAATTAGAACTTTGATTAAAAATCATTATCCTAAATCAACTATTTCTCAAATAGAAATTAAACGTTTAAAAAAATCAAATGATGAATTTATTGAAATCGATTTATATACTTCAAAAATAGGTATCATTCAAGGTCCAGAAAATAAGAATAAAAATAGTTTAATTAATAAAATAGAAAAATTAATTAATAAAAAAGTTCAAATTAATATTTTCGAAGTAAAAGCAATTAATAAAATTGCTGTTTTAGTTGCTCAAAATATCGCTATGCAATTACAACAAAGAGCTTTTTATAAAGCTGTTTTAAAATCAGCTATTCAAAAAGCTTTAAAAAGCGGCGTTAAAGGCATTAAGATTATTATTACAGGCCGTTTAGGCGGAGCTGAAAAAGCCAGAAGAGATTCTATTTCGATGGGAGTCGTTCCTTTGAATACTTTGAGAGCTGATATTGATTACGCTTTTGAAGAAGCCCATACTACTTATGGTGTTTTAGGCGTTAAAGTAATTATTAATCATGGTGAGGTTTTACCTAATAAAACCATAGCAGATACTAGACAAATATTTTCTTCTCAATATGAAAATAAAAAAAATAATAATAAAAGACATTTTGCTGATAAGAAAAATTTTAAAAAAAGCACGTCTTAATATAATCAAAAGAGGTACATAATATATTATGTTAATGCCAAAAAAGACTAAATATCGTCGTCCTCATCGTATAAGTTACGAAGGCAAATCAAAAGGACAAAATAGAATTATTAATGGTAATTATGGTTTGATTGCAAAAAAAGGAGCATGGATTACTAGTCAACAAATAGAATCTGCTCGTATAGCGATGACACGTCATATGAAAAGAGAAGGAAAAGTTTGGATTAATATTTTCCCTTTTTTATCTTTAACAAGAAAACCTTTAGAAGTTCGAATGGGTTCTGGTAAAGGTAATCCTGAATTATGGGTTGCAGTTGTTAAAAAAGGAAAAGTTCTATTCGAAGTTAGTGATGCTAATAATTTAGATAAAATGGAAATAGAAGCTTTAAGATTAGCTTCACATAAATTACCTATTACTACAAAAATAGTTAAAAGAGGTCAAGAATAATGACGATCAAAGAAATTCGTAAAATGTCTGATGACGAAATGGATAAAAAAATTCTTAATTTAAAAGAAGAATTATTTGATGCTAAATTAAATTTGAATTTAGTTAAATTAAAAGATACATCTCGTATTCGTAAGATAAAAAAAAATATTAGACAAATTAAAACAATTATTCGTGAAAAAGAAATTTCTAAAATTAATAATAAAAATGAAAGTTTATCATCACGTGATCTAAATAAAAGTTTAGTATCAAGCGATTCAAATGAAAGTTCAGCATCAAGTGATCTAAATAAAAATTCAGTATCAAGCGATTTAAATGAAAGTTCATCATCAAGCGATCTAAATACAAATTCAGTATCAAGCGATTCAAATGAATAATTTGTTATTCAAATGAATAATTTGTTAAATAAAATTAAAATATTTTTTGAATTTTAATTTTATTTACATACTTGATAAATAAAAAAATAAATTAATATATTTTTGATTTTTGAAACATTTTTAAAAAAAAGAGAGGAAATTATGCGCGATAATAATAGAAAAGTTTTTTCAGGTGTTGTTGTTTCTGATAAAATGCAAAAAACAGTTGTTGTAGCTGTTAATTATTATAACAAAGATCCGTTATACAAAAAAAGAATTAAAAAAACTAGCAAATTTTATATTCATGACGAACATGAAATTGCTAAACTAGGTGACCTTGTTTCTTTTGTAGAAAGAAGACCTGTATCTAAAACTAAAAAATTTCGTTTATTAAATGTTATTTTGAGCAAAAATAAGGTAAAAGAATAATATGATTCAAATAAATAGCCGTTTAAAAGTAGCTGATAATAGTGGTGCCAAAGAAGTTTTAGTTATTAATATTCCTGGTTCAAGTAAAAGACGTTATGCTCAGATAGGCGATGTTGTTGTGGTCGCTATTAAAAAAAGTATCCCATCTGGTATGGTAAAAGCAGGAGAAAAATCTAAAGCTTTAATTTTACGTACTAAAAAAGGTTTAGCAGGGAAAAATGGTTCTTATATTAAATTTGATGATAACGCAGTAGTTATTATTAAAGATGATATGACTTTAAAAGGGACAAGGATTTTTGGACCTGTAGTTAAAAATCAAAAACTAAAAGATAGTAAATTTTCTAAATTTCTTTCTTTAGCTGAAAAAGTTTTTGTAATATGAGGAAATATGATGTATATTAAAGTAGGAGACACAGTAGCTATTATTTCTGGAAAAGATCGTTTTTTTATTGATGAAAGAGGTAATAAAACTGTTAAAACTGGAAAAGTAATAAAAATTTTTTTTAAAGAACAAAAAGTTTTAGTGGAAGGTGTAAATATAGCTACAAAACATAAAAATCCTTCTAAAGATGAAAAAAAAGGAAATATAGTTAAAGAAGAAATGCCTATTCATATTTCTAATGTAGCTTTAATTGATCCTGAAAAAAACATTCCAACTCGTGTCGGATTTCGTAATGAATCAGGTAAAAAAGTTCGTTATTCAAAAAAAACTGGTGTTTTGTTGGATGTATCCTAATATAAAAAAAGGTAGATAATAAATGAAAAAACAAAATATTGATTTGACCGCAAAAAATTCATTTTTGGCTTTAAAAGAAATTTTTAATTTTAAATCAGTAATGCAAGTTCCTAAGATAGAAAAAATAGTTATTAATATGTGCGCAGGCGAAGCTATTTCTAATGTTAAAATTTTAGACGAATTGTATGAACAGTTAACTTTAATTAGCGGACAGATACCTGTAATTATTAAAGCTAAAAAATCCATTTCTAATTTTAAATTAAGAGAAGGAATGCCTATTAGTTTAAAAGTTACTTTAAGAGGTCATAAAAAAGAATTTTTTTTAAATAAGTTAATTAAAATAGTTTTACCAAGAACTCGAGATTTTAGAGGTATTAGTTCTAAATCTTTCGATGGTAGAGGAAATTACTCATTAGGGTTAAAAGAACAAATTGTTTTTCCTGAAATTGATTTAGACAAAGTTAAAAAAGTTTGTGGTATGGATATTTGTATTGTTACTACAGCTAAAAACGATAAAGATGCTAAAAAATTATTAGAATTTTATGGAATGCCTTTTAGAAAATAAAATTTTTAATAAATATAAAAAAATTAAATAAGGGGTTATAGAATGGCAAAGAAATCTAAAATTGTTAAAAATCAAAAACAAAAAGAAATATTTGCGAAATATATAGAAAAACGTCTTGAATTAAGACGAAAAAAAGATTACAAAGGATTATCTAAACTTCCAGTCCAATCTTCGCCAGTTCGTCTTAAAAATATAGATCAAATTGATGGTAGATCAAGAGGATATATTAGAAAATTTGGTTTATCTAGAATTAAATTTCGTGAATTAGCTAACAAAGGTGAATTACCTGGCGTTAAGAAAGTTAGTTGGTAAAAGAGAGAATAAGAAAAATTATGATGACGAATCCTATTGCTGATTTATTAACAAGAATACGTAATGCTAATACAATGTGTTATGAAAAAGTTTCGGTTCCTTTTTCTAAATTAAAAGTAAAAATGTTAGAAGTTATACGAAAAGAAGGTTTTATTAAAGGTTTTATTGTAGACGGATCAAGAAGAAATATTACAATTTCTTTAAAATATCATGGTAATAAACAAAGAACTATTTTAGGTTTAAAAAGAGTATCAAAACATGTTTCTGTTAAAAAAATACCTAGAGTTTTAAATGGTTTAGGAATAGCTTTAATTTCTACTTCAAAGGGTATTTTGACAGATTATGAAGCTTTAGCTAATAATATAGGTGGAGAAGTTTTAGCTTATATTTGGTAATTTATATAAGGGGACTATAATGTCAAGAATAGGAAAAAGATCCATTTTAATTCCTGAGGGAATCAAAGTCGAAATTGGAGAACAAAATTTAATTTATATCGCATCTTCTTCGCATAAATTAAAATATCAAATAAATCCTTCATTAAATATCGATATTAAAGATAATTTAATTAAAATTTCGAGGCCAACTGATGAAGTTTTTATGAAAAAAATTCATGGCACTACACGTGCTTTATTGTTTAATATGATTTCAGGTTTAACTAATTTGTTTGTAAAAAAAATTGAAATTGTTGGTTTAGATTATGTTGTTAAAAAAGAAGATTCTAATTTAATTTTTAATTTAGGTTTTTCTCATGTTGTTGTTTTACCTATTCCTTCTGATGTCGAAATAGAGATTATAAAGAATAAACAAATTATTATTCGAGGTATAGACAAACAATTTGTAGGACAAGTTGCCGCTAAAATATTAAAATTACGTAAACCAGAACCTTATACAGGTAAAGGAATTAGTTTAGCTGGCGCTTATGTTCATCGTAAAGCAGGAAAAAGTGCTAAAAAATAAGAAAGGATATTTATTTACATAATGATAAATAAAGAATCATCAACATCTTTACGTAAAAAACGTCATTTACGTTTAAGAAAAAAAATAATAGGTACTTCAGAAAGACCTCGTTTTAATGTTTTTTATTCGAAAAAATATTTTTATGTTCAGATAATCGATGACAAAAACAAAGTTACTTTATGTAGTGCTCATAGTAAAGAGATTAAAGCTAGTATAATTAATAATAAAGTAGCTTCAGATATCGGAAGAATTATCGCTCGTAAAGCTTTACAAAAAGGTATTAGTAAAGTTGTTTTTGATCGTGATGGACGTTTGTATCACGGACGAATAAAAACTTTAGCGAATGTTGCAAGAGAAGAGGGATTAATATTTTGATTAATACAAGCAATTCAAGAGACAAAACTAATTTTAAAAAAGTAAATAGTATTTTTCAAGAAAAAGTAATTTTAATTAATAGAATTACTAAAGTTGTAAAAGGTGGACGCCGTTTACGTTTTTCTGCTTTAGTTGTTGTTGGAGATAAAAAAGGTAGAGTAGGTTTTGCAAGCGCTAAAGCTCAAGAAATTTTAGATGCTATAAAAAAAGCATTGGAAAAAGCAAAAAATAATTTGGTTAAAATTCCGCTTGCAGGAACTACTATTCCTCATGAAGTTGTCGGTGAGTACGGCGCCTCTAAAACTTTATTAAAACCTGTAGCAAAAGGTACAGGTATTATCGCTGGAGGAGCAGCTAGAACTGTTTTCGAACTAGTAGGTATTCGTGATATTTCAGCAAAATCTTTAGGTTCAAGAACACCTATAAATACTTTAAGAGCTTTAATGATTGGATTACAAAAATTAAGAACTATCAAGGATGTAGAAAAAACTAGAGGCATTAATTTGATAGCAAGATTTAAAGGTAAACAAAAATGAAAAAGTTATCAATTACATTAAAAAAAAGTTTAATCGGAAGAACGCCAAATCAAATTAAAAACGCTAATGTTTTAGGTTTGAGAAAGATTAATCAAAAAGTTATAAAAGATAATGTTGAAGTTATCAGAGGCATTATTAAAAAAATTCATCATTTAGTTGTAGTTGAAGAAATTATTGATAAAGAGAGCAATTAAGATGTTACATTTATTAAAACCTGTTAAAGGCGCTAGAAAAACAATTAAACGTTTAGGACGTGGTCCTGGAAGCGGAAACGGTAAAACCTCTGGTAAAGGTCATAAAGGTCAGTTAGCTCGTACTGGTGGCGGTACTCGATTAGGTTTCGAGGGTGGTCAAACACCTTTTTTTCAAAGAATTCCTAAAAGAGGATTTAATAATTTTAATAAAATTAAATATTGTATAGTTAATTTAAAAGAATTAGAACTGTTCGAAGATGGTTCTTTAATAACAAAAGATTTATTATTTAAAAAGAAAATAATTAAAAATAATAAGTCATTGGTTAAAGTTTTAGCTAAAGGTGATTTAACTAAAAAATTAACTGTTCAAGCCTGTAAATTTTCTAAAAAAGCAAAAGATATTATCGAACAAAATGGTGGTAATATAGAAATAATAAGGTAGCTTTATATGACAAAATTAATTAATTTTTTAGTAGATAAAAAAAAGATAATTAACAAAATTTTTTTCACTTTATTTATTATTTTTATTTATGTTATTGGTACTAGTATTTATATTCCTTTTTTAAGTAAATCTGAATATCAAGCAATTTCTGTTTTGCGACAATTAGGATCATCATTCAATAAATCATTATTATCTAATAATAATTCTTTATGTATTTTATCTTTGGGAGTTATTCCTTATGTTACCGCTTCTATTGTTATTCAATTGAGTCAAAAGGTATTCACTTTTATGAAAGAATGGCAAGAACAAGGAGAAAAAGGAAAACGTAAAATTAATATAGTTACTAGAGTTTTAACTATTTTTTTATCTTTAGGTCATGGATGGGCTTTGTGTCAAACTGAAAAATTCGTTTTAGGACCTTCTCTTCTGTTTTCAACACTCTTTTTTTTAACAGTCGGGGTTTTTATATCTATTTGGCTAGCTGATTTAATAACTTCTAAGGGTTTAGGAAATGGAATTTCTATATTAATAGCTGTAGGGATGGTAGATAAATTATTTAAAACTTTTAAATATTTGTTATCTAATTCAAATGGTTTCGAAACACAGCGTATATTAATTTTAATTTCTTATTTTGTTTTATTAATATTAACAATTATCCTATCTTCAGCTTATTTAAAAATACCTATTAATTACGCTATAAATAGAAATAATGATAAAATTGATAAATATATTCCTATTAAATTAAATACATCTGGCATTTTACCAATTATTCTTGCGGATACTTTATTAAATGTAATACAACAAATATCAATGTTGTTTTCGAAAAATGGAAAAGTTAATGAATATATTGGGATTTTTGTAGAATCACGATCAGAATTAGGAATATATTTTTTTGTTTATATTTTATTAATTATGTTATTTTCGTTTTTTTCATCTTTTATGACTATCAATCCGAAAGATGTCGCGGAACATTTATCAAAACAAAATGCTTATTTAAAAGATGTTCAACCTGGATTACCTACTGTTAAAAAAATAGTTCGCGAAATGTTTAAAATTACTTTCCTTGGAAGCTGTTTTTTGACTTTATTAGCTTCTACACCTGATATAATTAATTATTTAGCAGGAAGTACAATATCTCAAAATATTCCGTTTGGCGGGACTAGTCTTTTAATTATTGTCGGTGTCGCTTTAGAATCGATACAAGATATGAAAGCGAAAAATAATGTCAAAAGAACTTATAATAAATTTTTTTAAATAAATTTTTTTATTTTAAAAAAAATTAATCAGAATAATTAGAGGTTGTTTATTTTTTTGTATGTTATCAATTAAATCATCAGATGAAATCGTTATAATGAAAGAGGCAGGAAAGATTTTATCTTTCATAAGAAAAGAATTATTAAAATTTTTAAAAGTAGATATTTCTACCTTTGATTTAGATATGATTGCTTTTGATTTGATGAAAAAAAACGGAGTTATTTCTGCTTTTAAAGGTTATCAAGGATTCAGGGGTTATATTTGTATTTCAGTGAATGAAGTTGTAGTTCATGGAATACCTTCTAAAACAAAAATTCTTAAATTAGGTGATATTGTCACTTTAGATATAGGTATCAAACATAAAGGTTATTGTGTAGATTCAGCTTGGACTTATTCTTTGGGTCCAGTTTCAAATAAAGTTCAGCAATTGATGGAAAATACTAAAAAATCTTTATTTTTAGGAATAGAACAAGTGAAACCTGGTAATAAGATTTCAGATATTTCTCGTGCTATTGGTAAAATCGGCACTAAACATAATTACGGCATCATAGAAGTTTTTTCAGGTCATGGTATCGGAAAGAAATTACATGAAGAACCTTATATTTTTAATTTCGATTTTACTCCGGAAGATTATGTTTTGGAACCAGGTATGACTTTTTGTATCGAACCTATGTTCACTTTAGGAACTAAAGAGATTAAAATATTAAAAGATGGTTGGTCTGCTGTTACTTCTGATTTGAGTTTAAGCGCTCATTTTGAACATACGGTTTTAGTTACTGATACAGGATATGAAATTTTAACATAAAGATATAAAACGAAATAAATATTAATAATTTTAATTATAAAAATGAATAAAAAAGGAAAATACTTAAATAATGGTAGATAATAAGAGTTCTAAAACGATTGATAATAACTTTTCTACTGATGCTATAGCTGTAGTTGTTGGTAAGTTACCTAATGCAAGATTTAAATTACGACTTCTTGATCAAAGAATCATTGAAGGATTTATCTCTGGTAAAATACGTACTCGTAGAATTCATATACAATTAGGTGATAAAGTGAAAGTTGATCATAGTGGTCGTATTATTTATCGTTTTTTACAAAAGGATAATGTAAAATGAAAGTTAAAGCTTCTGTTAAAAAACGTAGTGACGATGATATCCTTGTACGTCGTAAAAAAAGAGTTTACGTTATAAATAAGAAAAAACGTCGTCATAATCAAAGACAAGGTTAAACAAAGGAGTTTGGTAAATGACAAAGATATCAAAAGATAAAAAAAAGAGAAATATTGTTTTCGATTTAAGTAGAAGTATATACGGTATCGGTCCAGCAACTGTTAGAAAGATATTACAAAAATTAAATATCAACGAACAAGATGAAATAAGCGAAAAACAAATAACTCTTATCAAAAGTGAATGCAATAAATATGATATAGAAGGTAATTTAAGAAGAAAAATTGCTTTAAATATCAAAAGATTAAAAGAAATAGGATGCGAGAGAGGAATCCGTCATCGTATAGGATTACCGGTGAGAGGTCAAAAAACTAGAAATAACGCTAAAACAGCTAAAAAAAGTCGTAAGAGAACTTCCGCAGGAGATAAAAAATTTAAATAATTTAAAGGAAGAGTGTTTTAATTATGTCTCAAAAAGTTAAATCAAAAAAAAGAGTTAAAGTAAAAAAAAGTAAAAAGAATGTTCCTGTAGGGATAGCTCATATTCAAGCTACTTTTAATAACACTATTATAACTATTACAGATTTAGAAGGAAATACTATCGCTTGGTGCAGCGGAGGATTATTAGGTTATAAAAATAGTAAAAAATCTACTTCATATATCGCTCAACAAGTAGCTAAAAAAGTTTCTTCTTTGGCAAAAGATAAAGGAATGAAACAAATTGAAGTTTTTGTTAAAGGACCTGGTGTTGGTAGAGAGATTTCTATTCGTTCTTTACAAGAATCTGATTTAGAAATTACTGCTATAAGAGATGTCACTCCTGTGCCGCATAATGGCTGCAGACCCCCTAAACGTCCTCGTGGATAAAAAAACAAACTTATTGAAGAGGTTAATGTTATAATGAAAAAATTGAAATTTATAAAACCTAACATGAATATCAAACAAGAAGGTTCAGATTTATCTTTTGGTAAATTTATTATTCAACCTTTAGAAAAAGGTTTAGGGATTACAATAGGTAATTCTTTAAGAAGAGTTTTATTATCTTCTTTACCAGGAGTTGCTATTGTAAATGTTAAAATCGAAGGCGTAGATCATGAGTTCAGCGTAATACCAGGTGTTTACGAAGATGTTATGTCTATTATTTTAAATTTAAAAAAAGTTGTTATTAGTACTACTTCACAAGAAGAAGATTTTGAAGAAAAATTAAAAATAGATGTTGTTGGCGAAAAAGCAGTAACAGCTGCCGATTTCGAAACTGTTGAAGGAATTGATGTTTGTAATAAAGATCAAATAATAGCTCATTTATCTCCTGATGTTTCTTTTAAAATGGAAGTAACTATCAAAAGAGGCATTGGTTATTCATCTGCTGATGATAATAAAATTTATAGTAAAAATCAATTTGGAGTTATCGCAATTGATTCTTTATACACCCCAGTTGTAAAAGTAAATTATAATATAGAACAAAAAATCAATAGTAAAGAAGAATTAGTTATAGAAATAGAAACAAATAAATCTGTTTCATCTAAAGAAGTTTTATCAATAGCGTCTAAAATTTTAATTGATCATTTAAATGTTTTAGTTAATTTATGTGATAAAGTTCAAAATCAAGATTTTGTTTATGAACCTACATTAGAAAGTTATAATCATGCTTTGAATTTAAGGTTAGATCAATTAGAAATATCAGTTAGATTATTTAATAGTTTAAAAAAATCAGGAATTAATACGGTTCAAGAATTAGTGAACCAAAATGAAAAAGATATTTTAAAATTAAATAGTTTAGGAAAAAAATCTTTCGAAGAATTGAAAGAAAAAATGAAAGAATTAGATCTTCATTTTAAAGATAATAATTGATTTTGAAAATAATACAAATAATATAAAATACAAAAAAGTTTTTTATTTTTATTTAAGTAAGTTTTATATTTTTGAATTTTTTATTTATAAAAAAAGTAATTTATAATTTTTTTATAAATAAAGAGTTATATAAAAATATTTTTAATAATTAAAAAGGTGCAATAATATGGCTTATAGTAAATTAAGATGTGATACATCTCATAGAAAATCTTTATTAAAAAATTTAGTTGCTAGTTTTATTATGAACGAACGTCTTTTTACTACTGAATCTAGAGCTAAAGAAATTAGAAAAGTAGTTGATAAAGTGATTACTTTAAGCAAAAAAAACACTTTAGATGCTCACAGATTAGCTTCAACTTTTTTATTTAATAAAAGAATTGATTCAGATAAAACTGTTTTACAGAAATTATTTAAAGAAATATCTGTTAAATATAAAGATAGAACAAGCGGTTATACAAGAATTATTAAAAGCGAATGTCGAAGAGGCGATTCTGCTGCTACGGCCCTTATTTTATTTGTTTAATATTTTTAAAAAATCAAAAAATATTCTAAATTAAAAGAAAATAGGAATAAAAGATGATAATTGTTAAAAATTTAAGTTTTAATTATAAAGATAAACAAATTTTTAATGATTTAAGTTTTGAAATTTCTTCGGGTGAATGGATTTCTATTATCGGAGATAATGGTTCAGGAAAAACTACTTTAGCTAAAATATTAGTTGGTTTATTAAAAAAAAATAAAGGCCAAATTTTTATTAATAATATTGAATTAAATGAAAATAATTTAACAGAATTACGTTCTTTAATTGGTATCATTTTCCAAAATCCTGATTATCAATTTGTAGGTTTCGATGTTAAGAGTGATATTGCTTTCGGTTTAGAAAATCAATTATTATCTCGTGACACAATCGAATCTAAAATATTGAAATATTCTAATATGTTGAATATTCAACATTTATTAGAATCTAAACCTCAAGAATTATCAGGTGGCCAAAAACAAAAAGTGGCTATAGCTTCTGTTTTATCTATGGAACCAGATATTATTATTTTTGATGAGTCTACATCTTTTTTAGATCCACAAGGATCAGAAGAAATTTATGATATTATCAAAGATATTCATAAACAAAAAAATAAAATTTTGATCACTATAACTCACGATTTATCTTTTGCTTTGAAAAGTGATAAAATTATGGTTTTAGATAAAGGTGATTTAATTAAATACGATAAACCTTCTAATTTAATTACAGATTCTTTATTTTTACAAAATTATTCTAATCATTTTCCTTTAGAGTTAAAACTCTATTATGATTTACAAAAAGAAAAAGATTTATCAGAGATAAATCAAAAAAAAATCGAACAATTAAAGGATTTTTTGTGGCAATACAATTTAAAGATGTAACTTTTTATTATAATAAAAATAAAAAAGCAGCTTTACGTAATATCAATTTATCTATAAATCCTGAGAACGATTTTATAGCTGTAATTGGCAAAATAGGTTCAGGAAAATCAACTTTAGTTCAATTAATGAATAGTTTATTAGTCCCTTCAGAAGGTTATATAGATATTTTCGGGAAGAGAATAAATAAAAAGACATCGCCAAACATTTTAACTTCTTTGAAAAAAAAAATAGGTTTGGTTTTTCAATTTCCAGAATATCAACTTTTTGAAAACACTATTTTAAAAGATGTTATGTTTGGTCCTAAAAATTTTAATAAGAATAATTTAGAAGCGAAAAAAAAAGCTGTCAAAGCTTTAAAACAAGTCGGAATTGATGAAGATTTATTCGAAAATTCTCCTTTTAAATTATCCGAAGGGCAACAAAGAAAAGTTGCTATTGCTGGTATTTTTGCTATTGAGCCGTCTATTTTAATTTTAGATGAACCTACTAGAGGTTTAGATGTTAATAACCGTAAAGATATCATGAATATTTTAAAAAATAAAAATCAAAAAGATAAGAATACTATTATTTTTATTACTCATGATATGGATTTAGTATTTGAATACGCTAATAAAATTATTTTTTTAGATCAAGGTGAAATTTTATTTTTTGGTTCAAAAGAAATTTTCTTTACAAAGTATAAATTATCAAAATTTGGACTATCTGAACCTAAAATTTTTAAAATTTTAAAAATTTTAAATAAAAAATTCGGAGTCTCTTTTGAGCCTAAATTTTCTTATGAGGAATTGTTAAATTATCTCAAGAATTTTTATAAAGGTGCATAATCACATGGAGATAATTAATATAAAAAATAAATCTTTTTTAAAAAGTATTCATCCTTCTTTAAAAATTATTTTATTTATTTTAATTTTCAAAATTATTTTGAGTTTAAATTTGGATTTAAATGTTGGATTAACATTACAAAAAAAATTATTTTATTTTTGTTATTTTATTTTTTTTATTTTTTTTATTTTTTTGTTTGTGTTATTACTGAAACTTATTGATAATTTTTTCATAAAATTTATAAGACAAATTTTAAGTTTAAAGTTTTTTTTTCTTTTTTGTTTTTTTCTTCATGTGTCATCAACAACAAAGGAATTTTATTTTTCTATTTTTCCTAAAGATACAACATTATTTTTTAGTATTATTTTGTTTTTATATTTTGTATCATTTTTTTTAATAAAAAACGCATATAAAAATATTTATTTTTTAATTATTTTTTTCTTTTTTATTATATTACCTACTTTTGTACCATTTAAATCAGAATATAGTCAAAAATTATATTTCGGGAAAACAGATTTATTAAAAATTTTTTTTATTTTTTTACGTATTTGTTTGTTTTTTATGATAAATTTGTTAATTAACCGAACAACTTCTTTTATCGAAATTAAAGATGGTTTAGAAATTCTTTTGCAACCTCTTAAAATAATTAAATTTCCTGTTGAAATTTTTTCTCTTATGATGTCTTTGATTTTTATGTCTATACCTTTTTTATTAGAAGAAAGTCAAAAAATTTTAAAAGCTCAAATATCTAGAGGACTTAATTTTTATACTAAAAATATTTTTAAAAAAGTTTATTATTTAATTTCATTATTAATTCCTATTTTAATTTTAGCTTTTAAAAAATCTTTTGTTTTAGCGAATGCTATGGAAACAAGAGGATATGTTTTAGGAAAACCAAGAACAAAATTAAATGTTTACCAAATGACTAAAAAAGATTATTTTATATTTTATTTTATTTTTATTTTTTTTGTTTGGAGTTTTTTTATTTAAAAATAATATTATTTTATTTGTAAAAAAATTTAATATATTAAAGAGGTTTTGATTTGTCAAAATTTACTTATAAATTAATATTAAGTTATGATGGTACTAATTATCATGGTTATCAAAAACAGACTAATGTGATAACAATCCAATCAGTGTTAGAACGTTCTTTATTTAAAATAACTAAACAAAAAATTTTAACTATAGCGGCTAGTCGCACTGATAAAGGTGTTCATGCAGAAGAACAGGTTGTTCATTTTAAAACTTTTTTTTGGATTGAACCAGATTGTTTAAAAAGAGCTTTAAATAAAATAATGCCTTGTGATATTCAAGTATTAGATATAGAAAACAAAGATTCTTTATTTCATGCTCGTTATCATACTAAATCTAAAATTTATAAGTATGTTTTTTCAAAAAAAAAATTAAATCCTTTTGATTGTCGTTTCCAAGTATACTTCGAAAATATTAATTTTTCGCTTATCAAAGAAGCTCTTTATTTATTAGAAGGTGAAAAAGATTTTGTTTTATTTACTAATAATAAAGATCCTAAAAAAAATACAATTAAAGTAATTTATAAAGTTTATTCAGAAGAAAATGCAAATCAATTTGTTTTATTTTTTCATGGAAAAGGTTTTTTGAAACAAATGATTTTATTTTTAGTAGGTTTTTTAATTTTTATAGGTCAAAAAAGAAAGACTTTAACAGATTTAGAAAATATGTTTAATGTTGATAATAAAAAATTTTATTTTTTAGCTCCATCTAATGGACTTTGTTTAAAGAAAATTTTTTATTAAAAAAAGGAAGATTATGATATTTATTTCTTTTGAAGGTTGCGAAGGAACAGGTAAAACTACTTTATCTCATTTTTTATTTGAAAAAATGATGCAAAAATATTCTGTTATTTTAACTAAAGAACCTGGCGGATGCCCTTTCAATATGGAAATGAGAAAAATTTTATTTCGATATTGTGATAAAATAGATTTTTATACAGAAGCTTTGATTTATGCCGCTGATAGAACAGAGCATTTAAAAAAAGTTATTATTCCTGCTTTAAAAGATAATAAAATTGTGATTTGCGATCGCTATATTGATTCTTCGATAGCTTATCAAGGATACGCGAGAAAATTAGACCCAGATTTTATAAAAAAAATTAATTTTTTAGCTATGGAAAATTTACCGAAAATAACTTTTTATTTAGATTTAGAACCTGAAATCGGAATTCAAAGATTAAAGGTACAAAGAAAAGATAAAATGGAATATTTTGATTTACAAAAAAATAGTTTTCATAATGAAGTTAGAAAAGGATATTTAAAACTTTGTGATCAATATCCTGAAAGAATCTATAAAATAGATGCCTCTCTTTCTTTAAGAGAAATAAAATTGATAATTGAAACTAAAATCGATCAGTTATTAAAAAATAAAATATGATTAATACGAAATCTTTATTAGAAAAATTTAAATTTATTATTAAAAATAAAAAATTAATGCATCTTTATTTAATAGAAGGGCGTAATCAAGAAGCAAAAAAATTATTTATGTTTGAGCTAGTATATGATTTTTTAAAAAAAGACAAACCTTCTTCGATGTTAAAGCATCATATACAAACATTTTCTTATCCTAATTTTTATTATTTAGATGCTAATAATACCAAAATAACAAAAGAACAAATTTTAGAAATGCAATCTTATTTTAATCAAACTTCTTTGTTACAAAAAAAGAAGGTTTATGTTATTGACGGAATCGAAAATATATCTTATAGAGTTTCTAATAGTTTGCTTTATTTTCTAGAAAATCCTATTAATAAAAATACTTTAGGGCTTTTGTTAACTAAAGATCGTAATTTGCTTCTTTCTACTATTTTATCTCGAGCGCAAATTTTTTCTTTAGAAAATGAATATGATCATAATTATCTTTTTAACGATAAAAACAATAATATAGATGAATTAGATAAAAGTTTGATTTTGTTATTAAATAAAATGAGAAAAGTAGAATTAGATAATTATTATTATGATTTAAAAAAATTTTTTTTATTTTTTATAAATAATTCTCCAGAAAATAAAATAGTTTATAAATTATTTTTTGATGCTCTATTCATAATGAAACAAAAACATTTTATGGATGATTTTTTATTTCTTTTAATGAGTTTTTTTTTAGATTTATATTATAAAAAAAATAATCTTATTTTTAACTTTTCTAATGATTTATTAGAAAATTCTTTTTATAATAAATTATCTTTAAAATTAATTAGTGATATTTTAAATTACTTAGTCAAAATGGAAAATAAAAAAAATATTTTAGAAGAACATTTTTGTTTTTTAGCTTTATTAATAGAGTTTAATAAAAAAATAAAATTTTAGGATATTTAAAATATGGTAATTATTCAAAAAACTTTTGCGGAAAATAAAAATTTGTTGTATTTAGTCGCTACACCTATCGGAAATATGTCTGATTTGAGTTTTCGAGCTTTAGAGACTTTAAAAGAAGTTGATTATATTTTAACCGAAGATACAAGAATAGCTTTTAAAATTTTACGTTTTTATAATTTCACAAATAAATTAATTTCTTTGCATAAATATAATGAAAAAGAACGTCTTCAAAAAGTCTTGTTTTTATTAAAAGAAGGTAATAATTTAGCTTTGATTAGTGATGCAGGAACTCCTTTAATTAGTGATCCTGGTCTTTTTTTGGTAAAAGAAGTGAAAATGGCTGGCTTTAATGTCACTATTGTTCCGGGCCCATCAGCTTTTTTATCTGCTTTTGTTCTTTCTTCTTTTGATTGTCCTTTTCTTTTTTTAGGTTTTTTGCCCAAAAAAAAAGAGATGAAAAAGAAAGTTTTGTTAAAATATCGTTTTTTTGAAGGTTCTTTGATTTTGTATGAATCAGCAAACAGAATTAAAGATACATTAATATTAATTAGCGATTGTTATGGAAAAGAAAGAAATATTTGTTTAGCCAGAGAATTGACTAAAAAATTCGAAACTGTTATTAATGGTTCTTTAGAAGATATTTTAAAAGACGAATTATGTTTAAAAGGTGAATATGTTGTAGTTATCGAAGCTAATCAAAATAATAATTTATATCAAGATATAAGTTTAGAAGAACATATTGAGTTTTTTTTAGAACAAGGTTATAATGAAAAAGAAGCTTTTATTAAAGTATCGAAAGCTCGAAAAATTTCTAAAAAAATAATTTATAATAAATTTAAAGTTCAAAAAAATTAAAAAAAGGTTTTCGAAAATTAAATGAGTATATCCCCTGTAAATAAAAAATTTTATATCGCCACTTCTATTGTTTATGCTTCATCTATACCACATATCGGAAATGTTTATGAAATGATTTTAGCTGATGCTATAGCAAGATTTAAAAAATTAGAAGGTTATAATGTTTATTTCCAAACTGGTTCTGATGAACATGGGCAGAAAATACAAAAAAAAGCATTACAACAAGGATTAGATACCCAAAAATACGTTGATCAAATTTCTGATAAAATTAAAGAAATTTATAATAAAATGAATATTAAATATGATTTTTTTATAAGAACAAGTGAATCTTTTCACAAAAAACAAGTTCAAGTTATTATGGAACAACTTTTTAAAAATGACGATATTTATTTAGGTTTATATGAAGGTTGGTATTCTGTTTATGAAGAAAGTTATATTTCAGAAAAAGATTTAATTAATGGTAAAACAGCTAATGGCGAGACTCCTGTTTGGACTAAAGAAGAAGTTTATTTTTTTAAATTAAACAAATATCAAGATCGATTGTTAAAATATTTAAACGATGAACTTCATTTAATTTTACCTCCTTATATTAAGAAAGAAATTTTAAATTTATTAAAAGAACCGCTTCCTGATTTATCCATCTCTAGAACTTCATTTGAATGGGGTATTGGTTTAGATTTTGATCCTAAGCATGTAGTTTATGTTTGGATAGACGCTTTAAGTAATTATATTACAGGACTTCATTATCCTTTTGGAGAAGATGATAAAAAAAATAAATTAAAACATTTTTGGCCTTGTGATTTGCATATAATAGGAAAAGATATTACTAGATTTCATTTAATTCATTTTCCTATTTTATTAATGGCTTTAGATTTACCTCTTCCAAAAAAATTTTTGATTCATTCTTGGATTTTATTTAATAATAAAAAAATGTCTAAATCTTTAAATAATACTCTATATGTAGATGATTTATTAAAAATTTTTTCTGTAGATGCTATTCGTTATTTTGTTTTACATGAAATTCCTTATAATTCTGATGGTATTTTAACTTATGATCTTTTATTTGAAAGATATAATACTGATCTTGTGAATACTGTAGGTAATTTATTAAGTCGTACTTTAGGAATGATAGTTAAATATAATGATGGGGAATTAAGAAAAAATTTAAATAAGGTTAAAGAATTTGAATCGATTGATTTAGCTAAAGAATCTTTAATAACTATATCATCCTTACGTCATTTTATGGAAGATTATAAAATGAGTGATTCTGTAGAATGTATATTAAAATTATCTCGTTTATGTAATAAATATATTGATTTAACGGAACCTTGGAATTTGATCAAAAGTAAAGATAATTTAGATAAATTAGATTTTGTTTTATATAATTTAGTAGAAACAATTCGTTTTATAGGCATTTTATTACAACCTTTTTTACCAGAAACATCCCAAAATATTTTAAAACAAATTCAAGCAGAAGAAAATACTTTTGAAAGTTTATCTTATTTCGGAGTTACTAAAAACAAAAAATTAAAAGTAGGAACAAAACTTTTTGAACGTTTAAATAAAGATGATTTTGTCGATTTGAAGATTTTATGATGATTTTTTATTGATGTAATAGATGTTTTTCTGAAACAGCAATAGAAGACGTTATTAAAAGTTTTTTTAAAGACAAAAATAATTTAAAAATCATTAAAAATATTTAAAAGATTATCAAAATTTGATAGTCTTTTTTATTAGGTTTTTTTATATTTTTAATTTTATTTATTGTCTTTATATGTATTTTTTTTTTTTTTTGATTAGGTTTGAAATTTTATTGATCTGAGTTAGGGTCACAATAAGTTTGTTTATTATATGGGTCATATTTTAAAATATAATAAATTTTTTTATCGTCGTCTTTGAAACTAATTTATTTAATTAATTTTTCTTGGTAGCGCTTTTGAGAAATTTGATTCGAAAATAAAGGTTTTTTTGTAAATTCAAAAAAAATAGCTTGTTAAAAATTTGTTTTAAATTATTTATATATCTTCTTATTAAGCACGACAACATTTATCGATAATAAAAAAAATTTTTTCAATTTTCTAAAATATTGTTATTTTTATTTTTTTCATTAAAATTATTGATTTTATGCATTAAATTAGTTATTATTTTATGAGTATAGTTTTTGACAATATTTTTCGAAAGTAAAAGTACTTTCAATTTTTTTACAGAATCTTTTTTTAATATTTTAATGAATAAGAATGAAAATTATTTAATAATAATAAAATATAAAAAAGAATAATAAAAAGATTCATTTATATAATTTCATAAATAAAACAAAAATATATAAATAATACAAAACAATAACAAAAAAACTTTTAATTGTAAATTAAATAATTTAAAAATTAAAAAATTGACTTTAAAATTATATAATATATTGTATACATTAAAAAAAATTATTTTAATAAAATAGTATTTTATTTTTGAATTTATTAAATTTAATATAAAATGAAAATTAAATATAGAATATCGAAATTGTTATTTTTATAATTTCTATAATATTTTGTTGATAATTTATTGCATTTCGATTTTAAATTTATAAAAAATAATTTTAAATTTTGAAAGAGATTTATTTTGATAAAAAAATGAAAAAATTAATAAAAACATCCGCTAATTTAATTACTCTTTTTAGAATTTTTTTAGTTTTTGTTATGTTGCCTTTTTTATTCATTATAAAAAAAGATTTGATTATCGAAGATCAATTTAGAAACATATTTATTTCAATTTTCGTTTTAGCATCTATTACAGATTTTTTAGACGGATATATAGCTAAAAAATTTAAACAACAAACTATTTTTGGAAAATTTTTCGATCCTATAGCTGATAAATTATTAGTTATTGTTTCGTTTTTCTATATTTATATATTATCTACAAATGACACATTACTAACAAAAGGACATAATAAACACATTGAACGTTTGTTATTAAGTGTTTTACTTATAAATATTATAAGAGATTTTTTGGTAATGGGAGTAAGATTAATAGCTTTTGAACAAAAAACTATTATAACTGCTTCTTTTTTAGGTAAATTAAAAACTATCTTTACTTTTATTTCTATTTTTTTAATGTTAATATCGAAAAAAATCGAAACTAGATCCTCTGAAATTTCAATGATTCTTTTTAATCAAATTTTTTTAATTATTAATATGTTTTTAATTATTTGGTCCGGAATCGATTATATAATAAAGAATTTCAAATTTATTAAAAATAATTTTTAATCAAAAATAAATAATAACAAAATAAAAACACAGATATAAGGAAGTTAAAATATGAATAACGAAAATGAAAAAAAGAAACAGATTTTAGAACAAACATTAAGAGATATCGAAAAACGTTTCGGAAAAGGAAGCGTAATGAAATTAAATTCTAATCAAATTAGTAAAATTCAATCTATTTCTACAGGTTCTTTAAATTTAGATATAGCTCTTGAAATAGGCGGTTTTCCAAAAAGAAGAATTATCGAAATTTATGGTCCAGAAAGCTCAGGAAAAACAACTTTAGCGTTACATGCCGCCGCTGAAGCTCAAAAAAAAGGTGGGATAGTCGCTTTTATAGATGTCGAAAACGCTTTAGATGCTAATTATGCTAAGAGAATCGGAATAGATATAGATAATTTTATTATTTCTCAACCGGATTCAGGCGAAAAAGCATTAGATATTGTCGAAACTTTAATAAAAAGCGAAACAATGAGTTTGATAATTGTTGATTCAGTAGCAGCTTTGGCTCCGGAAGCTGAGCTAAAAGGAGAATCAGGAAATGCTTTTATGGGACTTCAAGCTAGAATGATGGGTCAAGCCATGAGAAAACAATCTGCGATCATATCTAAAACTAACACTACAGTCATTTATATTAATCAATTAAGAGAAAAAGTAGGTGTTATTTATGGAAGTCCTGAAGTTACTCCGGGAGGAAAAGCTTTAAAATATTTCGCTTCCATTAGGATAGATATCAGAAGAACTGAATTTATAAAAGAAAACAATAACGTTTTAGGTATTAGAACTAATGCTAAAATTGTTAAATCCAAAATATCATCTCCTTTTAAAGTAGCTAGTTTCGATATAATTTATGGAAGAGGAATTTCTAAAATAGGAGAAATATTAGATTTAGCAGTTGAATTAGATTTAATTGAAAAAAGTGGTTCTTGGTTCGCTTATCAAAAGAAAAATATCGCCCAAGGAAAAGAAAAAGCTAAAGAATTCTTAATTCAAAATAAAAAAATTGCGGAAGATTTAGAACAAAAAATTAAAAAACATTATAATTTAGTTTAAAAAAATAAAAGGAAAAGATCTAATGAAAAAAAATAATAATTTTCGTCAATTTCATGCAGCTAATTGGAATAAAGTTGAAGACGAATATACACAACATTTTTATGAACAAAATTTAAGTCAATTTTGGCGTCCTGAAGATATAAGTTTACAAAGTGATCTTAATGTTTGGCAAAAATTATCATCACAAGAAAAAGAAACTTATTCACGAAATTTGTTAGTTTTGACTTTTTTAGATACTTATCAAGGCGATATCGGAATCCCTTCTATCTTACGTTCATGTTTAGATTTTGAACATCAAAAAAAAGCGACTCTTAATTTTATGGGAGCTATGGAAAACGCTGTTCATGCTAAAAGTTATTCTAATATCTTTATGACTTTTTTAAAGAAAAAAGAAATAGATGACTTATTTAAATGGGGCGAACAACAAACCAATTTGCAAAATATTTTAAAAAATATTGTTGGTATTTATGAAGAATTAGAACAAAATATTTTACAACATAAAATAGATTCTACAAATTTAAATCAAGAAACAACCAAAATAATTAAATGGAAAGCGATGGTTGCTTCTGTTTTCTTAGAAACTTGGTTATTTTATTGTGGTTTTTATTATCCCTTATTTTTCTATGGTCAAGGAATGTTGATGCAAGCAGGAGAAATAATTAATTTAATCATTAGAGATGAAAGTATTCATGGAGCTTATATAGGTCGTTTAGCAAAAGATTTATATTATGATTTTACTAATGAACAAAAAACAAACTTAAAAGAATGGATGGATGATTTGATGGATAAATTATATCAAGAACAATTAAATTTAACTTCTGAACTTTATCATCAAGTTCAATTAGTAGACGATGTTAATACTTTTGTTCGTTATAACGCTAATAAAGCTCTTTTAAATTTAGGATTTGATCAAAAATTTGCATCTGAAGAAATAAATCCTGTTATTCTTAATGGTTTAAATACTGAAACAAAGACGATGGATAATTTTTCAATGAAAGGAAATGGTTATCAAAAAATGATATCTGAAAGTCTTCGAGATGAAGATTTTATTTTTGATGACGAAAATTAAAATTTTTTTTATTTTATGTTTTAAAAAAAATATAGTAATAACTCGATCGATTAATAACTCATTTAAAAAGTTTGTGTGAGAAATCATATAAACTTTTTTTATTAAATAGGAGATAAAAAAAATAAAAACGTGTAAGGAAAATTTACAGTTAATTTAAATGAAATTAAAAAAATATTAATATGTAAAATATAAAAGATATGAAAATTGTCATTTGTTTTTAAAATTTTAAATATCATATTACAAACGCTACACGAGATATAAAGATAAAAATATAAAAATTTATATAAAAAAGTAATAATTTATATGTAAAATATAAGAAATTATATAAATGAATTAAGAATTTATAGAAAAATTATGTTTTGAGAGTGTTTTTGTTAAAAAAGTGCTGTTTAATCAATATTAACAAACAAAATTATTTTTTGTTTTTAGATTTCGAAATTAAATTAATCTTAATTTTTACATCTAAGACAAGAATAAAAAATATAAGTTCTTTTTAATAAATCCAAAAAGTAATTATTTAAAAAAATTATTTTTATTTTTTTGTTTTAGAAGTTTCTATTTTACATAATTTATCAAATGAAAAAGATTTGAATTTAAATTTTAAATTTATTTATGAAAAAGTTATTTATTTCTTTATAAATAATAAATTTTAATATTAAACTCTTTATTTCGTAAATAAATATAAAAAAATAGATTTTAAAATGTATTTTTGTTATAATTAAAAGAATGTTGGAATAGGTAAACATAAAACAAAAATTAAAAGAAAGTTTTTTTCCGAGGTAACCTATCGTAATTAATTTAGACGTAAATAGTAAATTAACGGTTTCATTGAAACAAAAACCTAATTATAAATTATAGATTCAAATGATAAAATTATTTTGGTAAGTCATGAATGATAGATTAGAGGTTGTTGAAATAAATGAATAATAATGATCAAATTAAATATCATAAATCATTACGGTTTTAGTTATTTTTTAAAATATTTTTATATTTTATAATTATTCTTTTGGGGTTATTTTGATTATTACGTTTGCTATGGGCTTTGGCGAACTTTAATGAATTTATAATTGATCAATTTCATAAATTGATTTTACATATTGTCGACATTGTTATGTATTGTTTATCTTTTGTGTCTTTAATTTTAATTTGTTTTTTAAAAAAAATTAAAAAAACAAATACTTTCTATCAGTTTTTAAAAAAACGAAATAAACCTATTAAAAAAAGTTTAATAATTTTTTTTAGCGACCGGATTTATATATTTTTAAATAAATATTTTTCAAGAGTTTAGCTTTAAAAGTTAAATTTTATTTTTGTTTTTTATAAAATATATTTATATATTTTATAAAAAACAATTATTAAATAGTTTTTATTAAAAAATTATATTTTGATATAAAGTTTGTTAAAATAAATATATTTATTTAATATCTAAAATTAATTGAATATACCTTTCGAAAACAATATTAATATTAAAAAAAACACTTTCAAAGGTTTAAAAAATTTAAAATTTAATTATTGGCGGTTTTTTGATAATAACAATTCAAATTATTTATTTTATGTTTTAACGCTAATTAAAAAAAATATTTTCTTTTGATTAAAAATAAATAAATTATTTTAAAATAAGTATGTATATATAATACTTATTTTAAAATAATTTATTATGTGTTTTTAATATTTAAAAATTATTAATAAATAAAAGAGCAGAAACGGATTTTTTATTATTATGAAAATTATGTCAATTAATTCAGGCAGTTCTTCTTTAAAATTTAAATTGTTGAACATGCCAAAAGAAAAAATTTGTTGTGTCGGTTCAATTGAAAGAATTGGTTATGATGACGCTATTTTTACTATTGAATTCCTAGATGAAAAAATACAAAAAAATTTATTAGTTAGAGATCATCATCAGGCTATACAATTAATTTTAGATTCTTTAATAGAAAATAAAATCATCGATTCTTTAAAAAATATAGAAGGCGTAGGCCATAGAATTGTTCAAGGCGGAGAAATTTTTAAAAATTCAGTTATTTTAACAGATGAAAATATTCTTAAAATAGAAAGTTTAAACGATTTAGCTCCTTTGCATAATTTTGCTAATGTTTTAGGAATTAAATTATTTAAAAAAGTTTTGCCTGGTGTGTTGCAAGTAGGAGTTTTCGACACCACTTTTCATCAAAATATGCCAGAAGAAAATTTTTTATATGCTACTCCTTATGAATGGTATCAAAAATATAAATTAAGAAAATATGGTTTTCACGGAATTTCTTATAAATATGTTTCCCAAAGAGCCGAACATATTTTAAACAAATCTGATTTGAAAATGATTATTTGTCATGCGGGAAACGGAGTTTCTTTAGCAGCTATTAAAAACGGGAAATCTATCGATACATCTATGGGGTTAACGCCTTTAGAAGGAGTTCCGATGGGAACTAGAAGCGGAAATATCGATCCGACTGTTATTTCTTTTATTGCCGAAAAAGAAAATAAAAATTATAAAGAAGTTTTAGATATTTTAAATAAAAAATCTGGTATGTTAGGAGTTTCACAAGTTTCTAATGACTGTCGAATTTTAGAAGAAAAAATATCTCAAAATGATAAAAATGCTATTTTAGCTTGGAATATTCAAACCAAAAGAATAGTAGATTATATCGCAAGTTATTATGTTTTATTAAAAGGCATAGATGTTTTGATTTTTACGGCTGGAATAGGAGAAAATTCTCATTTTTTTCGCCAAGAAATAGTAAAAAAATTAGAAGTTTTGGATATTCATTTAGATCTTGAATTGAATAAAACAAAAGGAGAAAAAATTATTTCTAACGAAAAATCTTCTGTAAAAGTAATGATTATTCCGACTAATGAAGAAATAACAATTGCTCGTGAAGTGTTTACTTTAAGTAAAAATAAAAATTAAAAATTTATTTTTATAATTTTTTTAAAATTATTTTAATTATTTTTATTTATTTTATTTTCTCTAAAAGTATTTTTTTATATACTAGAGAAGGAAGAATACTCAAGTGGCTTAAGAGGCTCGCTTGGAAAGCGGGTAGATCTAATTAGATGCAAGGGTTCGAATCCCTTTTCTTCCGCCATATTTAAATTATTTTTAATTATTTCTAAGTTATTTGTTTTGAATATTTAAAATATAATATTTTTTTTTAAAAAACAAAAAACTTGTCAACAAATAAAAAGAGAGACAAATATTATGGATCAATATTTAGATTTATGTTTTTTAATATTAAAAAAAGGTATTATAAGAACAAATAGAACATCAATTAAAACTAAAGGTATTTTCGGACACCAAATGTTTTTTGATTTAAGTAAAGGATTTCCTTTATTGACTACTAAAAAAATGTATTTTAAAGGTATTGTTCATGAATTATTATGGTTTATTAGTGGCAACACTAATATTCGTTATTTAGTTCAAAATAATGTTAATATTTGGAATGAATGGCCTTATAAAAAATATATTCAATCTCCTTATTTTAAAGGAGAAAATTTAGAAGAATTTGTTCAAAAAATTAAAGAAGATGAAGTATTCGCTGAAAAATATGGTCAATTAGGACCTGTTTATGGTAAACAATGGCGTGATTTCGCAGGAGTAGATCAATTACAAAAAATTATCCAAGAAATTAAAGTCAATCCTTATTCTAGACGTTTAATTATTAATTCTTGGAACCCTCCTTTCATAGATGAAATGGTTTTGCCTCCTTGCCATGTTCTAATGCAATTTTATGTCGAAAACAATAAACTTTCTTTACAACTATTCCAAAGGAGCGGAGATGTTTTTTTAGGAATCCCTTTTAATATCGCTTCTTACGCATTATTATTAAGTATGGTAGCTCAAGTAACTAATTTAGAACCACATCAATTTATTCATACTTTAGGTGATGCTCATATTTATGAAAATCATTTAGATCAAGTTAAAATTCAAATCAAACGAAATCCTCTTTCTTTATCTAAAATTATTTTAAATTCTAATATTAAAAAAATAGAAGATTTTAAATTTTCAGATATTAAATTAAAAAATTATATTTCCCATGACTCTTTGAAAGCAGAAATAGCAGTATGATTAGTTTAATTGCCGCTTTAGATTCTAATTTGTTAATTGGAGACGGAAATAAATTACCATGGCATTATCGAGAAGATCTTTTATTTTTAAAAAAAAATCTATAAATCAAAATGTCTTGATGGGGTTAAATACTTATAAATCTTTGAAAAGTTATTATAAAGAAAAGCCTTTTCCTTTTGGACAAGTCTATGTTGCTAGCTCTTCATCTATCTCTTTTCCTAATATTAATTTGGTTCCAGATTTAAAACTTTTTTTAGAAAAATATAAAGATTCAAAAGAAAATATTATGATTATAGGCGGTGGCCAAATTTTTAAACAATCTTTTGAATATGCTCAAGTTATGTATATTACTCATGTATTAAGAAGATATAAAGGCGATTCTTTTTTTCCTCGTTTCGATTATAAAAAATATTTCATTCAAGATAAAAAAATAACATCTGAATTAATTTTTGTTACTTATGTGAAAAAATTAGATTAAGGATTGTTTTGGTATGTTTAGTTTTCTTTTTATAATATTTTGTTTGTTTTTTTGGATTACTCCCTTATTATTAACAGATAACATATATATGATTTGTTGGGGAGTTTTAGGTTTTTTTATTAGTATAATTTTAGCATGGATTTGTATTTTATTCTTTTTATTTATAGCGATGTGGTTTTCTAAGAGATTTAAGGTGGATCATCCTTTTAGACAAAAAATTATCTCTAGTATGTCAAAATTAATTATAAGATTTTTTAGAATTAAAATTATTGTTCATAATAAACATTTAATCCCGCTTCAAGATAAATTAATTATTTATTCTAATCATAAAACTAATTTTGATCCTTTTATCATCGCTTCTATTTTTCCTAGAACTATTTCCTTTACGCCTAAAGATGAATTATATCGTGGTAAAATGGGTTGGCTTTTAAGTTATTATTTTAACGCTGCTAATTGTATTAAAATTACAAGAGGAAACAATAAAGAGACAATTAAAAATGTTTTAAAAGGAATCGATAATATTAAAAAAAATATGGCGATGGTTGTTTTTCATGAAGGCGGAATAATACATAAAACTAGTGATAAAATTGTTAGTTCTTCTGATGGTTCTTTTAAAATCGCTGTAAGAAGTCAGTCTAATATTCTTCCTATCACTTTAAAAGGCTCTTGTGCTATGAGAGGGAAATGTTGGTTTAAAAGAAAAAAAGTAGATGTTGTTATTCATGAACCTATAAATTATGAAAATTTTAAAAATAAAAATACCCAAGAAATAAATCGAGAAGTAACTAAAATAATTAATTCTGTTTTATAATTTTTTTTTTTTTTTAAATTAAAAATAAAATTATTTTATTTAAAAATCAGTTTTAAAAATTAATTTTTATATATTTATCGCTTTAATTTTTATATTTTTAATAATTAATGAACATTATACAATAGTAATGTAAAATAATAATACAAATAAGGTAAATCACAAAAATTACAAATAATTTGTAATGTTAATGAATAATTTAAATAAAAAAAATTTAAAAATTAACTATTTGGCGAAAGATACAAATTTATCTTTAGAAGACACGAAGAATTAAATAAATAAAATGTATCATTTAGAAAAAAATTAAATAATCAAAAAAATAATCATAAAAATTAAAAAAAATAAAATATTTTTATATTCTGAGAGCCAATAATTGGTTATTTTCTTTATTATAAATAATAATTATTTAAAAATAAGTTATAATTATTAAGTGAGTTATAAACTAATAAATATTAAATATATGAATAATTATTTTATTAAATGTTTATAATTTTGATGATATTTGATATTCATTTTTAGAATTTTATAATTTAATGATTTTTTTATTTATTTAATTCGTTTTTTAAAAATGTAATTAAATAATATATGTTATAAAATATATTATATATATAATTGAATTAATAAAAATATATAAAAGGACATTTATTATGGAAATATTTGATTTATATAATCCTTTACAAAAGAAAAAATTACAGATCTTGGATACAGACGGTAAAGTAATTAATCCAGAATTAGAACCGAATATATCTAAAGATGAATTAGTCAAGATGTACAAAACAATGATTTTATGTAGAATTTCTGATATCAAAGCTGTTCAATATCAACGTCAAGGACGAATGCTTTCTTATGTTATTAATCAAGGACATGAAGCTGGACAAGTCGGAACTGCTTCTGCATTACAAGAACAAGATTGGATATCTCCTTATTTTAGAGATATAGGTTTATATTTATATCGTGGTATTCCGTTAGAAAATATATATCTTTATTGGTTTGGTAATGAAAAAGGTTCTAAAATGGATCCTAAAAAACGTATTTTACCTGTTAATATTATAATAGGTTCGAGTATTAATATAGGAACAGGTTTAGCTTTATCTAGTAAAATTCAAAACAAAAACGAAGTAACTATAGCTACAATTGGAGATGGCGGAACTGCACATGAAGAATTTTATGCAGGTTTAAATTTTGCTTCCGTATATCAAGCTCCTTTAGTAGTTGTCATCCAAAATAATCAATATGCTATTTCGACTCCTAGAAAAATCGCTTCTAATTCCGAAACTTTAGCTCAAAAAGCTTATGCTTTTGGTATTCCAGGTATTCAAGTGGATGGGAACGATGTTTTAGCAGTTCATGTTGCTGTTAAGCAATTTGTCGAAAGAGCTCGCCAAAAAAAAGGTCCTGGTTTGCTAGAAATTGTAACTTATCGTATGGGCGCTCATACAACTAATGATAATACAACTTTATATCGTTCAAAGGAAGAAGAAGCGGAATGGAAATTAAAAGATCCAATTATGCGTTTTCAAAAATATCTTTTAAATAAAAAAATTTTAACACAAGACATGATAGAAGAGATAGAAAAAGAAACAGAAAAGTATGTTAGCGAAGTTCATGAAAAAATTATGTCTTACGGAAGTAAAGTAGAACCGATTGAAATTTTCGAACATATTTATGATGAAATGACTCCACAATTAAAAGAACAATATTCAGAATACGAATCTTTTTTAAAAATTAAAAAAGATTAATAATTTAAAGAGATGATTTAACTAATAAAATATATTTTCGTAAATAATAATTTAAAAATTTAAAATTATTTTAAAATAGTAAATTATTATAATGAATTAAATTGTAATTACTTGATAATTAAAATATTTAATTTTGATATTGATATATAAATTATTTAAAAAAAATTATAGAATTATATATTAAAATGTCAATCTATGAAATGAAATACTAAAAGGAAAGTTGATAAAAAAATGGATTCAAACAAAGTTTCGATGAATTTATTACAAGCTATTAATCATACTTTAGATACGCAGTTAGAAAAAAATCCAAAAATAGTTTTATTTGGACAAGATATCGGTAAATTAGGCGGTGTTTTTAGAGTTACAGCTGGTTTACAACAAAAATACGGAAAAGAACGTGTTTTTGATACTCCGATCACAGAATCAGGTATCGTTGGAAGCGCTATAGGAATGTCTATAAATGGTTTAATTCCGATTGCCGAAATTCAATTCGATGGATTTATTTATGTAGGTTTACAAGATTTAATTTCTCATGCTGCTAGGATGAGAAATCGTTCTAGAGATACTTTTTCATGTCCTATGGTATTAAAATTTCCAATAGGTGGTGGAGTAAAAGCTTTAGAACATCATTCGGAATCTTTAGAAGTGATTTTAGGATCAACTCCTGGTTTAAAAGTAGTTGTCCCTTCAAATCCTTATGATGCTAAAGGTCTTTTAATCGCGGCTATTAATAGTCCGGATCCTGTAATTTATATGGAGCCGAAACTTTTATATCGTGGTAAAAAAGAAGAAGTTCCTTTAGAAGAATATGAAATTGAAATAGGAAAAGCTAAAGTAGTTCAAGAAGGAAAAGATATAACTTTAGTAGCTTGGAGTTCTGCTGTTAAAATTTCTAAATTAGCTATTGATGTATTAGCTAAAGAAGGTATTTTTGTCGAATTAATAGATTTAAGAACTATTAATCCGATCGATAAAGAAACAATTTTATCTTCTGTAAAAAAAACAAGAAGATTAGTAATTGTTCATGAAGCTACAAGAACTTATGGCCCAGCTGGGGAATTAATAACTTTAGTAAATGAAAATATCTTTTCTTATTTAAAAGATGCTCCACAGAGAATTACAGGATTTGATATTATTATGCCTCTAGCTAGAGGAGAATATCATCAAAATTTAAATCCTGATAAAATTATTTACCAGATTAGAAAAATTTTTAATAAAAAAATAGAAAAAATAGAAAAAAAATAGAAAAAATAGAAAGTGTGATAAATATTATGTTTGAATTACGTTTTGCTGACATAGGCGAAGGAATAAACGAAGGTAAAATTATTAAATTTTTTTTTCAAGAAGGCGATGAAGTTGAAGAAGGGGCAGAATTAGTGGAAATTGAAACAGATAAAGTATCTGTACCTATAACTTCTCCTACTAAAGGAAAGATTAAAAAAATATTTTTTCAAGAAGGCGACTCAGTACAAGTTGGAAATATTTTATTAACAATTGAATAATTTTCAAACAAAAAAGGAATATATTAAAATGGAAAATGATAAAGATAAAAACGATCAAAATTTAAATAATGAAAATGAAAATCAAGAAGTAGAAATTGTTAAAATTTCGAAAATAAGAGAAATAATTGCTAAAAGAATGGTTATTGCAAAAACAGAAATTCCTGATGTCACTTTAACAGAAGAAGTAGATATTACCGATTTGGTTTTATTAAGAAAAGAATTAAAAAACGAATTAGAACCACAGGGTATAAAAATAACTTATATGGCTTTTATAGCTAAAGCGATTATTATTGCTTTACAAGAATTTCCATTATTTAATTCTAGTTTCGATCCTGAAAATAGTGAAATAATTATCAAAAAAATTATTAATTTAGGGATTGCAGTTGATACTCCTCGTGGTTTAATAGTTCCTAATATTAAAAATGCAGATAAATTCAATATTATCGATTTAGCAAAAGAAATTAATAAATTATCTCAAAGCGCAAAAGAAGGAAAATTAACATTAGAACAAATTCAAAATGGAACTTTTACTTTAAGTAATTTTGGTACTATTGGTGGTTTACAATGCACTCCTATTATTAATCTTCCTGAACTAGCTATTTTAGGAATTGGAAAAATCATTAAAAAGCCAATAGTTAAAGAAAATAATATTTGTATTGCTGATATTTTACATCTTTCTTTAAGTTTCGATCACCGTATTATAGATGGCGCTGACGCTTCAAGATTTTTAAATAGAATTACTTTATTATTAAGCGATATTACAGAACTAAAAAAATTTATTTTTTAAAATAAAAATTTTAACAAAAATAGAATTAAAAAAAGAAAAATAAAATATAAATATGAAAAAATATGATATTTTAATTATTGGTGGTGGACCTGGCGGATACGTTTCTGCTATTAAAGCGGCTCAGTTAGGAGCAAAAGTAGCTTTAATAGAGAAACATAAAGTTGGCGGTATTTGCCTTAATTATGGTTGTATCCCTACTAAAGCTTTTTTAAAAAGTGCTAAAGTTTTTGATATCGCTAAAAATATCGATCAATTCGGTATTAATAAAATTGATAATATTTCTTTTGATTGGTTATCTGTTTTAAATCGTAAAAATAAAATAGTTAAACAGCTATACAATGGTATTCTTTTTTTATTAAAAAAAAATAAAATTGATTTTTATAATTCTTCAGCAGAAGTTTTAACTCCTAATTTACTTCAAGTAGGAGAAATAAAATTAGAAACCGACAAACTTATTATAGCAACAGGTTCTAGTGCTATTATTCCGCCTATTCCTGGAGCCAAAGAATCTTATGAAAATAAACACCTTTGCACTAGCAAAGAATTAGTTCAATTAGAAAAATTTCCTAAAAAAGTAATTATTATTGGTGGAGGAGTTATCGGAGTAGAATTTGCAACTATTTTTAAAAAATTTAATTCCGAAATTATAATTATAGAAAAACAAAAAAATATTTTAGTTAATATGGATCATGATATTATAAGTGCGTATACCAAAATATTAAAAAAAGATGATATTAAAATTTATACAAATTCAGAAGTAATCAAAATTGAAAATAATAAAGTTTATTATAAAACAAATACACAAGAGCATCAAGTTGAAGCAGATATAATTTTAATGGCTGTAGGTACTAAACCTAATTTAGATGGGATTACAAAATTGAATTTGAAAACAGATAGAAGTGGAATAATTACTGATAATTTTTTAAAAACTTCTATTGAAGGAGTTTATGCTATTGGTGATGTAAACGGAAAATATATGTTAGCTCATGTAGCTACTCACGAAGGTATAATAGCTGTCTCTCACGCTTTAAATTCAAAAGAACATCTTTTGCCTATGGATTATAATTCTGTTCCTTTTTGTATTTATGGTTTTCCTGAAATAGCTTCTATAGGTTTAACTGAAGAACAAGCGAAAGCAAATAATATAAATTATAAAGTTTCTAATGTCCCTGTTAGTTCTATAGGAAAAGCTTGGGCCGAGGGCGAAACTGATGGGTTCGCAAAATTAATTGTCGATAAAAATAGTTTAAAAATTTTAGGAATGCACATATTATCTTGTCATGCGACAGAATTAATTAGCGAAATAGGAGTTGTTATGGGAATGAACGGAACGGCTTATGATATAGTTAAAACAATTCATCCTCATCCTACTTTATCCGAAATAACTTTAGAAACTTTTTTAGGAGCAATTGACAAACCTATTCATATATAATTTTTTTCATTAAACAACTTAAATATTTTTTTAAAAATTTTAAATTAATAAAAACCTTAATTTTTTAGGTTTTTTTATATTATTAATATTCAAATTTTCTATAAATTAATTTTTCAAAAGAGAAATAAAAATATGTTAATTGATACACATGCGCATTTAAATTTTTTAAATTTTAATAAAGATTTAACACAAGTTATAGAAAGAGCGCACAATAATGATGTTAAATATTTTATTGTCCCCGGTGTAAATAAAGAAACAAATGAAAAAGCCATAGAATTAGCTATTCAAAACCCTTTTATAAAAGCTACTGTAGGGATTCATCCTTGTTATTGGGAAAACGAAGATCCTTTTAGCATCGAAAAATATTTAAGATGCCCTCAAGTAGTAGCGGTAGGCGAGATCGGCTTAGATTTATATCATGATAAAAGTTCTTTAGAAATACAAAAAAAGAATTTACAAATTCAGATTAAATTAGCTATTAAATATAATTTGCCTATTATTTTACACGCAAGAGAATCTTTTTTAGAAATATATCAAATGTTACTTCCTTACAAAGATAAAATCAAAGGAGTTTTTCATTGCTTAACTAGTAATTTAGACGAATTAGAAAAAGCTTTAGAATTAGGATTTTATGTAGGTTTAGGAGGAATTGTTACTTATGAAAAAGCTCTTGAAGCTCATCGAATAGTCCAAAAAGTCCCATTAGACAAAATTCTGTTAGAAACAGATTCTCCTTTTTTAACTCCTTTTCCTATGGGAAAAAGTAAAAGAAATGAACCCGAATTTCTTAAAATTATAGCTCAAAGAATAGCTGATTTAAGAAAAATTAATATAATAGATGTTTCTGAACAAACCACAAAAAATGCAAAAAAATTATTTAATTTGGATATATAATTTTTTTATTTAATAGAAATTATTTATTTTATAATTAATTTCTTTATGATGATTTAAATTTTTTCATTTTTTAAAAAACTTTGATTTATAATTTTAAAAATAAAAAAAGAACTTAATTAATTTTAAGTTCTTTTAAATTTAAATTATAATATTTTTTTAATATTTTTCTTTTTAATAAAATTAATATCAAAGACATTCCTGAAATCAATAACACAAAAATACTATAAAAAAACAAATTATTCAAATTCCTTTTCAAATTTAAAGATTTATATGGAGTGTTTTTTAGAAAAAAACATGTTATTAAATATATAAAAGGATGAATTAAAACGATATAAAAATTTTTTAATTTTAATGTAGTTTTATCTATAAAAAATAATAATAATAAAATATTAAAGGCACAATTATATGTTCTAAATGAGCAATCCAAATTTCCCATAATTTTCTTTGATTATAAAGTTCTTTATTTTCGATCTTGAAATTATAAATGCAAAGCAATAAACAATTAAACAAACAAATAAAACTTAAATATTTATTTATTTTTAAATTTGTAAAGAAAAATAAAATTATAAAATAGATATTAATTAATAAAACAGTTTGCCTCGTAAACAAATATAAAGATAAAAAAGAATGATTGTTATAAATCCCTTTAATTAACCCTAATGTTTAAAATTAATAAATTTGTTATAAAAATTTTTTTGTTAACTGAATTTTTCATAAAAAAATACCTTTTTATAATTTTTCAGATTTGTCTTGTTAAATTTAAATATTTGATTTTAATTTAAAATTTATAATTTTAAGATATCTTTGATTTCTAAAGAATAAAATATATAAATAACAGTTAAAATTATAACATACATAATTTTACATTTAATAAAAATTTATCATAATTAAAAATTTTGAAATTTGAAAAAACTTTATTAAAAATTACAGTCAAATCATAATAAATTTAAAAAATATTATTAATTATAATGAATAAGGTTATAAATAATGACATTAGAAATTAAAAAAAAAATTAAAAGTTTGACAGATACGCTTCATCAAGCTAATTATAACTATTATAATTTGAGTAAAACAGATTTGTCAGATTATCAATATGACGCTTTATTAAAAGAATTGTCCGTGTTAGAAAAAAAATATCCTGAATATAAATTATCTTACAGTCCTACTTTGAAAGTAGGTGGTTTTTTAAGTTCGAAGTTTAAAAAAGTAGAACATATTGTTCCAATGTTGTCCTTGAGTAATGTTTTTAATTTTGATGAATTAAAATTATTTTGTAATCGTTTATTAAAAATAAATATTCCTTTTTGTTTTATTATCGAACCTAAGATAGATGGAGTAGCAATTAGTTTAAAATATGAAAAAGGTATTTTAGTCCAAGCTGCAACAAGAGGAAATGGTTATGTTGGAGAATTAATAACTGAAAATATTAGAACTATTAAAAATATTCCTTTAAAAATTAAAGAAGAAATAGATTTAGAAGTAAGAGGAGAAATTTTATTTGATCATGATTCATTTGAAAAATTGAATAAAGAACAAAAAGAAAAAAATAAAATTTTATTTTCTAACCCTCGTAATGCAGCTTCTGGAACCTTAAGACAATTAAACTCTTCGATAGTTGCTCAAAGAAATTTATCTTCTTTTATTTATTCTATTATCGACCCTCCTTTTTTTATTAAGACGCAAAAGGAAGCTTTAGATTTTTTAAAAAAAAATGGTTTTTCTGTTAATCCTTATTATGATGTTGTTTTTTCCTTTGAACAATTAAAAGAAAAAATTAATTATTATAAAGAATTGAAAGATAAATTGCCTTATGATATAGATGGAATTGTAATCAAAGTAAATGAATTAATTTTACATAATTCCATTGGATATACTTCTAAATGTCCTAAGTGGGCTACCGCTTATAAATTAAATTCTTTAAAAGGTGAAACTATAATTCAAAATATTGAATTTCAAATAGGAAGAACTGGTTCTTTAACTCCTGTAGCTTCTATTTTGCCTGTTATGGTAGATGGCAGTTTGTTGTCTAAAATAACGCTTCATAATTATGATTATATTCAAAAAAAAGATATTCGTATTAATGATTTTGTATTAGTACATAAATCAGGTTCTATTATTCCTGAAGTTTTAGAAGTTTTAAAAAATAAAAGAACTAGTCAAGTTCCTTTTAAAATGATTTCAAATTGCCCTTTTTGCAATGGTGTTTTAACTAAAAAAGAAGGTGAAGTCGATCATTTTTGTTTAAATGATGATTGTGAAGAAAAAAAATAAAAAAAATTATTCATTTTGTTTCGAGAGAAGCGATGGATATTAATGTTTTAGGGAAAAAAACTTTATTTACTTTTTTTCAAGAAGGATTGATCAAAAAAATTTCTGATTTATATTCTTTAAAAGATAAATACGAACAATTAAAAAAATTACCTGGTTTTCAAGATAAAAAAATAATGAATATTTTAGATGCCTTAGAACAAAGTAAAAACCAATCTTTTGATAGAATTTTATACGGTTTAGGAATTGAACATGTAGGAATTAAAATAGCTAAATTATTAAATAAGAAATTTAAAAACATTAATAATCTAAAAAAAGTTAATTTAGAGGAATTATCTGAAATTCCTGAAATAGGTCCAAGAATATCTAATAGCGTTATTGAGTATTTTCGGAAAGAAGAAAATATTCAAGAAATTAATTTATTAAAATCTAAAGGTCTTAATTTTGATTATTTATATAAAAATGTTCCAATTAATAATATATTCAAAGATCAAAAAATAGTTTTAACTGGTACTTTTAATGATTATTCAAGAAATGAATTAACTAATATTTTAGAAAAATATGGAGCTTCTATTATCAAAAATGTTTCTTCTAAAACGGATTTTTTAATTCAAGGTGATAATAGCGGTTCTAAATTACAAAAAGCTCGTTTATTAAAAATTAAAATAATGGATGAAAACGAATTAAATAATATTTTAAATTCGATTAAATAATGCGCAATTTATAAGAATATGTTATTTATTTTTTTAATATTCGGATATATTCAAAAGGAATACAAAAATAAATGAAAAATATTGGAGTTGATTTAGTCGAAATAAAAAAAATTAAAAAAATAGGAATAGAAAAAATAGCTGATAGGATTTTATCTAATGCAGAGCAATTAATATATCAAGATATTAATCATTTATCAAGAAAACTTAGTTTTTTAGGAGGCAGATGGGCCGCTAAAGAAGCTATTTTTAAAGCTTATCAAAAAGGAAATTTAAAAAATAATTATCGTGATTGGTCTATTTTAAATGATTTGAATTCAGGTGCTCCTTATGTTATCCATTCTGATTCATCTTCAAAAATTATAATTTCTATTACTCATACTGAAAACTACGCCTTAGCTTTTGTCATTTTATTATAAATTTTCATTCGAAACAAAAAAAGAGTTTTTATAAACTCTTTTTTATAAATTAAAACATAAATTCATTATTTTTAATTTTTTTGAAAAAATTTTTCGAATATTTATTTTTTATTTTTAATAAAATCAAAATTAATAAAAAAATGCTTATTCCTGAAATTAATAAAATAATTTGCCATTGTTTTAATTTATTTTGCTCATGAGATGAAATTGTTATTTCGTTTTTGACTTCATTTTGATTTTTTTCTTCTGTTTTTTCTTCTTTAAATATTTCTATAAAAAATTTTTTTAATTTAATTTTTATATTTTGATATTTGTCAAAAGATTCTTGAAAGTAAAAAGTCGCACGATCATATTTATTATTTATAATTTCATCATTATTGCTACTTGTTAAATAAATATTTTCAGCTTCTTCTAATATTAATTTTGCTTTATTTGATAAATTAATAGCTGTCCCTTCTTTTTGTATATTTTCCATTTCTGTTTGTATTTCTTTTTTTAAATTAATAGCATTTTCTTTATCATAAAAAAAATCATCTGTTTTTTCTATCATTTGTTGGATTTTGATAATTTCTTTTTTTAGTATTTCTTTATTAACCAAAGCTTTATATTTTTTTATATTAGTTATGCTTTTTTTATAATTTTGAAGAGAAGAATTTAACAAAACATAAATATTTTCTAAAATATTTTCATTTTTTTCTTCTTTAAATTGTTTTTCTGCTGCTTTTAATTGACTTATGGCTGTATTTTCGTCATTTTCATTTTCTATCATTTCTATTTCTTTTGTTAATAAAAGATTTTTTTCAAAAGATTCGTCGACTTTATTTTTTAATTGTTTAGCGATATTTAATTCTATTTCGGCATTTCTTTTTTTTAATAAAATTTCTTCATGAATTTTATTATTTTTTTCTTCTTTATTAATTTCTATTGCTTTAATTTGATAATTTAGAAGGTTAATTGTGATAAAGAACATAAAATAATATAACAAGTAATAAAATTTTTTATTAGTTAAATTATATTTGTTTGATAATTGAATTTTTATTCATTCTCTTTTCTAATTCAATTTATTTTATTTATTATTTATTTTATTTATTATTTATTTTATTTATTATTTATTTTATTTATTATTTATTTTATTTATTATTTATTTTATTTATTATTTATTTTATTTATTATTTATTTTATTTATTATTTATTTTATTTATTATTTATTTTATCTAACAGATATTATTTATTATGAAAAATAATAATAATATCCAATTAATTATAACATATTTAATAATTTATCAAAATTGTTATATTTAAATTAAAGTAAATAATGATAAAATAAATTTGGTGATTGATTATCATATTAATACAATTAAAAATTAAATTAATTAAATATTTAATTAATTTAATTTTTATTAACTTAAATGAAAAGAGTTTTTTATATGAAAAAAGGTTTATTATTTTTATCTAATGGTTTCGAAGATTGCGAAGCTTTGGCTACAAGGGCATTCTTAAAAAAAAATTATTTAGATATTATTACTTTTACTTCAAATACTGATTTGGAAGTTGTTTCTTCGCAAAAATTAATAGTAAAATCAGATTTACATATTGATGAAGTTCAATTATCTGAATATGATTTTTTAATCATTCCAGGCGGTCCATATGTAAAAAAAAATGTTAGAAGAAAATGGCGAAATTTTAAATAAAATTTTTCAAATTATAAAACATTTTGTTGAAAATAAAAAAATTATTGGGGCTATTTGCGCTGCGCCTTCTTTTTTAGGTAAATTAAATTTATTAGAAAATCATAATTTTACTTGTTATCCAGGATATGAAAAATATATAAAAGGTAATCATTGCCCTAATGAAAAAGCTGTCACTAGTGATATTTTTGTTACATCACGTTCTTCTGAAACAGTTTTAGATTTTGTAAAACATTTATTAAATAAAATAAAAAAATAATTTTTTATAAATAAATGATGTTTTCTTTCTATTTTTATTTAAAAAATATTTAAATAAAATTTTTTTAATACAAAAAATATAAAATAATTTATATAAATTTAAAAAAAGTTAATGTATAAAATACATTTTTTAGAAAGATATTTTTTTAATGAAACAAAAGAATAATTTAGATATTATTTCTTTTAAAAAGAATGAAAAAAATAAAATAAATATTTTAGGTTTTTCTGCATTTTCGATTATAACGATTTTATTTTTGATTATAATTCATATATTTTTAAGTTATGATTTAGAAAATGACAAAATAATTTCTCAAAATTGGCATAATTTTATGTCTATGTTGTTATTTGTAATGGTTTTATCTGGAATTTTAAAATTTATAGGTTCTAAAATTCCTATTATAAAAAATATAGGCGGAGGGCCTATTTTATGTATTTTAGTTCCTGCTTTTATTTTTAATTATAATTTCGGATTTCCGATGTTTACAAAATTTCAAAAAACATTTATTCAACAAACTTCTTTTTTTTCTAAAAACGCAGGAGGTATTGGTTTTTTAGATTTCTTTGTGACATCTTTAGTAGTAGGTAGTCTTGTAGGAATTAAAAAAGAATTTTTAGGTAGAATGTTAAAAAGATTTTTGCCTTTAGTAATTATTACTTTGATAATATCGGCTTTATTTGTAGGAATAATAGGATTAATTTTAGAACCTATAAAAGGATTAAGTCATATTAAAAATAGCACTCGTAATGGTTTTTTAGATTCTATTTTTTATATTTTTGCTCCGATAGCATGTGGAGGTTTTACTTGCGGAATAATTCCTTTAACTAAAATTTTTTCTCAAGGGAATGCAATGTATGAAGATGCTTTCAAAGATCATATTTTACCTTCTTTATTAATTGCCGGTATTTTTAGTGTTATTTTATCTGGTTTAATTAAGAAATTTTTCGGCAAAAGTAAATATAGTAGTCCTAATAAAATAATAGAAAAAAATATTAAAATTTTAGAAGATGATAAAAATATAAATAAAGGTATAAAAAAGACAGATTTAAATATTAATTATTCAAATATAGCTACTGGTTTAATATCTATTTTTTCTTTTTATATTTTAAGTAGTGTATTAAGGATAATGATATCAAAAGTATTTTCAATGTTTTCTTTTTTAAAAAATATTGAAAATTATTTGCCTCCTGTTATAATTTTTTTGGTTATATTAGTTATAATAGTAAAATTTTTAAATTTAATTTCTTTTTATTATGAAAAATGTATCGAACAAGCTTCTCAATTTATAACAAATAATTTTACGTCCGCTATTTTATGTTTAGTCGGGATAGGAACAAATATTAATAAAATAACAGATTCTATTTCTAATTTACAATTTTTATTAACTTGTATGTTATGTGTTATTGTTACATCATTAACAGCTGCTATTCTTGGAAATAAATTTGGTTATTATCCTGTTCAATCTGCTATTTCTGCGGGACTTTGTTCTAATAGTATTGGTGGAGCCGGAAATATGGCTATTTTAGAAGCGTCAGATTCTATGGCCTTAATGCCTTATGCTCAAATATCTACTCGTATTGGAGGAGATATTATAGTTATATTATCTAGTATTTTGTTTCCTTTGTTTTATCAAATTTAATTGATTAAATTTCATTATATGCAATTCAATTTTTTAGTTGAAATCTTTTCAAAAATATATATAAAAAATATAAAGTTTTGAAATTTATTTTTTAAAAATTTTAGATAATAATTTGAATATTTAATGTTCTTTAAAAAAATAAAACTCAGTTAGTAATAACTGAGTTTTATTTTTTTAAAATATCTTAAAATTTTATTTTTGTCAAATTTATTAATAATTTTATTTCGTTAATAAATTTACCTCTTTTTTCAAATAGTTTCTTTTTATAAAATAAATAAAATATTCTATTTATATAATAAAGGTTTATTTTCTTTAATAACTTTTTGACATTCTTAATAACATTTAACTTTTAATTATAATTTAAAACGAAAAATTATAATTAAATAAATATATAAATATAATATAAAATTATTTTAAAACTATACTATTCAATAATAAAATAATAAAAAAACAGTGATTATTATAAAAACACATAGAATAATAATAAAAAGATAAATATTTTTATTACTGATCGAATCTTTTACTTGTTGAGTCAAAGCACTTTGAATTTTTTTACATTCTTCTTTTTTTGTTCTGAAATCATTTTTAGCTGTTGTTAATTCTTCGTTTTTTGTTCTTAAATCATTTTGAGCCGTTGTTAATTCTTCGTTTTTTGTTCTTAAATCATTTTGAGCCGTTGTTAATTCTTCGTTTTTTGTTCTTAAATCATTTTGAGCCGTTGTTAATTCTTCGTTTTTTTTAGTTAAGGTTTTTGTTAATTCTGCTTCTTTTGTTCTGAAATCATTTTTAGCTGTTGTTAATTCTGCTTCTTTTGTTCTTAAATCATTTTGAGCCGTTGTTAATTCTTCGTTTTTTTTAGTTAAGGTTTTTGTTAATTCTGCTTCTTTTGTTCTTAAATCATTTTGAGCCGTTGTTAATTCTTCGTTTTTTTTAGTTAAGGTTTTTGTTAATTCTGCTTCTTTTGTTCTGAAATCATTTTTAGCTGTTGTTAATTCTTCGTTTTTTGTTCTTAAATCATTTTGAGCCGTTGTTAATTCTTCGTTTTTTTTAGTTAAGGTTTTTGTTAATTCTGCTTCTTTTGTTCTGAAATCATTTTGAGCCGTTGTTAATTCTGCTTCTTTTGTTCTTAAATCATTTTGAGCCGTTGTTAATTCTTCGTTTTTTTTAGTTAAGGTTTTTGTTAATTCTGCTTCTTTTGTTCTGAAATTATTTTGAGCCGTTGTTAATTCTGCTTCTTTTGTTCTGAAATTATTTTGAGCCGTTGTTAATTCTTTGTTTTTTGTTCTTAAATCATTTTGAGCCGTTGTTAATTCTTCGTTTTTTTTAGTTAAGGTTTTTGTTAATTCTGCTTCTTTTGTTCTGAAATTATTTTGAGCCGTTGTTAATTCTGCTTCTTTTGTTCTGAAATTATTTTGAGCCGTTGTTAATTCTTTGTTTTTTGTTCTTAAATCATTTTGAGCCGTTGTTAATTCTTCGTTTTTTTTAGTTAAGGTTTTTGTTAATTCTGCTTCTTTTGTTCTGAAATCATTTTTAGCTGTTGTTAATTCTTCGTTTTTTGTTCTTAAATCATTTTGAGCCGTTGTTAATTCTGCTTCTTTTGTTCTGAAATTATTTTGAGCCGTTGTTAATTCTTCGTTTTTTTTAGTTAAGGTTTTTGTTAATTCTGCTTCTTTTGTTCTGAAATCATTTTTAGCTGTTGTTAATTCTTCGTTTTTTTTAGTTAAGGTTTTTGTTAATTCTGCTTCTTTTGTTCTGAAATTATTTTGAGCCGTTGTTAATTCTTTGTTTTTTGTTCTTAAATCATTTTGAGCCGTTGTTAATTCTTCGTTTTTTTTAGTTAAGGTTTTTGTTAATTCTGCTTCTTTTGTTCTGAAATCATTTTTAGCTGTTGTTAATTCTTCGTTTTTTGTTCTTAAATCATTTTGAGCCGTTGTTAATTCTGCTTCTTTTGTTCTGAAATTATTTTGAGCCGTTGTTAATTCTTCGTTTTTTTTAGTTAAGGTTTTTGTTAATTCTGCTTCTTTTGTTCTGAAATCATTTTTAGCTGTTGTTAATTCTTCGTTTTTTTTAGTTAAGGTTTTTGTTAATTCTGCTTCTTTTGTTCTGAAATTATTTTGAGCCGTTGTTAATTCTGCTTCTTTTTTTCTGAAATTATTTTGAGCCGTTGTTAATTCTTCGTTTTTTTTAGTTAAGGTTTTTGTTAATTCTGCTTCTTTTGTTCTGAAATCATTTTTAGCTGTTGTTAATTCTTCGTTTTTTGTTCTTAAATCATTTTGAGCCGTTGTTAATTCTGCTTCTTTTGTTCTGAAATTATTTTGAGCCGTTGTTAATTCTTCGTTTTTTTTAGTTAAGGTTTTTGTTAATTCTGCTTCTTTTGTTCTGAAATCATTTTTAGCTGTTGTTAATTCTTCGTTTTTTTTAGTTAAGGTTTTTGTTAATTCTGCTTCTTTTGTTCTGAAATTATTTTGAGCCGTTGTTAATTCTGCTTCTTTTTTTCTGAAATTATTTTGAGCCGTTGTTAATTCTTCGTTTTTTTTAGTTAAGGTTTTTGTTAATTCTGCTTCTTTTGTTCTGAAATCATTTTTAGCTGTTGTTAATTCTTCGTTTTTTGTTCTTAAATCATTTTGAGCCGTTGTTAATTCTGCTTCTTTTGTTCTGAAATTATTTTGAGCCGTTGTTAATTCTTCGTTTTTTTTAGTTAAGGTTTTTGTTAATTCTGCTTCTTTTGTTCTGAAATTATTTTGAGCCGTTGTTAATTCTTCGTTTTTTTTAGTTAAGGTTTTTGTTAATTCTGCTTCTTTTGTTCTGAAATTATTTTGAGCCGTTGTTAATTCTTTGTTTTTTGTTCTTAAATCATTTTGAGCCGTTGTTAATTCTTCGTTTTTTTTAGTTAAGGTTTTTGTTAATTCTGCTTCTTTTGTTCTTAAATCATTTTGAGCCGTTGTTAATTCTTCGTTTTTTTTAGTTAAGGTTTTTGTTAATTCTGCTTCTTTTGTTCTGAAATCATTTTTAGCTGTTGTTAATTCTTCGTTTTTTGTTTTTAAATCATTTTTCATTTTTAGTATTTGTCGATCTCTATCTTTTAAATAATCAATTAATGTGTTAGCATGTATACTTTTCAAATATAATTTCTTATGTTTTTTTTTTAAAGCTGTTAAAAGTTGCCCAGCCAATAATTCTGGATTATTTACATTCGTTACATCAATATCTTCATTTGGATTATATTGTTCTGGAGGAACTATTAATTGTTGAGATTTATTAAAAATAATATTTTTATCTATTGTTTTATTTGTTATTTGTTTGATATCTAATGAAAAATATAATATAAAAATATAAAAAATAAATATAAATATTGTTAATAAGACAAAAATAATTATTGAATTAAAATTTTGTTTAATTTTATTTATGAACATATATCATATCAATTTCTAATTAATATATTAAAAAAAATAAATGATAATAATTTTCATTTATTAAATGTTTTCGAAAGCAGTGAAATAAGATCATAAAAAATATTATTATTAAATTAAAAACTTTGTTTTGCCATTAAAAAATATCGCATTGATGAACCTTATCAAAGTATAATTGATATATTATAAGTTTAAATCGGATATTTTTTCATACTAGATGTTGGGAGTTTCTTAAGTAAAGAAAATTTATCTTTATTTCATAAATTTTTTAAAAAAAGAATAAAGTTAAATAATATAACTTTTTTATATGAATAAATTTAATATATTTAAAATCTTAGTTAGGTTATATAGTTTGTTATTTTAAAATAATCAACAATAAACTTTATTTAAATAATCCTAATAATAAAGATTATTATATGAATAATTTAAATTTTATTAAATATTTCTATTTAATAATTAAAAATTTTTGCTTTTGATTTTATAAATTAATTATTGTTCAAATTATTTTGAAAGATATAATTAAAATAATATTTTTACAATCGAAATAAAAAAACAAACTAATAATAAATAATATGCAAAAAGTTTGTTCGAATTAATAACTTGCTTAAATTATTCCAACAGATATTGCTATGAATTTAATCATCAATTTATGTATAAAAAATAAAAATATACCAAAATTAGTTAATTAATATTAAATATTAATATTATTTATTAAAAAAATATTTAGAAATGTTCATTTTTACATATTTTATAAAAAAATTATTTATGATAAATTGGCATTTAATAATAAAAAAAGACTAATTTATATAATGATGTTCTAAAAATATGATTTTATTTTTTAAATTTTTAAAAAATATTTGTTTACGATTCTTTAGGTTATATTTTCGAATCAAAAACCAAATTAAAAGTTTAGATATAAATTTTTTTGAAAATTAATTTTTTAAATAAAATGATTATTTAAAAAATATTCGAATTTATTATTCGTTATTTAAAATTTATTATTCGTTATTTCAAAAATGTAAATTAGAAAAAATATTAAATGTTTATTGGGAACATATTTTCGAAATAAATCGCATTTTACTCATTTTAAATAATAAAAAATAATTTTTATATACGAAAAATTTATTTAGTCATAAAATCTAAAATTTTTATTTTTCCTAATATAAAAGAAACTTTATTATATTCAAGATTTTAATATTTTTCGATTTAAAAAAATTATTTAATATTAATTAATATCTGTAAAATAAACTAAATTAAAAAAATTCTTTTTATAATTATTGAAAATAATAATATTGAAATATTTTATATTAAAACAAATTTTAAAAAAATATTTTTTAACGTTTATCTAAATTTCTAAAATTAATAATAAAATTTATTTTTTAATTAATTATTTTGCCAAATAATATTATTATTTGCTTTTTTCCTTTATGAATATATTATTTTATTTAAAATTACAATAATAAAATAATTAAAAATAATTAAATTTAATTGATTATTAAATACGATCTTACATATTAAATTGTATCATAAAAAGATTTATATTAATTATTTATTAAAAAAATAAAGATTATTAATTATAAAAGTGATTATTTTTCTATATTATTCATTTTTTATATAAAATATTATATTTAAATTAATTTGTTTCTTACATAAATAGAAAAACCTATTTATGTCTAAGAAAATGGTATCAAAATTTTAAAAAATAAATAAAAATTTTCTCCTAATTGGTTAAAATTTAACTTTTATCAAATAGATAAATTGACTAAAATTTGATTAATTTTCGAATTAAATAAAATATCATTTTAATTATTTTGTTTAATGTCTTATAAAACAAGTTTACATAAAACTTGTATTAAATTTTTTTTCAATATATAATGGTTTTAATAATTAGAAAATTAAATTTAATTTTATTAAATTTAATTTTATTATTTATTGTTTTATAAATAACAAAATGAAAGAGTGTTAATATGAAAAAATTTAAATCTATATATTTAGTACCGATATTTTTAATATTTATATTAATAATTACGATATATTTCGTTTATGATTATAATAATACAAAACAAAAAAATTCAGAAAAAAACAAAGAAGAACAAAATTATACAAATAAATTATCAGAAGAATTAAAACAAAATATTCCTGATAAAGGAGATATGATTTTTATAGAATTGTTTACAGACGAAAATAAAAATAAAGATATTTTGCCTTTGATGAAACAATACAAGTTTCGAAAAAGTTTGTATTATGTTTTAAATAGACAAGAAATAACTCAAAATGAGACTAATTTAAAACCTCTTTCGCTTTTATTTACTAAAGCTTTTTTTCAAGATAATACAAAATATTTTCCTAAACCCTTTTTACCACATAATGAAGACAGCATGAACATTTATAAAGATTTAGATTTAAAAAATTATGGTTTTAATGAAACAAAAGCTTTACAATGTTTAGAAGAAGCTTGGAATAATTTAAATTCTGAAGAAAAAAACAAAGATTATGTTTTGAGATTCGTAATAGATAAAGACGTAACAGATATAAATTTTTCTATTCAAGAAAAAATTATCACACAAATTAATAATTTATTCCTAAAGTTTTTAACAAATAAAGATTTAGATTCAAATAAATTAAAAATAGAAATTACTGAAAAAGGTACATTTGATATAAGATTAAGTGTTGCATCTGAAATAGATGAATATAATCAAGAAGAATATTATTTCCATTTTATACGAAGTATATTTCATTTTAAAGATGATTCTAAAATTTCTATAAATTTATCACATATAAAACAATATTTAGAAAATAAAAGAAATAAAGGTCAAACAATAGAAAATAATTTATTTGGGATAAGGAATGTGAATGATTCAAATTCTTCTATTCATGCAACAAATATCGAACAAATTAATAATTTATCCATCAAGTATTTACAAAATGAAAATTTAGTTATTAACTCACAAGGTATTTTTGAAAGTGAAATAACTGATTTGTGGGATACGTATGATAATAACATTCGCACATTATTCCCTTCATTGGGTTTAGGACCTCAATCTCAACAAGAAGAATCGTCAGAGATAAAAGAATTAAAACAAAAAACTTTTGAAGAAATATTCGAAAAAATATTATGTCTTTTACATGAACAAATGTTAAATATTCCTGTTTGCGTTCATAATATAGAAAGTACAAATTAATTATGAAGAATTTAAAAAAAATTTTTTCTAAAATAACTTTAAGAAATTGCATTTTCTTTTTATTTATGTTTTATGTTGTTGATTTTATACTTACAATTTTGAATGAAAATATATTAAATCCGCAATACAATCAAAATATATATCGTTTTTATAAATTTCATAAAATGATGATATTCATCAAAGTAGAAATTAGAACTAGAATAAATCAATTTTTGACGCCTGTACAAACTTTATTATTATTAGGTTATTGGGGCGAGGCTTTTTTATCTAGAAATTCAAAAATTAATTCTAAATCTTTAGTTTCATCCAAACAAAAATCTTATTTTACTTTCGAAGATGTTGCTGGCAATGAAGAAGAAAAAGAAGAAATGAAGGAATTAATTGATTTTTTAAAAAGACCTCAAAAGTATGCTTCCGTAGGAGCTAAAATACCTAAAGGTGTTTTATTAGAAGGGCCGCCAGGAACAGGTAAAACCTTATTAGCGAAAGCTTTAGCTGGTGAAGCTGGAGTTCCTTTTTACGCTGTAGCTGGTTCTGAATTTGTTGAAAAATATGTCGGTGTCGGTGCTTCTCGTGTCAGAGAATTATTTAAAGAAGCTAAAGATCATTCTCCTTGCATTCTTTTTATTGATGAAATAGATGTTTTAGGTAGTAAAAGAGGTGGTTTTTCAGGAGGATCTCAAGAAACAGATCAAACTCTTAATCAACTTTTAACTGAAATGGATGGTTTTACTTCAACACAAGGAATCATTATCATCGGAGCTACTAATAGAGCGGATATGTTAGATTCAGCTTTATTAAGACCAGGAAGATTCGATCGCAAATTTATAGTTGGTCTACCTGATGTTAAAGCTAGAGAAGCTATTTTAAAAGTTCATGTTCGTAATAAAAATATTTCTCCTGATATTAATTTTAATCAATTAGCGAAACAAACTCCAGGTATGAGTGGCGCTCAATTAGAAGCAGTTTTAAATGAAGCTTCTATTTTAACAGTAAGAAATCAAAAAGAAATGATTACTATGGAAGATTTAGAAGAAGCGATTGATCGCGTTTTAATGGGTCCAGCCAAAAAATCAATTAAATATACAGAAGAAGAAAGAAAAATGGTGGCTTACCATGAAGCTGGACACGCCGTTATTGGTTTAAAATTAGAACACGCTCAAAAAGTTCAAAAGATTACTATTATCCCAAGAGGTTCAGCTGGTGGTTATAATTTAATGTTACCTGAAAAAGAAACTTTCTTTTCTTCTAAAAAAAGAATGTTAGCGAATATTATTTCTTATTTAGGCGGTAGAGTAGCTGAAGAATTAGTTTTTGACGATGTTTCTAATGGAGCTTGTGAGGATTTTAAACAAGCTACTAAAATAGCTAGTTTAATGGTGACTAAATATGGAATGAGTGATTTAGGTGTTTCTCAAGATTCTGATTTTTCTGATAAAAAAGCGATTGATACAGAAATTAAAAAAATAATAGATCAATGTTATCAAGAATGTCAAAAAGTGATTAAAGAAAATAAATCTTTATTAGATAAAATAGTTAATTTATTATTAGAAAAAGAAACTATTAATAAAGAAGAGATAGAAAAATTAACAAGTTTTTAAAATATTCAATCAATAATAAAAAAAGAAACTTTTTTTGAAGTTTCTTTTTTTATTATTCAGAAAAATATATAATTTTTTGACAAAATAATTAAAAAAACGAAATAATTATTGTACTATATAAAATGTAAACAAGTAAAATTTAAATTAATATTTTTATAATTATTAAATATTTTATTATAATATTTTTTATATAAATTATTTAATCTAAGGAGTTAAACAATGAAAAACAAGATAAATAACGTAACATCAAATTTATGTTAAAAAATGTAAATCATAATATCAAAATAATCATTTTAAAAAAAAATAATAATAAAAATAAAATTGTTTTTTATTAATTATTCATTAATTATCTTATTTTAATATTATTATTTTTTATTTTTAATTAATTAAATTTAACAAGATATTTTGTTTGGTTTCTATTTTAATAGTTACTTGTAATTATAAAAATCGGAAATTGTTTTTATTTTTGTGACTATAACTAAAATATGATAATCACGCTAATACCTAAATTACTTAAATTATGATATCAAAATATTATTGTCTGTATTAATTTCTAAAAATATCGCTTAAATTTTAAAAACATTCACTTTATTAAATATAAAAATATATAATCTCTTATTTAAATAAAAATATTAAAAAATTAAAAAAATAATTAATATTTTGGATCGAAAAAATACTTATATTCTTTAATAACAGGAAAATAAAAAAATAAATTATTCTTAATTACAAATATTTTTATATTTTTGCCAATCGGCCACATAATTTTTTAATTAATTAAAATAAAAAAATTTTAGAAGATTTTATATTTATTTTTGATTAAGATAATTAACAATTTTATAAAAATTTAAATTCTAAATTTAAGTTATTTGTTCCAGGATAGAAATAAAATTTCGAAAATATATAATGAATTTATTTTGTTTATATTCTCAAAATATCAAAAACAATAATCAAATTAATATATTTAGATATAATTTAAATATTTTGAATAAAAATAAGGGAGATTACAAAAATGGAACAAAAAAATAATAATGATGAAATTAATGTTTTTGATATAGCAAAATATTTTTTAAATAAAGATTCTTCTATAAATAAAACTAAATTACAAAAATTACTTTATTATTCACAAGGATATTTTTTAGCCAAATATAATACAGTTTTGTTTAATGAAACAATTGAAGCTTGGATTTATGGACCTGTTATCCCTGTTATTTATGCAGAAATTTTATTTCAAGAAACAATGAAACCAAATACTAATTTAAATTTTGATAAATCAGCCACAAATAAAAATTTAACTAAAGAACAAAAAGAAATATTAGAACAAATTTATGATGAATTTTATGGTCTAAATAGTAAAGAATTAAGTAAAAAAACTCATGAAGAAGATCCTTGGAAAACAGTTTATGATCCTAATAAATCTTGGTCTGAATGCGTTATTACTCCTAAAATTTTGTATAATTATTTTTCTAAAAGAAAATAATTAAAAATTTTTATTTAATGAAAGTGAGAATAATTTTTTGATAGAAACAAAAATATCTTCTATATCTTCTATTTTAGATGATGAAAATTATTTGTATATTATCAAAATTTTGGATAAATGTATGACAAATTTTGAACAAAATTTGTTATTTTTAAAAAAATATTCTTCTACTAATTTTGATGAAAATTATATTAGCGCTCATATCGCTAGTATTTTTAATAATTTAGATAAATTTAAAGCTACTAATGAAACTCTAAAAAGACATGGCAAAGTTGATGTTTTAATTTCTTTAAATAAAAACGAAGATTATATTATCGAATGTAAAAATTTTTGCGGTTTACATGATTTAGACTTTGTCTATAAACAATTATTAAGTAGAGTTTATTATCGTTATTCCTGCGGCTCTATTGTTTTATTAGTTAACGGTAAACAACCTAACACATTTAAAAAAATTTTGAAAGAAATTAATAATTGGGTATTAGTTCATAAAGGAGAAAAAATAAAAATAAAAAATTTTAAATGTAACGAAAATTTTTTTGTTATTAAAATAAAAAACCCTAAAACAGATTTTGATATGTTGATCAATATTGCTTGTTATGATCTTGAATATAATGTAAATCATGCAAAAAAAGATAAAGATATTGATGATTTATACAAAGAGATCGAAAAAAATAGCAAAAACTTTATCGGATCTCTTAATAATTTAAGTAAAAAATATAATAATAAATTATTAATAGAATATATTATTGATTTACAAAAAGAATTTAATAATATTACTAATTTATTTAATGAATATTATTCAAAAAATCAAAAAAATAACAAAAAAGAAAAAAAATAATAATATTATTAATCTTTTTTTGTAATAATTTTTTATTAAATGATTAAAAGATACACTCTAAAATCAAAACCTAAGAAGAATATTTTATAAAATTTTGTTTTGCAAGTGCGCAAAAAGACAAAACCTTATCATTTTTATAAATTGAACAAAAAAATCAAACAATCCCGACTTTAAGTTGATCTTATTTGTTTGAATGATTTATTTTTATTTTAATTTTCAGGATACAGCGCGAATTAATAAACAAAAAAATTTTAAACTAATTTTTATATCTTTGCGCTTTTATAGCTTTTTTAAATAGTTTTGTTTTATAAAAGTTACTTTTTAAATTTATTGAGTATAAATAAAAAAATATTTTAATTCTTCATATATGATTTATAACCAAAATTATTAAATTATATTAACAAAAATTAAAAAAATGCATTTTGTTTGTATTGATTAAAGTTTTTAATAAAACCGTTATTATAAAAATATAAAAACGTTAAATTAATTAAATTTTATTTATCAAAATAAACGTATATGAGTTTTTATTTAGCATAAAAAACTAATTATTAATATGAATTTTACCCACACTCTAATAAAAATTATTACCTCACATTAAAAATAGTCTCTTATTTAGACTATTTTGTTATTTAAAATACTATATTTCGGATTCGCCTTTTTTATTTCTTTTCAGACGGAATCAGCAGGATTTAAATAAGTTTTTCGAATAAATTTGTTATTGGATTAATTGTGTTCATTGATAAAGTTTTTTGTTGATTTGCGATGAGTTGATTAAATTCAGTTGTCATTAGATGGATCATATTCAGTTATGTAGCTTATTGTTTTTCCATCGAATTGAAATTGAGTTAATTTAATTTTATTCCCCTTCAATGGATTAAATTCTTCAATATAACATATTTTTCGGCCGTCATCTTGGAACCAAGTTTTTTTAATTAAGATTTCGAATAAGTTTTCAATAAAGAAGTTTTCAATAAATGTATCATATTCACTGATATATTTTATTGTTTTACCGTCGTTTCGGAAATAAGTTTCTTTAATTTTATGTCCAGTAGATGGAAAGAATTCTTCGATATAGTTTATTGTTTTTCCATCAGATATGAAATGAGTTTCTTTAATTTTTTTTCTACTACATAGATCGTAATCAATGATGTTTTCTATTGTTTTTCCGTCACTTTGGTAATAAGTTTTTTTAATTAATTTTCCAGTATATGGATTGTATTCGTTGATGTAATTTATTTTTTTACTTTTAGTTCGGAAACTAGTGTATTTAATTTTTTTTCAGTAGATGGATCATATTTACAAATAGCTTTTATTGTTTTTCCGTCGTTATTGTAAAAAGTTTTTTCAATTATTTTTCTAGTAGACGGATCATATTTACCGATACTATTTATGGTTTTTTCGTCATCTAGGTAATAAGTTTTTTTAATTAATTTTTCGTTATATAAATCAAATTCTTTGATATAGTTATATTCATTATTTGCAAAATTTGTTTCCTTTAAAATAGACCATCAGGATTGTAATAAGTTGTTTTAATAGGCGAAAAATCAGCTGGATCAAATTCTTCAATAAAATCTATTGTTGAACCATCAGATTTGTAATAATTTTCTCTAAATGGAAAAATATCATATGGAACGTATTCGGTAATATAGTTTATTGTTTTCCCGTCTGATCGAAAATAAGTTGTTTTGATGCGTTCGAATAATACAATACATGGATCATCTTCCATGATATAGCTTATTGTTTTGCCGTCGTCTTGGAAATAAGTTCTTTTTAAGTTTCCAGTAGATGAATCATGTTTATTGATGTTAATTATTGTTGCACCGTCTTCTTGGAACCAAGTTTCTTTGATTAAGTTTCCAGTAGATAGATTGTATTCAGAGATGCATTCTATTATTTTTCCGTCGTTTTGAAAATCAGTTTCTTTGATTTTATTTCCAGTAGATGGATCATATTCATTGATACTATTTATTGTTTTTCCGTCAATTTGAAAAAAAGTTTTTTTGATTGGTTTTCCATTAAATGGATTGTATTCGTAGATAGAGTATATTCTTTTATTATCTTCATAATAAAATATTTTTGTTAAATTATTTTTCATTTTATAATCCTTTTAATTTGGTTTTTATTTAATTATTATTAAATAGCTCTTTCACTTTCATATCTTTTTTAAAAAGTTTTGTTTTATAAAAGTTACTTTTAAAATTTAAATAAATTTAAATAAATTTAAATAAATTTAAATAAATTTAAATAAATTTAAAAAATAATCTTTAATAATTTATATTATATAAATAAAAATAATAATTAATATTATTTTTAAATTTATTGAATCACGATGTCTAACAAAGACCACTAAAAGACATATTTTTGGTTTGATGTTTTATATTTGAAATTTGTATCTTTCTTAATTTTATTTAAGTTCAAAAAGTTTTTTTCAACTTTTAAAATAATAATTTGATGATGATTTTTATGTTTATTTAGTTTCTTCATTCGGAAATAAAATTAGTAATAAAAGGAACTAAAAAATAACAAGTACATAATCATAAGTTCTTTTTCCAAAATAAATAGGTTTTTATTTAATTTATAAATTTTTTTCTTCTAAAATATAAACATCATTTTAAACAACTTTGTTATATTTATATTTAGATCCATATATCAACAACTTCTTAATTTAGGCAAAAAAAGAGTTTAACTTTAAAAGTCAAATTCTTAAAAAAAATAAAATTATTTAAATTTTCTATAACAGTGCGATAAATTAAATAATTTTTATGTTTATTCATGTTTTTTGTAATAAAATTTTAATATTTTTTATATATTTTTTCAAAAAAAATATTTGGGATAATATTTATTTTTTTGTATTGGTTCATAATAAGCAATCCAATTTTGATTTTTATCTAAGACAAGAAATGATTTTGTTGTCGAAATTTGTCTTTCATCTAATAAAACGCCATTTTTAACTAATTTAATTAAATAATCATTTAAAATAATTTTTTGTGTTTTTTTAAATAATATTTTAACATCGATTAAATTTTTGAAATCGACTGAATTAATATTTTGAGCTTTTTTTAAATTATATAAACCTATTTTAGTTCTTGTTAATTTTTTTAATGCGCCGTAGGTATTCATTTGAGACGCAATATCTCTAGCTAAGCTTCTTATATACGTTCCTTTTGATACTTTGGTTTCGAAATCGATTGAATCATTTTCGAAAGAAGATGTTATTTTTAAATTTTTAATATTAACTTTTCTAGGAGGAATGTCAATTTGTATATTTTTTCTTGCTAAATTATACATTTTTTTTCCTTTAATTTTGATAGCCGAATACATAGGAGGAACTTGTAAATATTTTTTTTTACTAAAGAAAAGGAAACTTTTTTCAATTTCTTCTATTGATAAAATATTTGTTTTTGTGTCAATTATTTTCCCTGTTACGTCTAAAGTATCAAAATTTTTATTAAAAATAATACTCCCTTGATATGTTTTATCTAAATTTTCAAATAAAAAAGCTAACTTTGTAGCTTTATTTATCAAAACAATTAAAAGACCTTCTGCCATAGGATCTAAAATCCCTGTATGTCCTATTTTATTAAGATTTAATTTTTTTTTTATTAAATAAATAGCATCATGAGATGACATATTTTTTTCTTTGTTAATTAAAAAGAAACCATTCATGAGAATATTTATATTTTCTTTCTTTTTTTAGTTAAAAAAAATTATTTTTATTTAGCTTATTTGACAAAAAGATATTAAATCCTCGTGAGTGCAATAACCAGTTTGTCTTTTGATTTCTTCTCCGTTTTTGAATAATACTAAAGTAGGAAAACTTCTTACATTATATTCATAAAGAAAATTTTATTAAAATCACCATTAATTTTGATTACCTTTATATTAGGGTTTTGTTGTTCAAAATTATTCAAAACAGGCATTAATTTTTGACAAGGTCCGCACCAAGGAGCAAAAAAGTCGACAAGAACTATTTTATTTTGGTTGATTACAGACTTTAAATCTATATTTGGTTGATTTTGGGACATTTTAATTTTTATAACCCTTCTTTTTTTATAAAATTTTTAAAATATAGAAAATAAAACAATAAACATATTTTTTAATAAAAAAATGTATACAAATATATTATAAATTAGGTTTATAAAATGATCTTCCTTTTATGACAGATAAATTTTCAGTAAATTCTCCTTTTTCGGTTTCTTTTATTTTTTCATTTAAAGTATTTAATTTGGCATCTATATCGTCTAAATACCATAATAAAAGAGCTTCTCCGATTTGTGGTTCTCTAGCGGCGCCATATTGTAATAAACCATGATGTGAAATTAATAAATGTTTTAAAAGTAAAGTTTCTTCTTTATCTTGCAACCCTAACAAAAGAGCTTCTTCATGAATATAATTAACTCCTAAGATTAAATGCCCTAATAATTTTCCTTTTGTTGTATAAGTTTTGGATAAAAAATCAAATTCTATTATTTTCGCCATATCATGAAGAATAATCCCGCAATTTAATAAATCTTGATTTAAAAAAGGGTATATTTCGACATAATGTTGAGACATGTTTAACATATTAAGAGTATGATAACTTAAACCTCCATAATAATCATGATGCATTTTACAAGCCGCTGGAGAAATTAAAAATTTTATCTTATGTTTAGAGTATAAATTATGAGTTATTTTTTGTAAAACAGGATTTTCAATCTTAGATAAAAAATTATTTATTTTTTGATCGATTATATCGAAAGAAAGAGGAGAACATTTAAAAAAGTGTTTATAATAATTAAAAACTTGTTCTAGATTTAAAATATTTTCAATGATATCATATTCTTCGCATAATAAAATATTTTTTTCATTTTTTTCTTTGTATTTTGTTTTAAAAAAATAAATTTTTTCTTTTTCGAGTGTCGGAAATGTTGGATCTATTTTGATATTAACGCCGAAATCTTCTATTAATAAAAGATTAATGTTAAAAAAATGCTCTCCTTTATTAATACTAGTTATTTTGCCGATAAATTCAATTTTATCACCTATTTTTTTATTTTTTAAAAATAAGTTTTGATTCATAATTTGTTACCTTTTTAATAATATAAAATTTTTAATTTATTAACAGTGGATATTTCCTTGGGAATTGATATAATGAAATTAATTTTTTAAATCTTTTTTTTTCTTTTTTACTGAACGAAAAAGAATTGATTATATTAGGATTTAAAATAAAAGATAAATCTAAAAATAATTCTGGATTCATTTTTGTTAAATTTTCTTTAATTATAAAGAGAATACTTTCTTTAAATTCTGTCAAAAAAGAAATAGCATTAGTTTCTTTTAAAGATATAAGAGCTTTTAGAAAGAATTTTCGTTTTGTTATTTTTTTTAATTCTTTAATTATTTCTTGAGGTGTTATTTTGTTTAATAAAAAAATATTTTTTCTTAAAATGTTTTTAGTTTCGATTTCGATTTCAAAATTAGATTTCGCTTGAAGAGTGAAAATACGCATCATTCTTAAAGCATCTTCTGTTAATTTTGGTATGGTTCTCCAATAGTTTTTATTTGTTTTTTGATTAAATCATTATAACCATTAATATAATCAATGATTTCTCCATTTTCATTCATTAAAAAACCATTAATAGTGAAATCACGTCTTTTTAAATCTTCTTTAATATCTGAAATGAATTCGACAAAAGAAGGATTTCTATGGTCTAAATAAGGTCCTTCTTTTCTATAAGTAGTAGTTTCAAATTTTTCTTTTTCAAAGATAATTTGAAAAGAACCATATTTGATATTTTTTTTATGGCAAATTAAGAATTTAGAAATTTCTTCGTAACGACCATTAGTAGTTATATCAACATCATTTATAGGTATATTTAAAATTATATCTCTTACAGTTCCGCCAACAATAAAAGCTTCGAAACCTTTTTTTTTAATTTCTTTTATTATTTTTTGTGCTTTTTCAATTTTATTATTTTTTTGCTACAAAATTGCATCAAAACACCTTTTTTTAATATTTTTTTATCAAGAATTTAAAATTATGACTCCTACTCCGAAAACATCATTACCTACATGAGCACCTACGGCTGGGGTAGAAGGAACTTCTATAATTTTTTCTAATTGTAATTCTTTTTCTAAAAAAACTTTAAATTCGTCTTTGATATGATTATTTCCAGTACTTAAAATATGTATTAAAAATTTTTTATTTTGTGTGTATTTTTTGATTTTATCGCTAATAGATAAAAAAGCTTTTTTCATAGAAATTTTTTTTTCAATTAAAACAATTTCTCCATTTTTGTTAACTTGTAAAATAGGCTTAATTCTAAAAAATCTACCTAAAAAACCTTTTGTTTTGCTTAAACGTCCATTTTTAATTAATTGTGTTAAAGAATTAACGATAAAAAAGATAGTATTGTTTTCTTTTAAAAAATCTAAATGTTTTATAACTTGTTCAACAGAGGCGCCTTCTGAAAAAAGACGTTCTGCTTCTAAAGCGAAATATCCTTCTGAAAAACAAACAGTATTAGTATTATAAGGGATAATTTCAATTTCGTCTTTTAATTGCTTTGAGCTTGACAAACAACATTATAACTCCCACTTAATTTTTGAGAAATAGTTAAGACAAAAGTTTTTTTATAACCTTTTTTAACTAAATTTCTGAAATAACATATTAATTCTCCGATAGAAGGTTGAGAAGTTTTTACATCTACATTAGTGTTTTCATTTAATATATCATAAAATTCTTTAGCTGTTATAGTTTCGCCGTCGATATATTCTTTATTATTGATAAAAATTTTAATTCTAATTAAATCAATATTATGATTTTTATATGGAGAATAATCTAAGCAACTAGTTGATGTCGAAGCTATTTTGATATTTTGATTATTTTTATTTATTTTATTCATTTATGAAACCTTTAAATCTTTAAATTTTAAAATTTTATATCAAAATTTTTTGATATTCATTTTTATGATTATTATACCAAGTTATTATAACAAAAAAATTTTGTTAATATGTTTAATATTAATAAATAATGACAATAATATCTAAAAATGAATAAATGATTTTATTTTTTGAATATACTTTTGTAAAAATTCTATTGTGTTTGTTTTTTGTCTTTTTCTAATTTGATAATTAAATTTCTATAAAACATCGCCTTTTCGAAATCTAACTTTTTAGAAGCTTTGTTCATTAAAGATCGGAGTTTTTTTAAACTATAATTTTCGGGAGATTGTTTTCCAGAAAATAAAAACGATTCAATATTTTCATTTTTATCTTTGTTAATATCTGTTGTTTGTTTGATATTTTTATGAATAATAGTTGGTTTCAGATTATTTTTTAAATTATAATTTTCTTGGATTTGACGACGACGTAAAGTTTCTTGAATAGCTGTTTCCATTGCATTTGTTATTTCATCACTGTACATAATTACTTTTCCGTAGATATTTCTCGCGGCTCTTCCGATAGTTTGGATTAAACTTTTTTCACTTCTTAAAAAACCAGGTTTATCGGCGTCTAAAATAGCTACTAAAGATACTTCAGGTAAATCTAGACCTTCTCTTAATAAATTTACTCCAACTAAACAATCATAAATACCAGTTCTAAGTTTTTTTAAAATAATCATTCTTTCTAAAGATTTAATTTCACTATGGAGATAAGCTACTTTAATTCCTATTTTTTTAAGATAATTAGTTAATTCTTCACTCATATTTATAGTTATTGTCGTAACTAAAGTTCTTTCTTTTTTTTCTGCTCTTTTTTTTATTTCTGAATACAAATCTTCAATTTGATTTTTAGTAGGTCTTAATTCTATTATCGGATCTAAAATAAAAGTAGGCCTAATAATTTGTTCTATGATAGGAATTTTTTTGTCTATTTCATAATTTCCTGGAGTAGCTGATAAATAAATAACTTTATCCATTTTTTTTTCAAATTCAGGAAACGTAAGAGGTCTATTATCTAAAGTACTAGGCAAACGAAAGCCATGCTCTATTAAATTTTTTTTTCTTGAATAATTACCAGCATGCATTCCTTTTATTTGAGGTACAGTAACATGAGATTCATCAATGATAGTCAAAAAATTTTTTCCAAAATAATCAATTAAAGTTGTGGGTGGCTCTCCTTCTTTTTTAAGAGATAAATGACGGGAATAATTTTCAATCCCATTACAATAACCGATTTGTTTTAACATTTCGATATCGTTTGTTACTCTTTTTACGATATTTTGTGCTTCAATTAATTGATTTGTTTTTTGAAAATATTCAATACGTTCTTCTAATTCTTCTTCAATTCTTTTAATAGTTTCTTTTAATTTGTTTTTATTAGTAACATAAAGAGAAGCAGGAAAGATACTTACATTTTTTAAATTTTCAATAATATTTCCTTCAAGAATATCAAAAATTTGTATTTTTTCAATTTCTTCATTATCAAATACGATTCTAATTCCTTGTTGAGTTTCAGCAGATAAAATAATGTCCAAAGTTCCACCTCTAACTCTAAAAGTACCTCTATCAAATGTTATATCATTTCTTTTATATTGCATTTCAACTAATTGTTTTAAAATTTGTTTAAAAGAATATATTTTGTTTTTTTCTAAATAAAGAACAGAAAGTTTATAATCGTTAATATCTCCGATACCGTAAATACAAGAAACAGACGAAACAACGATGATATTTTTACCGTAAATTAAAGAATTAATTGTTCTATGGCGTAATTGATCTATTTCAGAGTTAATTTTAGAAGTTTTTTCAATATAAGTATCATTAGAAACGACATAAGCTTCTGGTCGATAATAATCATAATAAGAAATAAAATATTCTATTTTATTATCAGGAAACATTTCTTTTAATTCATTATATAATTGACCCGCTAAGGTTTTGTTATGAGCAATAATTAAAGTGTTTTGATTTAATTTTTGAATTACATTAGCTATGGCGAAAGTTTTACCTGTTCCTGTAGCTCCTAAAATAATTTGTTCTTTGATATTTTTTTTAAAATTAGTTAATATTTGTTCAATAGCTTTAGGTTGATCGCCGCTTGGTTTATATACAGTTTTAATTTTGAATGTCATATAATTTCAACCTTATTATTTATTTTAGATTTAAAATTTTTTTTAAATATTGTCCTGTGTAACTTTTCGGTTTTTGCATAATTTCTTCAGGGGTTCCTTTAGCGATAATATATCCACCATTATTTCCGCCTTCTGGTCCTAAATCGATAATATAATCAGCATTTTTAATTATATCTAAGTTATGTTCGACCATAATTACGGTTGCTTTTTGTTTAATTATATGATGAATTATTTTGATTAATTTTTGAACATCTTCGCTGTGTAATCCTATAGTAGGTTCGTCTAATATATAGAGGGTATTTTGAACATTTGTTTTAACAAATTCATTAGCTAATTTTATTTTTTGTAATTCTCCATCCGAAAGAGTTTTAAAATTTTGCCCCAAACGTATATAATCTAAACCTATTTCTTTTAAAATTTGAAAATGATTTTTGATAAAAGTAAAATTATTAAAAAAGATTAAAGCTTCGCTTACGGTCATATCTAAAATTTCGGCTATGTTTTTATTTTTATATTTGATTTTTAATATTTCTTTATTGAATTTTTGACCTTTACATTTTACACATTTAATAGAGACATCAGGAAGAAAATGCATAGTAATTTTTGTTATTCCTTCTCCAGAACAATGTTCGCAACGTCCTTTTTTGTTATTAAAAGAAAAATGACTTTTGGTATAACCTTTTAATTTAGCTTCTTTTGTTGAGGCGAATAAATTTCTAATATAGTCAAAAATTTTTGTATAAGTAATTAGATTACTTTTAGTTTTTTTTCCGATAGGAGAAGGAATAATTTTGATAATTTTTTTGATACTATTATGTTTATTCAAAAATGTATTAGAAATATTTTCGTTTTTGTGATAAGAAATTTTTTCTAGAGTATTGGATTTTAAAATTTGATTTAATAAAGTTGATTTTCCAGAACCTGAAACTCCTGTGATGACTGTTAAAATTTCTAAAGGAAAATCAATGTCGATATTTTTAAGATTATTTTCGGAAACATTTCTGATTTGGATTATTTTTTGAGGATTGATAGGATTTCTTTTTTCAGGAACATTAATTATTTTTTTACCAGATAAATATTGTCCCGTTAAACTTTTTTTATTTTTAATAATTTCTTCAGGAGTGCCATAGGCTATTATTTGACCTCCTTGTTCTCCTGCTTGAGGTCCGAGTTCTATTAAATAATCAGCGGATAAAATTGTGTTTGGATCATTTTCTATCACTAATAAAGTATTTCCTAAATTTCTAATTGTTTTTAAAGCTTTAATTAGTTTTTCATTATCTTTAGGATGTAATCCAATAGAAGGTTCGTCTAATGTATATAAAATACCCGATAATTTAGCTCCGATTTGATTAGCTAATCTAATTCTTTGTATTTCCCCACCAGATAAAGTTGCACTACAACGTTCTAAAGTTAAATAATTTAAACCAATATCTTTTAAAAAATTAAGTCTATCTATTATTCCTTGTAAAATTAAATCAGATTTTTGTTTTTCTTCATCTGTCAATTTTAAATTAAGAAAAAAATCTAATAATTCTTTTATAGATAATTTACTTAATTCATAAATATTATGATTTTGAATTTTAAAAAGTAAAGCTTTTTCATTCAAACGAGCTCCTAAACATGAGTCACATTTTTGTTCTGAAACAAAAAAATTAATAAACCAATTGATATTATTAAGATCATTTTTTTGATGATAAAAATGTTCTAAAACATTGATAACTCCTGTATTAAGTGAATCGAAATTATTATTTTTGAGGTTTTCTTGTTTTCTGTAAAGAAGAATGTTTAATAATTTAGGGTTTAATTTTTTTAAAGGTGTATTCATATCGATATTATTATGTTGACAAAAAGTTTTTAAATCATGAATTTGAGAATATACATTTTGATAGTAAAAATAAGGAACGATACCTCCTTCATTAATAGATTTATCTAAACAAATAATCAAATTTGGATCTAATTTATTTTTTACACCTAGTCCTTGACAATTTGTACAAATTCCATGAGTATTATTAAAAGAAAATAGACGCATTTCTCTTTTAGGAATAACAAATTCTTTTTCAGAAAAATAATAATTATGGTAAAATTTGTGAATTTTTCCATCTTGTAAAATAAAAACCTTATCAGGAACTAAAGAAAAAGCCAAATTTAAAGAATCATATAATCTTTCTTTATTGTTATTTATCTCCATACGATCTATGACGATATAAATATCATGATATTGATCTTTTTCTAGTGAAGGCAAATCGTTTTCTAATGAGATTTTTTTTTGATCAATAATACAACGATCGAAACCTTTTTTTAAAAATTGTTTGAAAAGTTTTTGATGTGTTCCTTTTTCTTTTTCTACAATTGGAGCTAAAATAAAAATTTTAGAATTCAGGTTTAATTTTAAAATTTGTTCCATAATTTCTTCTAAGTTTTGATTTTTAATTGGCTGTTTAGTTTTGGGATGGTGAGGAACAGAAATATTAGTATAAAGCAATCTTAAGTAATCATAAATTTCGGTCATAGTTCCAACAGTAGAACGCGGATTATAAGATATTATTCTTTTTTTAATATTAATCGCAGGACATAAACCTTCAATTTGATCGACATCTGGTTTTTCAAAATTTCCTAAAAATTGTCTAGAATAAGAATTAAGAGATTCTATATATTTTCTTTTACCTTCTTGGTATAAAGTGTCAAAAACTAAAGAAGATTTTCCAGAACCTGAAATACCAGTTACTACAATAAATTTGAATTTAGGGATATCTAAATTAATATTTTTTAAGTTATTAACTTTAGCACCTCTAATTTTTATTATTTGATTATTATTCATTTGAATATAGTACTTTCTTATATTTTAAATTTTATTTTTTTATTAGTTTAATAAAGAATTTAACAAAAATATCATAAATTATATTTAATTTTTAAAATTTTTTGTTTTTCAAATTTTCAATAGTTTTTGATATTTTTATTAAATCTAATTTGGGATATAAGATAAAATTTTTTTTGTTTCTTTTTGTTGTGTTTTTTGATGAAATAATAAGGTAAAACGATGTACTTCGGTACTTAATTGTAATAAAAAACGAAATAATTTATCTTTATTTTCGAAATAAAAAATTCCTTTTTTCGTAATTAAAGCTTCTAATTGATGTTTATTATTTTTTTTTAACGCCCCTAATACAATATCTAAATTCATTTTTTTTAAAGTTTTGTAACAAGTATTAAATTGTCCTTTTCCGCCGTCAATTAGAATTAAATCAGGTAAAGGCGCTTTCATCTCTACAAGTTTTTTATAACGTTTTTGTAAAACATATTCAAAAGAACGATATTCATCTTGAAATTCTTTGTCTATATGAAATTTACGATAACATTTTTTATCAAATTGAAAATTTTTAAAAACAATCATAGCTGATACAAAAGATTTTTGAAATAAATGTGAATTATCAAAAACTTCAATATGATTGATTTTTTTTTGGAAAAATTCGGATAAGAGTTCGATATATTCTTGCATTTGTTGAAATTTAGATTTATGGATTAAATTATATTTAATAAGATTTTCTTTAGCATTTTTTAAAGATAATTGATATAAATGAAATTTTGTTTTTTTTAAAAGGTATAGAAATTTTTGTTTTTAGTAATTTTTCAATATTTTTTATTTCTTTTTTTAATTCTTCTCCTAAAATAATTTCTTCGGGAACCATTTGTTCTTGGTAATATAAATTTAAATAAGTAATAATATTGCTTTCGATAAGTCCTACATAAGAAAAAACTATCTGATGATGATCGAAAATATTACCTTGATTTAACCTTAGTATATATATAGAAATTTCGTTTTGGTCATGATAATGAGCGATAATATCAGAACTTTTAGTTTTGATTATATTGCTAACAAATTGTTTTTCTGTTATTTTTTTTAAATGAAATAAAATTTTTTTATATTCCAATGCTTGTTCAAATTCTAATTTTTCACTGGCTTCTTGCATGTAATTTTTTATTTTTTTGATAATTTCTTTATTATCACCTTTTAGAAATTTAGTTATAGCTTCGATATTTTCTTGATAATCAACATTAGGGTTATTACAAGGTCCGATACATTGTTTAATATGATAATAAATACAAGCCTTTTTATTTATAGGATGACATTTTCTTAAGGGGTATATTTGATATAATATGCTTATTGTTTCTTTAACAGTTTCGTTGTTAGGATAAGGACCGAATATTTTTTTATTTTTAGGGACTATTTTATATCTAGCTAAGATTAGTCTAGGATGTTTTTCGTTGGTTATTTCGATATAAGGATAATTGGTATCATTTGTTAATTTAAAATTATATTTAGGAGTGTGTTTTTTAATTAAATTTGATTCTAAAATGAGCGCTTCTAATTCATTATTTGTTAAAATATAATCTATATCTGTAGTTTCAGATACTAAAAGATTAGTTTTTTTATTGTGAGAACATGTAAAATAACTTTTAATTCTATTTTTTAAATTTTTAGCTTTTCCTACATAAATTATACTTTTATTTTGATCTTGAAAGAGATAACATCCTGGTTCTGATGGTAACATTTTTAGTTTTTCTGATAACACATTTTTATACCTTCATATAATAAAATATTATTTTTTTACTTAATTACAATTACTGAAATACTTATAATATATTAATATTATACTTTAATTAATTTAATAAAAATAAAGATTGTAAAAATTTTTGAATAATTGTTTTAAGTATTTTTTTATTTTTTATTAATAAAAATTTCCCTAAAATAAGGTCTTAAAATTTTTATTTTCAATTATAAGTTATTAAAAATACAAAAATGATTAATTAAAATAATTCAAATTTCAATATTTTTAAAATAGTTTAAATTAATGTTAATAAGTCGATATTCTTTTTGTTTCAATATTTCTATTGTATTATTTTAAATAATAATACAAACTTTTCGAAATTTTTCTTCTTTTTATTAAATAAAAAATATCTTTATTTTTATTTTTGTTTGTAAAAATAAAAAACAAGTTTTGTGTAAACTTATTTATTTGAGGTTTTATCGGTGTTCAAATAATAAAAATTTTTAAATAATTTTTTATTATTTGAACACCGATATTAATAATTACGATATTATGATTTTTTCGTTTTAACACAATTTTTAATTGTTAAATTATTCTTTAAGACTAAAAATTAAGTTGATAATTTCATATTTTTTTAAACTAAGGAAACATTTTAATTCAAAAAATGTTTAAGCTTTTTTAAATAATTTTTTAATATTTTATATTATTAATTCATCAAAAAAAGATAAAAAAACATCATTTTTTATCTTTTTTTTGTATATAATTATTATTAATAGTAATTTTAATTATTACTATTTATTATTAATTAATTGTTATGTTTTTTTTGTTCATTTTTTATTAAATTTAATTTTATTTTAATATAAATAAAATAGGTAGGTAATTTAATATATTATGGCAAATGACGCGACATCTCAAAAAAAATCAAGAGTTTTATTAATAATAGGTTTAATAATTATATTATTTTTTTTAAGTTTTTTTATTTGGCAAATGTTAAGCAAAGAAGAAACGTCAACAAAAGAAGAAAAAGGGACAACTTCAATTTCTTCAGAAACAGACAATAATAAATCTCAGATAAACGATAAACAACAAAACATCCAAGAATCTTACGATAAAGCGACTAATGAAGCGGATTTTTTTCGAAAAATTATTTTAGATGCCGAAACGCAAAAATGTTTTTATAAAATCTTAAATTTAAATGCCAAATTAGAAGAAGATTTTAAAATGAATACAAAAGATATTTTAAATTTACTTAAAGATAAGCCGATTTCTTTCGCTTTAAAAAATACAGAATTGCAACCGAATTCTCATATTAATTTATTTAAAGAAACATCATTATCAGAAGGATCAGGAACAGAACAAAATTTATATGATTTTAAAGATAAACCAAATTTAAAATTAAAAATTAATAAAAAACGAAGTCTTTGGGGTGAGAAAACATATATTCAAGTACAATTATTATCTAATGCAGAATTATTATTATTAAATGATTTTCTTGATACAGATAACCCAAAAATTAATTTAGTGACTACAAATTTAACATTGTACAAAGATAAAGTTTAAAAAAATAAAAAAATGATAAAAACCATTTTTTATTATAATAAATCAATTTAAAATAAAATTTATTTTTTTATTTTTCTAATTTTTAAATTATTTTAGATAAATTCATAAATTTTTTTGGATATTTTAATTTAAAAAAAATAATAAAAAAAGACTATAGAATATGAATAATCTTTTATTGTTGTGTGTTGAATTTTATAGAACTAAAATCATTATATAACAGCTAAATTTAACAAAATCAAGAATATGTTTAGACGAATTATTCTTAATAGAAATTTTGATACGAATTTTAAATATATTTAATTATTATTAGATTTTTTTAAGTTTTGTTTTAAGATTTTCAATTTACATATAATATTTTTATTTTTTAAATACAAATATTATATTAATTTTAAATATTTAATTATAAAATAAAAAAGAGTTATTTAGATAATAACTCTTTTTGCTTATTATTTTTTTACTTATTTTAATAAATATTTAATGAATGGCAGGGATATCAGGATTCGAACCCGAACAAGCGGTTTTGGAGACCGTTATGCTACCGTTGACATCATATCCCTTTTTCAAAAATAATATTGGTACGGGTGACAGGACTTGAACCTGCACGCTAAAAGCGCTAGATCCTAAGTCTAGTGCGTCTGCCATTCCGCCACACCCGCTCTTTATAAAAAAAAAAAAAATAAAATTTGGCAGGCCCAGCTGGATTCGAACCAACGAATGACGGAGTCAAAGTCCGTTGCCTTACCACTTGGCTATGAGCCTTTATATTGATAAAATATATTTATATAAAATTAATAATTAAATAATTGGGGCGGTTGATGGGAATCGAACCCACGCATAGCGGCGCCACAAGCCACGGCGTTAACCACTTCGCCACAACCGCCATTATATCTATTAAAAATATAGAATTATATACTATACATTATATATTATATATAACTATATTTTAATTTTATAAATTAATTATAGCATTTTTTTTAACAAAATACAACATTTATTATTATACATTATTTTGGGCTATTATTAAAATTAAAAATTCTTTTATATAATAAAATAATTATTGAAATTTTTAAAAAAAATGCTATAATAAAAATGCACTTATTTGAGAATGAATTTTTTTGAGTGATTTCGTTCGATAATAAGTTTTTTAATGAATAAGATTTATACAAAAAGAAAAATTAATATATTTATCGAGAGGAGATAAGCAAAATGTCTGTCGTTGAATTAATTAATAGAAATCAAGATTTATTAGAAAATTTATTTGAAGATTTTAAAAATGATTCTTTTTTTAATACTTCTAATTTTTTGATGAAATCTGATATCAAAGAATATAATGATCACTATGTTTTAATAACTGAAATTCCGGGTTTTAAAAAAGAAGAAATTAAAATTTCTTTAGAAAATGGTTATTTAATTTTAGAAGCTTTTCCTTCAAAAAAAGAGGAAACAAAAAAAGAGTTTAATTACCTTAAAAAAGAAAGAATAACAGGTATAATTAGACGTAGTTTTAATTTAGGAGAAAATTTTAACATTAAAGATATTCAAGGTCATTTAGAAAATGGTTTATTAATTTTAAAAATTAATAAAAAAAGAGAAGAAACAAAACCTAAAGAATATTTAGAATTGAAATAATTTAAAAAAATAAAAAATCAAATATTATTATAATATTTGATTTTTTTTTGGATCAAAAATAAAATAAAATTAATTAGTTAATTTTATATTTTCTTTTTTTTGTTTACCTATTAAAAAATTTTTAACAAAATTTATATCTTGAGGGTTTATATATAAAACATTTTTGTCAGAATCATAATAAGACTTATCATTCATCATTTTATTTAACATTAATAATTGAACATTTTCAAAATCTGAAATTTTTTCAAATATTTTATTTAAACTTTCTGGAATTTGATTTTTAACAAAATCATTTTCTTCTGTAGAATTATCTTTTTCTGAAAAATTATTATCGTAATTTTTAGAAAAATTTTCTTTTCTATTTTTGTCTATAATTTCGTTATTTTGTATTCTTTGCATTTCTTTTTCTAAAAAAAAGATTTTTTGCTCTAATTTATGTATTTCTAACTTATCTTCCAATTTATTTTGATATATTTGCTGATTCATTTCCAAACGTAATAAACTATTTTCTTGATGTCGATTATTATTTTCTTTTTGTTTCATTTCTAAAATTTTTAATTCAATTAAACTTAAATTTTCATTTTGTGAAGGATGATTATTACTTATTGAAATGTTAGATGGTTCAGAAAAATCATTATCTTTAGTTTGTGTATTCTTTTTTGGATTTAAATTTTTTATTAAAAAATTACAATTACATTTGATAATAAAAAATAATATTTGGCATAATTTTATTATTAAAATTAAAATAGGACCAATTAATAGAACAAATGTTATAGTAAATAACAGCCAATGTGATGTTATAAAAGGCACAATTTTTTCTGAAAATATTTCAAACAATATCAACACTTCTCCTTTTTTATATATATTAAATAATCGAAATTTATTTAATATAAAAATAGTTTATATTTTTCAATTATTTTTTGAAATTTTATTATTGATAATAAAAAATGATATTTTATAAAAAAATATAATATACATTATAATTATAACATATAAATAAATTATGATAAATTTGTTGAAATTTATTGAAATAAAAAAAATTTATTTTTTAAAAAAAATTAAAAAAAGTATGGATGAATAAAATGAATTTTGAAAATATAAAAAAATTTAGAAATGGTTTTAAAGAATTTATAATTAAAGGAGATATTATTAAATTAATTGTTGCTTTTATTATGGGGCAATTATTTACTAAAGTTATTAGTTCTTTGTCGACAGATATCATAATGCCACCTATAAATTTATTATTAAACCGACATTCTATTAGAGATTGGAAAATAAATTTAAATAATAATATTTCAATTAATTATGGTAATTTTCTTCAAAATTTATTTGAATTTTTTTTAGTTTCTCTTGTAATATATACAATATTAATTTATATTTATCAAAAAATTGTAAAAACAAATGATTCGAGTACACAATCGAATTTACAAAAAAAAGAAATATATGCGACAACAGAATTATTAGAATTAGAGAAAGAAAAAATACAAATTTTAAAAGAAATTCAAAAAAAAATAAGTGAACAAAAATAATTTTTTTATTTTTTTTCACTTAAATTAAAAAACATTAAATATTTATTTATATTGAAACATTTAGATACAATCCGAAACCTTTAGATCCTAAATGAATAGCAATTATTGGAGAAATAGGCCCATAAATAGAGATTTTTATATTAGGATCATTTAATTTTTCGATTTCTTTTTTTAATTCTTGCATATAAACATCGTCTTCGACATATAACATTTTTACTTCAACAAGTTTATTGACTAAATTTTTAAAATTCAAGATGCATTTTATTAAATAAAGAAAACAATTTTTCCAAATTCGAACATTTTTTTCAATAGTGATGATTCCTTGTTGAAATCTTAAAATAGGTTTTATTTTGAATAAACTGCCCAAAAGAAATTTAAATTTACTAATTCTTTTGCTAATAACTAATTGTTTTAGATTATCTAAAGAAAAATAAAAACTACCTAACTTTTGTTCTTCGATAACTTTATCAAAAATTTCTTTGTAACTTAAGTTAGTATTATAGACATATTCATAAATTTTATTTAGAGTGAAAACAAATCCTGGCCCTAAACTACCTGTATCAATAACTGTAATATTTTCATTATTTACGATTTTTTTAGCTTTATAAGCGCTATTAAAAGTCCCGCTTAATTTTTGGGATATTGTTAAACATACTACATGTTCATAACCTGCATTTAATTGTTTTTCGAAAGCTTGCACAAATAATTGTGGACTTGGTTGACTTGTAGTAATTTGTCTTTTTTGTTTCAAACAATCTAAAAAAAATCTATTATCTGATTTTCCTGAGTATTCTTTGCCATCTAAAATAATAGATAAAGGGACGATGCAAATATCAGATGAAAAAGGTAAATTTATATTATCTCCTATAGTAGAATCTATTACAAAACCTATTTTTTTCTTTTTTTTTATACTCATATTGTATAAAACTCCTTCATTGCTATAACAAAAAAATATAAAAAAATTAAAATATGAAAGTAATTAAATATTCTTTTATTTGATTAGCGTCTTTCATTTGCAACATGATACTTTCTAAAGCGATCGAAATATTACCAGTTTCTTCTGAAACTACAATAGTCATACTATCAGTGTTTTCGCTAATACCTAAAGCAGCACGATGTCTAGAACCTGTTGTTTTTTGAAAACATTGACCCTCAGATAACATAAAATAAGCGCCAGCGGATAAAATCCTATTTCCTCTAATTATAACTGCTCCGTCATGTAACGGAGTATTAGGGATAAAAATATTCATTAATAATTCTTTCGAAATATGAGCGTCAATTAAAATTGATTTTTTAGCAAATTGTTCTAAAGAATTGTGTTTTTCAATAGTAATTAAAGCGCCTATTTTTTTTTGAGACATTTCTAAAATTGCTTCTAAAATTTGTTCTTGTGTATTACGATTCACTAGGATGAATTTTTTATTTTTATTGCGTAATTTATGCAAATTATTAAAAAAAATTCTTAAATTAGGAGCTCTGATAATAATAGGAGATAATAAAATAAAATTTATTAAAGGAATTTTGATATCGCAATCTATGTATTCTACCAATAATTTATATAATTTAGATTGGATCAAAAAACTAAATAAAATAAATCCAAAAATAAAAAAATAAATAATTTTAAAAAATTCATTTTTATCAATAAAAAAAATTCTAAAAGAAATATAAATCACAAATAAACATAAAAAGAATAAAATAATAAATTTAATCCAATTCATATTTCTAAATGCCTTTTTCCGAATTGTTTCGTATTTTGATATTTTTAAATAAATATATAATGATAAATAGATGTAAAAAAATCATTATAATAAAAAAATTTATTTGCGATTATAATAAATGAAAATTACTTTAAAAATTAAAATAAAATATTTTTCGAATGAAATAAAAAAATCATTATATTAAAAAAATCAAAATATTCTGTTTATTTTATTTTTTTAATAAATTATTTAATATATTTTATTAATTTATTTCTATTTTTAATAATAATTAAGGGATTATTAAAAATAGAAATTTTTAAAAAATTAATAATTTTAAATAAGTATTAAAATTATTAATTTTTTTAAGTTATACAAAAAATATTTAATATTTTTATTTAGTATAATATTCGACAATTAATTGTTCATTAATATCTGTTAAAAATTCACTTCTTCTTGGGTATCTAACATATTTACCAGTTAAATTTTTTTCATCTAAACAAATATATTCGAATTTTTTATTAGATTTGTTTTCTAAAGCAAAATTAATAATTTTTAAATTTTTAGATTTTTCTTTCACAGAAATTTGTTGTCCAGGTTTGACACAATAAGAACAAATATCTACTTTTTTAGAATCTACCAAAATATGACCATGTGAAATTAATTGTTTTGATTGTGCTCTTGTGTTGGCCAAATTTAAACGATAAACAATATTATCTAAACGTGATTCTAACGAAATTAAAAAATTTTCGCCATGAGCGCCTTTTAATTTAGCAGAATTATAAAAAAATCTTTTGAATTGTTTTTCTGAAATACCATAGACAAAACGAACTTTTTGTTTTTCTTTTAATTGAATACTAAAATTACCTTTATCTTTTTTTTTCTATTTTTGATTAAACTATTATTTTTCGTTACTAATTCTTTTCCTGTTTCAGATAAAGAATATTCAAGACGACGTGAAACTTTCCAACTTGGATTTGTATAACGAGACATTTTTAAATAAAACCCCTTACTTAAAATTTATATAAATTATTTATGAGTGATAATATATTATATCAAAAAAACAAAAATTAACGAAAAATACTTCATTTTAATAAGTAATAATATATTATTTGAAATTAAATTTTAATATTTAAAAAAAATATTTATTATGGTCATCTTTTATATTATAAAATAAAAAAACCTAGAATCAATAAATTTTTACATTAATTATTGTAAATATTTAAAATTAGTTACTTAAAAAACGATTTCGAACATAAAATAATTAAAAAACAGCATCTATCTATCATTATATAATATAAAACGTCGATGCAATAAATAAGTTTAATAATTACACTTATTAAACTTATTTTTGGGATATATAAATAAAATTTTATTTTTTTTCTAATTTAAATTTTTGTAATTCTTTTTGAACTAAATGATTTACTTTATCATTTACAAAAAGAATATTATTATTTCTTTTAAGGTGTGTTTTTTTACTACAATTTTTTAAAATAATAATTTTTAAATCTTTAATATTAGTTTTTTTGAGGAATCTTCTAATTTTATTTTCTTTTTCTTGTTTTTTCATTTTAATACAAATCTCACTATATATAATTGTCGAATATTAATATATTAATTAAAAATTTTTGCTTTATATTATTATTTTAAAGCAAAAAATATAATTTTAATGTAAATATATGTAAATGAAAAATTATGAATTGAATTTTTTTTAAATATTTAAATTCAATCCGAAGATTTATTTTCATATTGAAAAGATATTTTTGAAATGTATTGTTTTAAGATAAATTAAAATTATGGGAGTTAAATTTGAATTTAAAAAAATTACTTTTCTTTTTTAATTTTTTTTGACAAATTAAAATAAAACTAGGAATTTTATTATAACTATTATAAATAGAAGCTAAAAATAAGACACTTTAAATACAAAAATATTAATATTTTATCATTTTTTAATATTTTTGTTTTGTTAAAAATTAAGATTTAAAATTTATTTTTTTGATAATTTTTTTTATTTAATTAGATTATATTTTTGAGATAAAATAAAAAAACCAAATTGTTTATTTTTTATAAACGATTTGGTTTTAAATTTTGGTTTTTTTTTTTTTTAATGATATATTTTATCATTTATAATATGTTTTTTAAAAATTAAAAATTTAAAAATAAAAAAGACTTAAAAGTCTTTTTTATTTAGATGCTTGGTTTTTTTTGCGAATGGCAAATATGACTGATATAATCACAATTATTGAAATTGTTAATGTTATCCAGAACCATGGTTCTTTATAAACTGGTTTATCTTCTTTTGTTTGTGGTTGTGGTTGAACAGTAAATTGAACTTCTACTTCACCTTTATAACTATCAGATGTAATTTTAGCTTTTGTATCTTCTATTGATGTAGCTTGAATATTTTTGTTTTGTAAATTAGCATTTTGTTGTTTAACTTTAGCTTCAATAGTTGATTTTTCTTTATCTACAATTTCACCTAAGTTTGTATTTTTTAAATCAGTAGATAATTCTGGTTGAACAGTAAATTGAACTTCTACTTCACCTTTATAACTATCAGATGTAATTTTAGCTTTTGTATCTTCTATTGATGTAGCTTGAATATTTTTGTTTTGTAAATTAGCATTTTGTTGTTTAACTTTAGCTTCAATAGTTGATTTTTCTTTATCTACAATTTCACCTAAGTTTGTATTTTTTAAATCAGTAGATAATTCTGGTTGAACAGTAAATTGAACTTCTACTTCACCTTTATAACTATCAGATGTAATTTTAGCTTTTGTATCTTTTATTGATGTAGCTTGAATATTTTTGTTTTGTAAATTAGCATTTTGTTGTTTAACTTTAGCTTCAATAGTTGATTTTTCTTTATCTACAATTTCACCTAAGTTTGTATTTTTTAAATCAGTAGATAATTCTGGTTGAACAGTAAATTGAACTTCTACTTCACCTTTATAACTATCAGATGTAATTTTAGCTTTTGTATCTTTTATTGATGTAGCTTGAATATTTTTGTTTTGTAAATTAGCATTTTGTTGTTTAACTTTAGCTTCAATAGTTGATTTTTCTTTATCTACAATTTCACCTAAGTTTGTATTTTTTAAATCAGTAGATAATTCTGGTTGAACAGTAAATTGAACTTCTACTTCACCTTTATAACTATCAGATGTAATTTTAGCTTTTGTATCTTTTATTGATGTAGCTTGAATATTTTTGTTTTGTAAATTAGCATTTTGTTGTTTAACTTTAGCTTCAATAGTTGATTTTTCTTTATCTACAATTTCACCTAAGTTTGTATTTTTTAAATCAGTAGATAATTCTGGTTGAACAGTAAATTGAACTTCTACTTCACCTTTATAACTATCAGATGTAATTTTAGCTTTTGTATCTTCTATTGATGTAGCTTGAATATTTTTGTTTTGTAAATTAGCATTTTGTTGTTTAACTTTAGCTTCAATAGTTGATTTTTCTTTATCTACAATTTCACCTAAGTTTGTATTTTTTAAATCAGTAGATAATTCTGGTCGAACAGTAAATTGAACTTCTACTTCACCTTTATAACTATCAGATGTAATTTTAGCTTTTGTATCTTCTATTGATGTAGCTTGAATATTTTTGTTTTGTAAATTAGCATTTGTTGTTTAACTTTAGCTTCAATAGTTGATTTTTCTTTATCTACAATTTCACCTAAGTTTGTATTTTTTAAATCAGTAGATAATTCTGGTCGAACAGTAAATTGAACTTCTACTTCACCTTTATAACTATCAGATGTAATTTTAGCTTTTGTATCTTTTATTGATGTAGCTTGAATATTTTTGTTTTGTAAATTAGCATTTTGTTGTTTAACTTTAGCTTCAATAGTTGATTTTTCTTTATCTACAATTTCACCTAAGTTTGTATTTTTTAAATCAGTAGATAATTCTGGTTGAACAGTAAATTGAACTTCTACTTCACCTTTATAACTATCAGATGTAATTTTAGCTTTTGTATCTTCTATTGATGTAGCTTGAATATTTTTGTTTTGTAAATTAGCATTTTGTTGTTTAACTTTAGCTTCAATAGTTGATTTTTCTTTATCTACAATTTCACCTAAGTTTGTATTTTTTAAATCAGTAGATAATTCTGGTCGAACAGTAAATTGAACTTCTACTTCACCTTTATAACTATCAGATGTAATTTTAGCTTTTGTATCTTTTATTGATGTAGCTTGAATATTTTTGTTTTGTAAATTAGCATTTTGTTGTTTAACTTTAGCTTCAATAGTTGATTTTTCTTTATCTACAATTTCACCTAAGTTTGTATTTTTTAAATCAGTAGATAATTCTGGTTGAACAGTAAATTGAACTTCTACTTCACCTTTATAACTATCAGATGTAATTTTAGCTTTTGTATCTTTTATTGATGTAGCTTGAATATTTTTGTTTTGTAAATTAGCATTTTGTTGTTTAACTTTAGCTTCAATAGTTGATTTTTCTTTATCTACAATTTCACCTAAGTTTGTATTTTTTAAATCAGTAGATAATTCTGGTTGAACAGTAAATTGAACTTCTACTTCACCTTTATAACTATCAGATGTAATTTTAGCTTTTGTATCTTCTATTGATGTAGCTTGAATATTTTTGTTTTGTAAATTAGCATTTTGTTGTTTAACTTTAGCTTCAATAGTTGATTTTTCTTTATCTACAATTTCACCTAAGTTTGTATTTTTTAAATCAGTAGATAATTCTGGTCGAACAGTAAATTGAACTTCTACTTCACCTTTATAACTATCAGATGTAATTTTAGCTTTTGTATCTTCTATTGATGTAGCTTGAATATTTTTGTTTTGTAAATTAGCATTTTGTTGTTTAACTTTAGCTTCAATAGTTGATTTTTCTTTATCTACAATTTCACCTAAGTTTGTATTTTTTAAATCAGTAGATAATTCTGGTCGAACAGTAAATTGAACTTCTACTTCACCTTTATAACTATCAGATGTAATTTTAGCTTTTGTATCTTCTATTGATGTAGCTTGAATATTTTTGTTTTGTAAATTAGCATTTTGTTGTTTAACTTTAGCTTCAATAGTTGATTTTTCTTTATCTACAATTTCACCTAAGTTTGTATTTTTTAAATCAGTAGATAATTCTGGTCGAACAGTAAATTGAACTTCTACTTCACCTTTATAACTATCAGATGTAATTTTAGCTTTTGTATCTTCTATTGATGTAGCTTGAATATTTTTGTTTTGTAAATTAGCATTTTGTTGTTTAACTTTAGCTTCAATAGTTGATTTTTCTTTATCTACAATTTCACCTAAGTTTGTATTTTTTAAATCAGTAGATAATTCTGGTTGAACAGTAAATTGAACTTCTACTTCACCTTTATAACTATCAGATGTAATTTTAGCTTTTGTATCTTTTATTGATGTAGCTTGAATATTTTTGTTTTGTAAATTAGCATTTTGTTGTTTAACTTTAGCTTCAATAGTTGATTTTTCTTTATCTACAATTTCACCTAAGTTTGTATTTTTTAAATCAGTAGATAATTCTGGTTGAACAGTAAATTGAACTTCTACTTCACCTTTATAACTATCAGATGTAATTTTAGCTTTTGTATCTTTTATTGATGTAGCTTGAATATTTTTGTTTTGTAAATTAGCATTTTGTTGTTTAACTTTAGCTTCAATAGTTGATTTTTCTTTATCTACAATTTCACCTAAGTTTGTATTTTTTAAATCAGTAGATAATTCTGGTCGAACAGTAAATTGAACTTCTACTTCACCTTTATAACTATCAGATGTAATTTTAGCTTTTGTATCTTTTATTGATGTAGCTTGAATATTTTTGTTTTGTAAATTAGCATTTTGTTGTTTAACTTTAGCTTCAATAGTTGATTTTTCTTTATCTACAATTTCACCTAAGTTTGTATTTTTTAAATCAGTAGATAATTCTGGTCGAACAGTAAATTGAACTTCTACTTCACCTTTATAACTATCAGATGTAATTTTAGCTTTTGTATCTTCTATTGATGTAGCTTGAATATTTTTGTTTTGTAAATTAGCATTTTGTTGTTTAACTTTAGCTTCAATAGTTGATTTTTCTTTATCTACAATTTCACCTAAGTTTGTATTTTTTAAATCAGTAGATAATTCTGGTCGAACAGTAAATTGAACTTCTACTTCACCTTTATAACTATCAGATGTAATTTTAGCTTTTGTATCTTCTATTGATGTAGCTTGAATATTTTTGTTTTGTAAATTAGCATTTTGTTGTTTAACTTTAGCTTCAATAGTTGATTTTTCTTTATCTACAATTTCACCTAAGTTTGTATTTTTTAAATCAGTAGATAATTCTGGTCGAACAGTAAATTGAACTTCTACTTCACCTTTATAACTATCAGATGTAATTTTAGCTTTTGTATCTTCTATTGATGTAGCTTGAATATTTTTGTTTTGTAAATTAGCATTTTGTTGTTTAACTTTAGCTTCAATAGTTGATTTTTCTTTATCTACAATTTCACCTAAGTTTGTATTTTTTAAATCAGTAGATAATTCTGGTCGAACAGTAAATTGAACTTCTACTTCACCTTTATAACTATCAGATGTAATTTTAGCTTTTGTATCTTTTATTGATGTAGCTTGAATATTTTTGTTTTGTAAATTAGCATTTTGTTGTTTAACTTTAGCTTCAATAGTTGATTTTTCTTTATCTACAATTTCACCTAAGTTTGTATTTTTTAAATCAGTAGATAATTCTGGTCGAACAGTAAATTGAACTTCTACTTCACCTTTATAACTATCAGATGTAATTTTAGCTTTTGTATCTTCTATTGATGTAGCTTGAATATTTTTGTTTTGTAAATTAGCATTTTGTTGTTTAACTTTAGCTTCAATAGTTGATTTTTCTTTATCTACAATTTCACCTAAGTTTGTATTTTTTAAATCAGTAGATAATTCTGGTCGAACAGTAAATTGAACTTCTACTTCACCTTTATAACTATCAGATGTAATTTTAGCTTTTGTATCTTTTATTGATGTAGCTTGAATATTTTTGTTTTGTAAATTAGCATTTTGTTGTTTAACTTTAGCTTCAATAGTTGATTTTTCTTTATCTACAATTTCACCTAAGTTTGTATTTTTTAAATCAGTAGATAATTCTGGTTGAACAGTAAATTGAACTTCTACTTCACCTTTATAACTATCAGATGTAATTTTAGCTTTTGTATCTTCTATTGATGTAGCTTGAATATTTTTGTTTTGTAAATTAGCATTTTGTTGTTTAACTTTAGCTTCAATAGTTGATTTTTCTTTATCTACAATTTCACCTAAGTTTGTATTTTTTAAATCAGTAGATAATTCTGGTTGAACAGTAAATTGAACTTCTACTTCACCTTTATAACTATCAGATGTAATTTTAGCTTTTGTATCTTTTATTGATGTAGCTTGAATATTTTTGTTTTGTAAATTAGCATTTTGTTGTTTAACTTTAGCTTCAATAGTTGATTTTTCTTTATCTACAATTTCACCTAAGTTTGTATTTTTTAAATCAGTAGATAATTCTGGTCGAACAGTAAATTGAACTTCTACTTCACCTTTATAACTATCAGATGTAATTTTAGCTTTTGTATCTTCTATTGATGTAGCTTGAATATTTTTGTTTTGTAAATTAGCATTTTGTTGTTTAACTTTAGCTTCAATAGTTGATTTTTCTTTATCTACAATTTCACCTAAGTTTGTATTTTTTAAATCAGTAGATAATTCTGGTTGAACAGTAAATTGAACTTCTACTTCACCTTTATAACTATCAGATGTAATTTTAGCTTTTGTATCTTTTATTGATGTAGCTTGAATATTTTTGTTTTGTAAATTAGCATTTTGTTGTTTAACTTTAGCTTCAATAGTTGATTTTTCTTTATCTACAATTTCACCTAAGTTTGTATTTTTTAAATCAGTAGATAATTCTGGTTGAACAGTAAATTGAACTTCTACTTCACCTTTATAACTATCAGATGTAATTTTAGCTTTTGTATCTTTTATTGATGTAGCTTGAATATTTTTGTTTTGTAAATTAGCATTTTGTTGTTTAACTTTAGCTTCAATAGTTGATTTTTCTTTATCTACAATTTCACCTAAGTTTGTATTTTTTAAATCAGTAGATAATTCTGGTTGAACAGTAAATTGAACTTCTACTTCACCTTTATAACTATCAGATGTAATTTTAGCTTTTGTATCTTTTATTGATGTAGCTTGAATATTTTTGTTTTGTAAATTAGCATTTTGTTGTTTAACTTTAGCTTCAATAGTTGATTTTTCTTTATCTACAATTTCACCTAAGTTTGTATTTTTTAAATCAGTAGATAATTCTGGTCGAACAGTAAATTGAACTTCTACTTCACCTTTATAACTATCAGATGTAATTTTAGCTTTTGTATCTTTTATTGATGTAGCTTGAATATTTTTGTTTTGTAAATTAGCATTTTGTTGTTTAACTTTAGCTTCAATAGTTGATTTTTCTTTATCTACAATTTCACCTAAGTTTGTATTTTTTAAATCAGTAGATAATTCTGGTCGAACAGTAAATTGAACTTCTACTTCACCTTTATAACTATCAGATGTAATTTTAGCTTTTGTATCTTCTATTGATGTAGCTTGAATATTTTTGTTTTGTAAATTAGCATTTTGTTGTTTAACTTTAGCTTCAATAGTTGATTTTTCTTTATCTACAATTTCACCTAAGTTTGTATTTTTTAAATCAGTAGATAATTCTGGTTGAACAGTAAATTGAACTTCTACTTCACCTTTATAACTATCAGATGTAATTTTAGCTTTTGTATCTTCTATTGATGTAGCTTGAATATTTTTGTTTTGTAAATTAGCATTTTGTTGTTTAACTTTAGCTTCAATAGTTGATTTTTCTTTATCTACAATTTCACCTAAGTTTGTATTTTTTAAATCAGTAGATAATTCTGGTCGAACAGTAAATTGAACTTCTACTTCACCTTTATAACTATCAGATGTAATTTTAGCTTTTGTATCTTCTATTGATGTAGCTTGAATATTTTTGTTTTGTAAATTAGCATTTTGTTGTTTAACTTTAGCTTCAATAGTTGATTTTTCTTTATCTACAATTTCACCTAAGTTTGTATTTTTTAAATCAGTAGATAATTCTGGTTGAACAGTAAATTGAACTTCTACTTCACCTTTATAACTATCAGATGTAATTTTAGCTTTTGTATCTTTTATTGATGTAGCTTGAATATTTTTGTTTTGTAAATTAGCATTTTGTTGTTTAACTTTAGCTTCAATAGTTGATTTTTCTTTATCTACAATTTCACCTAAGTTTGTATTTTTTAAATCAGTAGATAATTCTGGTCGAACAGTAAATTGAACTTCTACTTCACCTTTATAACTATCAGATGTAATTTTAGCTTTTGTATCTTCTATTGATGTAGCTTGAATATTTTTGTTTTGTAAATTAGCATTTTGTTGTTTAACTTTAGCTTCAATAGTTGATTTTTCTTTATCTACAATTTCACCTAAGTTTGTATTTTTTAAATCAGTAGATAATTCTGGTTGAACAGTAAATTGAACTTCTACTTCACCTTTATAACTATCAGATGTAATTTTAGCTTTTGTATCTTTTATTGATGTAGCTTGAATATTTTTGTTTTGTAAATTAGCATTTTGTTGTTTAACTTTAGCTTCAATAGTTGATTTTTCTTTATCTACAATTTCACCTAAGTTTGTATTTTTTAAATCAGTAGATAATTCTGGTTGAGTAGGTGAAGGTGGTACATAATAAGGTGCTTTTATTTTTAATTGGCTTGTTTCTGATGTCTTGCGTGCCTCTTCTGTTGTTTTTATATTGTTTATATAATCTTGCGTTGGACCCGCTTGCGTTGAATCTTGCGTTGGACCCGCTTGCGTTGAATCTTGCGTTGGATCCGCTTGCGTTGAATCTTGCGTTGGATCCGCCTGGATATTTATTAAATTATTAAAAAAACAATATCCTAATGTAAAAAATATAATGATAATCGCGTGGAATGTCCGAAAACATATTTTTTTTGTTTGAAGTTTCATATTTTGGTTTTAATACCTTTCTTAATTTCTATTTAAGTTAAAAAAAATTTTAACTTTTAAAATAATAATTTTAAATTTTATTTTAATACCTTTCTTAATTTCTATTTAAGTTAAAAAAAATTTTAACTTTTAAAATAATAATTTTAAATTTTATTTTATTATTTCATGTAAAAATTTTAAACAAAAAAAAAAAAAAACAATTTATATATGCTTTTTAAATAATAATTTTGAATTTTTTTTAATCTTATCTTATGTCAAAGAAAAAATTCAAATCATTTATTTTTAAAAAAAATTTAGGTTTTGAAAACTTTTAATATTTTTTTAAAAATCTTTAAAACTAATTATTCAAAAAATAATTTTCATATTTTTTATAAAAATCTTTAAAACAGATAATATTAAGAAAAGAGTTATTCGAAAATTTTTTTAAAATTAAAAAAAAAAAAAAAACATAATTAATTAGTAGAAATTCATTATCTTTTAATAAAAAATTACGCATTAATTTTAAAAAAAAACGTTTATTTCTGTTTAATTTCCTATATAAAGTTACGAGGTAAAAAAAATTTATAAATATTTTTTAAAAATAAGAAATTATTTCGAAAAGTTTAAATATTTTTTTAAATTAAAAAATGTTTTCTTAGTTTGAAAAGATATGAAATTATCAATGTCCCGCTTCACTAAAATGGAACCAGTTGGAAAGTTAAAATAAGTCAACTATTTATTAAAAAAATAGTTTGACTTATTTTTTTTGTTTCGAAATAAGTCAAACTGAAAAAGGAGATTTCAAAAATGAATAAATATTTATATGGTTTAAAAGAAATCATTAATTTTTTAATTCAACAAAATTATTTTAAAATTCGTTTATTTAATCAAAAAACTAATTATAACGTGAATAACCAAACTTTATATCTTAATTATGCTGACCTTTATGAAATACTGGTAATTTTGAAAAAAATAAAAAGTCCACCTTTTAAAATTCAAATGAATTTACAAATGACTAAGAAATATACTTTTGATCTTCAAAAGAAAATTTTATATTTAAAACAAGAACCTGAAATAAATACAATGGTCGCTTTAAATGAAAAATTATATCAACAAGTTTTTGGAGAAGCACCTCAAGAAGATGGTTGGGATGATTTAATTGAAAGAAACCGAAAAAAACTTTTTGGAGAGATAATGATATCTGATGACAAAAACACAAAATAATCAAATCATTCTTTCTTATCAAGAAGAAATTAAAAATAAAATCAAAACTTCACTTGAATTAAAAGGTTGGGTTTATGGTAAAGATTATCATGAAGAAGATTTAATCACTATCGGAAAATATTTAAAAGCTAAAAAAGAAACACCTTTTGGTTATCAATTGATTTTAAAAAAGAAATCATATATGCAGATGTTTTATAAAGAGACAGATCAAATTATATTTTATCATTTTCAAAATAAGCTTCAAAAAATCCATTCTTTATTTAATCAAAGTTTGAATTTAGAAAAATTAAAAACGATGAATATAGCCAATTTTACAAATAACAAGATTATTAAAAAATATTGGAATTATTTCGAAAGTGAACAAACAAAACCTAGTTTATATCTTTATGGCGATTTTAATACTGGTAAAACATTTTTCTTTAAATTAATAATGCAATATTTTCTTAAAGAAAAAAAAGATTTTTTGTTTCTTTTCCTTCCAGATTTACCTAGACAATTTAAGCCAGGATGGTTTGATGAAGAATTAAATAACAAAATGGATCATTTAAGAAATATTCCTTATTTATTCTTAGATGATTTGGGAGCGGAAAATTTAAGCATTTATTTTCGCGATGATATTTTATATCCTCTTTTAAACGCTCGTCAAGAAAAAGGATTAATTACTTTTATTAGTAGTAATTTAAATCCTTCACAATTGTCAGAACATTTAAAAATTACTAATGATAATAATCAAATTCTAAAAGCCCTTCGTATCATTAATAAACTCAAAAAAATGTGCCAATTTTATAATTTAGATTTGACTCATAATAATTTAAATCAATCTCAAAAAGGAGTTTTAAAATGAAAATTAATTTAAAACAGAATAGTTGGGCCTGGTTTCAACATCGTAAAAATTTTGTGAACGCTTCTGAAATAGGAACCATTATGGGTCTCAATCCTTACGAAACCAAAGAAGACTTAATTAAAAAAAAATTATTTGGTAGTTCCTTTATTTCTAATCCCGCGATGGAACATGGTAAAAAAACCGAACCAAAAGCGAATTTATTTTTTTCAGTGAAAACAAAAAGAAATTATAAACCCGCAGTATTTACCAGAGATATTTTTTCCGCTTCGTTAGATGGATATCATGCAGAAAGTGAGACGATGTTAGAAATAAAATGTCCTTTGGATAAAAATAGTTCTTCATGGAAAGATTTTTTGAAAAAGACATTATACCTTCTTATTATTGGGCTCAAATCCAATGTGGGTTATTTTGTTCCGAAAGTAAAAGTGCCTTTTTTTTAGTGTACTTTAATCCTCAAGAACATTATCTCCAAGAAGTATTTTTAAAATCTTCTTTTATTGAAGAGATGAAAATTAAAGCTCAGGAATATCAAAAAATTTTACAACAATATCAAACATTAATGAAAGCAGAAAAGAAGATTAAAGATGACAAACACAAAACAAAATATAAATAAGAAAATAATAAAAATAAAAGGAGTTGAAAATAAATTATGATAGGGCCAATGTTAGAAATTATTTTTGAAGATAACCAAAACACTATTAAAAAAGAAGAGAATTTTTATTTTGAAAGCTTACTTTTAAAAAAATTTTTATACAACAATAATAAAATAACTAAAGTATTCGAATATAAATATAATGATAAACGTATATTACAGGAAACCGAAGAATATGATTATCAAACTTATATACAAATTTTTAATCTAGATTTTAAACAAAAAAGAAAAAGAAAAGAAAAAAGGAATTAAACCATGTCTATTAAAAACAAAAAAAATAAAAAACATTATCCAAAAAAAGAATAAAAATTTTGTTTTACGAAAGCTGATTTAATTACACAAATAGCTAAAGAAGGTAGAGTTACCATTACCGAAACAGAAGCTTTTTATAACATCTTCGAACAAGAATTAACCAAAGCGATTACTAACTATTCAAAAGTAATTTTGTCAGTAGGTTTAGGAAGATTTGTCTTAAAAACTCAGCCCGCTGGAAAATTAACAAATGTTAAAGGAAAAAAAATTTATTATCCTGAATCTACAGTTGTCAAATTTAAAATTTCAAATACTTTAAAACAAGCGGTTAAAAAAATTAAATTAACTTAATTTAAATAAATCAAAATAATTTAACTTTTCCGCTTTATAAAAGAATATAAGGTTTTTTTAAACTAAAAAAAATCTCCTTTTTGACTTTATATTCTTTTATAAAGCGGAAAAGTTAAAAAGAAAGAAGGAAAAAATGCCTTTTATTAAAAAAAACCATAAAACAAAAACAAAGAACATTCGAAACAAAAAAACAACTAATCCAAAAAAAGCTAAAACAAAAAACAATAAAAACATATTGTCTCCAAAAGTGAATAATACAAATTATTTAATTGTAGAACAAATTCAATCACTGTTAAAAAAAATTAAATAAGTCAAAGGAAACAATTAATGATGTGGCTTTTATTAACTCCTTTTTTTGGTATGTTTACTTTTATGAAAGATTGGTTTCATGGGTTTACAGTAGCGGAAATTTTAAATCGCAGATTAGATTTTATCGCCACTAATATTTTAGTTACCAGTTTTTTAATTGGTTTTAAACCTCTTTTTCTTTTAGTAAAAAATATTTTATCTTTTCCAATAATGTTTGTGATAGGTTTCTTCAAACCAAAAAAAGCAGTTCATTATTATCAAGAAAACATTACTAAATTATTAAAGAAACAAGATAAAATGGAATTAAAAAAACAATTATTAGAACAAAAGAAAGAAAAATTAGCAGCCAAAATAATCAAATTAGAAAAGAAAATAAGGATCAAGAAAACTCCTTTTCAGGAAGAAAGAGAGGAGGAAGAAGCGAATGAATAATTGGTCTTTTATGATTGGTTTAGCTTTTGCATTCGGGTTTATTCTTGGCAGCGTTTTTAATTTATTTATTCTTAAATGGTTAGATAATAAAATCTATCGTCCTCATCCTGAAATAAAAAACAAAAATCTTTTAAAAGACATTGAAAAAATAATTAATCAAAAAGATAAACAATTAAAAGATTTATCATTAACTATTAAAAACCTTCATATTAACCCACATGAAAAAGAGAAAGAAAATGAGAAATTGAAAAAAGATATCATTCTGGAAAAAGAAGCCCATAATCATTTATCTGTAATTAATCATGAAAACAAAAGTTATTAAATAATTAAATAAATAAAAGTAAAGGAAAAAAAGAAAAAAATATGGCAATCCAAAACATTAACAATAATACTCTGAAAAGAAAAAGAATAAGAATATCTAAAAAAGGTTCATTCATCCTTTTAGGTGTTTGTAGTCTTTTAATTATCGTTTTAGGAAGTTATTTTTACATGACGACCAAACCTCAAATAGAAACGAATATCTTATAATACCTTGTCAACAAGAAAATAAGGATTTAACTTCTTTAGAAATTAAAATGAAAACTCTCCAAGAAGAATTAAACAAAGAAAATTTAACTCCTGAAACTAAAAATAATTTAGAACAAATTATGAAAAAACAACAAGAAAAACAAACAAATTTAAAAAATTTCATTACTTTTCAAACTTATATGAATCATTTAGAAACTGATATTCAAGAATGTGAAAAAGAATTAAAAGAAAATGAAGTTAAAAAGGAAACTTCTTTAGCTAAAAAACATCAGCTGGCGGAAAAAAAATTAACTAAAGAAAAAGAATTTTTAGCTTTAAAAGAAAAACAAAAATTATTCACTGAAAAAGATGAATTACAAAATGATATTTTAAAAGATTTAAAAGAAAAATTAAAAAAACCTAATTTAACTCCTGCCGATAAAACTCCTTTAGAAACCAAACAAACAGAAATTGAAAAACGTATAATAGAAATCAATCAAGAAATTAATAATTTAATTACTAAAATGCAATTAAAAAATAAAATTGAAGCTTTAACAGAGGACATAGAAATGGAAAAAGATGAAGCTTTAAAACAACTTTTTATCAAACATAAAGAAATTTGTCAACAACAATTAGAAACTTTAAATTAATTGAAAAACAAATTTTCTTTTTGGTTGTCTCTTTATAGTTTATGTTTCTGTTTTTATTTAGGCATTGGAATTGCTTATTATTATTTATCTCCTCAAGAAAAAATAATATCTCCAAAAACTGTATTTTCTGAGATTTCAAAAGAAAAAGAAATACTTTTAAACAATAATTTTCAACCAGCTTCTTCAGAAATTGATCGTTTTTATTATCAATCCGTTATACCTATTAAAAAAGAACACTTAGAACATTTAGAAGTTTATGATGTTTATTTAGGTGAAAATACAGGGATGAAAGAAGTTTTGGGTTGGTTAAAATATTTTTTTCCTTATAAAAAATTTGAAACTCATTTTAGTTATGCTTTATATAATACTTCTGATATTGATAACCAAGTATCTTTTAATTTTCGGATTAAAGAACCTCCTCCTGAAAAATTTTTATTAGCTTATTTTGAAGGAGGAAGTAGAGAGGGTCAAAATGATAAGTATACTTTAGAAGATTTAAAGAACATGGGTAATGGAGCTTCTCATTTATATTTCTTTTGGAGTATGAATAAACCTTATTCTCCCCAACCAATACCTTTTATTCCTGAAAATTACCATTTAGAAATTATTTATGATAAAGGAACTAATTTTGGAGGACCAAGTTATTTGGCAATCGATAAAATCGTTATTAAAGATATTCAAAAAGATAAGATTTTTGGTGTTTATCCGATTAATCAAAAAATTAAAGAACCTTTCGTCATCTTTAATTATGATTTTAAATTAAAATTTCCTTTTTATAATTACGAACAAGAAGGCGTTTTATGGAATACTAATCATATTAAATCTTTAAAAAAAATTGATTTATATGAGAAAAGAACAGGACAACATCGAACTTTATATTATGATGTCGATGAATAATTCAAAAAAGAAAGGAGGCTTTATATGACTCTTATGAAAAAAATTTATTTTAGTTTTTTAATTTTTTTAAGTTTTTTAATTATAGGATTGAGTCTTTATTATGGGTTAAATACTAACAAGGTTGTTACTAACAAGAATACATCTCCTCTTAATAATGTTGAAAATCAAGAAACTTTATCTTTGTTAGAAAAAAGATTAAAAGATTTAGAAGCGGAAAATCAACAAAAAATAAATGAAGCAGAACAAATTAATACTCAAGATAAGCTTTTATCAGAAGAAATCCGTTTAAAAATGGGTCAATTAAGAGATTATATGGTTCAACTAGGTTATTTACAAAAAGCAATTCAAACTCAAGAAGAAGAACTTAAAAAAGAATTATTATCGGTTGATGAGAAAAAAATTTTAGAACAAAAAATGAAAGATTTAAAAAGTCAACATGCCGACATTCAAACTAAGAAAGACCAATTAAATCAAGCAACTTTGACTTTAATCGAAGAAAGAAAAGCGTTGCATCAAAAGAAAACTGAAAATGAAACAACTATTAAGGAACAAAAAAAAGTTTTCACTCAAGTAACTCAATTAAAAGACTTTGAAGAAGAAATTAATCTTTTAACTGAGGCCATGAATTATAATGAAGCGGAAAAAAAACAAATTCAAAGTTTATTAATTCAAAATGAAAATAATGATGAAGAAATTAAAAAATTAAAAAAATATCAATTATTTTTAGATCAACAATTATTATCTTTTGATCAAAGAATTAAAAAAATTGAAAGAGAAATGAAAGCTTTCAAAGAAAATACGCCTCTAGAAGAAAAGAAAAAGAAAAAAACATTTCAAGATGTTTATGGTATGGAAGAAGAAAAAGAACAATTCGCTAATATTATTCATTATTTTAATGCCAAAAAACATATTATTGGTTATCGGAATTTAAAACCCATGGGTATTTTATTATATGGACCTCCTGGAACAGGAAAAAGTCATTTAATGGAAGCATTAAGCGGTGAAGTAGACGCTCATTATATTTCTGTCGATCCTTCTCAATTTGATAAAACCTATGTCGGAGAAGGTAATGAAGAATTAGAAAAGATTTGGGCCGAAGCTGAATCCCATGAGAAAACAATTATCTTCATTGATGAAATTAGTGGGTTAGCGAATCGTGAAGATAAAAACGCTAATCAAACTTCTAAAAACATTATTAATAATTTATTATTAAAATTAGATGGTTTTAAAAGAACTGATAAAAAAATTATTTTAATGGGTGGTACTAACCATTTAGAACAAATTGACGGCGCTTTAAGAAGTCGTTTTCAAAAAGAAATTAAAATAGATTCTTTTAAAAAAGAAGAAACACCTGGTTTTTTAAAATGGTTTATGTTAAAAAATAATTATCGTTTAAGTTATCACGCTGTTAATCATTTAGAAAGTTTAGTGACAAGAGCTTATAAGCATTTAGAAAAAATTAATAATGAAGCTCAAGAAGAAGCTCAAAAAGAAGCTCAAGAAGAAGCTCAAAAACATAAAATAAATATAGAAATCAAAGAGAAAACTTTATCCAATCGTGATTGGGTTAAATTAGTAACGGAAGCGGCTACGAATTATGACCGTTTCGCCTTTGAAAATCAAAATCATGAAGTCATGTTATCTTCTGATTTAGATGAAGCCTTAGATAATCTTTTAGGAATTAAGAAAACTAAAGGAGAAATCTTAGCTTATCGTAAAGAATGCGAAGATCAATATAAAGAATGGAAACAAGGAACTTTAAAATATTTAGAACCAAATAAAGATAAGACACCTATTCAAAAAACTTATATTTTGAGTCGTTTCAACGGTTTCGATCAATGTCAATACAAAGATAAAATTCCTAAAGATTTAGCGCCTTTTATTAGAGAACCTTTCAATAATTGGTATTATACAAATAAAATGCCTCCTTATAAAGGTCTTGGAGGTAGTGAAATGAGTTATTTTGTATGTTCACAGTTTGATATAGATAGTTTAAGTAAGGAAGATTCTAAATTTAACAATTCTTTTATCAGTATCGACGACACTATCCAAATGAAATACAAAGGTCCTAAATATTTATTAGAAGAAGATAAAGACTTTTACGTCAATGAAGTTCGATGTCCTTTACAACAAAATAAAAGATGGGAAAAAGGTAGAAACGCTACTTACTACCTTCACTTTAATCCAAAAAAACAATATATTACTTTATATACAGAGAAAATGAATACCAAAGAAAAATAAAAACAATTTACCACAAAAAGAGAGATGAAAAAAAACAACTTTTAATCAAAAATTCCTTTATAATAAAAAAAGATTTTTGATTTAAAAGAGAATAGAGGCTTTTTGTGGTTTTACCATTTTAAATATCAAAAAGAAAACCAACAAAACGCTCTCAAATAATAATGAGGGCTTGACTTGTTGGTTTTCTTTTTGAATACCTCATTGAAAAAAATATTCAGCCAAAACAAAAAAATTTAATTTAATTTTCATAAAAAATTTAGAAACAATAAAATAGAGGTTAAAATAAACTATAAATTCTCTCTATGAGAGGCAAAATAACTTAAATAAGACATTTTTTTTAATTTTAAGTAGAATACTATTACTAGATACTTTTTAATAAAGAATAGACACCTTTAAAGCTGTCATTTTTGATGATATCTTAAAATTAGACCGAACATTCCGCCATTTTTAATTATTTTGTTATTTATTTAATTTTTTTAATCAAATTTATATAAAAAAAATTGATTAATAAATATTTTTAAAAATCTTGAATCTTGTTTTTTTTAAAATTTTAAATATTTTTAAAAATCTTGAATCTTGTTTTTTTTTTTTTTAAATCTTGCTTTTTTTTAAATTTTTTTAAAAAAAATATTTGACAAAATATATATTTTTTGTTATAATAAAAAAACAAGATTCAAGATTTTTAAAAATAATATATATATATTATTTTTTTTTTTTTTAACATATGTTTTCTTTTTTTCTTTTTCTTTGGTTCTTTCTTTTTCTTTTTTTCTTTGTTTAGTTAAATTTTTTAAAATAAATTTATAAAATTTTTAATTTTTACTTGACATTTTATTTTTTTTATGTTACGATAATAGTAATTAATAAATAGTTTACTTTTTTAATTTTTGAACTTTCCAACTGGTTCTATTTTGATGGAACACAACCCAACTTAATTTTAAGCATTTCAGAACAATTTTAAAATAGAAAATTGTATTAAAAAATAAAAGTGCTTTTTCTTACTACTATTAATTTCTTTGAAAACGATTAATTTAATTTTTTAACGTTACTTTGATAATAAATTTAGGTATAAAAAAAGACCTTCCGTTTGAAGATCTTTAAAAGATATTTAATTATTTAAATTTACTTAACTGTTTTAAATAAATATTTTTAGTTATTGTTGGTTTAGTTTTGTCGAAAAATTTTAAATATTTTGGGCTATCTTTAAATATTTTGTGTTTGATTTTTCAATTGTTATTTCAACGTTATTTTTTTTACTTTTGCTTTAGTTTTTTAAAGAATGTATGATGTCGCCTTTGTTATATAGTCAGATTGTTTATTTTGTGTTGATTGAATTACTATTTTTCTATCTATTTCTTGTGGGTCTTGTTTCTTTTGGTTTCTGTCTGGTAATTGTTGGTCGTCTTTTGTTCCTTGGTTTCTATCTGCTCCTTGTTTGTATTGTTGTTTTTGGGTGTCTTGAATAAGTTTGTTAAAGAACGTATGAATCCGCTCTTGCCCGATTTTATATGTTTAGGTTGTTTATTTTGTGTTTCTTGTGGGTTTTGTTTTTCTTTTGAATCTTGTGGACTTTGTATTTCTTGTGGGTTTTGTTTTTCTTTTGAATCTTGTGGGCTTTGTGTTTCTTGTATTTCTTGTGGGTTTTGTTTTTCTTTTGAATCTTGTGGGCTTTGTGTTTCTTGTATTTCTTGTGGGTTTTGTTTTTCTTTTGAATCTTGTGGGCTTTGTGTTTCTTGTGGTTCTTGTATTTCTTGTGTTTCTTGTGGGTTTTGTTTTTCTTTTGAATCTTGTGGACTTTGTATTTCTTGTATTTCTTGTGGGTTTTGTTTTTCTTTTGAATCTTGTGGACTTTGTATTTCTTGTATTTCTTGTGGGTTTTGTTTTTCTTTTGAATCTTGTGGACTTTGTGTTTCTTGTGGTTCTTGTGGGTTTTGTTTTTCTTTTGAATCTTGTGGGCTTTGTGTTTCTTGTATTTCTTGTGGGTTTTGTTTTTCTTTTGAATCTTGTGGACTTTGTGTTTCTTGTGGTTCTTGTGGGTTTTGTATTTCAGCGTTTGGTGATTCTAATTTATTTTGCTTTTCAACTATTTTTTTTGTATTAGGATTATTTGGAGTCGTTGTTTTAGTGAAGTGCCAATATCCTAATGCAAAAATTACGACAATAACCGCAGATACTGCCCAAAGATATATTTTTTTTTGAGGTTTCATATTTAGAGTTTTAATACCTTTTATTGATTTTATGTAAATTAAAAAAGATTTTTTTATTTTACATAAAGATTCTAGACAAAAAAAAAAAAAAACAACTTATATATATTTTTTGAATAATAATTTCGAAATCTTTTTTAATCTTATCTTATGTAAAAGAAAAAAAGTCAAATCATCGATTTTTAAAAAATTTAGGATTCGAAAAATTTCAATATTTTTTTTTAAAAATCTTCAAAACTAATTATTAAAAAAATAATTTTCATATATTTTATAAAAATATTAAAAAAGATAATATTAAGAAAAGTGTTATTCGAAAATTTTTTAAAAATAAAAAAATCTATAATCAATTAGTATAAAAATTCATTATCTTTTAATAAAAAATTATTCATCAATTTAAAAAAAAACGTTTATTTTTGGCTAGAGGGAACGCCAAAAGACAAATCATTTATTTAAAAATAACTGATTCGACTTTTTTCTTTTGTATAAGATAAGATTAAGAAATATTTCAAACTTATTATTCAAAAAATATATATAAGTTGTTTTTTTTTTTTTTTCTAAAATTCTTATATAAAATAATAAAAAAATTAAAATTATTATTTTTAAAAGTTAAAAAATTTTTTTTAACTTAAATAAACTTCAGAAAAGGTATTAAAACTCTAAATATGAAATATCAAACAAAAAAAAATGTAATTAGGAGAACCCATACAGCTATCATTGCGATTTTTTCATCAGTATATCGGAACTTCAATAAGCCAACTACTCTTGAATATCCACAAACTTTAAGAAATACTACTACAGAAGAAACAGTCGAAGAAAAAAATATATCAGAACAAACTAAATCTCCTAAAACAAAACTTGAATCATCTAATATTAAACAAACTAAAAATTAGATAGATGATGAAATAATATGTCAATTTACTTAAATAATACTGAACGTGATGTAGAAAATAAAGTTATTAAAAAATTAGAATCATTAGGATATATCACTGATATACAAAATCCTGATAAAGATGTTTATTTACAAAAACCTAAATATAAAGAGGAATCAAAAAAATTAGCTGGCAGAAAACCAGATTTTATTATTTATTCCCGACAAAACGAACCCTTAGCTATTATTGAAACTAAAAAGCCAAATTCTAATTTGTTAAATGCAGAAAAACAAGCAGAAGAATATGCTAAAAAATTAGGAATTAAATTAATTTTTAGCTATGATGGATATCGTTTATTTTCTAAACATCTTTTCTTTAATGAAGAACTTCAATTTGGCGACACTCCTTTAGTTGATTTTGTGCAAAAAAAAGATTTAGAAAAATTTGTCGATAACTATAAAATTAATTTTAATTTTGGTAAAAAAATTCAATCTGAAAATCAATTTATTCAAGAATTAAAAAAATTAGAAGATGTTCTTTGGGCAACAGGTTTAAAAAAAGGAGACGAAAGATTTACTGAATTTTGTAAAATATTATTTTTGCGTTTAATTTCTGAAAAAGACAAGATTAATAATATTTGGACAAATATTGTTAATGCTTCTCAAGAAGATATTATTCATATCATTAATGGAAATTTAAAAAAATTAAATAAAAAATATCAAATGAATAAATACGGAGAAGAATTAAAACTGGATGTTAAACATCACGCTAAAGAAGTAAAATATATTGTCGAAAAATTAAGCGAAATTGATTTTATAAACACATCACTTGACGTTAAAGGGAGTGCTTTTGAATTTTTTTTAGGTTATCGTGGTTTAAATGATGATTTAGCTCAATATTTTACTCCTCGTAATATTATTCGTTTTATGTGTGATTTAGTAGAACTGAAACCGGGAGAAAAAATATATGATCCTTTTTGTGGTTCAGGCGGAATTTTAATCAATGTCTTTGAATATATAAAAAAACAAATAGACAAAAATGACAAAAAAGCTTTACAAAATTTAAAAGAAAATTCTATTTATGGTGCTGATATTAATTCAATAGCTTATGTAGCTAAAATGAATATGATTTTAGTAGGAGATGGTCATGCTAATGTTGTTCAACAAAAAGGCGGTTCTTTAATTCACAAAAGAACTAATCAATATGATATCGTCATCACCAATATCCCTTTTAATATGAAATTTGGCAATAATACAAATAATTTATACGATATTTCGAGTAATAATGGTAATTCTATTTGTGTTCAACATTGTTTAGACGCTTTAAGTAAAAATTTAAGTTCTCGAGCTTGTATTATTGTTCCTGAACAATTTATTTTTCATAAAAATCTAAAAGATACAAGGAAATTTATTATCAGTAGTTATGATGTAAAAATCTTTTCCTTACCTCAAGGTGTTTTCGAACCTTATACTAATGCTAAGACATGTATTTTATATTTAGAATATCAAGGAATAAAAGGTAATTTAGAATTTATTTATATTGATAATGTTGGATTTAGTTTAGATAAAATATTAAAGATCCAACATCTTTAAATCGCCAAAATTTTAATTATGATAAAATAGCACAACAAGATTTTTCTTTTCAACCTTTATTTGAAATTAAAACTCTTGATTCCGTATTTCTTCGAGATATTTTAACTATTTCACGAGTTCCTATTAAACTTGAATCAGAAAAAGAGTATTTTCAAATCACTATTCAAAGTAATGGGTACGGAATTAAAAAAAGAGGCAATAATAAATTTTTAAAAGGCAAAGATATAGGTGGAAAAAAAGGTTAAAAATCCAGATTTATTATTTTGGATGAAAATTTTTGTTATTCTAAATTAGGAGCTTGTAATGGAGCTTTTGGAAAAATTAATAATGATATACGCGGAGGTGTTTATTCTAGAGATTTTGTTTGTTTTAAATTAAATCCTAATTATTCATGGTTAGTTTAAATTTACTAACTCACCTTTTAAATACACCTTTGTTGATTGAATATTTTCGTAAAAATGACAAAGGCACAGCTCAAACACGAGTTCATGAAGAAATTTTTTTAAACGCCGTTATTCCTTTTTCTAAAGAAAAACTATTCCAATATAATAATTATTTAAATCCAGAACTAAAAAAATTCAATGAATTAAAAAAACAAGTTGATGAAGTTAAAGAAAAAATAAATAATATTTTATTAGAAAAATTAATAAGTTAGAAAACTTTTGTAATAATTCAATTTTTTTTATTGTTTATTTTATTTTTCATAATTTCTATTTTAACAATAATTAAAAAATAAAATTAATGAAAAAGTAATGTTTTTTCATACAAAACTAACAAAATTAAAATTTTGTAATTTATTTATTCCTAAAAACCAAATAAAATATTTTTTAAACTAAAAAAATAGTTAAAAAGTATAAGTTTTTTCTATATAAAAAAAAGTATTTCTGTTTTTTGATTTTTTTAAGGATATTCATTATATTCTTAAAAGATTAAAATAAAAAAATTTATAACATCAAATTATATTTTATATATGTAAATTTAATAAAAAAATAAAAATAAAATATTTAATTTTACTTTTTTATTATAAATATTAAATTCGGAATATTAATGTAATCTAAACGGTCGCGAATATTGTTTAACTATAAAAAGAAAGCAAAAAATATTCAAAAAATAAATTGAATAAGGTGAAAAAAATATTAACGTTCGTTTTTGTATTATTTATTAAAAATAGTTGTTGATAAATAGTACGTATTTTATATTGATTAAACAAAATTATTATTTTTACAATACCGTATATAATATAGAATGGCAGTTCAGTTTTAATTGATTGTATTATTTTTTTATTTAGATTTTTTGAAAAAAATCTTTATTCGTTGTTATATATAATTAAAATTACAATAATTAAAAATTAAATAGTTTTTTTATATAAATTTTTGTTACAATATTATTGTTAAAAGATAACAAAGTGGTGATCGAAGTTTAATTTTATTCAAGTGATAAAATTAAGTTTAGGAAAGTCCATGTTAGCACATGTTCGTAGGAAAGCATGTAGTGTTTGTGCTTAAGGAAAAAATAACTTAAGGTGTTTGATTTTTTTCAAGCAACGGCTTTTTAAATTCTAAAGACATATTATATATTGTTTATAATAAAGTCTATGAAAATAAAAAATAAAGTGCCACAGAGACGAGTTAATTAGAAATAATTAAGTGAAACGCGGTAAACCCCTCAAGCTAACAATCCAAAATTATGGTAGGAGCATATAAAAATCAGTTTTTCCTAATGTAAATTTTTATAATTGGTTTTTATACTATTTTTAGAAATAAAAGTAGAGATAAATGATCACACTTGTTTTTGATAAAAAAACAAGAACAGAACATGGCTTATTCGTGTTATTTTTTAAAATAGAATCTTTTTTTAAAAGATTCTTTTTTTGTTTATTCAGAATTAAATATAAAATAATTACAATTAATATATTATAATTTATAATTATATATGAATAGATATTTGAATTTTATTTATTAAAAAAATGATCTTTATTTTTTTAATAAATAAAAATTATCATTATTTCGAATTTTTTAATTTAATAAATAATTAAATAAAAAAATATAAATAACATAATATATTCGAATTCATTATTTTTATTAAAAAAATAAAAAAGGTTATTAATAAAGTTTATGATTATAAAAAAGAAAACAGAACAATATGTCATTAGAAGAAACAAAATAGAAGAATTAAAAAAATTAAATGTAGACCCTTTTCGTAATTATTTTGCTGTTAAAAACAATATTTTAGATATATTAAATAAATATGAATCTTGTAGTCATGATGAATTATCCGTAAAGGAGATTAAAGTTGATATCGCAGGTAGAATCGTTACTAATAGAAGCCAAGGAAAAGCAGGTTTTTTTCTTTTACAAAATTTTGATGATTCTATTCAAATTTATTTAAATAAAAAATTAGTTTCTGAAACAGCTTTTAATATTTATCAAAAAATAGATTTAGGTGATATTGTAGGAGTTACAGGTTGCTTATTCAAAACTAAAACGGGAGTATTAAGTGTAAAAGCTTTTAATTTAGTTCATTTAAGCAAAAGTTTAATGCCTTTGCCAGATAAATATAAAGGTTTAAAAGATAAAGAGTATATTAGAAAGAAAAGATATATTGATCTTATTATAAACTCTGAAACTAGAAAAAAATTTCTTATAAGAACAAAAATAATAAAAATGATTAGAAATTTTTTCGATAATAAAGGTTTTTTAGAAGTAGAAACACCTATCTTACATTCTGTTTTTGGTGGAGCAGCCGCTAAACCTTTTATCACTTATCATAATGCTTTAGAATCTAATTTTTATTTAAGAATAGCTACCGAAATACCATTAAAAAAATTAATAGTCGGTGGGATAAATGCTGTTTATGAAATAGGTAGAGTTTTTCGAAATGAAGGAATTGATGCTACTCATAATCCAGAATTTACAACAATAGAAGCATATTTAGCTTATTCAAATATGAAAGATCTTATGGAATTAATCGAATCTTGTTTAAAAGAGATTTGTATGGAAGTTTTAGGACGTTTAGAATTTGATTATCAAGAACATTCGATTAATTTTAATAAATTTGATAAATTTGATATGATTGATATAATCAAAACAAAAACAGGTATTGATTTTCGTCAAGAAATGACTTTAGAACAATGCCAAAAATTAGCTCAAGAAAATAATATTGAAGTAAAATCTTTTCATACTAAAGGTCATATTATAGTTTCTTTTTTTGAAGAATTTGTTGAAAAGAATTTAATTCAGCCAACTTTTATTTATAATTATCCTTATGAAGTAAGTCCTTTAGCACAAAAAAATATTGAAAATGAAGCATTAGTGGATAGATTTGAATTATTTATAGCTGGGAAAGAATTAGTTAATGCCTTTAGTGAGTTAAACGATCCTATAGAACAAGAAAAACGTTTTCAAGAACAATTAGCAGAAAGACAATTAGGAAATAGTGAAGCCGAAGAGTTAGATCAAGATTTTATCGAAGCTTTAGAATATGGAATGCCACCCGCAGGAGGCTTAGGTTTAGGAATAGATCGTTTGGTTATGTTGTTAACTAACACTTCTAATATTAGAGATGTGATTTTATTCCCACATTTCGCTAATAATACAAAAATCAAAAAAATAAAAGATATTTAAAATTCTTTTTATTTTGCAATTATCAAAAAAATTATTTCATTAGAGGTTCCAAAATGATAGGTGTTTTTTATCTTCAAAGTTTTTATAGTATTATGGAAAGTATTCCTTCATTAGAATCTCTAGTTAAAAAAGCAAAAGAAAATCAATATCAATTTTTAGCTTTAAGTGATCATGAAAATTTGCATGGAATGGTTAATTTTTTTGAACTTTGTCAAAAACACAAGATTAAACCCATCTTAGGAATGAAAATATTTTTATCTTTAAAAGAAATTATTGATCAAGATAAAAGAATTAATTTCTTAATTTATGCTCTAAATGATATAGGAATTAATAATTTAATTAAAATATCTAATTTAATCAAAATCAAACAAGAAAATATCACTTTAGAAATTTTAAAACAATTTCAAGAAGGTCTCTTTTTTGTTTTATCTAATATAGATTTCGAACTTTCTAATATAAATTATCCTATATTAATAGAACCAATTTTAACTCAATTAAAAAATAATTTAAATTTTTTCTTTGTTGGCTTGTCTTTACAATCACAAAATTTAGAAATGTTTGTTGATATTTTTTTACCTTTAATAAAAAAATTAAAAATTTTTGTAGTTCCAGCTCATAAAACTAATTTTTTGGAACCTGAACAAGAAGAAGGGCATAAATTATTATTGGAATTAAATAATCCTTGGAAATATTCACAAAATTCTTCAGATGAAAAGATGTCTTTTCAATTTTTGAATCTAAAAGAAATTCAAAATAAATATAATTATTATTATAATGATAGTGATTATCGAGAATGTTTTCTAGATTTAAATTCTTTCATGGATAAAATTCAATATAATAAACTTTTTCCTTCTGACATTGGACTTCCTATATGGAAAGATTCTTCTACAAAAAATTCTTTTGCATATTTAGAAGAAATAACAAATTCTTTTTTGAAACAAAAAATTTCTGTTTCTTCTTCTCAATTTCCTCTTTATTTAAAGAGATTACAAAAAGAATTAAAAATTATCAAAGATATGCATTATGAAGATTATTTTTTAATTGTTTTTGATATAGTAAGATATACAAGAGAAAAAAAAATTCTTTTAGGTTCTGGAAGAGGGTCGTCTCCTGGTTCTTTAGTTTGTTTTTGTTTAGGCATTACAGAGGCAGATCCTTTATATTATAATCTGCTTTTCGAAAGGTTTTTGAATCCTAAAAGAAATAAAAAACCAGATATTGATTTAGATTTTCCAGATGATAAAATAAATATTATTTTAAAATATATTTATGAAAAATATGGAGAAAATTATACGGCTAATATAATCACTTTTAACACTTTAACTACTAAATCTTTTGTTAGAAATGCTAATTATATTAATTATCTGAAAAAAAATCTAAAAGTTAATAAATCTGATCCGAAACAAATTAGAATTCTTTCTCAATTAAAAGGAATGCCTCAATTTACAGGAACACATCCAGCAGGTGTTATTATCAGTAATAAAAATTTATTAGAAAATATTCCAATTCAAAAAAATCCTCATGCTAACTCTCCTTTCAAATATCAAACTCAATTAGATGCTAATTATTTAGAAAAGATAGGTTTATCCAAAATAGATTTATTAAGTTTGAATAGTTTATCTTTAATTGATAAAATTTTAAAAGAAATCAACAAACAAAGAGAAGAAAAAATATCTTGGCAACAATTTCCTTTAAATGATTACCAAACTTATCAATTATTACAAAAAGGAGATACAGAATATATTTTTCAATTAGAATCTTCAGCGGCCAAACAGGTCTTAAGAAAAATTAAACCTCAAAATTTTGAAGATTTGAATGCTGTTTTAGCTTTGAATAGACCAGGTCAAATCAATTATATTAATGATTATTGTCGCAATAAACAGGCAGAAAAAAATTTTTTAATTGAAAAATCAGTTTATAATTATATAGAACATATTTTAAAAAATACATATGGAATTATTTTATATCAAGAACAAATAATGGAAATATCTGTTTCCTTTGCTGGTTATGATTTTGGCGAAGCAGAAATTTTCATGAAATATATCATTCAAAAAGTTATTTCAGATAATGACAAAAATTTAATTAAATCAGAATTTGTCAAACGCAGTCAACAAAAAGGTCATTCTGAACAATTAGCAAATCAAATTTATGATTATATTTTAAAATTTTCTAATTATAGTTTTAATAAAAGTCATAGTGTGTCTTATTCTTTAATTAGTTATCGTATGGCTTATTTGAAAACTCATTTTCTTGTTCCTTTTTTAACAGTTATTTTAAATGAAAATCAAAATATTTCTTATGATAAAGAAATGTTATTAAAAAAAATAAAAAACACAAATAAAATTAAAATTATTGCTCCTAATATTTTTATTAGTGGTGTAGATTATGAATTATCAAAAGAAAAACTTGTATTACCTTTGACTTTGATTAGAAATGTAAATAACGAAATAGCTTCATTTTTCATAAATGAAAGAATTAAGAAAAAATTTGTTAATTTTTTTGATTTTAAAAATAGATGCCAAAAGGTTTTAAATAATGATTTATTAAAAGATTTAGTTTTAGCAGGTGTTTTTGATGATTTTGGTTTAAATAAAAACACTTTATTAAATGAATCTAATTTAGATTATTTAGAACATGAACAATATTTGCTTTCTTTCAAAAAAGAAATTCTATTAGATGAATTACCAGAAGAATATTTAAAAAAAGAAATTTATAGAATTTTTGGTTTTAATTTAAATGTTGTTCTGAATTAATATATTATTTAAATATAATATATCAAAAATTATAGAAATAGGAAAATATCATTTATAATGAATTTATGTAAGAAATTAACTTTATTTTTCAAAGATAAAATTGTTCCTAATTGTTCTCGTAAAAATAAATATTTTCGTTTTTTAATTATTATTTTAGGTTTTATATTTTTTTATTTTACAGTCTCTTTTAATGTTGAAAATAGATCAATTTGGAAAGATAATAATGGATTTAAAGATGTTTCAGATATTTTTAAAGATAATACAAAAAAAATTGAACAACATCAAGATAAAAAAATAGATAATTCAGAAATAAGTGAACAAAGTTTTATTAATTTTAAAGGAATGTTTATCGGGATTATTATTTTTGTTGTTCTATTTGTTTTAAAAAAAGGATTTAACGGAATTAGCTTAGGAACTTTAGTAGGCGCTTGTATTGGCATTTGGATTTCGATCGGAATCCCTTCCATTGTTTATTTTTTAGAATTTGTTTTTTCTGGAAAAATATTTTTCAAAAATTAAAAAAATAAACTAATAGAAAAAGAAGAATTATTAAAAAATATTCTTCTTGAGGTTTTTATTCGTGAAAAGAACTTCTTTATATAAAATAATCGATACTTCTTTTTTTATTAGTATATCAATACTAATTGATATTTTTTTTTCAATTTTTCAAATAAAATTTTTTAAATTAACTTTAGTTGTTCTTTTTTTAGGAGGTTATTTTTTAGGTTTTTTAAATGGCTTGATTATTTGTATTTTTTATACTCTTTGGCATTTAATAAGAAGTTTTTATTCTTTCACAATTTTAGCCCAAAGTTTAAATTTTAATAATACTCAAATTTATTTTTCTATTTTTTTGGATTACATATTACCTAATTTAATTATTAGTCTTTCGGGATTCTGTTTTTATAAAAAAAATAATCAAAAAGAGTTTTTTTTGTTTTTTTTATTAATTAATTTTTTAAGAATGTTATCTACTTCTTTATCTAGTATTTTTATTTATAGAGAATCATTAAAAAAACATATTTCAGAACAAAATATTTTGATTTCAGCTTTATTATTCAATTTAACTCCTTTCATAACTAATTTGTTTATAGGAGGTTTTTGTGTTTTTTATTTAAAAAATCGATTAAAAGATATTTTTGATAAATAAATTTAAAATTTTAAATTACTTTTTTATCAAATTTAAATATTTTTATTTATTACCTTTATTAAATAAAAATTTTTCTTTTAGAATTACTTTTTTATATTATAATGAATATAGCGTTTATACAATAAATTTATGTTTTTAAATTTAAAAAAATTTTATAATATCTAAATTTTTTTAAGATAAGGAATTTGCGATCTTAAAATGTCTAATAAAAAAGAAAATTATTTCATTATTTTATATTATAATTATATTCATATCGAAGACCCTGAAAAATTCAAAGAAGAACATCGGAATTATTGTCAAAAATTAAATCTTTTAGGAAGAATTATTGTTTCTTCTGAAGGAATCAATGGTACTTTGTCAGGATTAAAAGAAGACATCGAAACATACATGGAAGATTTAAAAAAAATAAAAGGTTTCGAAAATATTGATTTTAAAATAGATACGCATCATAAACATGTATTTCCTAGGTTATCTATCAAAGTAAGAAAAGAAATAGTAGCTTTAAAATTGGATAAAGATTTATTTCCTGAAAGTAATTCTGATAGTTATTTAGAACCTAAAAAATTTTTTCAAGCGTTAAAAGAAGAAGATGTAGTTGTTTTAGATGTTCGAAACGATTATGAATATAATTTAGGTCATTTTAGGAATTCTATTAACCCTAACATTTCTAATTTTCGTGATTTTCCAGAATGGGTTGACAAAAATTTATCTTTTTTTAAAAATAAAAAAGTTTTAACTTATTGTACTGGTGGAGTTCGTTGTGAAAAAGCATCTCTTTTATTACGTTCTAAAGGATTAGATGAAGTTTATCAATTAAAAGGTGGTATTATTAAATATAGCCAAGAACCAGAAGTTCAGGGTCAATTATTTGATGGCCAAGTTTATGTTTTCGATCAAAGAATAGCCACTAAAGTTAACAAAAAAGAAAATATTATAGTAGGAAGAGATTTTTTCGATCAGAAACCTTGCGAAAGATATATCAATTGTGGTAATCCTAGTTGTAATAAACAAATTTTGTGCAGTGAAGAAAATGAAATTAAATATTTAGGTAGTTGTTCTTTAGAATGCAGTCTAAATAAAAATAATCGTTATTTATCGAAAAATAAAGAAAATTTAAATAAAACAGATTAATTTTCAATAATATTAAACGAATATATTAATTAATATTATTTAATTTATTAAGATAACTATGGATTTTTTGTATTTTATATTATATAATAATTTATATATTATATAGAAAAAATTCAATATCATTTGTTGTTTATTGTCTTTTTTTATTTATTTTTTCTGAATAAAACATTATTTACAAAAATTACTAAAATTATTAATTAGAAAGAATTATAGGTATTTATTTATGTTCGCTATTATTAAAGCTGGAAATAAACAATTAAAAATATGTGAAGGTCAAGAAATTTTTGTTGAAAAATTACCTCTTGAAGTAGATCAAAAACATGTTTTTGATCAAGTTTTAGCTATAGAAGATAATGAAAAAAATGAAAGCGTTTTAGGAACTCCATTTATAAATGGGGCTAAAATAGAAGCTAAAGTAATTAAACAGGGTAAAAATAAAAAAATTATTGTTTTCAAATATAAAAAAAAAAAGAAATATCGTTTAAAACAAGGTCATAGACAGTTATATACTAAATTGTTAATTACTAAAATTATTGTTTAAGTTCGATATGATCAAATATTTTTTTATTAAAGAAGATGAAAAAATAAAAAAAATAAGCATTAAAGGGCATGCTTTATATGCTCCTGAAAATCATGATATTGTTTGTGCTTCTGTTTCGACAGCTATCATAATAACTATAAATGCTATTGAAATTTTCGAATTACAATCAAATATTAATTATTCTTTAAAAAAAGGTTCTTTTTCTCTTCAATTATTAAAATTTGATTCTATAATTAATAAATTATTATTAAATTTAGAATATAACTTAAAAGATTTAAGTAAAAATTATCCTAAATATTTAAAAGAAATTAAAGATTGATTTATTAAAGAGGTATTTTATATAATGTTAAAATTAAATATTCAATTATTTGCTTCAAAAAAAGGTGTAGGTGCTACTCGTAATGGACGCGATTCTCATTCTAAAAGGTTAGGCGCTAAATTATCTGATGGGCAATATGCACATAAAGGGGCTATTATTTTCCGCCAAAGAGGAACTAAAATATTTCCTGGTGATAATGTAGGTATGGGCAAAGATCATACTTTATTCGCTTTAATTAGTGGTGTAGTTAAATACCAAATTAAAGGTAAAAATAAAAAACAAGTTTCTATGCAATTTGTCGAAAAAAAAGTTAATTAAAAAAATAATAAATGAATTTTATAGATGAAGCAATCAATTTCGTGAAAGCTGGTAACGGCGGAAACGGAATTGTTTCTTTTAGAAAAGAAAAATATGTTCCTTACGGAGGACCTTCAGGTGGTAACGGAGGCCATGGCGGTTCTGTTATTTTTGTAGGTGATTCAGGAATTAATACTTTATTTAAATTACAATATCAAAGAAAAATTACAGCTTCCAATGGCGAAAACGGTAAAAACAAAAACCAGAATGGATCTAAGGCCCTTGATTCTTTTATAAAAGTCCCCTTAGGGACGTTAATTTATAATAACGAAAATCAAGAATTTATTGGTGAAATTTTAGAAGATGGATACCAATTGGTTATTGCCAAGGGTGGTAAGGGCGGAAGAGGAAATTATTCTTTAGCTAATTCTAAAAATAAAATCCCTTCTTTTGCAGAAAAAGGAGATTTAGGAGAAAACTTAACTATTAGGACAGAATTAAAAGTTTTAGCTGATGTCGGTTTAATTGGTTTTCCTAATGTAGGCAAATCTTCTTTGATTTCTGCTATTTCTAATGTCAAATCTAAAGCAGCTTCTTATGCATTTACAACTTTAAAACCTTTTTTAGGGGTAGTTAGTGGAAAAGATTTTAGTTTTACAGTAGCTGATATTCCTGGTTTAATCAAAGATTCTCATTTAGGTCGTGGTATGGGAATTGATTTTCTAAAACATATTGAAAGGTGTAAAGTTTTAATACATATATGTAGCGCCGATCATAATGATGTTTACGAAAAATATTGTCAATTAAATGAAGAATTAAAAAAATACAATCCTAAAATTTTAGAAAAACCACAAATTATTTTGTTCAATAAAATAGATTTACCAGATGCTGAAGCTAAATTAGCTTCTTTTAAAAATAATTTAATTGATAAAGAAATCATCCCTTCTTCTGTTTGGAATCATTTTAATTTAGAAATTTTAATATACAAAATAAAAGATTTATTGATTGATTACCAAAATAACCAAAATCAAGATGATAAACATCTTCGTCAAAGTTATAAATTATTTACCTTAGAAGATGAAGATAAATTTAATATTTATAAAGATGAACAAAATTATTTTATAGTTAAAGGACCAAAAATAGAAAAATTATTTCATAGAACAGATTTGAATAATTACGAATCATTAAAAAAGTTTTCTTATTCATTGAAAAAAATAGGGATAGAGAAAGAATTAAAACAAAAAGGTATGAAAGATAAAGATAAAGTTAAAATTTGTGATTATGTCTTCGAATTAGTAAATGAAGAATTTTTTTACGAAAAATAAAATTCACAAAAAATACGATCATTATGAATCTATTTTGAGGCAAATCATTCTAGCATCTATATTATCTGCTTTATCTATTCTAATAAAAATTGTTTCTAATAAATACATTAAAGGTAAGATTTTCACAAAAACATTAGGATCAATTGTTTTTGTAGATTTTTTATGTTTCATTCCTTTGCTTATTATCCCTTTATATTCAAAAAAATATTTCGCTTTTATAGGAGCATTTTTATCAGAGGGTATTGCATTTTGGTATAGCGCACGTGCTAGTCGTTGGGTATATAATCCTATTTTAAGTTTAATTTATGGTTTGATTTGGGGTATTTTACCTGGTTTTATTTTAACTAAAAAAAAGATTCTTTATTGAGAATTTATTTTTCTATAACTTTTATTTTTATTATGCATTTTATTTTTTATCAACTTCTTAGCATGGCTTGGATCAAATTTGTTTTTTTAGATAAAAATTATTCTTTAAATTTGAAAGCAAATGTTTTTGGTTTCAAGAGATTCGTCTTTTGGAATTTACTTATTAAATTTGTTTCTTTGTTTATATTATCTTTTATTATTGCCTTTATTTATAAAAGAGTCAAAAAAGAACTTTTATCATTATTTTAATTTTTAAATTATAATATTTTTTTAGATTGATATAAGTTATTTGTTTTTTATAATTTTCGATTTTTATAAAATAAAACTGTTTTAAATATTCTATAATAAATACTAAAAATAAATGTCAAAAAATAAAAAAAATTAAAATTTTTAAAAAAATTATTGATTTTTATAAATAAAAATAATTCAACGGCAAAAGTAACCCTTTTTTTATTTGTTAATAAAAAAAATAAAATATAACAAGACTACAATAATTTATATATAAAATTTTGTAGTCTTGTTTTTTAGTTCTTTTTTCTTTGTTTTTTTGTTTTTAAAAATTTAAAATTTTTTTTATTTTATATTGGATATTTATTTTTTTTGTGTTAGAATCAGAGCATAAAATTAATAATTTTAATTTTTAAATTTATTAATCTTTGAAAAGTTCTAAATTATCAAAAAACTACCCAAAAATAAAAATATATTTTTAAAAAAAATTAAGAGGTGTTCTAAATGCAAAAAATAGATGTATATTTTGAGAAAAACGGTACAACAGCAAGAGTAGAAAAAATTTTAAAAAAGAGATATGACGAAAATATAAAAGTTTTGTCATGTGGGTATAATTCAGAATGTAACAGGGATTGTATAACTAAATTTAAGAGAGATAAAAAGAACGAGAAAGAATATGCACCAATAGCTGTTTATTTTCGAGCAGTAAAAGTGGCAATAAGACCTGAAACAAAAGACGAAATTATGACATTAGAAAAGTTAAAAGAAAAAGCGGAGAGATACGATTCCTCACCATCAAAAATGATTATATTTTGGAAAAAATATCCACAATTCCTCCGAGAAAAAACCCAAAATACGAAACAAAAAGTAATGGTGATATTTGTATATACATTGTTTAATATTTTAATTAACTATTTTAATTATTTTTTTTATAATGTATTTATTTTCTTTTTTTATAAATTTTAAATAAATACGTAAACTAATTGAATAAATATCTCTAAATTTATAAAAACCTGGATTAATTTTGATATAATTTTTAGCAAAAAAAATACGATGATTTAGTAAATTTTGTATATTTTTGACCATTATTTTTCGTTTTTTTTCATCATATTGAATATGATCATTTGAATATATAATATAATAATTTTTATGCAATTGTTGTTCTATTTCATGCGAACTTACACCTAATAAATAAGGAAATTTTTTTATTAAATTTTTTAAAATTTTTTTGTTAAGGTAAATTTTTCCAAATTCAAATTCAAATTCTTCTAATTTATCATATTTTACGATATTAGATATAGTTTCTATAGGTTTATTATTAAATAAATTGGATTTTATAACATTAGTATGAAATAAAAAATATAAAATGATTATAATAAAAAAAAAAAAAATATGAATTTAATTTCATTTTTTAACCTATTCTATATGTTTTTATTATTTTATAATTAAATAAAAATAATGTCAATTATGTATACTTTTATTTTAGTTAAATTAAATTGAACATAAATTTAATTTAACTATACAAATAATAGCTTATTTGTTTTAATTTATTTTATAAAAAAACTTTTAATTCAAAAAAAAAAAAAAACAAAATTAACATTAAAAATCAAACTCAAAAATTAAAATTTGAGTTTGATTTTTTTTATTTCCTAAACTCAAAAAATAAAAGAGAAAAAAAAAAAAAATCAATTAATAAACAGGAAATAGGAAAGGCCTTATTTTAAAAGACTGGTTCAAATTTTTAAATATATTTGCAGTTGTTAAAATCAGATGACATGTATGTTAACAAGACATTGTTCTTTTTCAACATTTTTGTTGTATTATTATTTAATTTAACTGATATCATAGTTTCTTGTATACCCACTTGTGATTTGTCGTCATCATTTTCGATTTTAAATTTTTCATTTTGGTATTCACTGTTGTTTTTTTCTAATGTTTATACTGTTTTAATCACTTTTGATATTTTAACCCTCTTTTCTTGTTTAACTTTCTACATATAAAAGAAAAAAAGCCAAAATATGTATTTTTTAATAAATAATTTGGTTTCAAAATTTAGTTATTTTAAAAAGTTTTATTTTATTAAAGTAGGAACTCCTTATTTTATTTATCAATGATGCCTTAATATTTTTATACTCTCATCATATATTGGCTGTAAATCGTAAATTGTTTTTATTTTATGTTTAATATATCTTTTGAAAAATTGTAAAGTTTCACTATTTCCTAAGAGTTGTTTTTTTCTTTAATAATTAATTTTAATTTATCTATAAATTCTTTGCGTTCTTTTTTATTCAAAACGTATATTCTCCTTTTTTTTATTATAATTTTTAATAATATTACCTCCGTTTTTCTTTATTTGTATATATAATTTATTTTTTTATATAAAATAATAAAGGTCTTTTTGAATTAAAATTTAATTTTGTTATTGTATTCTTTTAATTTTGTTTTTTATTTTGTTTGTTATATAATGTAAGTATAAAAAGGTTTTTTTTATATCTTTCTAAATCCCTTTTTATAAAATAATAATACTTTCAAATACTTTTGTATTTGCATTAATCAATTATTTTATTCATCTTTAATTTTTGGTTCTTAAAAACGAGCGTGCGGGCTCGTTTTTTTGTTATATAGCTTTTTTTATTTTGTTATTTTTTTTGTATTGCTTAAAAAATCCTATTAGGATTTTTTTTATATAACAGCTTTTAATTTGTTTTAAAAATATAGATACATTGAATGTATCTATATTCTAATTCTTTTTATTAGCTTTATCAACTAATTATTGTCTTGGTGCACCTGGTGTATTATTGTTGTTATTTTGGTCTCTTAAACCAACATTAATGTCTTCTTGACGTGCTGTAATTTTATTTATTCCGTCTATTGTGTTGTCAAGTCGGTTGTTTGTTTCATTCGCGATTTTTTTCCCTGCTTCTGTGTCTGCGTCTGCTTTGTCTTTGTTGTCTTTTATGTCTTTAGCTTGTTTTGCTGCTGTTGCGTCTGTTTCTTTTTTGTTATCTTCTATTGTGTTTAGCTTGTTGTGCTGTGTTTGCGTCTGCTGTTTCTTTGTTGTCTTTTACGACTTCACCTAGTTTTGCTGTTTCTGTTGCTGCTGTTTCTTTGTTGTCTTTTATTTCTTTAGCTTGGCCTTCTTGTTCGCTTTTTATTCCGGTAATTTTTATGTCAATTTGACCTAAATGTTTGTTGTGTTCTTCTATTGCTGTGTCTTGTTTTTTTTGTTCTTCGTCTATAGCTTCCAACGCGTTGTTTGTTTTTTGTTCTGCTGCTTCCATACCGTTATTTATGGCTGTTATAATATAATCTAATTTTGAGATTTGTAATTTTGTATCTTCTTTTAATAAATCGCTTTTTGTATCTTGGCCTTCTACTTTTGTTTTTAATTCATCTATTTTTTTTATTTTTTCTGTTTGGCCGCTTACTGTTGTATTTAAATCAGTTAATTTTGTTGTTTGACCTTGCACTGTTGATTCTATTTCATTTAATTTTTTGATTTGGTTGTTTATATTTTGATTTTCTGTTTCTATATTTTCATTTATTTTTTTCTATAACGCCATTAAATGTTGTGTTTTGTTTATTTATATTTGTAGTTAATGAACTGATTTGTGAACCTTGTTCGTTTGCTGTTGCATTTAATGTATTTAATTGTTGATGCTTGGTTGTTTACTGTTGTATTTAAATTAGTTAATGTTGTGCCTTGGCCTTCTACTGTTTTAATTAATTTTGTTATTTTTGCGCTTAAATCTTCATCTGATTTTGTTGCTGTTTCATCTTGATTTTCTTTTTTGTCACTTTGTCCCGCTTCACTAAAATGGAACCAGTTGGAAAGTTAAAATAAGTCAACTATTTATTAAAAAAATAGTTTGACTTATTTTTTTTGTTTCGAAATAAGTCAAACTGAAAAAGGAGATTTCAAAAATGAATAAATATTTATATGGTTTAAAAGAAATCATTAATTTTTTAATTCAACAAAATTATTTTAAAATTCGTTTATTTAATCAAAAAACTAATTATAACGTGAATAACCAAACTTTATATCTTAATTATGCTGACCTTTATGAAATACTGGTAATTTTGAAAAAAATAAAAAGTCCACCTTTTAAAATTCAAATGAATTTACAAATGACTAAGAAATATACTTTTGATCTTCAAAAGAAAATTTTATATTTAAAACAAGAACCTGAAATAAATACAATGGTCGCTTTAAATGAAAAATTATATCAACAAGTTTTTGGAGAAGCACCTCAAGAAGATGGTTGGGATGATTTAATTGAAAGAAACCGAAAAAAACTTTTTGGAGAGATAATGATATCTGATGACAAAAACACAAAATAATCAAATCATTCTTTCTTATCAAGAAGAAATTAAAAATAAAATCAAAACTTCACTTGAATTAAAAGGTTGGGTTTATGGTAAAGATTATCATGAAGAAGATTTAATCACTATCGGAAAATATTTAAAAGCTAAAAAAGAAACACCTTTTGGTTATCAATTGATTTTAAAAAAGAAATCATATATGCAGATGTTTTATAAAGAGACAGATCAAATTATATTTTATCATTTTCAAAATAAGCTTCAAAAAATCCATTCTTTATTTAATCAAAGTTTGAATTTAGAAAAATTAAAAACGATGAATATAGCCAATTTTACAAATAACAAGATTATTAAAAAATATTGGAATTATTTCGAAAGTGAACAAACAAAACCTAGTTTATATCTTTATGGCGATTTTAATACTGGTAAAACATTTTTCTTTAAATTAATAATGCAATATTTTCTTAAAGAAAAAAAAGATTTTTTGTTTCTTTTCCTTCCAGATTTACCTAGACAATTTAAGCCAGGATGGTTTGATGAAGAATTAAATAACAAAATGGATCATTTAAGAAATATTCCTTATTTATTCTTAGATGATTTGGGAGCGGAAAATTTAAGCATTTATTTTCGCGATGATATTTTATATCCTCTTTTAAACGCTCGTCAAGAAAAAGGATTAATTACTTTTATTAGTAGTAATTTAAATCCTTCACAATTGTCAGAACATTTAAAAATTACTAATGATAATAATCAAATTCTAAAAGCCCTTCGTATCATTAATAAACTCAAAAAAATGTGCCAATTTTATAATTTAGATTTGACTCATAATAATTTAAATCAATCTCAAAAAGGAGTTTTAAAATGAAAATTAATTTAAAACAGAATAGTTGGGCCTGGTTTCAACATCGTAAAAATTTTGTGAACGCTTCTGAAATAGGAACCATTATGGGTCTCAATCCTTACGAAACCAAAGAAGACTTAATTAAAAAAAAATTATTTGGTAGTTCCTTTATTTCTAATCCCGCGATGGAACATGGTAAAAAAACCGAACCAAAAGCGAATTTATTTTTTTCAGTGAAAACAAAAATATTATATATATAAAAAAAGATAAAAAAGTGTCGTTAAAATAAAAAAATTATTTTTTGATATTAGTTTAAAGATTTTTTTAAAAAATAAAAAAAGTATTTAAAGTTTTTGAATTTTGCAAAATAATAAAAAAACCAAACTTAATCTTTTAAGTTTGGTTTTTTTATATTTAAATTAGAAAAAAATTATTATTTTTCGTAATTAGCTTTAATAAATTCATTTAATAAACGTACTCCAAAACCTGTTCCCCATGAATTATTAATGGAATTAGGTTTCGTTCCCATAGCAGTTCCTGCGATATCTAAATGAGCCCATGGAGTATGATGTACAAAACGTTTTAAAAATTGAGCCGCCGTAATGGAACTAGCGTAACGACCTGCGGAGTTTTTCATATCAGCGTTTTTACTATTAATTAAACAATCATATTCTTTACTTAAAGGCATTGGCCACAATTTTTCTCCTGTTTTTTTACCAGCGTCTAATAATTGTTGAGTTAATTTAGTTTCATTAGAGAAAAGACCAGCATGCTCTTGACCTAAAGCTACTAAAATAGCTCCTGTCAAAGTAGCTAAATCAATCATTAATTTAGGTTTTAAAATAGTTTCGCAATACCATAAAGCGTCGGCTAAAACCATTCTTCCTTCGGCATCTGTGTTAATAACTTCAATAGTTTGGCCTGACATGGAAACTACAATGTCTCCTGGTCTTTGAGCGGTAGAACTAGGGGTATTTTCAACTAACCCAATCACTCCGACAACATTAACTTTAGCTTGACGAGTAGCTAAAAGACGCATTAAACCAACTACTGTAGCAGCTCCGCCCATATCAGCTTTCATATCTTCCATTCCTAAAGATGATTTGATAGAAATTCCACCAGTATCAAAAACTACTCCTTTTCCTATAAAAGCTAAAGGAGTTTCTTCTTTCTGACCGCCTTCCCAACGCATGATTACTAAAAAAGGAGGTCTGGAAGAACCTTGAGAAACAGCTAAAAGCGATCTCATGCCTAAATCAGTCATCGCTTTTTTATCTAAAACTTCTACTATAATTCCTAAATCTTTTAATTTTTGAGCTTGATCTAAAAATTCTTCTGTTCCTAAAACATTAGCTGGTTCATTGACTAAATCACGACTTAAATGAACCCCTTCCGCAACCGCTTTAGCTTCTTGTAAAACTTTTTGGTAATTATCCGCTTCTTGATTTACTATGTGAATAAAAACTTTTTCGTTATCTTCTGTTTTTTTCGTTAAATAACGATCAAAAGTATAATTTTTTAACATAAAACCTATTAAAAAATCTTTTACTTGATCACGATCAACAGATTTTTCTTCTAAATCTAAAAAAATAACTACTTTTTTAGCTTTTTTTACTAAATCAAAAACTTTACCACCTGTATTAACCCAAAAATCATTTTTTTGAGAAGATACATCACCTAAACCCAAAATATTAAGTCGATCGAAAGAGGAACCATGAGGTACTAAGAGTTCTATTTTTTGATTTTCTTCCCCTTTAAAACCTTCTAAAGACATCACCTTTAAAATAGTTTGTTGTGGGTCTACTTCTTTTAAACCAAAAGGTTTTTTATTTTGAGTTGTTTTTAATAAAATAGCTACATCTCCATTTAAAATTGGTTCTTTTGAAAAAGAAAAATTTATATTCATTTTTTATATCTCTTCTTTCTTTATTTTATTATATATTTAGAGTTCAAAAATATTTATTTTAAATATAGTATTATTCTACATATTTTTTATAATAACATATTATTTAAATTCAATCAAAAGATTTATTTTCATATTTAAAAGATATTTTGGAAATGTATTATCTTAAGATGAACGCAAATTATTGAAGTTAAATTTTAATTTAAATAAAATTAATTTTATTTATCTTTCTTTTCTATTTTTTTTACAAATTAAAATAAAATTATTTATTTTATTATAACTATTGTAAATAGAAACTAAAAATAAGAATTTTAAATACAAACATATAAGTATTTTATCATTTTTTAATATTTTTGTTTTGTTAAAAATTAAGATTTAAAATTTATTTTTTTGATAATTTTTTTTATTTAATTAGATTATATTTTTGAGATAAAATAAAAAAACCAAATTGTTTATTTTTTATAAACGATTTGGTTTTAAATTTTGGTTTTTTTATTTTTTAATGATATATTTTATCATTTATAATATGTTTTTTAAAAATTAAAAATTTAAAAATAAAAAAGACTTAAAAGTCTTTTTTATTTAGATGCTTGGTTTTTTTTGCGAATGGCAAATATGACTGATATAATCACAATTATTGAAATTGTTAATGTTATCCAGAACCATGGTTCTTTATAAACTGGTTTATCTTCTTTTGTTTGTGGTTGTGGTTGAACAGTAAATTGAACTTCTACTTCACCTTTATAACTATCAGATGTAATTTTAGCTTTTGTATCTTCTATTGATGTAGCTTGAATATTTTTGTTTTGTAAATTAGCATTTTGTTGTTTAACTTTAGCTTCAATAGTTGATTTTTCTTTATCTACAATTTCACCTAAGTTTGTATTTTTTAAATCAGTAGATAATTCTGGTTGAACAGTAAATTGAACTTCTACTTCACCTTTATAACTATCAGATGTAATTTTAGCTTTTGTATCTTCTATTGATGTAGCTTGAATATTTTTGTTTTGTAAATTAGCATTTTGTTGTTTAACTTTAGCTTCAATAGTTGATTTTTCTTTATCTACAATTTCACCTAAGTTTGTATTTTTTAAATCAGTAGATAATTCTGGTTGAACAGTAAATTGAACTTCTACTTCACCTTTATAACTATCAGATGTAATTTTAGCTTTTGTATCTTCTATTGATGTAGCTTGAATATTTTTGTTTTGTAAATTAGCATTTTGTTGTTTAACTTTAGCTTCAATAGTTGATTTTTCTTTATCTACAATTTCACCTAAGTTTGTATTTTTTAAATCAGTAGATAATTCTGGTCGAACAGTAAATTGAACTTCTACTTCACCTTTATAACTATCAGATGTAATTTTAGCTTTTGTATCTTCTATTGATGTAGCTTGAATATTTTTGTTTTGTAAATTAGCATTTTGTTGTTTAACTTTAGCTTCAATAGTTGATTTTTCTTTATCTACAATTTCACCTAAGTTTGTATTTTTTAAATCAGTAGATAATTCTGGTTGAACAGTAAATTGAACTTCTACTTCACCTTTATAACTATCAGATGTAATTTTAGCTTTTGTATCTTTTATTGATGTAGCTTGAATATTTTTGTTTTGTAAATTAGCATTTTGTTGTTTAACTTTAGCTTCAATAGTTGATTTTTCTTTATCTACAATTTCACCTAAGTTTGTATTTTTTAAATCAGTAGATAATTCTGGTTGAACAGTAAATTGAACTTCTACTTCACCTTTATAACTATCAGATGTAATTTTAGCTTTTGTATCTTCTATTGATGTAGCTTGAATATTTTTGTTTTGTAAATTAGCATTTTGTTGTTTAACTTTAGCTTCAATAGTTGATTTTTCTTTATCTACAATTTCACCTAAGTTTGTATTTTTTAAATCAGTAGATAATTCTGGTTGAACAGTAAATTGAACTTCTACTTCACCTTTATAACTATCAGATGTAATTTTAGCTTTTGTATCTTTTATTGATGTAGCTTGAATATTTTTGTTTTGTAAATTAGCATTTTGTTGTTTAACTTTAGCTTCAATAGTTGATTTTTCTTTATCTACAATTTCACCTAAGTTTGTATTTTTTAAATCAGTAGATAATTCTGGTCGAACAGTAAATTGAACTTCTACTTCACCTTTATAACTATCAGATGTAATTTTAGCTTTTGTATCTTTTATTGATGTAGCTTGAATATTTTTGTTTTGTAAATTAGCATTTTGTTGTTTAACTTTAGCTTCAATAGTTGATTTTTCTTTATCTACAATTTCACCTAAGTTTGTATTTTTTAAATCAGTAGATAATTCTGGTTGAACAGTAAATTGAACTTCTACTTCACCTTTATAACTATCAGATGTAATTTTAGCTTTTGTATCTTCTATTGATGTAGCTTGAATATTTTTGTTTTGTAAATTAGCATTTTGTTGTTTAACTTTAGCTTCAATAGTTGATTTTTCTTTATCTACAATTTCACCTAAGTTTGTATTTTTTAAATCAGTAGATAATTCTGGTCGAACAGTAAATTGAACTTCTACTTCACCTTTATAACTATCAGATGTAATTTTAGCTTTTGTATCTTTTATTGATGTAGCTTGAATATTTTTGTTTTGTAAATTAGCATTTTGTTGTTTAACTTTAGCTTCAATAGTTGATTTTTCTTTATCTACAATTTCACCTAAGTTTGTATTTTTTAAATCAGTAGATAATTCTGGTTGAACAGTAAATTGAACTTCTACTTCACCTTTATAACTATCAGATGTAATTTTAGCTTTTGTATCTTTTATTGATGTAGCTTGAATATTTTTGTTTTGTAAATTAGCATTTTGTTGTTTAACTTTAGCTTCAATAGTTGATTTTTCTTTATCTACAATTTCACCTAAGTTTGTATTTTTTAAATCAGTAGATAATTCTGGTTGAACAGTAAATTGAACTTCTACTTCACCTTTATAACTATCAGATGTAATTTTAGCTTTTGTATCTTCTATTGATGTAGCTTGAATATTTTTGTTTTGTAAATTAGCATTTTGTTGTTTAACTTTAGCTTCAATAGTTGATTTTTCTTTATCTACAATTTCACCTAAGTTTGTATTTTTTAAATCAGTAGATAATTCTGGTCGAACAGTAAATTGAACTTCTACTTCACCTTTATAACTATCAGATGTAATTTTAGCTTTTGTATCTTCTATTGATGTAGCTTGAATATTTTTGTTTTGTAAATTAGCATTTTGTTGTTTAACTTTAGCTTCAATAGTTGATTTTTCTTTATCTACAATTTCACCTAAGTTTGTATTTTTTAAATCAGTAGATAATTCTGGTCGAACAGTAAATTGAACTTCTACTTCACCTTTATAACTATCAGATGTAATTTTAGCTTTTGTATCTTCTATTGATGTAGCTTGAATATTTTTGTTTTGTAAATTAGCATTTTGTTGTTTAACTTTAGCTTCAATAGTTGATTTTTCTTTATCTACAATTTCACCTAAGTTTGTATTTTTTAAATCAGTAGATAATTCTGGTCGAACAGTAAATTGAACTTCTACTTCACCTTTATAACTATCAGATGTAATTTTAGCTTTTGTATCTTTTATTGATGTAGCTTGAATATTTTTGTTTTGTAAATTAGCATTTTGTTGTTTAACTTTAGCTTCAATAGTTGATTTTTCTTTATCTACAATTTCACCTAAGTTTGTATTTTTTAAATCAGTAGATAATTCTGGTTGAACAGTAAATTGAACTTCTACTTCACCTTTATAACTATCAGATGTAATTTTAGCTTTTGTATCTTCTATTGATGTAGCTTGAATATTTTTGTTTTGTAAATTAGCATTTTGTTGTTTAACTTTAGCTTCAATAGTTGATTTTTCTTTATCTACAATTTCACCTAAGTTTGTATTTTTTAAATCAGTAGATAATTCTGGTTGAACAGTAAATTGAACTTCTACTTCACCTTTATAACTATCAGATGTAATTTTAGCTTTTGTATCTTTTATTGATGTAGCTTGAATATTTTTGTTTTGTAAATTAGCATTTTGTTGTTTAACTTTAGCTTCAATAGTTGATTTTTCTTTATCTACAATTTCACCTAAGTTTGTATTTTTTAAATCAGTAGATAATTCTGGTCGAACAGTAAATTGAACTTCTACTTCACCTTTATAACTATCAGATGTAATTTTAGCTTTTGTATCTTCTATTGATGTAGCTTGAATATTTTTGTTTTGTAAATTAGCATTTTGTTGTTTAACTTTAGCTTCAATAGTTGATTTTTCTTTATCTACAATTTCACCTAAGTTTGTATTTTTTAAATCAGTAGATAATTCTGGTTGAACAGTAAATTGAACTTCTACTTCACCTTTATAACTATCAGATGTAATTTTAGCTTTTGTATCTTTTATTGATGTAGCTTGAATATTTTTGTTTTGTAAATTAGCATTTTGTTGTTTAACTTTAGCTTCAATAGTTGATTTTTCTTTATCTACAATTTCACCTAAGTTTGTATTTTTTAAATCAGTAGATAATTCTGGTTGAACAGTAAATTGAACTTCTACTTCACCTTTATAACTATCAGATGTAATTTTAGCTTTTGTATCTTTTATTGATGTAGCTTGAATATTTTTGTTTTGTAAATTAGCATTTTGTTGTTTAACTTTAGCTTCAATAGTTGATTTTTCTTTATCTACAATTTCACCTAAGTTTGTATTTTTTAAATCAGTAGATAATTCTGGTTGAACAGTAAATTGAACTTCTACTTCACCTTTATAACTATCAGATGTAATTTTAGCTTTTGTATCTTTTATTGATGTAGCTTGAATATTTTTGTTTTGTAAATTAGCATTTTGTTGTTTAACTTTAGCTTCAATAGTTGATTTTTCTTTATCTACAATTTCACCTAAGTTTGTATTTTTTAAATCAGTAGATAATTCTGGTCGAACAGTAAATTGAACTTCTACTTCACCTTTATAACTATCAGATGTAATTTTAGCTTTTGTATCTTTTATTGATGTAGCTTGAATATTTTTGTTTTGTAAATTAGCATTTTGTTGTTTAACTTTAGCTTCAATAGTTGATTTTTCTTTATCTACAATTTCACCTAAGTTTGTATTTTTTAAATCAGTAGATAATTCTGGTCGAACAGTAAATTGAACTTCTACTTCACCTTTATAACTATCAGATGTAATTTTAGCTTTTGTATCTTCTATTGATGTAGCTTGAATATTTTTGTTTTGTAAATTAGCATTTTGTTGTTTAACTTTAGCTTCAATAGTTGATTTTTCTTTATCTACAATTTCACCTAAGTTTGTATTTTTTAAATCAGTAGATAATTCTGGTCGAACAGTAAATTGAACTTCTACTTCACCTTTATAACTATCAGATGTAATTTTAGCTTTTGTATCTTCTATTGATGTAGCTTGAATATTTTTGTTTTGTAAATTAGCATTTTGTTGTTTAACTTTAGCTTCAATAGTTGATTTTTCTTTATCTACAATTTCACCTAAGTTTGTATTTTTTAAATCAGTAGATAATTCTGGTCGAACAGTAAATTGAACTTCTACTTCACCTTTATAACTATCAGATGTAATTTTAGCTTTTGTATCTTTTATTGATGTAGCTTGAATATTTTTGTTTTGTAAATTAGCATTTTGTTGTTTAACTTTAGCTTCAATAGTTGATTTTTCTTTATCTACAATTTCACCTAAGTTTGTATTTTTTAAATCAGTAGATAATTCTGGTTGAACAGTAAATTGAACTTCTACTTCACCTTTATAACTATCAGATGTAATTTTAGCTTTTGTATCTTCTATTGATGTAGCTTGAATATTTTTGTTTTGTAAATTAGCATTTTGTTGTTTAACTTTAGCTTCAATAGTTGATTTTTCTTTATCTACAATTTCACCTAAGTTTGTATTTTTTAAATCAGTAGATAATTCTGGTTGAACAGTAAATTGAACTTCTACTTCACCTTTATAACTATCAGATGTAATTTTAGCTTTTGTATCTTTTATTGATGTAGCTTGAATATTTTTGTTTTGTAAATTAGCATTTTGTTGTTTAACTTTAGCTTCAATAGTTGATTTTTCTTTATCTACAATTTCACCTAAGTTTGTATTTTTTAAATCAGTAGATAATTCTGGTCGAACAGTAAATTGAACTTCTACTTCACCTTTATAACTATCAGATGTAATTTTAGCTTTTGTATCTTCTATTGATGTAGCTTGAATATTTTTGTTTTGTAAATTAGCATTTTGTTGTTTAACTTTAGCTTCAATAGTTGATTTTTCTTTATCTACAATTTCACCTAAGTTTGTATTTTTTAAATCAGTAGATAATTCTGGTCGAACAGTAAATTGAACTTCTACTTCACCTTTATAACTATCAGATGTAATTTTAGCTTTTGTATCTTCTATTGATGTAGCTTGAATATTTTTGTTTTGTAAATTAGCATTTTGTTGTTTAACTTTAGCTTCAATAGTTGATTTTTCTTTATCTACAATTTCACCTAAGTTTGTATTTTTTAAATCAGTAGATAATTCTGGTTGAACAGTAAATTGAACTTCTACTTCACCTTTATAACTATCAGATGTAATTTTAGCTTTTGTATCTTTTATTGATGTAGCTTGAATATTTTTGTTTTGTAAATTAGCATTTTGTTGTTTAACTTTAGCTTCAATAGTTGATTTTTCTTTATCTACAATTTCACCTAAGTTTGTATTTTTTAAATCAGTAGATAATTCTGGTTGAACAGTAAATTGAACTTCTACTTCACCTTTATAACTATCAGATGTAATTTTAGCTTTTGTATCTTCTATTGATGTAGCTTGAATATTTTTGTTTTGTAAATTAGCATTTTGTTGTTTAACTTTAGCTTCAATAGTTGATTTTTCTTTATCTACAATTTCACCTAAGTTTGTATTTTTTAAATCAGTAGATAATTCTGGTTGAACAGTAAATTGAACTTCTACTTCACCTTTATAACTATCAGATGTAATTTTAGCTTTTGTATCTTTTATTGATGTAGCTTGAATATTTTTGTTTTGTAAATTAGCATTTTGTTGTTTAACTTTAGCTTCAATAGTTGATTTTTCTTTATCTACAATTTCACCTAAGTTTGTATTTTTTAAATCAGTAGATAATTCTGGTTGAACAGTAAATTGAACTTCTACTTCACCTTTATAACTATCAGATGTAATTTTAGCTTTTGTATCTTTTATTGATGTAGCTTGAATATTTTTGTTTTGTAAATTAGCATTTTGTTGTTTAACTTTAGCTTCAATAGTTGATTTTTCTTTATCTACAATTTCACCTAAGTTTGTATTTTTTAAATCAGTAGATAATTCTGGTTGAGTAGGTGAAGGTGGTACATAATAAGGTGCTTTTATTTTTAATTGGCTTGTTTCTGATGTCTTGCGTGCCTCTTCTGTTGTTTTTATATTGTTTATATAATCTTGCGTTGGACCCGCTTGCGTTGAATCTTGCGTTGGACCCGCTTGCGTTGAATCTTGCGTTGGATCCGCTTGCGTTGAATCTTGCGTTGGATCCGCCTGGATATTTATTAAATTATTAAAAAAACAATATCCTAATGTAAAAAATATAATGATAATCGCGTGGAATGTCCGAAAACATATTTTTTTTGTTTGAAGTTTCATATTTTGGTTTTAATACCTTTCTTAATTTCTATTTAAGTTAAAAAAAATTTTAACTTTTAAAATAATAATTTTAAATTTTATTTTAATACCTTTCTTAATTTCTATTTAAGTTAAAAAAAATTTTAACTTTTAAAATAATAATTTTAAATTTTATTTTATTATTTCATGTAAAAATTTTAAACAAAAAAAAAAAAAAAACAATTTATATATGCTTTTTAAATAATAATTTTGAATTTTTTTTAATCTTATCTTATGTCAAAGAAAAAATTCAAATCATTATAAAATTTATAAATATGAAAAAAATAAAGATTATAAATATTATTATCAATGTATTTTGTTCTTGTTTTTTTGTATTGTTAGTCGATGATTATGTAGCGTAATGTCATAGGTAATTTAAACAATTTTAATTTTTAAGAGTTTAACTTTGAAACTTAAACTCTATTTTTTTACTTAAATTAAGGATATTTTTTATATATTGTGCTAAATAAAAATAAAAAAAGTTGTTTCAAATGATGTTTATATTTTAGAAGAAAAAAATATTTAGAAATTAAACAAAGTAAATCTATTTATTTTTCAAAAAAGAACTTGTGATTCTACACTTGTTATCGTTTTTATTTCCTGTTATTGCTAATTTTTTTAAAATGCAGAAACTAAATAAATATAAGAATCATCATCAAATTATTATTTAAAAAACATATATAAAAACATATATGAGTTGTTTTTCGAATCCCTTATCAAGCTTAAAAAAATGAAATAATCAAAATAAATACTAAAAATAAAACTCAAAAATAAAATTTGAGTTTTATTTTTTTTATTTTCAAAACTCGTTTCTACACATATATTTATTTTTAATTAGGTTTTTAGATTTCATTCATGTCTTTCTTTTAATTTTATTTTTGTTTAAAAATTGTTATTGATTATTACTAATTTTCAAGAGATGATAAAAATTTTTGTTTGGAATGGTTCATGAACATTTAACAACCCCGATTAAATAACGCTTTGAAATTGTTCCCATATGCTATTTCGCGGTCTTGGTTGTTATAATAAAAACTTTCTAATGCATTATATATGTAATTTTGCATGTTTTGCCTCTTTCTTATTTAATTTATTTTTTTAACGCGTATTTTTTATTTTCCTACGCGTGTTTTATCTTTTTTAACACATAAAATATGTTTAATCTTGGTTTTATGGGCGTTTTTATCTTTTTAGTTCTATTTTAGTTGTTTAACTGTGTTTTAGTTATGTTTTAGCTGTGTTTATTTGTATTTTAGTTGTGTTTGAGCTGTTTCCTTTTTTTAAACAAATTTAATTTTTAAAATGACTCTTTAAGACTAAAAATTAATAGATAATTTCCTATCTTTTCAAACTAAGGAAATATTTTGTTGAATTAAAAAGTGTCTAAACTTTTTTTGATAATTCTTTAGTTTCAAAAGATATTTTTTTAATATTTTAACCCTTCACTATATAGTTAGGTAAAAAAAGTTAAAAACTCGTCAACAAAATGAAAGAAAATGATATTTTTTTTAAATTTTACTATTTTTAGGTAAAAAAAGCGCACTAAAGTAACCTTTTTCAAGGTTATATTATTTTATGTTCATTCAACTAAAAATTTATCTTAGTTTTTGAATATATTGAGATGGAGTTGAATGGTTTAATTTACTTAAAATCCACTTATTATTCTAAAATTTAGGAAAATGATTAATTAATTTTTTCATTTTATCAGGAGATTTTTGAAATAAAAAAGGATTTTGATGTTGTAAAATTGTTTTCATTTGGCCGAAAAAGTTTTCAATGATGGCGTTATCACGAGGGGTAGCTTTTCTTGACATGCTGATTAAAAAACCTTTTTTTGTTAAAGTTTGTTGAATTTTGAGCGATTGATAAACTTTTCCTTGATCGGAGTGAATGATACAAGGTTCTTTTAATTTTGGAAGTTTTTTAATAGTATTTAAAACTAAATCTTTATTTTGTTGGTTTGAAACATGTGAAGCAATTATTTGGTTGTTAAAAGAGTCGATAATACAAGAAAAATAGAGAAAACCTTGATTCGTTTTGAAATAAGTGATGTCAGTAAAGAGTTTTTGGAGGGGTTTGGTGGCCATAAAATCTTGATTGATTAAATTAGGAATTATTTGGAGATTATTTTTTAAATTATGGTAAGTAAAATTTTTTTTGATTCTTAAACGACAACTAATGTCGTTTTTTTTCATGATGAGATAAACTTTTTTCTTGGTGATGAATTCGTTAAAGATTTTTTGGTATAAATCAGTGATTTTCCGATGACCGTAAAAATATTGATAATGGAAACATAAAGCTTTAATCCGTTTTTGTTGTAACAGGTATTTTTCTTCTTTTTCTTTTAGTTTAGCTTTTATTTTCAACCAATAATAATAAGTACTTCTTTTAATTTGAATTGTTTTTAAAATGGTGGTTAAATTCAGGGTTTGATTGAATTGCTTAACTAAATGAAAAACCATTTTTTTATCAATTTTTTTAATTTTTTCAATCATTTTTTGTAATAATTTAATTTTTTGTTTTAATTTTTGCATCTTAATACCAATTATCTTTATAAATTATTTTAAATATATCAACTATTATAACTCTAAATAAGCGCTTCAGCGCGTGCATCTTTTTGTTTCATAGATAATAATCAATACTTGGGAAGGCAATTAATTTAAAAATTAAAGTTGATTTAATGATTGAAATAAATTAAAAAAATAAAATTACTAAAAAGAGGTTTTTATGATATCGATAAATAATAATGATATAAAAAATGATAATGCGATAATATCAAATATCGAGTATCATTATCATTATCGATATAAAATATCAAATATCACTCCTTCAATGAGTTAATCTTTATATAGATTATTTTCAAAGTCAAATTGTCATAAAAGTGTCAGTGAAGTGTCATAAAAGCGTCAATAAAGTGTCATAAAAGCGTCAATGAAGTGTCATAAAAGTGTCATTCTTGTTGTTTAGGTATATATTTATATTTGGGATGTAGCTTTTTAACCCGATAACCTTGTTTATCTTTTGTTAAAAAAGATTGAATGTATTTTAAATCTTCTTGGCGATAATAGATGATGTTTAACCCTTTCTTATAGTTTGTTTTTATGGGTTTATGATATTTATCCAGTTTTTGAGGGTCTAGTTGGTATAATTGTAAGTTTTCTAGTTTATGAAGATTGATTTTGCCAATTAATTTTTTGATGATATTTTTAGATTCATTTTTATAATTGATTTGGAAGATATTAAATAGGTATTTAAGGGAGTTATTTTGTCTTTTAAGCGGGGTTAAATCAGAAAGTAATAGTTTGCTATTACTAGAAGAAAAATTATCATTAATTAAGGTGATTTTTGTTTGTTTCATTTCTTCTAAGATTTGAGGATCGACGAAGAGAGTTTGGTTTTTGGGACGGTAATTAGCTTCTTGGTAAGTATTTTTCTTTTTGGAATGAGCAATAATAGTGAGATTAATTAAATCTTCTTTTAATATTTTTAAAAATTTTTTAATTTGGGTTAAATCATTAGGGGTGGTTTTTGTGTTCCAGCCCCCGATTCTAATTTCTTGACTAGTGTCGTTTTTCATTTCTTTTCTCCTTTTGTTTGGTTTGTTATAAAAATAAAAAACCCCGAATTTGCGAAAAATAAAATCGCAAAATTTAGGGTATATGCGCTTATTTTGGGGTATGTTGATATATTTATATGTGTAGATGTTATATATTTTGGTGTAAAAAAATAATTTAATTAATTACTTCAACTTTGTCTTCGCCAAAGAAATGAACCGCTAAATCGACGATGATTTTCTTTTTGGCCTCTTCATAAGTAATATATGGAGCTAAAAAACATTTTTGATATGCTTCTTTTCCGTATTGACCGATTAAATCATCGACATCTTTACAAGTTTGATCATAAGGGGGTAGAATTCTTCTAATTTCATAAGGGATTTCTTGTAAGGTTAGTTGTTCTCCTAAGGCTTCGCTTCGTTTTCGGCCTGTTTCGTCATTATCTAAGGCAATAATTACTTTGATATTTTCTTTTTTTAGAATTTCTATTTGTGATTTAGAAAGTAGTTGAGTGACACAAATGAGACCGACAACGTTTTTAATATTGTTTTGCCAACAACTAATGACATCGAAAAAACCTTCATGAATAATGATGGTTTTCGTTTGTTTAATAAAAGGTAATGCTTCAAAAAAACGATAACTGAAATGAAAAGTAGGTGTTTGACTAAAATTATTGAGGGATTTATATTTAGGTTGGAAATAAGAAACTTCGCGAAAATGGTTTTGATAAAAATGAAAAGTTTGATGATAACCATTTTCAATGGGGATAATAATTGAACCATGGAAAGTATCATGATAATATTTTTTTCTTTGTTGATTAGTTTTTTCTTTGATAAAACCATATTCTAATAATTTATCGATATTAATATTTTTCTTTTGACAGTAATTTACTAACCGAAAAGATAAAGGTTTATCAGATAATGGGGCATAGCCTAGTTTAAATTCTTTAATAGTTTCTACAGTGAGTTTTCTTTTTTGAGTTAAATATTCTATTCCTGGTTGGCTTTCGTTGTTGCGATTAATGGTTAATAAATAATGATAATAATCTCTAATTTGGTTGAATAAGGGTGAGATTTTTTTAAATAATTGTTTCTTTTTGATATTAATTTCCTGTTCGTCAACTGGTTGTTTTGGTTTAATTGGATGATATGGTTGTTGAAAAGGGTTAGTAGTTGTTTGCGTTGTTTCTTTTTCTTGTTGGATTAAGGTTTTAAATTCGAAAGAATTCATAAATCCTTCTATTCTTTGAATCGCTTTAGAAAAAGATTTAATTTGACGGATAGTCATATAAACATCAATCAGATCGTAATCTCGACCACATTTCCAACAATGAATTTTGTTAGTAGAAGTGAAATGACAACAAGTAGGATTGTTTCCTTGATGAATGGGACAAGGGAAACGATATTTGGGGTTGAAGTTTGGTGGTATGATATTTAATTTTTTTAATAAAACTGACATGGGGAAATGAATTTGGATGTGTTTTATTTTTTCTTGATAATTCATTGATAAATTCCTTAATAATTTTCTAATAGATAAGGTAAGATATAACCTATTTCTTGAAAGGTTTGGGTGGTCATTTCAAAGTGATAAACTAAGTTTTTTTTAGTACCACTTCGATTCTTTTTAATAGATAATTCAATGATTTTTTGAGATTCATTGTTTTTTGATGCTAAATATAATTGATTACAATTTTGATTATAGATATTCAAAGGTTTTTCTTGGTCTTTGGATAGTTTGGGTTGGAATTCAGACATCATTAAGACGATGTCGGAGTTGGTTTCGATACCACCACTTCCTTTTAAAGCGGTGATTTCAGGGGATTTTCCTTGGTAATGGCTATAAGTATCTCTCGAAAATTGTGAGAGAATGATAATAACGATGTTTAATTCCATGGCTAATTGTTTGAGTTTAGTCATAATTTCGTCAATGGCTAGACGGTCATTTTCTAAATGATTTGTGGCTTTTGTAATTTGAAGATGATCGATGACAATCATTTCAACTTTTTTTTCTAAATGAAGGCGATAAACTAAATCAATGATATAATCAATGTTTTTACTTTTGTCATAACTAAACGATAAATTAATGTTAACAAAAAATTGTTTGGCTTGTTTCATCCTTTCCGTGTATTTGAGTAGTGTGATGTTTAAATCTTTCAAATTTTTATCTAAAATAACATCTAGAGGAATTTGAGTTTGGTGGGCTAATAATCGACTTAAATTTTCTTCTAAGGTCATTTCATAAGAAAAAACTAACATATGGGGATAATGTTTAGTTTCTTGATGTTTGGTTTTGGCGATATCTAAAAGAAGATTGTAGACAAAAGTGGTTTTACCTAATCCAGTATAGCCCCCAATGGTGATGATTTGACTTTTTTTAAATCCTTTTGTGGCTTGATTTAAGCCTCGGAAAGTTTTTGATAAGCGGTAATATTCTTCTTGGATTTTTTGTTTGGATTGTTGATCGGTTTTAAAAAACTCAGGATGACAAGAGGACATTTGATTTAAAGTTAATAAGGTTTGGTCTGATTTGTGAGGAATCAAAGTCATAAATTTTCTTAATTTATCAAAGATTTCTTGGTAATATAAGTTTTTAGTGTAAGGATCTTGATTTTCAAAAGAAGGACTAATAAATTTTAAGAGTTGTCGGAACAGTTTTTCTTGGGTATAGGTATGTTTTAAGTTATCTAAGAAATTAAGGTTATTTTCCTTACTAAAATCATCACTTAAAAAAGATAATGATTCTTTAGTAAAGTTATCTTGGGGGAAATAGGTTTGAAGATAGGTGAGTAATTCTTCGATTATCTCATTTTGAGACTTTATTTTATCAAAGGGATGATTAGTTATTTTTCCTAAAGTTAAATATTTTAAGGCCTGAAAGATTTTTGTATGTTGTTTATCTAAAAAAGATTGTGGATCAATGAGCTGAAAATAAAAACTTAATTGTTCAGCTTTATTTTGGTTCATATAGGAAATGATTTGTTTTAACGCTTTTTGTTCGTTGGTTAACATTTTATATTAAATCCTTTTTTATTTTTTTAATGATGTTGATGTTAGAAAAAGGGATGAATTGACGGGTAATTAAGTTTTGTAAGAAATTGTTGGCTGAATTGGAAAATAAGTTAATTACTTGATTAATGCCTTGGATTTTTCCTTGGTTGATTTTATTGTTTAGTCTTTGAGTTTCTGGTTCGTTGTTGATTAATAAATAAAACTCAAAACGAGTATCTAATTTTTTGAGTTGTTGGGCCTCTATCATGGCTTGTTTATAGCGTTCACGAAGACATGTTTTAAAATTAAAAGCGATGATTCTTTTCTTTTTAGTAAATAAAACTAAATCAAATTTAATGTCAGGGATAAAAAATAAATTTACTTGAGGGTATAAATTAGTGATTCCTTTATTGTTTAAGTATAATAAAATTAAATATTCATTGATTTTACCACAAATGACTTTTTGACTTTGAGAGTTGATGTTATTTTGGTTAAAATAATGGTTTAATTGTTGGTAATTGGTTTTCATATACTTGTCAACAGAAAGATTAAAGGTAGTTTTTTTAAAAAAACATTTTAAGATTTCCACAGTTTGGATATTAGTATTAAATTGTTGAATATTAAAAAAATCTTGGTTATTTAACATTTGATATTCCTTTCTTTAAATAAAAAAAACCTTTAAATTAAGGTCTTTTGTTGGTTTTTTTAGTTTTAAAAATTCTTTTTGTTTTCCAGGTAATGATGCCATCTTTATGAATGGTTTTGATTTTTCCATTAGAAAAATAGATGTAAGTATTGCCATTTTGGCAGGTCTTTTTAGTTATGATCGCCATTTGATAGTACTCCTATTTGTTTAATAATTTGTTTGACATTAGATTTGATAGAATCACTTCCGTTTAAAATTAATTTATTAACTCCACTAGTATAATGAGTGATATAATGATCATATCCTTGGCGAACATTTTGAAAATAAGTTAATGATTGTCTTTCAATGAGATCTCTTTGATGGTTTTTTTGATTTTTCTTTCTGGTTCTTCCGATAAGAGGGTCAATGTCTAAATAAATTAATAAATCAGGTTTTTTTAAGATAGTTTCATGATTTATCTTAAAGATCTTTTTTAAAGGTAAAAGTTGTTTCTTTTCCTTAGAAAAGGGAAATAATTGATAAGCATAAGTAGATGGTAACCAACGGTCTAAGATAATTAATTGGTTATTTTTTAATTGAGGAACAATTAATTCCGCTTGGATTTGAGACATATTAGCCAGACTTAAATAAAAACGAGTGATATAATCTACTTGTTGAAAATTTAAAAATAAATCTCTAATTTCCTTCCCAAGTGAACTACTCCCTAAACCTTGATACAGTTGATGAGGGGTTTTTAATTGGGGTTGAAGGGCGTGAATAAGAGAAGTTTTTCCACTCCCGTCAAGTCCTTCGAAAACGATTAATTTCATGATTGATTTCTCCTTTAATTTTCAATTTGGGTATAAAAAAAAGACCTTCAATTTGAAGGTCTAAAAGTATGAATTAATTATTTGATTTTGCTTAATTGTTTTAAATAAGTGGTTTTTTCTAATTCGTTTTTGGCTTTGGTTAAAAGAGTTAAGTATTTTTGACTATCTTGAATCATTTTGGTAATAAAATTATTGTCTAAGTAAATTCTGACTACATGATAATCATTATCATTAAAATAAACTAAAAAGTAGGCAAATGTTGCTTGGGAACAATAAAGTTGACATTGGACTTGGGCCCAGTAGTTAATAGGGACTTCTTGGTGGAAAAAGAAGCCATTCCAAGTGGAGGAGATGTTATTGTTTTCATCCACATAAGGACATTTAATTTCTAAGAGAGTGTTGGTTTTAGCATTATAATCATCAAGTGAGGCAGAAAAAATTTTTTCTTTGTCATCCGTAAAGATGGTATCAGGATAAGTTAATTGAGTTGTTTTTTCAAAGAAAGCGCGAGCGATTGGTTCGGTTTTATTTCCGTGTTCGGTGTATTTGTTGCTTGTGAAAGTAGTGTCAAAGAGTTTGTCATGGACTAATTGTTCTAAAGAACGGAATTTATCATTACCTGTGATACTGCCGATTTCGGAAGCGTTAATATATTTTTTTCGATGTTGGTACCATTCTTTGGTGCGTTGGGATAATGTGATTTGCATGGTTATTTTTCTTTCTTAAATAATGAGATGATATATTGGCCTAAATAATAAATAAATTTAATTATATAATGTAAAAATTTAAAAAGAAAATCAATTAAACATAAGAGATGAGGTAAAAATAATAAAATAATGGTTAATAAAACTAAATTAAGCCATTGGTTTTGATTATTAAAAAAACAATTACTTATAGCAACAAACCAATTATTTAATTTTGTTAACCAAGTATTAATGCGGTTCCACATGATTATTAGTTTTAATAGTGGTTAGATATTGATAAAATCTAACTACGATACCTTTCTTTAATCTTTGGATGCTTAATTGGTAAGTAAAAAGATAGAATTTGATTAAATAATTAATAAAAATTAAAGGTGTTAATAAAATAGAGATAATGATGTTAATGGATAAAGATGGTAATATTTTTTTAATGAACATATTTAATGGTTCCTTTCTTTTTTAAGTATTGGGTAATAAAAAAGATCCTTGTGAAGGGTCTTTGGATGATATTTTAATTAAGAATCGAGGATATCTGGTTTTTTGGGTGGTGGTGTAGTATCTAAAAAATGGTAATATGTGCGAGCGCATTCATTGCCGTCAATATACCAATTATCAAAGAAAAATCCCGAAACATATTGATAATAATGGGTGTTACCATTTTCATCATAAATGGTTTTGCAAAAACGTCCAAATTTATCTCGGACTTCGTCGCCTGTATAATAAATGCCAGGTTTAATATAACATTGCCTTAACCAATTAATATATTCAGAACTATAATTATTGAAAATACGCAATTTTACTTTTTCATCTTTACAAGAAATAATAAATTTTTCCTTTTCGGTTTCAAAAATATTTTTAAGTTGGAGAAGTTCACACGATATAGTCTCTTTTCTATTTGGAGATGCTGACAATACCACTTTCATGCTATCAGTTTGGCGTATAAATTCACCTTCATAATCAAATAAATTATTATCTCTTTTCCATGTTCGAATGGCTTGGTAAGGATCAATAGCATCAGGTAATTCGATGCTTTTAATTCTTTTTTGGGTGCTAAAAGTGAAAAGATAAACATTTTTAGCACCATTTGATAATTTCAGCAAATCTTCAATGGTATAAGTTAGTTGGGGGAGGAGGCGAATTCCATCATCGAAATAAATAGCCTCAAATTCAAAACTTAGAAATCCACCTAAAGGGAAAGGAACAACCAAACCAGTGTTAGGAGTGGGGTTATAACAACCTAATTTAATTAGTTTGGGTTTTTGGATGATTTTCTGTTGGATTAAGTAATTATTAATCGCTTCTTCTTTACTTTGATCAACAAAGAGATTGATGTTGATTAATTGCACATTGCACTTTTCTTCCTGAGTTTTTTGTTGAGCATCCCAAAATACGAAAGCTTCTTCGATAGCGATTTCGTATTTTAAAAGGTCTTCTAAGGTGTGTTTTTTGTCTGCAGCAGGATATTTAATATTAAAGGGATTAGAGCGGGGTTTAAAATAGACACCCAATAGTCCTGAAGGAGGATCTTTTAGGAACCACCAGAAGTAACCTTCGGCATAATCATTGTAGGCAGGTTCTGGTAAATCACGTTCATCAAATTCAATGTTGAAATATTTTAGGATTTCAGGGATACTTTCTTTGGATAAAACGCTGATATCATACCTTTTCATTTTAGGTTGGAAGGTTAACCATTCTTGTTGGAGGGTTTGGTAATCCGCTAATTTAATTTTGGTTTCGTTTTGATTATGAAAAAAAGAAGAATGAGCATTGATGGAAAGGACAAAATTGAAATTAATAATTAATAACATAATTATTAATTTTTTAGATACAGGGAATTTTAATTACTTTAGACATTATTTAATAACCTCCTAATTCTTTTTTAATTTTTTTTTGCCTGACAAATGGTAAAAAGGGATAAAAAAAAGACTCTTGTTTAAAGAAGTCTTGTTATTTGGATGAGTAAGTATGGTTAAATAAAAAAACCCCTTTTGGAAAGGGGTTTTTTTATAAAAAAGATAATTTTTATGTTGATAATATTTTTAGTTATTTTCATCATTTAAATTGTTTAAAAGGTTTTTATAAGTTTTTAATTGTTCTTTTTGATTATCAATTAATTGTTTGTAATTTTCTTTTAATTTTAAGAGATTTTCTTTTTGATTATCAGTGATACTTCCTTGTAATTCTTTATCTATGTTTGTTATTTTGGTTGCATTATCATAAATTTTCTGTTTTAAATTAATTATGTTTTCTTCAATAGTAAAGTTCTGATTAACAGGTTGCCTGCTACTAGTTTCTGGAAGTTTTGGATCCGTTGCCATAACTGGATTAATATTGATGAAAGCGAATAATCCTAAAAAACTCATTAAAAATAATGGTAAAAGATGTAATTTATTTTTTATTTGCATCATTTTAACTTATAACTCCTTATTTATTTATTCTTCTAATTGCTTTTTTTTGCAAAATTATTATTTATAATATTTATTTAATTGAAAAAAATTGTTTATCTAAGTCATGGAATTTAACGTGTTTTTCTTCTTCTTGTTTTAATAAATCTTGTGGATTTTGTCTCATGTTTATTGAGGTTATAATTTTTTTCTAATTTCTTTTAATTCATAAATTAATTTTCCTTGTTGTTCTGTAATTTGAATTAATGAACCCAATTTCATCGATAAGGCAAATAACTTTTGATATAATTCTGGATTGATATTTTTATTCATATTTTGCATCTCTAAAACTACTTTTTTCCATTCTCCAGCGAGTTGCCAATTTCGTTCATTAATAAAAACTGATTGCGTTTCTAAAAAAAAATCACAAGAATTATTTAAAATGTAATTATTATTTTGTGATGAAGAACTATTATCATCCATCGCCATAATTTGATAATTATTGTTATTTATAACAAATAAAAATCCTAAAAAAACGAATAAAACTATTTTAAATAAGTATAATTGTTTTTTTAATTTAAACATTAATTTATAACTCCTTTAATTTTTTTATTTCTCAGCTGAGGCGATGTCGTAAAGTTTTTGAAGGTCGGTGATTGTTTGGTTTTGATAATCTTTTTGAGATTTATCATAATTGTGTTTTATTGAATATTTTAGTTTGAATTGAGATAACACAAAAGACTCTCTTTATGAGAGTCTATTAAAATTTTAGTTTTCTTCTGGAATTGTATTTAAATCTAATTTTCGTTTTTTATTGTTATTATTTGTTTGTTGTTGGTTTATGTTAAAAGATAAGAAATTTTCTATTTCTTTTATGGAAGCATTTTTTAAATGAGGGTATTTTTGTTTTAGTTGTTTGATATTTTCTTGACTTTTTTTTACTAATTTAAAAAAATTATTAATTTCTTGATCGCTCGGTTCATCATTTAAAATTTGTTTTCCTTTGTTGTTTTCCATTGCCATGACTTGATGATTGTTAGCAATTAAAAATAATCCTAAAAAAACGAATAAAACTATTTTAAATAAGTATAATTGTTTTTTTAATTTCAACATTAATTCATAACTCCTTTAATTTTTTTATCCCTCGTCTGAGGTGATGTCGTAAAGTTTTTGAAGGTCGGTGATTGTTTGGTTTTGATAATCTTTTTGAGATTTATCATAATCGCGTTGTATTGACTCTTTTAGTTTGATAGCGTTAGATAGCATATTTTCATACTTTTTTTGGGCGGCTTCTAATTTGCCGATTTCAATTTTAACTTGTCTAATTTGTTTGATTATTTCAATTTCTTCGTCTTGTAATTTAGATATTTCAGCTTGTAATTTATCAATTTCAGGATTATTATAAATTGATATTCCTTGAGTTTGTAGTTGTGATTTTTTATTTTGTAATTGTGATTTTACTTGATTGATTTCTTGTACTTTGTCATCGTGTTTTTTTTGTAAATTAGTTTGTTGAGTTTTTAATGAAGGAAATTTATCTTTAATTTCTTTAATTTCGTGATTATAATTATCACATTTTTGTTGGTATTCATCGATGTTTTTTTGATCTTGTTTTATAAATCCTAAAATTTGTTCCCAAGATTTTCTAATTTTATCAATTTCTATTTTTTCTTCTTGGGAAAGATTATTTGGTAATAAAGATTTGTCATCAGTTTCTGAAAGAACATAAGCTTCAACTTGGTTGAAATGAGATTGAGTTGTTTTAAATTTAAGTTTTGGAGGTTCGGTTTCGCGTTGGGGTCTTGAAGGTGTTGATTGATTAAATTCATGTTTTAATGATGGTGATTTTCCTAATTCTCGTTCTTTTTTAATATCGTTAGTTCTTTGGTAAAGACAAATTAATAATAACAATCCAAGAAGTGAAATAATCGCGATAGTTACTAAACATTTTTTAAAAAAATTATTATTCATAAATTTCATTTCCTTTCCGATAATAGTGATTATTATCAAATATTGAAATATGAATATATCACTATTATACAATTTTATATATTAAATGTCCAATAAAAAAGTTATTAGGTTAAATTTAATGATTATTAATTAGTAATTGGTTGACAAAATTTAGCATATCGTTTTTCTTTTTGTTTTTCTTCGTAGCGTTTTTGAGCGCGAGCGTAACTAGGATTTTTTTGTTTTAATTCTTCTTTTGCGGTTTCGATTTCTTCGTTTTTTTGTTCTAGTTGTTGTTTTAAATTAACGTGTTTTTTAAATAAATCTTCTGGATTCGAAACTTCTTTTAGTTTGTTTGTTAAATCTTCGGTTATGGTTTCGTATTCTTTGATTACAGATTCGTCTTGTTGTTTAAATTCAGTTAATTGGTTTTTCTCTGTTTGTATTTCTTTCTTTAAATTTACAGTTTCTTGACGAGTTTCATATTCTTCTTTTTTCTTTTTATAGTCTTTGTAATCGGCATCAAGTTTGTCTGTTTCGCGGTCAATACGAGAACAAATAGAGTCATAAGTTTCTTTTGACATCATTTTAGGTGTTCCATCTTTATTCACAAATATATCTTTGGCTAAATTAATTACTCGATGAGTTTCATGGACCACTAAACCCGCTTTGGCAATAGTTCCAGCGACTTTTTTAGTAACTCCGCCTGCTACTGCTTTTAAGAAACCGCGCCCACCAAAAGCATCCATATATAATTCGGCACCTTGGAAAAGGGCGTCTCGAAGGTTACCAAAACTAAATTCGTGTTTTTTATCCCAGTCATCAAGAGCGATTTTGGATGCGTCTGCGCCTTGTCGTAAAATTTCTAATTGTTTTCTTTCTATTTCGATAGTTGCTGTTTTGACATCGATTTCATCAATGTTTTTTTGAATTTCAGCTCTACGATCCTCCTCGTTTTTGATTTTAGTGAAAAGTTGTTGTTCGCCTGATGTTAATTCATTAAAATCGCGTTGTATTGACTCTTTTAGTTTGATAGCGTTAGATAGCATATTTTCATACTTTTTTTGGGCGGCTTCTAATTTGCCGATTTCAATTTTAACTTGTCTAATTTGTTTGATTATTTCAATTTCTTCGTCTTGTAATTTAGATATTTCAGCTTGTAATCTTATTTTGTCATCGGGGGATGCTAATTTTTCTTCTTCTTGTTTTTGTTTAATTTCTTTTTCTTTGGCTTCTTTGTCTTGTTCTAATTGTAAAAGTTTACCTTTTAGGATAGCGATATTACCTGTATTATCTTTTAATTGTTCTTTTAGTTCTTTAATTTTTCCTTCGTTTTTATCTAAGGCTTCTTGTCCCGCTCCACTAAAATGGAACCAGTTGGAAAGTTAAAATAAGTCAACTATTTATTAAAAAAATAGTTTGACTTATTTTTTTTGTTTCGAAATAAGTCAAACTGAAAAAGGAGATTTCAAAAATGAATAAATATTTATATGGTTTAAAAGAAATCATTAATTTTTTGATTATAAATAATTATTTTAAGATTTATTTATTCCATCAAAAAACTAATTTTAATCTAGATAATCAGACTTTATATCTTAATTATGCTGACCTTTATGAAATACTGGTAATTTTTAAAAAAATAAAAAGTCCACCTTTTAAAATTCAAATGAATTTACAAATGACTAAAAAATATACTTTTGATCTTCAAAAGAAAATTTTATATTTGAAAAAAGAACCTGAAATAAATAAAATGGTCGCTTTAAATGAAAAATTATATCAACAAGCATTTGGTAATTCTGAGTCTCAAGATGTTTATGCTGATTTAATTGAAAGAACCCGAAAACAACTTTTTGGAAATAATGATTTCTGATGAAAAAAACACAAAATAATCAAATCATCCTTACTTATCAAGAAGAAATTAAAAATAAAATAAAAACTTTCCCTGAATTAAAAGATTTGATTTATGGCCAAGATTATCATGAAGAAGATTTAATCACTATTGGAAATTATTTAAAAGCTGAAAAAGAAACATCTTTTGGTTATCAATTAATTTTGAAAAAGAAACCATATATACAGATAGTTTATAAAGAAACAGAAAAAAGTGTCTTTTATAGATTTCAAAATAAACTTCAAAAAATTCATACTTTATTTAATCAAAGTTTAGATTTTCTAAATTTAAAACAAATTAATATTGAAATTTTGAAAAGAAAAATAGTTCAAAAATATTGGAATGATTTTGAAAGTGAACAAACAAAACCTAGTTTATATCTCTATGGTGATTTTAATACTGGTAAAACGTTCTTCTTTAAATTAATAATGAAATATTTTTTAAAAGAAAAACAAGATTTTTTGTTTCTTTTCCTTCCAGATTTACCTAGACAATTTAAACCAGGATGGTTTGATGAAGAATTAAACCATAAAATGGATTGTTTAAGAAATATTCCTTATTTATTTCTAGATGATTTAGGAGCGGAAAATTTAACGGTTTATTTTCGCGATGATATTTTCTATTCTCTTTTAAACGCTCGTCAAGAAAAAGGATTAATTACTTTTATTAGTAGTAATTTAAATCCTCAACAATTGTTAGAACATTTGAAAATTAATAACGATAATAACCAAACTATGAAAGCTTTTCGAATCATTAATAAATTAAAGAAAATGTGCCAATTTTATAATTTAGATTTGACTCATAATAATTTAAATCAATTTCCAAAAGGAGTTTTAAAATGAAAATTAATTTAAAACAGAATAGTTGGGCTTGGTTTCAACATCGTAAAAAATATGTTAACGCTTCTGAAATAGGAACCATTATGGGGTTAAACCCTTATGAAACAAAAGAAGATTTAATTAAAAAAAAATTATTTGGTAGTACCTTTATTTCTAATCCCGCGATGGAACATGGTAAAAAAACCGAACCTCAAGCGAATTTATTCTTTTCAGTTAAAACAAAAAGAAATTATGAGCCAACAGTATTTACAAGAGATATTTTTTCCGCTTCTTTGGATGGTTATCATGCAGAAAGTAAGACGATGTTAGAAATAAAATGTCCTTTGGATAAAAATAGTTCCTCATGGAAAGAATTTTTCGAAAACGACATTATACCTCCTTATTATTGGGCCCAAATCCAATGTAGTTTATTTTGTTCCGAAAGTAAAAGTGCCTTTTTTTTAGTGTACTTTAATCCCCGAGAACATTATCTCCAAGAAGTATTTTTAAAATCTTCTTTTATTGAAGAGATGAAAATTAAAGCTCAGGAATATCAAAAAATTTTACAACAATATCAAACATTAATGAAAGCAGGAAAAGAAGATTAAAGATGACAAACACAAAACAAAATATAAATAAGAAAATAATAAAAATAAAAGGAGTTGAAAAATAAATTATGATAGGGCCAATGTTAGAAATTATTTTCGAAGATAACCAAAACACTATTAAAAAAGAAGAGAATTTTTATTTTGAAAGCTTACTTTTAAAAAAATTTTTATACAACAATAATAAAATAACTAAAGTATTCGAATATAAATATAATGATAAACGTATATTACAGGATACAAAAGAATACGATTATAATACTTATTTTCAATTTTATAATTTAGGTTTTAAAGAAACAAAAAAAAGAAAAAGAAAAAAAGAAGGAATTAAACCATGTCTATAAAAAACAACAAAAATAATAAAAAAAAAAAAAAAGAAGAAGCAAAATTTCGTTTTACGAAAGCCGATTTAATTACAAAAATAGCTAAAGAAGGCGGAGTTACTATTACAGAAACAGAAATTTTTTATAACATCTTTGAAAAAGTATTAACAGAAGCGATTACTCATTATTCAGAAGTCATTTTGTCAGTAGGTTTAGGAAGATTTGTCTTAAAAACTCAGCCCGCTGGAAAATTAACAAATGTTAAAGGAAAAAAAATTTATTATCCTGAATCTACAGTTGTCAAATTTAAAATTTCAAATACTTTAAAACAAGCGGTTAAAAAAATTAAATTAACTTAATTTAAATAAATCAAAATAATTTAACTTTTCCGCTTTATAAAAGAATATAAGGTTTTTTTAAACTAAAAAAAATCTCCTTTTTGACTTTATATTCTTTTATAAAGCGGACAAGTGAAAAAGAAAGGAAGGAAAAAAAATGCCTTTTGTAAAAAAAATAAATAAGTCAATAAATAAACCTGCAACAAAAAATATTAAAAACAAGAAAAAAACCCCTTTGAAAACTCATCATACTCAAACAGTAAGCAGTAATTCTCATATTGTAACACAAATTGAAGTACTGTTAAAAAAAATTAAATAAATCAAAGGAAATAAATTGATTATGTGGCTTTTAACTCCTTTGTTGAGTGTGTTTACCTTTATGAAAGATTGGTTTCATGGTTTTACAGTAGTGGAAATTTTAGATCGAAGATTAGATTTTATCGCCACTAATATTTTAGTAACCAGTTTTTTAACTGGTTTTAAACCTCTTATTGTTTTCATAACTAATCTTTTTTTATACCCTATTATGTTTGTTATCGGTTTCTTCAAACCAGAAATCAAAAAAAATTATTATAAAAAAAAATTTTACAAACTATTAATGAAACAAAATAAATTAGAATCTCAAAATCAAAAATTAAAAACCAAAAAAGAAAAATTTGCAGGGAAGATATCTAAATTAGAAAAGAAAATGGGAATTGTCAAAAATAATCTTATTGAAGAAAGTGAGGATAGAGAAGAAGATGATGAATAATTTTGCTTTAGGTTTTATTATTGGTAGTCTTTTTAATTTATTTGTCATCTGGTTTAATAATAAAATTTATCAACCTAAAAATCATGATACTTCCAAGGAAAAATCTTTTAAAAAGCTTTTAAAAGAAGTAGAAGAACAATTGCGTCAACAAAAAGACCAACAATTAAAAGATTTTTCCAAAGATTTATCTTTAACTATTAAAAATCTCCATATTAATCCCCACAAAAAAGAAAATAAAAATGTTGTTGATCCAAACCAAGAAAAAGAAAAAAAAGAACATTTTTCTTTAATTCATCATAATCAACAAGAATATTAAATAATTAAAAAAAGAAAAGGACAAAAAAATGCAAAAAATTATGAAAATAAAAAGAATACCGAAAAAATTATTCTTATTTATTAGTTTCTTATTTATTCTTTTAACTATCACTACAGGCAGTTATCATTACTTTACTCACAAATCAATAGAAGAAATTAAACCCGTAAATGTCTTGTGCGAACAAGAAAATAAGGATTTAACTTCTTTAGAAATTAAAATGAAAACTCTCCAAGAAGAATTAAACAAAGAAAATTTAACTCCTGAAACTAAAAATAATTTAGAACAAATTATGAAAAAACAACAAGAAAAACAAACAAATTTAAAAAATTTCATTACTTTTCAAACTTATATGAATCATTTAGAAACTGATATTCAAGAATGTGAAAAAGAATTAAAAGAAAATGAAGTTAAAAAGGAAACTTCTTTAGCTAAAAAACATCAGCTGGCGGAAAAAAAATTAACTAAAGAAAAAGAATTTTTAGCTTTAAAAGAAAAACAAAAATTATTCACTGAAAAAGATGAATTACAAAATGATATTTTAAAAGATTTAAAAGAAAAATTAAAAAAACCTAATTTAACTCCTGCCGATAAAACTCCTTTAGAAACCAAACAAACAGAAATTGAAAAACGTATAATAGAAATCAATCAAGAAATTAATAATTTAATTACTAAAATGCAATTAAAAAATAAAATTGAAGCTTTAACAGAGGACATAGAAATGGAAAAAGATGAAGCTTTAAAACAACTTTTTATCAAACATAAAGAAATTTGTCAACAACAATTAGAAACTTTAAATTAATTGAAAAACAAATTTTCTTTTTGGTTGTCTCTTTATAGTTTATGTTTCTGTTTTTATTTAGGCATTGGAATTGCTTATTATTATTTATCTCCTCAAGAAAAAATAATATCTCCAAAAACTGTATTTTCTGAGATTTCAAAAGAAAAAGAAATACTTTTAAACAATAATTTTCAACCAGCTTCTTCAGAAATTGATCGTTTTTATTATCAATCCGTTATACCTATTAAAAAAGAACACTTAGAACATTTAGAAGTTTATGATGTTTATTTAGGTGAAAATACAGGGATGAAAGAAGTTTTGGGTTGGTTAAAATATTTTTTTCCTTATAAAAAATTTGAAACTCATTTTAGTTATGCTTTATATAATACTTCTGATATTGATAACCAAGTATCTTTTAATTTTCGGATTAAAGAACCTCCTCCTGAAAAATTTTTATTAGCTTATTTTGAAGGAGGAAGTAGAGAGGGTCAAAATGATAAGTATACTTTAGAAGATTTAAAGAACATGGGTAATGGAGCTTCTCATTTATATTTCTTTTGGAGTATGAATAAACCTTATTCTCCCCAACCAATACCTTTTATTCCTGAAAATTACCATTTAGAAATTATTTATGATAAAGGAACTAATTTTGGAGGACCAAGTTATTTGGCAATCGATAAAATCGTTATTAAAGATATTCAAAAAGATAAGATTTTTGGTGTTTATCCGATTAATCAAAAAATTAAAGAACCTTTCGTCATCTTTAATTATGATTTTAAATTAAAATTTCCTTTTTATAATTACGAACAAGAAGGCGTTTTATGGAATACTAATCATATTAAATCTTTAAAAAAATTGATTTATATGAGAAAAGAACAGGACAACATCGAACTTTATATTATGATGTCGATGAATAATTCAAAAAAGAAAGGAGGCTTTATATGACTCTTATGAAAAAAATTTATTTTAGTTTTTTAATTTTTTTAAGTTTTTTAATTATAGGATTGAGTCTTTATTATGGGTTAAATACTAACAAGGTTGTTACTAACAAGAATACATCTCCTCTTAATAATGTTGAAAATCAAGAAACTTTATCTTTGTTAGAAAAAAGATTAAAAGATTTAGAAGCGGAAAATCAACAAAAAATAAATGAAGCAGAACAAATTAATACTCAAGATAAGCTTTTATCAGAAGAAATCCGTTTAAAAATGGGTCAATTAAGAGATTATATGGTTCAACTAGGTTATTTACAAAAAGCAATTCAAACTCAAGAAGAAGAACTTAAAAAAGAATCATTATCGGTTGATGAGAAAAAATTTTAGAACAAAAAATGAAAGATTTAAAAGGTCAACATGCCGACATTCAAACTAAGAAAGACCAATTAAATCAAGCAACTTTGACTTTAATCGAAGAAAGAAAAGCGTTGCATCAAAAGAAAACTGAAAATGAAACAACTATTAAGGAACAAAAAAAAGTTTTCACTCAAGTAACTCAATTAAAAGACTTTGAAGAAGAAATTAATCTTTTAACTGAGGCCATGAATTATAATGAAGCGGAAAAAAAACAAATTCAAAGTTTATTAATTCAAAATGAAAATAATGATGAAGAAATTAAAAAATTAAAAAAATATCAATTATTTTTAGATCAACAATTATTATCTTTTGATCAAAGAATTAAAAAAATTGAAAGAGAAATGAAAGCTTTCAAAGAAAATACGCCTCTAGAAGAAAAGAAAAAGAAAAAAACATTTCAAGATGTTTATGGTATGGAAGAAGAAAAAGAACAATTCGCTAATATTATTCATTATTTTAATGCCAAAAAACATATTATTGGTTATCGGAATTTAAAACCCATGGGTATTTTATTATATGGACCTCCTGGAACAGGAAAAAGTCATTTAATGGAAGCATTAAGCGGTGAAGTAGACGCTCATTATATTTCTGTCGATCCTTCTCAATTTGATAAAACCTATGTCGGAGAAGGTAATGAAGAATTAGAAAAGATTTGGGCCGAAGCTGAATCCCATGAGAAAACAATTATCTTCATTGATGAAATTAGTGGGTTAGCGAATCGTGAAGATAAAAACGCTAATCAAACTTCTAAAAACATTATTAATAATTTATTATTAAAATTAGATGGTTTTAAAAGAACTGATAAAAAAATTATTTTAATGGGTGGTACTAACCATTTAGAACAAATTGACGGCGCTTTAAGAAGTCGTTTTCAAAAAGAAATTAAAATAGATTCTTTTAAAAAAGAAGAAACACCTGGTTTTTTAAAATGGTTTATGTTAAAAAATAATTATCGTTTAAGTTATCACGCTGTTAATCATTTAGAAAGTTTAGTGACAAGAGCTTATAAGCATTTAGAAAAAATTAATAAAGAGAAAACTTTATCCAATCGTGATTGGGTTAAATTAGTAACGGAAGCGGCTACGAATTATGACCGTTTCGCCTTTGAAAATCAAAATCATGAAGTCATGTTATCTTCTGATTTAGATGAAGCCTTAGATAATCTTTTAGGAATTAAAAAAACTAAAGGAGAAATCTTAGCTTATCGTAAAGAATGTGAAGACCAATATAAAGAATGGAAACAAGGAACTTTAAAATATTTAGAACCAAATAAAGATAAGACACCTATTCAAAAAACTTATATTTTTAATCGTTTCAACGGTTTCGATCAATGTCAATACAAAGATAAAGTTCCTCAAGATTTAGCGCCTTTTATAAGAGAACCTTTTAATAATTGGTATTATACAAATAAAATGCCTCCTTATAAAGGTTTTGGAGGTAGTGAAGTAGATTATTTTATGCCTTCACAGTTTTTTTATAGATGTTTTAAGTACAGAAGATTCTAAATTTAACAATTCTTTTGTCAATATCGAACACACTATCGAAATGGAATACAAAGGTCCTAAATATTTATTAGAAGAAGATAAAGACTTTTACGTCAATGAAGTGAAATGTCCTTTACAACAAAATAAAAGATGGGAAGAAGGTAGAAACGCTACTTATTACCTCCACTTTAATCCAAAAAAACAATATATTACTTTATATACAGAGAAAATGAATACCAAAGAAAAATAAAAAAATAAATAAAATAGAAAGAGAAAAAATAATATGGCTTTTAAACCAAAATCAAATAAAACAAACAAGCAAATCAAAAAAATTCCTACTAAACTAAAACCAAATAAAGGTTTTATAAAAAAAGAACGTGTTCCTTTAGAAAACAAAATTATTTTAGAACATAACCCTGTTGAAAAACAAACTTGGGGCCAAATCACTAAAAAGTTAATAGGTTATCTTTTACCATTAATCTTCTTAATCTTTTTATCTTGGTTGATGTTTTATAAAATCGTTCCTCAAATAGGAGCGGCTATTAATCAAGCTGGCACTAAAGCTTTAGAATACACCAAAGATAAAGCTCACGATATCAAAGAATATTTCTACCATCATTTTAAAAATAAATGGAATTGTCCCGAATGGTTATCAAAAACAGGTAGCATTATCACTCCTATTTTAATTGGTTTAGCAATAGCCGCTGGTTGTTTATCCATTCCAGTCATTGGTCCTTTTTTAGGAGGTATAGTTCTTGTGGGTACAATTGTTATAGGAAGTTTCATGCTTTTTACTGATAAAACTACTCCTCCAATTCAACCTCCCAAAGAAGATGTCGTAGTCATAGACCATAACAAAGACAAACTAAAAGACAAAGAGGCACAAAACCAAGATACCACAAAAAAGTTGAATTAAAATTAAAGAAAGGAGAATCAATTTATAAACAAAAACCAGAAATTAAAAATTCAATTGAAGAAGAAACATTAAAAAATAAACAATTATCAGAAGAACAGCAATTTTTAAAAGTTAATCTTCAAGTTCAAGAATTAGAGTTAATAAACTTAAAACAAGAAAAAGAAAATTTAGAAAATCTGTTAAAAACAAAAGAAACATTAATTAATAATAAACCAGAAGGCAAAGAAACTTTAACAAAAGAAATAACCGAAATTAAAACTAAATTAACTTCTCAAGAAACTTTAATTGAAAACAAAAACGAAGAAATTAAAGGCAAACAAGAACAAATTCAAAAATTAACTAATCAATTAAAAGAGAAAGAAGAAAATTTAGAAGCTCTACAAAAAGACATTCATACTAAAGAAGCTTTATTAAAAGAAAAAGAAAAAGAATTAATAGAAACTAAAAATATATCTTCTGAAACAAAAAACACTTTAACATCAGAAATTGAAACTTTAAAAACAGATATTAACCAAAAACAAATTCATTTCGATCAACAAATATTATTAAAAAACAAACATATCTCCGTTTTAGAAGAAAATAATACCCAATTACAAAAAGAATTGAATGTTAAAAAAGAAGAAACTCAAAATTTAAGAGATCAACATGAAAAAACTTTAGCAGAAATTCAAAAACAAATTGAAAATTATCAAACTCAAATAACTAAATTAGAAAAAGAAGCAGAAGATTTAAAACAAAAAATAACAGCTAACAATGAAAAAGCCGAACAATTAAAAACTGATTTAACCGCTAAACAAAAACAAATTAATACTTTCAATCTTCAATTAGGAGCTTTACAAAATCAAAAAGCTTCTTTAGAACAAGAAGTCAATACTTTAAATAAAACTTATGAAGATTGGTTAAAGAACTGTGAAATTAAAAAAGATAAAATAACATACGTTAAATATAATAAATTATATTCAGGTGATCCAAATGACCAAAAATATATTGATCGACAAACATATTATTCTTTTAAACCATTTCAAGTAAAAGTAAAACCATTTGAACCAATGAGTGATTTTGAATTGGGCGACGACAATATGCGAGCTTATCGTGCTCAACAATTTGATGCAGATAGGAATACAATAACATGTGACGCCATACCAACACAAATCAATGGAAAAGAAATTTATTATATAAAATTTGATGTATATAACCAAGATTGCACACAAATAACTTTAAATGCCCAAACAGTAGTAACTACAATTCAAAGTAAAGAAAATTTATATAAAATAACAATGAATTTCAGTGAAGATGTTAGCTTAACTCCACCTCCTCAAGAATTAAATGAAAATAGTCTTACTAACTTAGAAAAGAAAAAAGAAGAATTAAAAACTATTTCAGAAAAATTAAAAACAACAACAAACGAATTAAACCAAACTCAACAAGAAATGGAAGAGTTAATCAAACAAACGACTCCTGATAACACTTTACAAACAGAAGTTCAAACCAAAGAACAACATATCAAAGATTTAAAAAAAGAAATGGATGAATTAACTCTTAAAGAAAAAGGATTTCAAGCAGAAATTCAAACTTTAACAACAGAAAATGAAAATTTAAAAGCTAAATACCATCATGATTTAACAAAGGTTATTAATGAATTAGAAGAAACCAAAAAAGAAAACGCTCAATTAGAAGCGGATATGATTAACATTCAAGAAGAACTAAAAAATAATAATCAAGCTAATAATACTTTAATTAACATGTTAAACACAAAACAAGAACAAGTTAAAGGATTGAAAACTAAAATCAAAACTTTAGAAGAAAATGAAGTTAAATTAAAAGACATTATTAAAACTAAAGATGAAGAAATAGCTCAATTAGAAAAAACAGTCCAAGAACAAGCTCAAGAAATACAACGTTTAAATGCTGAAATCGAAAGACAGATTGAATTATATCAAGAACAAGGAAAACGTATTCAACAATTAGAAGGAACAATTAAAGGACTAGAAGACGCTAATACAGAATTAGGAAATAATAATCAAGCGTTATTATTAAGAATTAAAGAATTACAACAACAATTAGACGATGAGAAAAAAGCTCATGAGAAGACGAAGGAGAAATTGAATCAAAATATAAATGATTTGAAAAAACAAATTACAGACTTCAACAAAGAAAGCAATACATTACAAACTACAAAAACCACATGGGACAAAACTCAGGACAACTTAAAAATAGCTGGTGGTGTTTATGGTGCGACTGCTTCAGGAATGTCATTAGGTAGTGCTATTGGTAGCGTTGTTCCAGGAGTTGGAACATTGGCAGGAACAATTGTAGGAGGAGTTGGAGGAGCAATAGTAGGAACCTTGAGTCATTGGGATAAAATAAAAAATTGGTGGTAATTAAAAAAATATGGTAAAATAGAAAATATTATGTAATCTTAATAATTAATTTTCAAAAAGGAGAATTTTATTATGTTGTCAACTACTCAAATTATTATTTTAGTGGCTTTAACTCTTTTTTCTTTCACATTAGGACCTTATTTTATTATTCTTCGAGAAAAGAAATTAAATCAAAATCGAATTCAGAAAAAAAGTCCGAAAGGAAACATTATTTATTATTTATTTATTAGTGTTTTTAGTATATCATTTCTGGCTTTCACAATGTATGTCAATAATATATCAGAAGTTAAATACGAAAGTAAACCTGTTCCTGAACCTCAAATAGAAACAAAAGCTGAATATTATTATAAAAAAGGAGATAGATATGGCACTAAATATACTTTAACTGAAAAAGATAAACCATTTTTAAATTCTCAAGGGAAATGGATGTTGAATAATGTTGGTGAAATAGAAGAACCAGTAATAGAAAAAACATATAAATTTTTTGGTTTCAACGGTTTCGATCAATGTCAATACAAAGATAAAGTTCCTCAAGATTTAGCGCCTTTTATAAGAGAACCTTTTAATAATTGGTTTTATACAAATAAAATGCCTCCTTATAAAGGTCTTGGAGGTAGTGAAGTAGATTATTTTATGCCTTCACAGTTTTTTATAGATGTTTTAAGTACAGAAGATTCTAAATTTAACAATTCTTTTGTCAATATCGAACACACTATCGAAATGGAATACAAAGGTCCTAAATATTTATTAGAAGAAGATAAAGACTTTTACGTCAATGAAGTGAAATGTCCTTTACAACAAAATAAAAGATGGGAAGAAGGTAGAAACGCTACTTATTACCTCCACTTTAATCCAAAAAAACAATATATTACTTTATATACAGAGAAAATGAATACCAAAGAAAAATAAAAACAATTTACCACAAAAAGAGAGATGAAAAAAACAACTTTTAATCAAAAATTCCTTTATAATAAAAAAAGGATTTTTGATTTAAAATAGAATAGAGGCTTTTTGTGGTTTTACCATTAAAAAAAAAGAAATATTATGATTTTGAAACTAAATTAAAAGTTATTTTAGCTAGACAACAAGGTATATCTATTAAAATAATTCAAAAAAAATTTAAAATTGTCTCTGTAAAACAAATTTATCGTTGGGTCAAATGGTTTCATAATAAAGAATTTCATCGTTTACAACAAAAAAGAGGTCATAATTATAAACATAAAACAAGTATTAATTTAAATCCTCATAATAACGAAATCAAAGAAATAAAAAATAAAATCAAAACTATTTTTCAATTAAAAAAGCAAAATTTTAAAAATGCTTGTTTAAATATTATTTATCGATATCAAAATAAATTCTCTTTTAATAAAATAATTAAATGGTTAGGCATTTCCAAAAACTCTTATTATAGATGGTTAGAACAAAAAGAACAACCACCTTTTTTAACTAATTTAGATATTCAAATTCAAAAAATTTGTCTCCAAAATAAATATTACAATAATGCGGGAGAAAGTTTTTTTGTTTGGGGTTACCGTCGTGTTTATCAAGAACTTTTAAATCAAAATCTTAAAGTCAACCCTAAAACTGTTTATCTGAAAATGAAAGAAATGTATTTATTATGTCAAACACGAAAAAATCGTTATCTTAAACGTCATAATAAAAATAATTATATCCCTCTTTCTCAATTAAATCTTTTAAAAAATAATTTTCAAGCTACTCAACCTTATCAAAAATTGTGTGCGGATTTTACTTATTTACTTTATGAGAAAAATCAAATTCTTTATTTATCAGTGATTATGGATTTATATAATCGGGAAATTGTGAGTTATTATCTTTCTACCAAAAGAAACACCAATTTAGTTTTAATATCTTTAAACCAATTACCAAATTTAAAAAAACCCGCTCTTTTTCATTCGGACCAAGGCGCCGAATATACTGCAAAAATAATTCAAACTACTTTACAAGAAAAAAACTTGATTCCTAGTTTCTCAGAAAAAGGGAGTCCTTCTCAAAATGCTTGTATTGAAGCTTTTTTCGCTAATTTTAAATGTGAAACCGTTTATTTAGAAAAAAGCAAAAAATTAACCAAAAAACGTTTAACACAGATTGTTAATGCTTTTATTAAAAAATATAATTCTCAAAGAAGAATAAAATATTTAAATTATCTTTCTCCTTACCATTTTAAATATCAAAAGAAAACCAACAAAACGCTCTCAAATAATAATGAGGGCTTGACTTGTTGGTTTTCTTTTTGAATACCTCATTGAAAAAAATATTCAGCCAAAACAAAAAAATTTAATTTAATTTTCATAAAAAATTTAGAAACAATAAAATAGAGGTTAAAATAAACTATAAATTCTCTCTATGAGAGGCAAAATAACTTAAATAAGACATTTTTTTAATTTTAAGTAGAATACTATTACTAGATACTTTTTAATAAAGAATAGACACCTTTAAAGCTGTCATTTTTGATGATATCTTAAAATTAGACCGAACATTCCGCCATTTTTAATTATTTTGTTATTTATTTAATTTTTTTAATCAAATTTATATAAAAAAAATAAATTTATAAAATTTTTTAAAATCTTAAATCTTTAATTTTATTTTTTTATAAAATAAATTTATAAAATTTTTTAAAATCTTAAATCTTTAATCTTATTTTTTTATAAAATAAATTTATAAAATTTTTTAAAATCTTAAATCTTGAATCTTGTTTTTTTTTTTTTTTAAATTTCTTTTAATAAAACACTTGACAAAATATAATTTTTTTGTATAATAAAAAAGAAATAAGATTAAAGATTTAAGATTTTAAAAATATATTATATATATGTTTTCTTTTTTTCTTTTTCTTTGGTTCTTTCTTTTTCTTTTTTTCTTTGTTTAGTTAAATTTTTTAAAATAAATTTATAAAATTTTTAATTTTTACTTGACATTTTATTTTTTTTATGTTACGATAATAGTAATTAATAAATAGTTTACTTTTTTAATTTTTGAACTTTCCAACTGGTTCTATTTTGATGGAACACAACCTCTTTTATTTTTTCTTTTTGCTCTTGGGTTATTTCTTTGGCTTTATATAATTCTTTTAATTCGGTTTCAACTTTGTTTAATTCTTTTTCCCAGTCGCCTTTAAGGCCGTGATAATTATTAATTGTTTCATCGTATTTGTCAATTGCTTTATCGATTTGGTCGATTAATTGATTGGCGTATTTACTTGATGGTTCTTTTGGTTTATGAAAGAAACATAAGTAAATGAAACTTAAAATACCCATGATAATTAAAAAATAAGTTAAATAGCCTTTCCAAGTATGGTTTTTGTATGTTGTTTGGTTGGTGGAAAGTTTTCTTTTAAAGAAAAGGACGATGCCAAAGATGGCGGAAGCCATTAAAAACCAAGTGAAATAAGACTTAAAGGTTAGATAAGTTTTAATTAGGTCTAATGGTGATAACATATATTATTCGTCTCCTTTTGGTTTAATTTCTTGTTCGATGGTGTTTAAAATAGTGTCATCTTGTGAGATTATCATTTTGTAAGCTTGTTTTAAATCTTCTTGATTGATTTGGTTTCTTCGTGTTTCTCCTTGGCCTCGGTTTTTAGCGAAGATAGTGACAGTTGTTTTTAACAGGTTTTCTAAAGTACGATTGACTTTTTTGAATTCTTGGTTAACTGGTAATCTTTCTAAAGCTTCATTAATTACTTCATATAAATATTGTTTTGCTTCTTCACTGTAAGGGTTTTTACGTTTCTTGATTAAGAATTCTAAGAATTCCTTTCTTTCTTCTTTATTACCTGGTTTGACTTCGATGTTATAAGTGAATCTTGATTTGATAGCTTCATCGATTTGGTCGATGTGGTTAGTTGCGCCAATAATGAAAATTGGTTTTTCAGGATTGTTTTCAAAAGATGTCATTTCGGTTTTAAATTGATTAACCACATTGGCAATTTCAGACCCTGCTTCTAAGGTACCTAAATCTGTAAAAATAGTTTCGCATTCATCTAAAAAGATAATGGCGCCATTGTTTTTTGCAGCTTCTTTTCTAGCTGCTTCAAATAAATCTTTGACCATTTGCGGAGCTAAGCCTTTATATTTTTGTGAAAATAAAGAGCTACTTACTTCAAAGAATGGGAGTTTGGTTTCTTTGGCTAAGGCTCTAGCTAAGGTTGTTTTACCTGTACCAGGAATACCATACATTAAGATGCCTAAGGGCGAATCAACCTCACCAATATTGATATAGTTTTCTTTATTGTTAAGGTAATCAATAAAACCTTCTACGGCTTGTTTTTCTTCTTTGAAACCAATTAATTGGTCGAAAGAAGGAAATTTTTGATTATTAGAAGGATGAAAGTTTGATTCTTCTTGATTATTTAATTGTTGTAAATTAGTGTTTGTTGTTTCTTGTGATTCTTTATTTGTATTGGTAATTTGGTTTTGGATTATATCTTTGTTTTGTTGTAGTTTGTCTTTCATTTCTTGGAGATTTTTATTTTGGATTTCTAATTTTTTATGATGGCTTATGAGGTTTGTTTCAGTTTCTGTTAAAGTTTGATGATGAATCCAAACATAAGTCCCTAAAAATAAGACCATAGATGTTATGATGATTATGATTAAATTAGTTGAATTTTTATTTGATTTGTTTTTGATAGTCATCTTAGTTCCTTTCTAACAAAAAAAGACCAATTAATAATTGGTCTTTTGATGTTTTATTATGCTAAATTAGTAATTTTATTTTTGATTGTTTGACTGCCACCACTGAAAGCTTTGCCTTGAGAATCAACTAATTCGTAATCAAAAATTAAGTCTAATTCAGGTTTTTTTCCATCGATAGTTTCTTTAATAATTTCTTTTTGTTCGATACCGATTTGGATTGTTATAGTTCCATTTCCTTCTTTTAAAGCCATTAAAGGACGTTGAGATTCATCATATTCATTATTATTAACTTTCATTGATAAATTAAAAAAATTTGTCGGATTTTCAAAAGTTGTTTTAGTATCATATGAAGAAGTTATTTTTAAATATAAAGGATCCATTTCTACTCCATTTGTGTTAAGTACAGCTTTATGTTCCATTTCGATTAAATGTTGATATTTGCTTGGTTTGAAGTTTGGTATAGGAAGAGGTATAAGAATTTTATCCTCGTTATTTCCTTTAGTTCGTTCAACATTAAACAAAGGGAATTTATCTAACAATGAAATTTTTTCTTTTCTTTGTCGGGCGAAGTAATTTTGTAAAGCAGTAATTGAAACGATGGTAAAAAATAAACTAATAAAAACTACTAAAATGGTAAAAATTTTATTTTTTGTTTGTTTTTTTGTTTGTGATTTCATAATTATTTTCCTCCTGGGATTATTGATTTAATTAAGTTGATAAAATTATTGATTCCTGTAGTAAACCAAGGAATTTTATTTTCATAGTAAATAACCATAAAATAGAAAGTAATTGCCATAAAATATAAAATAAACATAGTTGTGTGAGTGATTTTTTTTAATAAATTGCATTTTTTTGTTGGGACAATAGTTATATTTTCTTGTTTAGGGTTAGTCATTGTTTTTATTTTTTGGTTGTGATTTGTTTCGTTAGTATTAGATTTTGGTTTTTTCTTAATGATTTTATTCATATTTTTTTCTCCTTTTGTTTGATATTTGTTTATTCTAATTTTAAATCTTTCACTTTATCTTTAATGGTTTTAGATAATTTGAAAGTTACTACCGTTTTTGCAGGTATTTCTAGTTTTTTTCCTGTTTTGGGGTTTTTACCTACATATGCTTTTCTTGCTTTTAATTTGAATTTACCAATTTGAGGGGATAAAATTACTTCTTCGTTGGATGTGATAGCTTCAATTAGAGCGTTCTCAAATGAGTTATAAAATTCTTCTGTTTTAGTTGCAGAAGTTTTGTTGGATAAAGCGATTTTTTTAATTAATTCTTTTTTAGTCATTTTTGGGTTTCTCCTTTTTATTTGATTTATTATTATTTTTAATTTTGGGTTTTAATTTGCTGCGGTCTTTGAAGTAAGTACCACGGTATATTTCAGTCATGGCGTCGCTCATATAATTTTTTATTCTCCTTTTATTTTGATTTTTTTGAAAAGTTAAGATGTTCAATATTAATGTTTTTTTGTTTTAAAATGGTAAATTATCAGTTTGAGATTTATTATCTAAAAAGATGACTTTATGGACGATCACTTTTGTATTTGTTTTCTTTTGACCTTCGTTATTGGTATATTTTTGGACGGATAAGATACCTTCGACATATATTTTGGCCCCTTTATGTAAGTATTTATGAAAATTTTCAGCTTGGGTTCTAAAAACTACACAAGGAATATATTGAACTTTGTCTTTGGTTTGGTTAACAGCTAATTGAAAATCTATTTTAGGGACTTGTTCGTTGTTACTTTGAATATATTCTTTTTTAAGGTCATGTGTAATTCGACCTATTAATTGAACGTTGTTTAACATAATTTTATTTCTCTTTTCTAATTTTTAAATTTTTTAATAATTGGTAATAATAATTTCATGATTATTGTTTTTATTTGTCAAATTATGGCTAGTACTAGATTTGATACTTTGGAAGTAATAATTTTTAAATAATGCTCTAATTTCGGGAGTATCATAATTGGTGTATAACCATTTAGCTCCACTTTTATCGGCTTTTTCGAGACAGTTGAATAATTTCACTTGTTCAGTAAAACCAAAAACTCCTTTGTAAAAAGATGATATAGTGATGTTTTTGCCGTTGTAATAAGGTGGATCAATAAATACAAAATCATCTTTCTTGGCGTTGGCAATTATTTTTTGATAATCAGTACACAATAAGAGATGTTTGTTTTTTTGAAAATGTTTTTGTAAGAAGAATAAATCATTTAAATTTAATAGGCTAGTTTTATATTTAGACTTATAACCAAAAGTTGTATATAAGGATGTATTATCTTTGTATCTTAAAATGCCACGAAAACAATATTTACTTAAAATAAAGAAAAGTGATGCTTTGGTTGATCTATTTTTATTTTTAGTTAATAAATGATTATATTGTTTTAATAAGTTTTCAAAAGCTGTTTTTTGTTGTTTTTGTTGCGATTTGGGATATTGATAAATAAAGTTTTCAAAAGCTAATGCTTTATTATAAAAATCTTGAGGATTATATAAAATACTTTTCCATATTTGGATGAGTTGTGTGTCATTATCGTTTAAAATGGCTTTTTTAGGCATTAAGGATAAATATAAGGCGCCGCTCCCTAAAAAAGGTTCGTAATAAGTTTTAAATTTTTTAGGAATTAAAGGTAAAAGATGTGGTAATAATTTCTTTTTACAACCAACCCAATTAATGAATTTTTGCATTTTTGTTCTCTTTAATCGATAAATAAAATAAAAAGACAATATCCGATATAAGGCTTATCGTTGTGTTAGCTTTGATTCCTAAATTAAAATCAAAAAATAACGTCATAAGATTTGTAATTATAAAACCAATATAGGTGAAACTTAAGATAGTTAAAATAATTTTAGGATTCAACTTCATTTATATTTCCTTTCTTAATAAAAAAAGACCTTATTCGGGTCTTTTTATTTTTTTAATTTATTGATGGCGATGTTTTTAATGTTTTTTACTTGTTTTAAAGATAAATTAAGTTTTTCAGCAATTTCGGTGTTGGTATAACATCTTTGATAATCTTCATTGATATTCCCTAAAGGAACACCAAAACTTAAATGGATAATTTTGAATTCGGTTTTGCTTAACTTAACTTTCATTTTTTTTAAAAAAATTTCATGATTAACTTGTTTTAACCATAATTGATGAGGGTTAAGAATTTGACAATGCCATGTATGTTTTTCTTCTTGAAAAGAAGGATTATTAGTTTTATGAATCTTTTGAGGAACGGAAGGTGAATGACTTTTTCTTATTAATTCTCTGATTTCTGATTTGATAGTTGGTGTCGCATAAGCGATAAAGTCATAACCTAAATCTACATAATTATCTAAAGCCTTGATTAATCCTAAAACCCCTTCTTGGTATAAATCATCTTTTTGAAGTACGCATGGGTAATATTTAAATTTAGAAACTAGTTTTTTTACTAAGGGCAAATGTAAATCGATTAATTGATTACGCATTTCTAAATTCTTTTTACTTTTTAAAAAATCTTTAAATAATTTTTCTCTTAACATTTAATTCCTTTCTAAAAATATTTTTAGAAAAGATAGGAAATTATTTTTTAGTCTTTGAAAAGAAAAAAAGACTAACTTAATAGTTAGCCTTAAAGAATTTTTAAAAAATAAAAAGTGTCTAAAGTTTTGGAACAGTTCAGTTTTAACTATATATTTTTATTTTTTTATAAAATTTTATATATTTTTAATAAATTTTTGTATATTTTTAATAAATTTTTTACTTTTTTTTACGTTTTACATATATTTTTATATATATTTTGTTTCAAAATATATGTTTTCAATAGATTTTCAATATGTTTTCAATAGATTTTTATTTTTTTTATAAATTTTTATATATTTTTAATATTTTTTTATCAAAATTTATATTTTTTTTATAAAATTTTATATAAATTTATATATTTTTAATAAATTTTTATATAAATTTACGTTTTACATATGTTTTTATCTTTTTTTTAACTTAAAATATATTTTTAATAAAATTTTATATAAATTTATTTTTTTTAATAAATGTTTATATAAATTTTTATGTTTTGAATATATTTTTAATATTTTTTTATATAAAATTTTATGTTTTGAATATTTTTTTTATATATTAAATGTTTTATTTGCATAATTCGTTTTATTCCTTATATATTTTTTTTATTTTGAACATATTTTTTTATTTTCCTACGCGTGTTTTATTTTTTTATATAAAATTTCGTTTGTTTGTAAAAAATAAATATGTTTAACGTTCGTATTTTGGTCGTGTATGTGTTTTTTTGTTGTGATTTTTACTTTTCAATGTATAATTTATATATAAAAAGTGGTTTTTTATGAAAGATTCAAAAACAAAGTATCTAAAATAAAGCCTTTTTTATAAAAACAACTAACAAATTATTTTTTATTTCTTAAAAACGAGCGGCTAGGCTCGTTTTTTTGTTTATATATACCTTTTTTTATTGTTTTAATGTTTGTTTACTTTTTTTTATTTCCTCCGCGTTTGTTTTTTTATTCAAAAAATACAATTTTGTTTTTATTATTTCCATTAATTGTTTTATATGTTTATGCCCGCCAATTAAAAAATCATCAAAAATTGAAATAAAATACAGTAATAACTCGACCGAGTAATAATTGATTTAAAAAAAAAAAAAAAGTTTGTATGGAAAACCATACAAGCTTTTTTTTATTAAAAAGGAATAAATAAAAAATGGAAATAATAAAAATAATTAATGACAATATAAAAAATGTTAAAAAAATAAATATGTTAATATTGTTAAAACATTTAAACGTTGTATCAAAAGACGCCACGCGAGATATAAAAATAAACTGTTTATATCATGAAAGCAAAAGCAAAACCAGCTGTGATATAAACAATAAAAATAAGGTTTTTTACTGGGGGGTGGTAATAAAAGCTGGGATGTTATAGATATATACATGGAGAAGACCAATCAAGATTTTAAAACCGCCCTTTTTCAATTAGATTATATTTATAACAATATTTATAAAACGGAAAAAATAAAATGTTTTTATGAAAAACAAGAAATACAAAAAATACAAAGAATAAAAAACAAAACAACAAGCGGAGAACATAAAGCCGAGAAAATAAAAAGCGACAGCGAACAATTAGCGATCAAACAACAAATCATGAGAGAGTGCAGTCCGTTTTTTAACATCGTAAGCGATTTTTATCATGAGGAATTAATGAAAAATAAAACGGCGTTAAATTATTTAATTAACAAACGTAAATTATCATTGGAAACAATCAAAAAATTTAAATTAGGTTATAGCAATAAAGACAGTACAAAATTATTAAATTATCTTACAAAAAATAATTTAAATATTAAGGGATATTTAAGAACGTATTTATTATTTGAAAATCAAAAAACACATTCGTTATATGATGCACTGTGTGATTGTATAGTAATACCAGTTATACACAATAACAACACATATCATTTTTACAAGCATAATCATAATAAAGAAATAAACAAATATAATCCTAAATACAAAGCACAAATTAATTTTAGCAAGACCGATATTTTTTATATTTGTTATGGATTCAGTGAGGCCAAAAATGCAATCTTAGAAACAAAAACGGCCATCATCCACGAGGGATTTTTTGATGTCATCAGCTGTCATGATAAAAAAATAAAAAACGCGGTAGGATTAATTACAATAACAAAATTATTAAGTTTGTATATGATAAATTTTTTAAAAAAAATAACATAAAAGTTATAATCGCATTAGATAACGACGAGAGCGGAGAAAAGAACGCACAGCGCATAAAACAACAATTAAACAGCGAACATATAACAAATGAAATAAAAAAAATCAGCAGTCATTACAATTGTAAAGACGCCGACGACGTATTAAAAAATTATGATGTTAAAACATATAAAAAAATATTTTTAGAAAGTTAAGAGAATATATATTTTGAATCAAACGAAACAAAAACAATATAGGGACAAATTAAAATTAATTATTAAAACGGAACGAGAACATATAGGGGACAAAAAAACATTAAAAAAGTATAAAAGATTTTTAAAATATAAAATAAAAGCATTTTACAATTTACAGCCGATATGCGATGAGAGTATAAAATTACTAAGAAAAATAGAAAGCGAAAAAATAAAAATTATAAAAAATGTAATTAATGATATTTTTTTAATTGAATTAATCAAAGAAAAAGAACAACAAGAACGAGAAAGCAAAGAACAAATACAAAATGCAAAATGAGAGAGATAAAACACGCGGAGGGGTTAAAAGTATATAAAATATATATACAAATAACAAAAAAAGAAAATTTAAAGTTAAAAATTACAATAAAAAAAAAAAAAAACGCGTAGGGGATTATAAAATAAAAAAAATCCTATTAAGGATTTAAAAATATATAAATAAGTAATGAGAATTAAAAAAAATGTGTAATGAAAAAGATTATAAACCATTAGAAAGAATAAACAAACAAACAAACAAAACAAGAATTAATACAAAAAATAAACAAATACAAAATAGAATTAAAACAAATATTAACAAAAATTAAAATAAACGAACGAAACAAACAAAATATAAAAGAAATTGAAAACATTTATACAAAAATTGAAATTATAAAAGCGATGATTACAAGTTTAAATGGTTTTTAATCGGTGGGCATAAACATATAAAACAATTAATGGAAAGAATAAAAACAAAATTGTATATATTGGATAAAAAAAAAAAAAAACGCGGAGGAATTAAAAGAAAGAAAACAAACATTGGAAACATAAAAAAAAGTATATAAAACAAAAAAAATGAGGACCCACACCTCACCTTTTGTCTTTTCGCAAAATTACAATAAAAAACACGTAAAAATCAAAATACAAACATTAAAACCATTATTATTTTATACAAACATATGAAAATTTATATAAAAAAAGTATAAATTTTTATAAAAAAACACAAATTAATTATGTTTTTATATAAAAATATATAAAAATTTATATAAAAAGCATAAAAAATATATAAATTTATATAAAAATTTATATAAAAACATAAAAAAAGACTGTTTTTTAAATATAACACGTGCAAAACACATGCAAAAACTGTTTTATTACTGTTTTTATAAATAAAAAGCGGTTTTTTGTTAAAAAAACGCTTTTTAACATAAAAAACGTTTATAAATTGTTAAATATTAAAGCTTTAACATAAAAAATGTTTATAAAATGTTAAATATTAAAGCTTTAACATAAAAAATGTTTATAAAATGTTAAATATTAAAGCTTTAACATAAAAAATGTTTATAAAATGTTAAATATTAAAGCTTTAACATAAAAAATGTTTATAAAATGTTAAAAAACCACTTTTAACATAAAAAATATTTATAAAAGTAATAAATTAAAGGCTAAACATAAAAAATGTTTATAAAATGAAAAAAAATTAAGCCTTTAATGCAAATAAAGACCAATAAATTAATTTTTTTATTATAAACCGCAACTGACCCAGAATAAACATTTTTTAAAATTACCCAAAAGCAATTATCAAAAACTAATTATTAATATTATAAATTATTTTTTTTATTTATCAACATAAACAACATAAAAAATTAATTTATTTTTTTTATTACTACCATTATTATATTCGCTATTAAAAGTAATTATTTTTAATCCAAAAAAGACTCATTTAAATCTAACTCAAACGTAAATGAGTATGTTTCGAATTAATTATCTCTAAAAAACATCTAAAATAATTAAAATTAACAAAAATATTGTCAAAAAAATTAATAAAAAATGCTATAATTATAGATATAAAAAAAAGAAAAAAGGTGCAAAATGTTTATCGGAAGAAACAAAGAAATTCAAAAATTGCAAAAAATCATTAATTCTCCTAAACATGAATTCGGTATTATATATGGAATTAGACAAGTAGGAAAAACTGCTTTATTAACACAAATTCAAAAACAAAATCCAAAAAAAGTTATTTATTTTATAGCTGATCAAACAGGATTGCCCAATAATTTAAAAACTTTAACAAAACGAATTACAACTTTTTTTAAAGATCCGAAATATATTTTTGAAGATTATTATGATTTATTCGAATATTTTTATAAAAAAGCAAATCAAAAAGAAATCGTTTTAATTATAGATGAATTTTCCTATTTGATACAAAGCGATAAGTCAATTATGTCAATTTTTCAAAAAATATATGAAGAAATAGTTTCTAAAAGTAAAATAAAAATTATTTTATCAGGTAGTCATTTAGGAATAATGGAATCAATAGATAGTTATCTAAATCCACTTTATAATAGAACTACTTTTAAAAAAATACAACTCTTACCTTTCGATTATAAAGAAGCATCTTTGTTTTTTTCTGATTTAGATGCTATTGATAAAATTAAATTTTATAGTATTTTTGGAGGTATGCCTTTTGTTTTGAAAAAAATTAACCCTAAAAAGGATTTAAAATCTAATATTAAAACTATTTTTTTACAAGAAAAAAATAATATTGAAGAAGTTTTAATTTCTCTTTTAGGGCATGAAAACAAAAAAACTTCTGTTTATGAACCTATTTTTAAAATTTTATCTTACGGAAATAATAAAACAATTTCGTATATTGCTAACAAATTAGAACAAGACATACCTAAAATAACTAATTTACTGAAAACTTTAACAAACATGAAATTAATAAACAAAGAAATCTCTTTTGAAGAAGTTTCAAAGAAACCTAAAAAAACTAACTATTCTTTCGCAGATCCTTTTTTTAAATTTTATTATTTTTTTATTAAAAAAAACGAATCTGAAAGTATCATTATGAATGAAAATAAATTTTATGAATTGTTTATTTTACCTCAATTGGAAAAATTTATTTCTTTGGAATTCGAAAAAATTTGCCAAACTTTTTTATTTAAAAAATATTACCAAAATGAAAAAATTAAAAAGATTGGAAGATATTGGGCAAACAATACAAAAGAAAATATTCATTGCGAAATTGATATTATTTTAACTGATACCGAAAATAAAACAACTATTTTCGAATGTAAATGGAGTAATTCGAAAATTGATTTCAAAATCGTCAAGCAATTACAACAAAAAAAAGAACATCTGAAAAAATTAAATTTTTTCTTAAATACCGATATTCAACTAGGTTTTTTTTCTAAAAATGGGTTTGATGATAAATTAATTCAAAATAATAACTACCTTTTATTTATTCCAGATGATTTATATAATCTAAGTTAATTTTATATATAATTCTAAGTTAATTTTATATATAATTTGCATCTTAAAAAAAGAAAATTTATAAAAAAAGAAGACTCATTTTAAAAAAGATTTATATTTTAATTTAAGATACAGGGCGCAAATATACGGTATAATGGGGTAATTTAGCCAATTGCCATGCTTGTAATGATAGCATGAAATCACGTAAAAGGAGAAATCCCGACGGTTCTTTAAACGAAAGAATGAGGAATTACAGCAGTCACGAAAGCGAAATGAGCCGAATTAGATAGGCAAGATGTTCTCGCAAGATTAAGATAGTCATGGAAAACGGTGTAAATTCGTGAAACTGTTAAAAGCAAATAGTAATTTAATAACCTACACGTAAGCTAATAAATAACCGTGTAGACTGAAAGCGATATGGGTAAATATGTATTGTGCTTATATGTTCATTATTAACAGCTATTAAATTAGCGATTTCAGTTATAAATCAACCGAGGTAGAACGGTTCTCTTGAAAGACAGAGTTTTAAAGACGGTTAAGACAGAACCTAAAACTATTAAGGCACATTATAGACGGAAATTGGAGAATCCTAAAAGACAAATTGAGAAATCAATTAAACTATTGAGGTAGAAAGCAATAGGTCTCAAGGATAAAGAGACCACCTAGTAGTCGTAGAAGCAAAACATGAGTCAGAACATTCATGATAATCGCACTACCAAGAAGCATTGGAAAGCAATGTATAAGGCGAAAGTGGCCAGCAACTGTTAATCTTGTTGGCAGTACGAAGAGATTGTCTGGAGAAATTACGGAAACTTGTGAGAAATCACTAAACTTGGAAGACCTACCAACGGAGTTTTAGAAATAAAACCTCGAAGATTGTAGTAATGCAATTTAGATTAATTAAAGCGTAGACAGTTGTGGAAAGCGGTATGCTTCGAAAGTTGCTCGTACCGTTTGGATGGGGACCAATTTGTAATAAAAGAGAGACATAAAACTCTCCATAAACGCATTTGATTTATCCATATAATTAATAAACCTACACGTAAGCTAATAATCAATCGTGTAGACTGAAAGCGATATAAATGAAAAGTTATGCATTTATATTTTCATTATAAACAGTTATTAAGTTAGTAATTTCAGTTATAAATCGGCCAAGACAGAACAGCTTTTGAAAGAAAGAGTTTCAAAGATGGTTAAGAATAGTCCTAAAACTATCAAAGAGCATTATAGACGGAAAATTAAGAATTCTAAAAGACATAATTGAGGTAATCAAGGTAAAGAGACCATTCAGTCAGTAGTAGAAGTAAAACGTGGATCGGAATTATCCATGATAATCGCACTGCCAAGAAGCATCGGAAAGCGATACATAGCTCGAAAGGGTTCAGTAATTGTTAATCTGTTGACAGTACGAAGAGACTGTCTGGAGTAATTACGGAAATCTGCGAGTGATAACCTCGATAAACTCGGAAGACCTACCAACGAAGTTTTGGAAATAAAACCTCGAAAGTTGCAGTGATGTAATCTAGATTGATTAAAGCATAGACAATTGTGGAAAACGGTATGCTTGGGAACTTGCTCGTACCGTTTGGACAGTGGCCATTTTGTAATAAAAGGGAGACAAAAAACTCCTCATAAACACATATTATCTATCTGTATTTTTTTATATAATAGGATACTTTGATTCGAATACTATTTTCGACTTAATAAAAGTATTAATTATGTTATATATTCAAATTTCAAAATACGGATTATTTTAATAAAATCTTTATATTGTTTTATATAATGATCTAAAAGGTAGGATTCGAACCTAAAAGATATGACAGTGATATTTTTCCCTATTTTATTTACTTTATTTTTTTAAAAATATTTTTATAAAAAATATGAAAATTATTTTTTTAATAGTTATTTGTAAATATTTTTTAAAAAACAAAAAAAATATTTAAATTTTTCGAACTCTGTAACACAATCGCAAACACTAGAATTACAAATAACGAAACTAAAAAAACAGCACCTACATAATCAACTAATAATAAAAAAACAAAATATATTAATAATATATATTTATAATCTTTATTTTTTTCATATTTATAAGTTTTATAAAAATGAAAAGTAAAAATAAAAATTTTCATCGTTTTGTCAAAACAAAGCTTTTTAAAATATAAAAATTAAAAAGTTAAATCGTTTATTTAAAAATAAATAATTTAACTTTTTTTTTTTTTTTTACATAAATTAAGATTAAAAAAAGATTTAAAAATTATTATTTAATAATTATATATAATTTTTTTTTTTTTTTTTTAACTAAAATCTTTATATAAAATAATAAAAATTATTATTTGAAAAATTAAAAAAAATTTTTTAACTTAAAATTAAACGAAAATCAGAAAAGGAATCGAACCTAAAATATGAAGCCTCAAACAAAAAAAATATGTCTTTGGACAGCCCCTGTGATAATCTTTGTAATTTTTATTTTGATATTAGGTTATTGCTACTTCACTGGTAAAATATTAAACTATACAAATGAATACAATCCAACTACTCGAAAATTAATCAAAAAAACTCATTTCCAACCTGACAGAAAAACAATAAAATATATCAACGAATATAATCCATCTAATGGAAATAAAATTAAAGAAACTTATTTCGATCCATTTACTAGAAAAAGAATTAAAGAAACTAGATTTCAAGATAACGGAAAAAAAATAAGCAATATCATTGAATTCGATCCATCTACCGGAAACTTAATTAAATCAACTTATTTCCGTTCTGACGGGAAAACAATATTTTGTATTCTCGAATTCAATCCATCTACTGGAAACTTAATTGAATCAATTGAATTCAATTCCGACGGAAAAACAATAAATGTCATTAATGAATACGATCAATCTACTGGAAATAAAATTCAATTAATTAATTTCTGCTCCGACGGGAAAACAATAGACTGTATCAATAAATTCGAACCATCTACTGAAACAAAAATCAAAGTAACTCAATTACGATCTGACGGCAAAAAAATAAAATATATTGATGAATACGATCCATCTAACGGAAATAAAATTAAAGAAACTATTTTCCAACCTCATGACCAAACAATAGATTATATCAACAAATACGATTCATATACCGGAAACTTAATCGAAACAACCTATTACAATCCCGATGGTTCTATTAGAGAATGAGAAAAGAAGTGGATCTTATTAAAAATACCTAAAATTAAATTAAAAATATATAAAAAATTATCTATTCTTATATATCATTTTCGATTTCTTTTATATCATGTCTTATGTTTGTATATAAAAATCCCATTAACGACATAATATAAATAAAAAAATAGTTGAATAAAAATTATAAGAAATTTTATGAATTCTGTCATGCAACAATTGTTTTAAGTTTTTTTCTTTTATGAATTTGTATCATTTTCTTTATTCCTCGATTTTAAAAGATATTTCGTTAAAAAACATTTTTTATCTTTTTTCTACTGTCATTATTTTAGCCAAAAACATAAATACTAATTTTTCTAAAAATATTCCTTTTAATGTTATTTTTTTAAAATAATATAAAATAATTAACATAATTAAATATAAAAAATAAATTATATTTATATTTTTTTGTTGTTAATTAGTAAATTTTATATTTATTTTTTCTTTCTTTTTTAATTTAATTGTTTTTGATTATTTTGAACCATTTTCTTTATTCCTCACTTTATAGTTATTTATTTTTATTTATTTATTAATATTTAAATTAAAAATTATCTTTTAATAAATTACAATTTTTTTGATTAAATTGCGTTTGGTTCGCAAAAAGACAAAAGGTGAAACTCCTATTAAAAATGCCCTAAAATTAAATTAAAAAATCAAAATAGTAAATTATTAAAAAAAATTCTAAAAATAAAAAACAACAATAAAAAAAACAAATAATTAAAATAATCTCTTAAAAAAGATTCTTTTCCTTTTACTAAAAATCAAATCAAAAATAAATTAAAAAAAATAAAAACCAAATTTTTTAAAAAAATTTTATTTAAATAATAGCAAATTATAAAACATATACCTAAATTATATTCAAATAACAAAAAAATAGAGCATAAAAAGTTCCATTTTGATCATTCGACCAATTAGAAATATCATAAAATAAAAAATATAATTCAAACAATAACTCAATAGAAAAAATATATTATTTTTTAAATGTGTCAATTAATCAATATTTATCATGTAATAGATAATTTATTTCAAACGACAACTAAAAAAAATATAGAAAATCAAAAAAATTCGATTCAAACAAAAGAATAGATAATTATTTTTGAGCAATTACAATTTAATTTGTTGATTTTCGAACAAATGTTTTTTTAGACTCGCTTCAACCAAATCATATTCAATTATAGTACCATCAGAAGAAATACTTCTTAATAATTCATTTGTTTTTTGATTATATTCGTATACAATACTTGGGCCATTTAAAAAAATTTCTTTTATCAAACAATTTTGCATTGTATCATATTCTTTAATATCACCATTAGGAAAAATTTCTTTTATCAATTTTTGCGTCTTAGGTTCGAATTCTTTTATATGTTTATTTGGTAAAATTAATTTAATTAATGCTTTAGTATCTGGATCATATTCTTTAATTGTTTTTTGATTTGTTCCATTGGGATAAATTATATTTTCTATTTCATTAGAATCGGGTTCAAATTCTATTATATTTTTATTAGGTAAGATTAATTTTATTAATTTATTATTTTTTTTATCGTATTCTTTGATTGCTTCGAATGTTTCCTTATTTGGAGTAATCTCTTTTAATATAAAACCTGAAAAAGGATCATATTCTTGAGTTGTGCCGTTCTTTAGAATTTTTCGAATTATTTTTTCATTAAAAGGATCATATATTAATACATCACCATTAGGCAAAATTTCTTTTTGTAACTTATGAGTATATAAACCATATTCTTTAATATTTCCGTTATCAAAAGTTATTTTAATTAATTTTTTAGTATTTAAATTATACTCTTTTATTATTTTTTTATCTGGAGAAATTTCTTGACAAGCGAAAAGGGAATAATTTCTAATCGTTCCATCAGGAAAAATTTCTTTTTTTAAAGAAGAATTATATTCTTTAATAATTCCTTCAGAATCTGTTTCTTCTAATAAGTAACCTTTTTTTGAATCATATTTTCTTTGGTATTTATAAATTTTTTTTTGGTTATCAGATGCAAAAAAGAATTCTTTGATCAAATTATATGTTTCTGAATCATACTCTTTGATATTACCTTTGGAATCAATTATTTTAATTATTTTTCCTTTAATATAATCATATTCCAATTGAATATTATTTGTTGAAATTATTTTTATTATATTTTTATTTAATTCGTCGTATTTAATTGATATATTATTTTTTAATAAATCCTTTATCATCTGTTCATATTCTTGAATATTACTATTTTCTAAAGTTATTTTGTTTATTAATTGTTCATTAGGCAAATCATATACTTTATTTTCTTCTTTAATATTTTCTTTTTTTTCACTTATTTTATAAATGATAAAAAGTATAACTAAAAATAACATTAAGAAGAATATTTTATAAAATATATTACTTTTTTTTAATTCCAATTAATTTGCCTTTCTAATCGAAGAAAAATTAATTTATGGATATATTTTCGAAAAATTTCCTAAATTTTAATTAAAAAAATATTATTTTTGTTTTGTAAACTAAAAAATTATATTTGGGATATTTTTTTATGTAACAAAACATTGATATTATACATCAAAAATTATTCATCGCTAATAATTAATTTAAATATTTTTTTTAAAAAAATATCTTTCAAAAAATAAATAAAGATATTAAAATAAATTTATAAAATTAATGAAAAAAGCAAAATAATTATAATGTATGTAAAAGTTGTTAAAATTTTTTTTATTTTATAATTACATTTGAATTACAGTTTTTTTATTTTTTAATTAAATTCGTATTTATTTATTAATAATGATGTAATTTTAAAAAAATTTTAATAATAATCGTTTTGTATTTCAATTTATTTCGACAAATATATTCAAATTATACATTTAAGGAGTTAAAAAATATGAAGCCAAATTCAAGTAAATTAGATTTTAAGAAAATTTCGGAATTAATTTTTTTTATAGGTAGTTTTTTTATGTCTGGTTTTGTTGGCGTAATTTTAATTGTATCAAGTATTAATTGTGATGGTTTAGTATCTAAATTTTTATTTGATTACATTTGTATATTCGTTTTTTTATGTTTTATTACTTTTTTCATTCATATAACTAAATTTAAAAATAATAAAATTCATTCTTGGGTGAATTTAATAACTTTAATTACAGGTTGTATGAGTTATATAAAACATTCACCAGCAATTGCAACTAATAACGATTTATTTTATAATAGAACCAACCCTTTTTCGTATTTATATCGTTTGTTGATTCTGATTTTACCTTTTTTATTTATATTTTATTATTTATGTTTAGCAAAAGATGTGCCACCTTCTAAGAAAAAAATATTTGTCATTGTTTGTTATCCTTTAATTTATATAATAAGTAAGACATTAATATTAGATATTTTTATTCATGAAAGTATAAAATGGAAAGGTATTGGCTCTTTAGGAATGGGTAATAAAACATCAGACATAATTTTCAATATACTACAACTTTATTCAAGATTTTTACTTTTAATCCCTTGTGTATTAGGAATTTTATTTATGAAAAAAGAAATCTTAAATAAAGAAAAGATACATTTAATATTAGTTTATATAGGTTGTGGTCTTGTAGCTTTATCTTTTGGAGGTTTTTGGTACCCTTTCCCTTTCAAACAAAATGTTATGAAAAGATTATTTAAGGGGACTGAAGTTTACAATTTTTTAGAACATTTATCTAATTATAATGAAAAACCAAATAATAATAGTAGTTCTGATCATAGCACAGGTTCATCATATGGTACACCAAGTTATAGTACAGGTTATAAAGAAGAAAGAAAGAAAAGTAAGATTTTTTTCAAAAATATTTTAAAAAGATAATAAAAATTTATTTTAAAATAAAAATAAAACATTTTTAAAAAATTATTAAATTAATTAAATTAACAAAAATAATTTTTATATTTTCGGACCCATAATTGTATTTTATAAGGGAGGATAAAAAGAATTAAAATATGATAATAAAAATAATATATTTACTAATTGTCTACTTTGATAAAATAAAATTTTTTTTAAAATCATTTTTTTATCTTTTTTGTATTTTATTTATCTTCATTGTATTCTTTACAAAAATCCAAAAAATAACAAACGTATTTTTTTATATAATCAACATTTTTATATATAAAGCCGACAACTTCTGTTTTTATCATTTGATTTTAATTTAAAAATTGAGAATTCATTTTTTAATTGTTAATTAGAAACTTTGTTTCAATCATTAACATATCTTTTGTCTCTTTATTATTATCTTATTCTCATTATTAAATCTTTTTTTATTTTTATATAAAAAAAATATTCATTAATTTTTTTTTAAAAATCAATAAATATTTTGTTATGTTATAATTTAAATTATATATTCCGAGTTTATCCATAAAAAACACAAACTTAATTTTCGAATTTAATTTCATGTTTAGCTTTTTTTAAATTGTAATTTCAAGTTTACCAGGATAATAATAAAAATATTAACAATAATAAATAATTTTTTATTTTAAATTATCTAATATTTTTTGGTCATTTTCTGTAATAACAAATGTTTTGTTTTTGGCATCAGCTGTTAAGCAAGCTATGCTTGTTCCTAATTTATTTTTACGTATTATTTTAATTTTATTTTCTTGTGAATCTGTTTCGATAATTATTTCCCCATCTAAATCAAAAGCGGGGCATTCGTTTCTCCATGATAATAATTTTAAAAGATTTTTAACAACAGGACGTTGAACTTGTGATTTAATTTCTTCTAAAGAATAATAATGACGATTAATATTTCTTCCTTCTTTCGAAGATTCTAATAATTTAATATCATTTTCTCCTGCTAACAAACCTACATAATAAATTTGTGGAATTCCTGGAGCAAATATTTGGAAAGCACGCGCTAATAAATAAGCATCGTCATCATTACCTAAAGCAGAATAATAAGTTGTATTAATTTGATAAATATCTAAATTATTATAGGAATCTGAAGAATAAATTTTTTTAACATTCGCTCCTATTTTGTATAATTTTTCAGAAGTATAATCGATTTCTTCATCTGTTAAAATACCACGAGCGTCAACCACTCCGATGCCATCATGAACATCTAAAGTAGTAAATTGCTTCATCGGTGATCTTCTTAACCAATCAGCTAAAGTTTTAACTTTTCCTGAATATAATGTATAAAGCATTACCAATGGTAAAACAAAATCATAAATAAAGTATCCATGTTTGCTAATTTTATCAGAAATAGTATAATGTTCATGAATTTCTGGTAAAATTTCGACTTCTAAAGGTTTTAAAATATTATCTACTTCTTTTAAAAGATTCCAAATTTCAGGTTCGACAAAAAAACAATTAGTATTTATTTTTTTACAAGCGTAAGCAAACGCGTCTAAACGAATTAAACTAGCGCCATGCGAAGCCATATCTACTAAAGTTTTTTTAATAAATTGTTTAGCTACAACATCGCTTATATTAATATCAATTTGATCTTCTCCGAAAGTATTCCAAAGTTTTTCTTCTGTGCCATCTTTAAAAGTAATAGAATGTATAGGCGCTTTATTTTTTCTTTTATAAATTAAATCAATATCTTCAGGAGTAGGTTTTTTGTCTTCTTTTTGAGCCCAAAATTTTTCCCAACGAATAAAAAAATTATTATATTTAGAATTATCATGATTTTCTTGAAAATCTTTATACATTACAGATTCACGAGAAATATGATTAATCATGAAATCGAACATTAAATAATATTTTTCGCTTAAATTTTCAATATCTTTCCGATTTCCGAAAGCTGAATCGACATTATCATATCCTGATGGAGAAAAACCACGATCGCTTGTTGACGGAAAAAAAGGTAATATGTGAATTCCGCCAATAGAATCTCCAAAATCTTCTTTTAAAACTTTAATTAAATCTTTAAGATTTTTTCCTAATGAATCAGGATAAGTTATTAACATTGCTTTATTTTTAATTTTCATTGATTATGACCCTTTTTTATAATTAAACTTTTGATTTTATAATTATTTATCAAATCACAAATAAAAAATGATATGATAAAGCTTTAAATATTTAATATTAAATAATTATAAAAACAGAAATAATTTTTTTAATTATTTCTATAATTTTAATTTTTTATATTAAAAATTCTAATTAATTATTTTAATAATTATTTTTAAAATTCTAAAATAATATATTATTTTTAAATTATTTATACTTATGAATTGTAACATAATTTTTATTTAAAATATTGTTTTGAAAACATACTCATCAATTACATTTATTTTAATATTTTTAAAATAATTAAAATTTTTATTCTTTTTTTAAGAGAAAAAACAAAAATGTAAATATCTAAAATAAAAAAAATTTATTATTTTTTGGAAATATGTCGTTTTCTAATTATTATTTTCTCGATATATATAACCCCGTTTCTGTATTGATAATAATTTCTTCTCCTTGTTCAATAAAAATAGGGACTTTAATAATCAAACCTGTTTCTAAAACAGCGTCTTTAAATGAAGTTGTTTTACGAGCATTATTAGACGTTGTCAAAGAATCTGTTTGAATTATTTTTAAAGAAATTTTATCAGGAATAGTAACACATAAAATCTCTTCTTCCTCATCGAACATAAATTCTACTAACATAGATTCTTTTAAATATTTAATGATATTTTCCAGTTTATCTTTAGATATTTCAAATTCTTCATAATTATCTGGATCTAAGAAAATATATTTATCATTTAAAATGTAAGAAAATTGCAATTTTTTTTTATTAACTAACGCTCTAGTAATTTTCACCCCTGCATTAAAAATATGTTCAATAATATAACCATTTTTTAAATTTTTTAATTTGCTTCTTACAAAAGCGGCGCCTTTACCAGGTTTAACATGTAAAAAATCTACAATTTGATAAACATTATTATTTAATTTAATAGTTTGACCTATTTTAAAATCATTAGTATTAATCATTATCTTTCGGTTCCTTTTTTAAAAAATTTTTTATTATATAAAATATTTTTTCTTTCCAATTTTCATCTAAAGGATTTATAATTTGTAAAAATTGAATTTGGTTTTTAAACCATGTTTTTTGTCTTTTGGCATATTTTAAAGAATTCCGAATAATTAAATCTTTAGCTTCGTTAAAACTTATTTTTTTTTCTAAAAAAGCTTTTATTTCGCGATATCCTATAATATTAAAATTTGCTTTTGGATGATTTTGGATAAGATATTTTACTTCTTGAATAAAACCTTTTTTTAACATTTCTTCTAATCTAGATATTAACCTTTCTTTTAAAATATTTTTTGGTATATCTAGATAAAAAAATAAAATATCGAATAAAGGAATATCTTTTTTTTTCTTGTCAGATCTTAAATTATTTTGAATAATTTGTTTATAAGCGCTTAAAATACGACGTGGATTTTTTTCATCTATAATTAATTTAGGATCTTTTTTTTTAATTATTTCCAACATTTGTTGTATTTCTAAATTATCTATATTCATCTTATGATTTAAAAATTCATCTTCAGAAAATAATTCATAATCAAAAAGAGATGCTTTAATATAAAGGCCACTTCCGCCAACTATAAAAGGAGTTTTTATTTGAGGTATTAATTCTCTAACATCTTTTTGAAAATTATAAATGTTATAAGATTCTTCAGGTTCAACTTTACTCAATAAATGATGTTTTATTTGTTTAGTTTCTTCAATATTTATTTTAGCTGAACCAATATCAAATTTTTTATAAATTTGAACCGAATCTGCATTAATAATTTCCCCTTCAAAAAAAAGAGCTAATTCAATAGACAAACTAGTTTTTCCGGATGCTGTTGGCCCAGAAATAACTATTACTTTTTTCATATAAATCCATTCTAAATAAAATTTTAATAAATAAATTTATATATTGTAAATTATAAAAAATTACTCATTAAAATTTATTTTTGTAATTTGCTTATGATGTCCTAAAGTTAATAAAACTCCGTTTAATTGTCTTTTTCCTTCTGCAATTTTATGCTTTTTTTTATGTTTTGTATTTATAAAATTATTAATAATAATATTTTTATCTTGTCCAATTACCCCTTCATATGGTCCAGTCATTCCGACATCTGAAATATAAAGTGTTTTTTTGGGTAATATTTTATCATCATTAGTTTGAACATGAGTATGTGTTCCTACGATAGCATCAATTTTACCATCAAAATAATGAGCCAAAGCAATTTTTTCACTAGTAACTTGTGCATGAAAATCTAAAAATGAATAATTATACTTGTTATGACAAATATTCAAAATATTTTCAATTTTTTCAAAAGGGCAAGATAAATTATCATTATTTATAAAAACTCTTCCTAAAGCGTTCATTATAAGAATTTTTTTATTTTTATATTTTATTATTTTATAACCATTACTAGCAGTACATTCGCTATCTAAATTAACAGGTATAACAATATTAGAAGACGAAATAAAATTCTTAATGGAATTATTGTCGAAAGTATGATTACCCATTGTTATTATATCAACTCCGGAAAGAATTAATTCTTTATAATGTTCGTAATCTAAACCTTTGCCATTATCGACATTTTCTGCATTCGCAATAATTATATTATATTTATATTTACTTTTTAAAAAATTTATTTTTTCTATTAAATAATCAACACCTGGCGTGCCACAAATATCACCAATAAAAAGAATTTTCATAATATTTAGCACCCCTTTAATTAATTATTGATTTCAGCTATATCAATTACTCTCAACTCTCTAAGAACAGTAATTTGAATAAAACCATTATAATGAATATTTTTTTGAATTTTTTTTCTAATTTGTTTAGCTATTAAAAAAGTATTTAAATCATCAACTTCTTCAGATTTAACAATAACTCTTATTTCTCTGCCAGATCTGATGGCATAAGATTTTGATACCCCTTCAACGCTATCAGCAATATTTTCTAATTGAGTTATTCTTTGAATATAATTCTCAATTGAGTCTTTTCTAGCTCCTGGTCTAGCAGAACTAATTGTATCCGCGATCGAAACTAAAACAGCTATTAAAGTGGTTGATTCTTGATCTTCATGATGTGAAGCGATGGCGTCTATTACTTCTAAAGATTCTTTATATTTTTTAGCAAGTTCAACTCCGATTGTAACATGACTTCCTTCTGTTTGGTAATCTAAAGCTTTACCAATATCATGTAAAAGACCAGCTTTTCTAGCTATAATTTCATTTTCTCCTGTTTCCGCAGCTAAACATCCTGCTAAAAAAGATACTTCTAAAGAATGTTTTAAAACATTTTGGCCATAACTAGTTCTAAAATGCAATTTACCTAATAATTTTACTAATTCTTCATCAATAAATCCTATTTTAGCTTCATAAACTGCTTCTTCGCCTATTTCTTGTATAAACTCATCAATCTCTTCGGATTTTTTTAAAAATGTTTTTTCAATACTTGAAGGAGTGATTCTCCCATCAATAATTAGAGCTTCTAAAGTTCTTTTCGCAATTTCTCTTCTAATAGGATCGAAACAACTTAAAATAACTGTATTCGGATTATCATCTATTATTAAATCTACACCGGTAACAACTTCAAAAGCTTTTATATTACGTCCTTCTTTGCCGATAATTCTTCCTTTTAAACTATCTTGTTCTAAAAAAATCATACTAATATTATGTTCATAAACAACGTCTCTAGATAATTTTTGCATTGTCAAAATTAATAAATTTTTTGCTTTATTTTTGATCTTAAATTTATATTCTTTTTCTTGTTCTCTTTCGTAATTTATTATTTCTTGATAAGAATTTTCTTTAACTTGTTTCAAAATAATTTCTCTGGCTTCTATTTGAGTCAAAGAAGAAATTTGTTCTAATTTGTTTTGTTGTTGTATCATTATTTTTTCGATTTTATTTTGTAGTTCTTCTAAATATTTTTTATTAATATTTATTTTTTGTTCTTTATTATATAAAAATTCTTCTTTTTCATGTAGATATTTAAATCTAGAAGCCAATAATTCTTCTTTATGAATAATTTTCTCTTCTAAATTAATAATTATGTTTCTTCTTTGATTTAAATCGTTTTCTGTTTCTTTTTTTAATAAAGAAATTTTTTTTTCGGTTTCTGAAATAATTTGAGCCGAAAGTAATTGAGATTTTAATATTTTTTTTTCAATACTTTCGTCTGTTTGTCTTATTTTTTCACTTATTTTTTTTTTAGACAAAAAATATATAAAAATTACTAATCCAGCAAAAATAAAAAATAAAACAAACAAGAAACTGTTATCAATATGATTCATTTACATCTTTTTTAATAAATTATTTCTTCCTTTCTTAATATTAAAATATTTATATCAGTTCTAATTTAATATTTTTTTATTTAATATTAATTTTGTCTATTATCTTAATTTAAATTTTTTTATTTTCGATTAATATTTGTTTAATATTTTTTATAATATTTTCGATTATTTTTTTATTTAAAAAATATTTTAAATAGAAAAATAATCGAAAATATTATAAGGACATAAAAAATAATTTTCTTATTTAAAAATAAATTCTTATAATGAAAATTAATATATTTTTTTGATATATAATATTTAATTTTTGTAAAAATATATATCTAGCATGTATTATATTATAATTTTACATATTATTCAAATAATAATATTATTTTGAATATATATTCGACTAAATAAATAAATATTTGTTTATTTATTAAAAAAAACTAAAAATTTATAAATTAAATTTTTAGTTTTTAAAAATAAAATTATATTTTTATTATTTTTTTTAAAATTTTAGGATTCATGATTTTTTTCAAAGTTGGTTGATTAGCAAGAGAATTAACAACTTTATCTATTGTTTTCCCGCCTATTTTTTCTCCTAGTTTGTATAATGAATCAGATGCTCCTTTAAAAGCTTTTGTTTCTGTAAATTTTTTTAATAAATTTGAAGGATTTTCATCATTTTGTTTTTCTTCCAAACCTTTTTCATGCGAATAGAAAATATCATATTTTTTTATTTTTGTTAATTCAAGAATTAATAAAAATATTATTCTTTTGATAAAACCCTCGCCCAAACCGCACGGGCATATCCCTATGCATACGGCTTTCCGAGTTCATTCATAAAAAATTAATACTTTTTTATTAAATTAGAAAAAAAATTATTTTTTTCTCTCTGTTTTCCTTCCCCTTGTAAAAGTTATTAACTTCTCCTTGGTAAAATATTAATTTTACGAGTACTATGAAAACTCTGCAAGCATATAAAATTAAAATTATAAAATTTATAAATAACAATAATTTTATTTAGCTTTTCCAAGGTAGCTCTTTAATTTGGGAAATGTTAATTTTGCATGGATATTATTGGTAAAATAATTATTATCAAAAAATTTTTTTATAAAATTAAGAAATTATTAAAAATTAAAGATAGTTTAATTATTCGATAAAGAAAATAATCAAAGTCTTAATTTGATAAATTTTTTTTAAAAAAAATTTTGAAATAAATAAAATAACATTAACGTTAATTATTTAATTATTTTATATCTTTAATTCCCTAGAATTTCATGCTTTTACTAACTTCATTTCGCATTCTTTATTTTTTTATTTCAACGCTTTTTGGATATGCTATTTTCCCTTATTAAATTTTCATTCTCAGGTGAATCCAATAATGTGATATACTATCTATCAATACCAAAGGGTCCCTTAATACCCTCTAAATTAAAGGCTCGAACTTGCGCACTTTATCATTGATTGATTCTGAATCTTCTGTTTTTACCGTTATATCTTCTATCGGTTCAATATTTGTTATTAAATTATCAGAATTATTTGTAGAAACTACTTCATTATCATCTGATTTAAGAAAAAAAATCAAAAAAACAAAAAACAATATTAAGAAAACACAACTAGAAACAAAAATAATAATTTTTTTTGTTTTGTCCAAATTCTTATAATATCTTTCTTTTTGTTTATATGTTAAAACAACTTAATATAATTAACTTTTTAATTTTAATGAAATTAATTAAAATTATTTATTTTTATCAAAAATTCAAATTATAAAAACGTTAATAAAAAAAATTAATTATCTTTTGATATTTATAATTAAATATATAAATATCAAATAATATTATATAATATAAATATAAAAAAATAACGAATATTGGTGAATAATAATATTTTTTTTAAATAAATTAAATAAACAATAATCATTATTATATACCTATTTATTTTATTAAAAATTAATTTATTAAATTAATTTTCTTATTATAATTAAAAGTAGTTATAAAAAAATAATTTCGATTCAAAAATGAAACTTTTTAAATTATTTTTTTAATAACTAATAACTATTTTTTTAAATTTAATATAATATAAAAAAAATTAAAATTTTATTGAATATATAACTATTTTTAATTTAGATAAGGATATTTGACAAAATATAAATGACCAAAAATATTTTTTTTAATATTTTTAAAATTACAAAAAAGAAAAAAATTTTATTTTTTTTAATTTTATTATTTATTTTTAATAATATTTATCAATGGACTCCAAAAGGAAAAGAAATATCATTTCAAAAAATGCAAGACAAATTTAATAGTCAATTAATTAGAAAATTCAAATATACAATGCGAAAAAATTCGATAACTAATTTATATTATTTTTTATTAGAAGCTGAAGATTTGAATAACATATTCTTTCAAACACAAATTTTAGAACCTAATGCAGTTAATATAATTAATAAATTCAAAACATATCCTAATATAAAAGAATACGAATACAAAACAGATTTTTATTATTTATTTTTATTAATAAATAAAATTCCAATATTAAGTTTATTTATTAATTTAGTCCGATATTTATCTTCTGTTATTTTTATGTTTTATATTTTAAATAATTTTCTTTTACGATCAGGAAAATTGAAAAACAATCCTTTAATTTCTAATAAACAAAAATTAAAATTTAATTTTAAAGATATCGCCGGAAACGAAGAAGAAAAAGAAGAAATGAAAGAATTAATTGATTTTTTAAAAAATCCACTAAAATATTCTTCAATGGGAGCTTCTATTCCGAAAGGAATTTTATTAGAAGGCCCTCCGGGAACAGGTAAAACTCTTTTAGCTAAAGCATTAGCTGGGGAATCAGGAGTTCCTTTTTATGCTGTTTCTGGTTCAGAATTTGTAGAAATATACATTGGAACAGGAGCTTCTAGATTAAGAAAACTATTTAAAGAAGCAAAAAAAATATTCCTTGTGTTATTTTTATTGATGAAATTGATATTTTAGGAAAAAAAAGAGGAAATGATATTTTAGACTCTTCTTCCGAAAGAGATCAAACTTTAAATCAATTATTAACTGAAATGGACGGTTTCACTTCTTCTAATGGAATAATTATTATAGGAGCTACTAATCGAACTGATATGTTAGATCCTGCTTTATTAAGGCCAGGTAGATTCGATCGTAAATTTAAAATTGGGCTTCCTGATGTTAAAGCCAGAGAAGCTATTTTAAAAGTTCATGTTCGAAATAAAAAAATAATTCCTAATATTGATTTTTATCAATTAGCAAAAAGAACATCAGGGATGAATGGAGCTCAATTAGAAGCGATCGCAAATGAAGCCTCTATTTTAACAATTCGTAATAAAAAAGAATTAATTACTATGAAAGAATTAGAAGAAGCTGTGGATCGAGTTTTAATGGGGCCGGCTAAAAAATCAATAAAATACGATGAAGAAGAAAGAAAAATGGTAGCTTATCATGAATCTGGACATGCAGTAATTGGTTTAAAATTGAAAAACGCTCCAAAAGTAGAAAAAATTAACATCATTCCAAGAGGTTCTATCGGTGGTTATAATTTAATGATTCCTGATAAAGAAACATTATTTTCTTCTAAAAAAAGAATGTTAGCAAATATTACTTCTTATTTAGGCGGTATAGTAGCCGAAGAATTATTTTTCGATGATATTTCCTCTGGTTCTGCTGAAGATTTAAGAAAAGCCAACGAAATATCTAAATTTATGGTCATAAAATACGGAATGAGTTCTTTAGGAGTTATTCAAAATACAGAATTTTCTGACGCTAAAATAATTGATGAAGAAATTAAAAAAATAATAAATGAATGTTATCAAGAAGCTAAAAAAATTATTGTTGATAATAAAATTTTATTAAATAAAATTGCTAATTTATTATTAAAAAAAGAAAATATTAGTAAAGAAGAATTAGATAAATTATTTTAATTAATTTATTCCTTAAAATATTAAAAAATATTATAATATTTCAAAAATAAAAATTTAAATTGTTATTATTATTTTATGATATAATAAAAATATACTTAATATTAATAAATTTAATTTTATTTAATATAAATATATTTTTTAATTATATTAAGGCTGATGTGGCGAAATGGTATACGCATTTGACTCAAAATCAAACGAGTTCAACTCATGTCGGTTCGAGTCCGACCATCAGTACCAAATAAAAAAATTATCTTTTATAAAACATAATAATATTAAAATTTTTAATTTTTTTAAATAAATAAAAAAATATTTAAATCTTATAAAATAAAAAAAGTTATCTTTTAAAAGATAACTTTTTTTATTTTAACTAAAAAAATATTTAATTTCTTTAACTTGTTTATATTAATGTCTTTTTTTGTATTCTCGAAAAACGACAAAAGAAAAAATTTAATTTTGTATATAATTTTATTTACTGTTTTTATTATATTTTTTATTTAAAGAAAAAATTTTTAATAATATTCATAATTTCTATTTTTTAAAAATGGCGGAGTAGAAGGGATTCGAACCCTTGCACCAAAAAATTGGACTACGTCCTTAGCAGGGACGCCTCTTATAGCCTACTTGAGTACTACTCCTTTATATAAATTAAGATACTATTAATTATAATATAAATATTTAAAATATTTAAATAAAAAGTAATAATTTAAAAATTATTACTTTTTATTTAAGTTTATTAATAATTTTTTTCTTTAATTCTATAATAATCAAAGGCATCATAGAAAATAAAAAAATAATTATAATATCTTTATAATACAAAAAAGAAGATATTTGGAAATTACTTCTTAAAAAAGGAATTATTAAAATAGTCATTTGCAACAAAAAACTAATAATAAAACAAATTCTTAAATAAAAATTAGGTTTTAAACTAAAAATAGATTTATTAAAACTTCTAAAATTAAAAACATGAATTAATTGAGATAATGATAAAACCATAAAAGCGTAAGTTTGCCCATATTGACTAGGTTGATTATTTTTATGCATTTGATATCCTATAAAAGCAGCTAAAAAACTTAAAAAACTTATCATTATGCCTTCACTGAAAATTTTCTTAATTATTTTCTTATTTAATAAAGAATTTTGAATAAGACGTGGTTTTCTTTGCATTATGTCTGTTTCAGGATGCTCTAAACCTAAAGAAATAGCTACCAAAGAATCAGTAACTAAATTAATCCAAAGTATTTGTAAAGTGTTCAAAATAATAAAATTTTTATCAAAAAAAAGATGTCCTAATAAAGTATTTAATAATATAAGAATTATTTCGCCAATATTACAACTTAATAAAAACATAACACTTTTTTTAATATTATCAAAAATATTTCTTCCTTCTTGGATAGCATTTTTAATAGTATCAAAATTATCGTTAGTTAAAATAATGTCTGATGCATTTTTAGCAATATCAGTTCCTGTTATCCCCATCGAAATACCTATATCAGCTTTTTTAATACTTGGCGCGTCGTTAACTCCATCACCTATCATCCCTACAATTTTGCCTTTTTTCTGCCATGATTGAATAATTTTTAATTTCTGTTCAGGAGTAGTTCTGGCATAAACTTTAATCGAAGATAATTTAATATTAAATTCTTCTTCTTTTAAAAGTTCTAAAGACTCACCGTCAATAGCTAAATCTCTTAAGGGATCAAAAATTTTCAAATCAGAAGCAACTTTAACAGCTGTTTTAAGATGATCTCCGGTTATCATAATAATTTTAATAAAAGCTTTTTGACATTCTTGAATAGTTGGTAAAATTTCAGAACGTATCGGATCTTCTATTCCAAAAGCTCCTAAAAAAATAATTTTATATTTTATTTCGTTTAATATTTTTTCTAAATTCGAATTGCTCAAATCATAATCATAAGAATTCATCGATGCATAAGCGATTCCTAAAACTTTATAACCTTCAGAAGACATCAAATCTAAATCTGTTTTTATTTTTTTAATATTTTTTTTATTTTTAACAACAATTTCATTTTTATATTGAATACAATGAGATAAATTAAATAAAACTTCAACGGCTCCTTTGATTATTAAAAATTTATCATTTCCTTTTTGATGAACCGTTACCATAAATTTTTTTGTACTATCGAAAGGAAATTCTTTTATTTTTTGATGTTCTCTCACAAGTTGTTGAATATTTAATTTCAATAAATTACCTAAATCTATAAAAGACTGATCAACTGAATCAAAAACAAAAATTTCCTTATTTGAATAATTTACTTTTTCAGAAGTAAAATAATTATTGTTGCATAAAACGCCATAAGTCACTAATCTTGTTATATTTAGATCTGATATCAAACTCGTATTAATTTTTATTTTCTCATAATTTAAATATAATTTATTAATAGTCATTTTATTTCGCGTTAAAGTTCCTGTTTTATCAGTACAAATAATATTTATAGCTCCCAAAGTTTCTAAAGTTTTTAAATTTTTAACAATAGCGTTTTTCTTTATTAATTTTTTTATCCCTGAAGCTAAAATAATAGTTATAATGGCTAATAAACCTTCTGGAATAACAGCTACAGCTAAAATCATAGAAGATAAAATAATTTTTTTAATTGCCGAAAAATCTATTTGCCCTTGTAATATAAAATTTTTTGATAAATTCAAAATAAAATTAATAATGACAAAGATACAAATAATAAAACTTAAGATTTTCGATAATTGTTGAATATTTTTCTCTAAAGGAGTTTTTTCTTTTTTTTGTACAGATATCAATTGGGTAATTTTTCCTATTTGAGTATTTACCCCTGTTTCGATAACAACACCATGAGCATTTCCTGAAACAATATTAGTATCCATGAAAACTAAATTAGGAGAATTGTTTAAAATAAATTTATTCGAAATAATACAACTATTTTTAATAACAGGTAAAGTCTCCCCAGTTAAAATAGCTTCATTAACTTTTAAATCATTAGTTTTTATTAATCTTAAATCAGCGGGAACAACATCTCCCATTTCTAAATAAATAATATCTCCGACAACTATTTCTTCTTTGAAAATTAATTTTAATTCTTTATCTCTTAATATTTTAGCGTAAGGTTTTGTGTTTTTATTAATAAGAAATAAGGAATTTTCTTTACTATGTTCGTAGAAAACTCCTAAAAAAGCGTTACTTAAAATAATTATTAAAATTAAAAAACTTTCTACTAACTCTTCTTTTGTGTTTTCGATAATTCCTATCAAAAAAGTAATTAAACAAATCGTTAATAAAATATAAACAAAATAATCATCGAATTGATAAAAAAATTTTTTCCAAAAACATTTTTTAGGGGATTCTTTTAATTTATTTAAACCATTTTCTAAAATTTTTTGATCTACTTTTTTTTGTGTCAATCCTTCTTTAAAATTAGTTTTTAACTCTTTTTCTAATAATTCTAAAGAGGATTGGATAAATAATTTATCCAATTTTTTTTAAATCTTTCTAATTTTAATTTTTATTAAAAAAATTAATTAAATATAAAATTGTAACAATAATAAATTAACTATATAAATTTATTATTGTTAATTATAATCGAATAATATAAAATAATTTATCAATTATTGAACTATCATACGAGTGATACGAACTGTATTAATTACTAATCCGTCATATTTTAAGCCTTCGAATTGCCAATTATTATAAAAAATTTTGATTTTTTCATTTTTATCAGGCATTCTTTTTAATTGTCCTAAAATAAAACCACTTAAAGTTTCGTAATCTTCTATAGGTAAATCAGCTTTTAAATGTTCTTCTGTTTCGTGTAAATGCGTAGTGCCTCTTATTATGTACTCTTTATCTGAAATTTTTACAATTTCATTATTTTTTTTATCATATTCATCTTCTATTTCGCCTAAAATTTCTTCAATAACGTCTTCGATAGTTACGATGCCAGAAGTGCCTCCGTATTCATCTACAACGATCGCAATATGATTTTGTTTCAATTGCATTTCTTTAAATAATTCGCTAATATTCTGGAATTCAATAACAAAATAAGGTTTACGTAAAAATTTATTAATATTGAAATCTTGTTCTTTATTTGAAGAATTTTTTTTCTTTTTATCTTCTTCTAATAACCCTTTAAAGATATCTTTAACATGTACAATTCCTATTATTTTATCAAGATTCTCTTCGTAAACAGGAAATCTTGTATATTTTTCACGAGAAATAAATTCTATAATATCTTTTTTACTAATATTAGAATTGATAGCGATAATTTCTGTTCTATGTCTCATAATATCTGAAACTAACGTTCCATCGAAATCAAAAACATTTTGAATCATATCTTTTTCACTGTTATTAATGACGCCAGTTTTATAAGAAGAAGTTAATAAAAATCTTAACTCATCTTCATCTACGACATCTTTTTTGACGTTAGTATCAATTCTTAGTATAAATAAAATCAAATTACTAATTTGATTAAAAATAAAAACAAAAGGTTTTGTTAAAAAACAAATTATATTAAAAATATTAATAAAAAAATAAGCAGTTTGAAGCGGAAAAGCCAAAGCAATTCTTTTGGGAACTAATTCGCCTAAAACAATAGAACTTACCACAATTAATATATCAATGACATAATCATGATTTTCATGATTTATTGAAAATCCTTGGCAAAATGTTAAAATATGAATTATTATTTGAATAACTGATAAAAACAAATTAGGTTTTTCTTTTAATTTTTTAATTTTTAAAGCTTTTTTTTTTTCCTTTTTTGACTTCTAAATCAATTTTATTTTGATTTAAAGAAACTAAGGCTATTTCTATAGAAGAAAAAAAAGAATTTAACAAAATTAAAGAAACAATAATAATACCACTGGGAACTGTTGGACTCACTTTATTTCGTAACCTCTTTTTTTAAATTTAAAAAAAACAGATTACAAAATATTATATGATTACAATCATCTAGATCACTTTTTTCCATAAACTATAAATTTACTAAATCTCCTATTATATTTATATCATTTTGTATACACTATTAGATGATAACTAATATTATTTTAACATATTAATATTATATATTCAATTATTAATTTTTTCTATTTTATATTAAAAAATGTGAAATGTTCCGAAAATTTAAACATTTTTTTTGTTTTTTAAAAAATCTTTAAAAATAACTATCAAAAAAATATTTTTTTATTTTCGTGAAAGATTTTTTTTATTTAATCAAGATCTTTTGTTTTATATATATAACTAAGAGATCAAAATAATATTTATAAATATATTAAAAAAATAATAAATTATTTAAAAAAACTTAAATTAAATTTATTTTATAATTTTATTTTTATAATCCTTTAAAGATAATGAAATTTTACCTCTATTATTGATTTCAATACATTTAACAAATAATTTATCGCCTACATTTAAAACATCTTCTACTTTTGCTGTTTTTTTATTATCTAATTGACTAATATGAATGAATCCTTCGATTCCTGGACAAATTTCAGCTACCGCTCCAAAAGATTGACCTTGTTTATCACTTAAAATCTTTAAAATAGTTACTTTAAAAACTTCACCTACTTTAATTTCTTTAACTAAATTTAAAATATAATTAGCTGTTTTTCTAACAATATCAATATTATAATGAGTTATAAAAATATTTCCATCTGGTTTAATATCTATTTGAACATTATCATGTTTTTCAATAATTCTAGAAATTATTTTTCCACCTGTGCCTATTATATCCCTTATTTTATCAGTTTTAACACGAATAACCTGAACTTTAGGAGCGAAAATAGAAACTTCATCATTATGTTTAGGAATGATAGCGCCCATTTGTTTCAAAATTTCTATTCTTCCTAAACGTGCTTTTTTTAAAGCTTCTTTTAAAATATCGAATTTAATACCTTTTTGTTTAATGTCCATTTGCAAAGCAGTAATTCCTTTTTGAGTTCCGGCTATTTTAAAATCCATATCGCCTTCTTTATCTTCAAAACCTTGGATATCAGTTAAAATAACATATTCTTTTTCATCTAAAAACAATCCCATAGCTATTCCTGCGACAGCTTGTTTTAAAGGAACTCCTGCGTCCATCAAAGCCATCGAAGACGCACAAATAGTAGCTTGTGAAGAAGAACCATTAGATTCTAAAATTTCTGAAACTACTCTAATAGAATAAGGAAATTCTTCTTCCGAAGGTAAAAGATAAAATAATGCTTTTTCAGCTAAAATTCCATGACCGATTTCTCTTCTAGAAGGCGCCATATACCTTCCTATCTCACCAACAGAATAATAAGGAAAATTATAATGTAAAATAAAACGTTTTTCTTCTTCTTCTGTTAAATCATCAATCATTTTACTTTCTCTTAAGGTTCCTAAAGTTACAACAGCTAAACTTTGTGTTTGCCCTCTTGTGAAAAGAGCTGATCCATGAGTTCTAGGTAACAAACTTATTTGACTTTCGATTTTTCTAATTTCGTATAATTCTCTACCGTCAATTCTTTTTTTATCTTTAATAGTCATTTTTCTAAATTCTTGACGTAATAAATCATAAAAAATATCTTCTATATGATGAAAATTTTGTCTATTTTCTAATAAAAAATCATTATTATTCTGGTATTCTGCTAATAATTTTTCTTTTAATTGATCTATAATATTTTTAAATGATTTAGAATCGTTTTTATTCTCTGAGTTTATATATAAAATATCTTTTATTTGAATTCGATATTTATTTTCTATTTGATTGTATAACTCTTCATTCCAATAAGATTCTAACAAAAACTGTTTTTGAGGATTAATTTTTTCTTTAATTTCATCTTGAAACAAACAAAGTTTTTTAATAATTTCATGACCATAAATCATAGCCTCTAATAAAACTTCTTCTGTTGTTTCTTTACAAACGGCTTCTATCATATTTAAACTGTTTTTAGTACCTGACAAAGTCAATAAAAAATCTGATTTTTCTCTTTGTTTTGAATTAGGATTAACAATAAATTGATTATTGATCTTTCCTATACATACTCCCGATACAGACTCTATGTAAGGGATATCTGATACTAACAAAGATAAAGAACTTGAAAAAATAGCAAATATTTCGTTATTACCATCGTAATCGCTACTTAAAATAGTATTCACTATCTGAACTTCTTTTTAAATTGTTTAGGAAATAAAGGTCTTAAAGTTCTATCTATCAAACGAGAATTTAAAACCTCGTGATCAGACGGTTTACCTTCTCTTTTAGTAAAACTCCCGGGTATCTTTCCTACAGCATAAAGTTTTTCTTGATAAACAACTGTTAAAGGAAAATAATTCAAAACTGTATCTTTTTTACTACAAACTACTACAGTTAAAATAACGCTATTCTTATAACGAAATAATACCGAACCATTAGCTTGTTTAGCTAATTTACTTATTTCAACAGTTAATAGATTATTTTCAAAAACAGTTTTAAATATTTGCGAATTCACTAAAGATTCCTTTTTTTCTAATAAAAATATAAAACTACTCTTCGAAATAAAATAATTTACATAAAAAATACTTTTATATTTTTATTACTATATGGCGCCTACACTAGGGCTCGAACCTAGGACCCTCTGATTAACAGTCAGATGCTCTACCGACTGAGCTATATAGGCCTTTTATAAATAAAATGGTAGAGGATGAGGGACTTGAACCCCCGACTTTCTGCTTGTAAGGCAGACGCTCTCCCAACTGAGCTAATCCTCTTAAAGTAAACCTTGGCGAATCTTATTTTCGCTTTTGTAATCAAAAACTATCTTCAGGTTGAAAGGACTTAACTGCTGTATTCGGAATGGGAACAGGTGTTTCCCCTTTCATTAATTACCAAGGATCTTTCAAAACTAGATAAACATAACCTTTTTAATTCTTCATAAAATCAAAGTCAATGGATCTATTAGTACTAGTCAGCTTAAAAGATCACTCTTCTTACACCTCTAGCCTATCTACCTGATAGTCTTTCAGGGATCTCATAGGGAAATCTCATCTCAAAGGAGGCTTCACACTTAGATGCTTTCAGTGTTTATCCTTTCTATACATAGCTACTCAGCTATGGCTCTGGCGAACCAACTGAAACACCAGCGGTATATCCATCCCGGTCTTCTCATACTAGGGACAGCTCTTTTCAAATTTCCAACGCCCACGACGGATAGAGACCGAACTGTCTCACGACGTTCTGAACCCAGCTCGCGTTCCGCTTTAATGGGCGAACAGCCCAACCCTTGGAACCTTCTCCAGCTCCAGGATGCGATGAGCCGACATCGAGGTGCCAAACCGCTTCGTCGCTGTGAACGCTCGGAAGCGATAAGCCTGTTATCCCCAGGGTAGCTTTTATCCGTTGAGTTACGACCCTTCCATGCGGTATCGTAAGATCACTAAGTCCGACTTTCGTCTCTGCTCGACTTGTAGGTCTCGCAGTCAAGCTCCCTTATGCCTTTACGCTCTCTAAATGATTTCTGACCATTCTGAAGGAACCTTATGAACGCCTCCGTTACTCTTTAGGAGGCGACCGCCCCAGTCAAACTGCCCACCAAACACTGTCCCTCGTAATACACTTACGCAGGTTAGAACATAAAAAATTAAAGGGTGGTATCCCAAAGGTGACTCCCTTTAAACTGGCGTCTAAAGTTCTCCGTCTCCCACCTATTCTGTACATTAATTTCTCAAACTCAATATTAAGCTACAGTAAAGCTCCATGGGGTCTTTTCGTCCTGTCGCGGGTAATCGGCATTTTCACCGATAATTTGATTTCACCGAGACTCTTGTTGAGACAGCGCCCAAATCGTTATGCCTTTCGTGCGGGTCGGAATTTACCCGACAAGGAATTTCGCTACCTTAGGACCGTTATAGTTACGGCCGCCGTTCACTGGGACTTCAATTCAATGCTTCGGTTTAACCCTGACATCTCCTTTTAATCTTCCAGCACCGGGCAGGCATCAGCCCCTATACATCACCTCACGGTTTAGCAGAGACCTATGTTTTTGATAAACAGTCGCTTGGGCTTCTTTTCTGTGGCTTTTGCTTTTTACACAAAAGCTCTCCTTATCCCGAAGTTACGGAGCAATTTTGCCGAGTTCCTTAACAAGAGTTTTCTCGCGCGTCTTAGTATACTCTACCTACCCACCTGTGTCGGTTTGCGGTACAGGTAAAAAAACAATTAACCCTAGAAGCTTTTCTTGAAAGTATGACATCGGTCATCTTACCTTCGAATCTCATTTTTTGGAATAAGAAAACGGATTTACCTGTTCTCTCAAACTTGATCCTTCAACCCTAATCCATATAAAGGGCATGCCTAGCCTTCTTTGTCCCTCCATCAGTTGTTTTTTTAGTGCAGGAATATTCGCCTGCTTGCCATCGACTACGTATTTCTACCTCGCCTTAGGACCTGACTAACCCAGGGCGGACGAACCTTCCCCTGGAAACCTTGGGTTTTCGACGGATAGGATTCTCGCCTATCTTTTCGTTACTTACACCGGCATTCTCACTTCTGATCTCTCCACCACTGCTTCCGCTATGGCTTCACTGATATCAGAACGCTTCCCCTACCATATTTAACATTACGTTAATATCCGTAGCTTCGGTATAATGTTTGAGCCCCGATAAATTTTCGGTGCGAAGTCATTAGACTAGTGAGCTATTACGCACTCTTTAAAAGATGGCTGCTTCTAAGCCAACTTCCTAGCTGTTTTAACGTCTTCACTTCCTTTTCCACTTAACATTAATTTTGGGACCTTAGCTGACGGTCTGGGCTCTTTCCCTTTTGACTATGGACCTTATCACCCACAGTCTGACTGCTGATTGTTTTTTATGAAATTCGGAGTTTAATTAAGATCAGTACTTCGAGGTGAAGCCATCACTTATTTAGTGCTCTACCTTCATAAAAACTGTTAATCAACGCTAGCCCTAAAGCTATTTTGGGGAGAACCAGCTATCTCTGAGTTCGATTGGAATTTCACCCCTAGCCACAAGTCATCCAAACACTTTTCAACGTGTCCTGGTTCGGTCCTCCATTTAGGATTAACTAAACTTCAACCTGCTCATGGCTAGCTCACTTCAGTTTCGGGTCTATGACATACAACTAAACGCCCTTTTAAAACTCGCTTTCGCTACGGCTCCGTTCCTTAAAACTTAACCTTGCTCTATATCATAACTCGCCGGTTCATTCTGCAAAAGGCAAGCCATCACTCATTAACGAGCTCTGACTAATTGTAGGCATACAGTTTCAGGATCTATTTCACTCCCCTCTCGGGGTTCTTTTCACCTTTCCCTCACGGTACTAGTTCACTATCGGTCACTAAGAAGTATTTAGCCTTAGGAGATGGTCCTCCTGTCTTCCAACAAGATTTCTCGTGTCTCGCCGTACTTGTAGGATACTCTAGATAAAAAGTTTTCCCTTACAGGACTGTCACCTTCTTTGGTGTTTCTTTCCAGAAACTTCAAGTTGCTTTTTATTTTGTAACTAGTTAATAGTATCCAAGGCTCTTCCGCGTTCGTTCGTCACTACTAGCGGAATCGTTATTACTTTCTTTTCCTGCAGTTACTTAGATATTTCAGTTCACTGCGTTCCCTTTTTGATTTTACAATCAAAAAACTACAATTTTACTGTAGTAGGTTGCCCCATTCGGAAATTCATGGATCTTCATTTATTTACAACTCCCCATGATGTATCGCCGTTAATTGCGTCCTTCATCGGCTCTTAGTGCCAAGGCATTCACTGTACGCCCTTACTTTCTTCAACTTTAATTGAATTAAGCAAATCATGTTTATCTACTTTTCAAAGAACTTTCTTCGAAGTAAATAATTTCCTGATATAAAATTGGTGGGCCTAAGTGGACTCGAACCACCGACCTCACGCTTATCAGGCGTGTGCTCTAACCAACTGAGCTATAGGCCCTTTGGTCTTTTATATAAGAGAAACACTTTTTTTTGTAAAAAGAAAAACTTATATTTTAACCTAAGTCTTTCAAAACTGAAGATGATGATTTTTATATGTATGTCCTTAGAAAGGAGGTGATCCATCCTCACCTTCCGGTAAGGATACCTTGTTACGACTTAACCCCAATCATCAACCCTACCTTAGACAGCTCCCTCTTCTTGCGAAGTTAAGCCACTGCTTTCGGGTATTGCTAACTTTCGTGGTTTGACGGGCGGTGTGTACAAACCCCGAGAACGTATTCACCGCGACATGCTGATTCGCGATTACTAGCGATTCCAGCTTCATGAAGTCGAGTTGCAGACTTCAATCCGGACTAAGACTGTCTTTTTGAGATTGGCTAAAAACTCGCGTTTCAGCTACTCTTTGTAACAGCCATTGTATCACGTTTGTAGCCCAGATCATAAGGGGCATGATGATTTGACGTTATCCCCACCTTCCTCCAATGTTTAATTGGCAGTCTCGCTAAAGTCCCCACCATTACGTGCTGGTAACTAACGACAGGGGTTGCGTTCGTTTTAGGACTTAACCTAACATCTCACGACACGAACTGACGACAACCATGCACCACCTGTATCCCTGATAACCTCCACTATATTTCTATAGCTTCGCAGAGTATGTCAAGACCTGGTAAGGTTTTTCGTGTATCTTCGAATTAAACAACATGATCCACCGCTTGTGCGGAGTCCCGTCAATTCCTTTAAGTTTCATACTTGCGTACGTACTACTCAGGCGGAGTACTTAATGTGTTAACTTCAGTACCGAGTTGCCCCGACACTTAGTACTCATCGTTTACAGCGTGGACTACCAGGGTATCTAATCCTGTTTGCTCCCCACGCTTTCGTGCCTCAGCGTCAGTAAAGACCCAGCAAGCCGCCTACGCTTCTGGTGTTCCTCCATATATTTACACATTTTACCGCTACACATGGAATTCCGCTTGCCTCTATCTCACTCTAGTCAAGACAGTTTCTATAACAAGACAGCGTTAAGCACTGAAATTAAATTATAGACTTATCTAACCGCCTACGCACCCTTTACGCCCAATAATTCCGGATAACGCTCGCCCCCTATGTCTTACCGCGGCTGCTGGCACATAGTTAGCCGGGGCTTATTCATTGAATAACGTCAAGATAGTTTTTCCACTATTTTTTCTTCTTCAATAAAAGAACTTTACATACCGAAATACTTCATCGTTCACGCGGCGTCGCTCGGTCAGAGTTTCCTCCATTGCCGAAAATTCCCTACTGCTGCCTCCCGTAGGAGTTTGGGCCGTGTCTCAGTCCCAATGTGGCTGTTCAACCTCTCAGTCCAGCTACACATCATAATCTTGGTAAGCCTTTACCTCACCAACTAACTAATGTGGCGCAAGCCCCTCTTTAAGCATACCCTCCGAAGAAGGTCTTTTAAAAACAAAAAGATGCCTTTTTATTTCCTATCCAGTCTTAGCAACCGTTTCCGATTGTTATCCTCGTCTTAAAGGTAGGTTACTTACGTGTTACTCACCCGTTCGCCACTAAGACCTTTTGAGGGGTCTCCGTTCGACTTGCATGTATTAGGCGCGCCGCCAGCGTTCATCCTGAGCCAGGATCAAACTCTTGGTTTATAAAATTTTTGATATTTTAATAACAAAAATCTTGTTTTATTAATTAAAAATTAATATTAAAATATCATCTTCAGTTTTCAAAAACAAAAGTTTTTAAATAAAAATATTTTTTGCTGAAATCTTAAAAATAACAACACGTTTATTATAACATATAAAAAAATATTTTTTAAAAAAAGATCATTTTTTATTTAAAAAATTAAAAATTTTTTCAAAAGGGGCATCATCAATAAAATATTTCAATATATCAATGAATATTGGGAAATTATTAAGAATGTCTTTTTTAATTTGTGATTCAAAAACTCTTAAAACATATTCATTCAAAGGAATTAAAAAATTATTATCGACACCTATCTTTAATCTTTTGAATTGATTCGTATTTAATGTTTCTATAATATTTTTTATTCCATTATGTCCGCCATGCCCCCCTTTATGTTTTAATTTAAAATTACCAGCTTTTAAATAAATATCATCATATAAAACCAAAATATCTTGTGTATTAATTTTATATTTTTTAACAATTTTTTCTATAGCTGAACCGGAATTATTCATATAAATTTGAGGTTTTAATAATATAATTGATTTCTTATTTATTTGAGCATGATAAACCAAATTAAATAATTCTTTTTTTAATTTAAATGGAATTAAATTTTTTTTTAAATAATCTAAAAAAAAATCAACCATCATAAATCCTATGTTATGAGGAGTATTATTATAAATAATACCTGGATTTCCTAAACCGACAATAAGTTTCATTTTCTTTCCTTTACGTTAAAAAAATAAAAAAATTTAAACTATTGGTTTAAATTTTTTTTAACTTTTTTTCTATTATTAATAAATTTATAAATATAATCAAAAAATAATATTATAAAAATACAAGAAAATAAACAAATATAATATAAAATATTTTTTATTTCAGCTGTTCCAAAAAAAACATTTAATGTCTCAATTTTTCTTGAAATAAGAACAAATAAAAATAATTCACATAAAATACCGAAATATAAAAGAATATTCTTTTTTTTAGCAGTTTGCCAAAATTGAAGTTTGTCAGATCTGCAAGCGAAAACATTACCTATCTGAGCAAAAATAACAGCTCCAAAAGCCATGGTAGAAGCAAATTTAAAATTTTCATTTTTTGATACTTCTTCAAATCCTAGTTTTAAAGTTTTACCCGAAACAAAAGATAAGAAAAATACTAACGCTAAAATTCCTTCAACTAAGCCTAAAAAACCGTAACCTCTTTTTAATACTTTTTTATCTAATAAACGATCGTTTGCAGTAATAGGTTTTTTGTTTAATAAATCCTTATCAGGTTTTTCCGCTCCTAAAGCTATAGCAGGTATTAAATCAGTTATTAAATCTATAGCTAAAATTTGCATAACAGTTAAATAAAGAGGAGTTCCAAACATTGCCATAAATATAACAGGAAAAATTTGCGGAATATTAGAACTAAATACATAAGTTATAAATTTTTTAATATTATCATAAATACCACGAGCTTCTAAAAGAGCTTTAGGAATAGTAGAAAAGTTATCGTCTAATAAAATCATATCAGCTGCATTACGAGCGACGTCTTTACCAGATTTACCCATTGCAATACCAATATGAGCGGCTTTCATAGCTAAAATATCGTTAACTCCGTCTCCGATAACTCCTACTATTTCACCATTAGCACGATAAGCTTCTATAATTCTTAATTTATGTTGCGGAGTTGTGCGAGAGAAAAATATTGGTTTAGTAGTTTTTAAAATATCTTGTAATTCTTGTTTGGATATTTTATCAATTTTTTCACCATCTACATTTAAATATTGATCGCCTTTTGCGATGCCTACTTGCTTCCCAATTGCTATCGCTGTTGGTCCGTAGTCTCCTGTAATAACAGTAACTTTTAAACCGGCTTTATATAATTTTTCAATTGAATCACGTACTTCAATTTTAGGAGGATCATAATTTACTACAAAACCTAAAAAGACCATATCTTTTTCATCATAATTATCTGTTTCAGATTCTATTTTTTTATAAGCAATAGATAATAAACGGTAACCTTTGCTAGCTAATTCTTCATTATGATTAACAAAAACTTCTTTATCTTTTTGAGAAAATTCCATTACTTTTTTATTTTTATATTGAAATTTACAATCTTTTAATAAAACACTAGGAGCTCCTTTGATAAATAAATATCTTTCATTAGAATCATAATGTTTTTGAGATAAATTCTTAACTAAAACACTCATTTTTTTAGTTTCCGAAGAAAAAGGATTCATTTTTTCTACTTGAAAATTATTTCTAATTTCTTCTATGTCTAAATTATATTTACGAGCAGCGATTAAAAAAGAACCTTCTGTAGGACTACCTATTATTTGAAAATCTGTTTTATTAATAGGATCATTGATTAAATTAGCTTCCGAACACATTATAGCAGAAATAAATAATTTGCTTAAAACCTTATCATTTTTTACTCTATCTAAATTTTTAAATTCGCCTTTTTTATTAAAACCATTACCGGTAATATCAACATAACCTCCAGGAAATAATATTTTATGACAAGTTAATTTATTTTCTGTTAAAGTTCCTGTTTTATCAGTACAAATAACAGTAGTAGAATTTAATGTTTCAACTGAAAATAATTGTTTAATTAAAGCTTTTTGTTTGGCCATTCTTTGTGAACCGATAGCTAAACTTAAATTAATAGACGGCAATAATCCTTCTGGAATATTCGCTACTAACATGCCTAAAGCTACAATCATAGACTGTTTAAAAATATTTGTCCAAGTTTGATTTGAATCAGTACTATAACGCCATATACAAATTAAAAAAACTAACAAAGCCAAAGATGAAGCGATAATACTAATTACTTTGATAACTTTATGAATTTCTTTTTCAAGAGTGCTTATACCTTTATCGATATTTTGTACTAAATTAGAAACTTCTCCAATCTGAGTATTTCCAGCAATAGAATAAACAATAGCTTTGGCACTTCCTTGTGAAACAGTTGTTCCTGCGTATACCAAGTTAGGAATTTCAGAAATAACATCAATATTATTAATGTTAGGAGCACAAGTTCTATTTAAAGGAACGATTTCGCCCGTTAACATAGAATTATCAACATAAAAATTATTAGCCTCTACTAATCTAGCATCAGCAGGGATAACACTTCCTATATCTAAAAAAATTAAATCACCGATTGTTAAATTAATTACATCAATAAATTCTATTTTGCCATCGCGATAAACTTGAATTTTATTAGGTATCATACTTCCTAAAGAAGATAAAATCTTGCTAGCTTTACGTTCTTGAAAAAAAGAAAAAACACCATTAACAATAACAACCAAAATAATCGCTAAACCTACTGGTTTATCATTAATACAAAAAGCTAACAAACCCGCTGTCCATAATAAACAAGCAAACATAGAAGTAAAATGTTTGATAAATTGTTTAAAAATATTTGTATTTTTATTTGGTTTAATAACATTTAATCCATGAATAAGATATCTGTTTTTTACTTCTTGATTGTTTAAACCATTCTGATTTGTATTAAAATGTTTAAAAACTTCTTCCGAAGATAAACTACTTATTTTTAAAAGTTCTTTATTTTTCATTATTATTATCTAATTGCCTCTTTTTTTAAAAAAAACATAAATTTTTTAAAAAACAAAAAATTTATTTTGTATTAAAATATAAAAAATATTATTAAATAAATATTTTAAATATAAAAAAAATTAATCTTTATTATTATATAAAAAAATTAATAATTTCTTTTCAGATTCTATATCATAAAAAAATTATCGAAAATAACATTAACTTTAGATTTAGAGACAGTTTTTCAAACTATATAAGAAATGTTTTCATTAATAAACGTATTCAAATTAATTGATCAAAAAAATATTTTTTTTATTTTGTATTATTTTTATTTAATTTTTGATATTTATTTAAATATTTTTGATATTTTTCTCTTTCTAATTTGATTTTGTTAGGATTTGCTTTTTCTATAAATAACTTATTGCCTAAAATTGTTTCACTTCTCTTAATTTCTTTTAAAAGCATTTCTTTTTGTTGTTTTAAATTATCTTTAATAGCTGTATTATTAATATTTTGCCAATTTTTTTTATCTATCCAAATGGATATGTTTTTTTCAGAAAATAAACAAACATAATTATCATCTAAACTATTAATAATTTGAACTTTATTCACTTGAAAAAAAGTTTCTAAAACTGAACTAAAAATGTTTAACTCTTTATTTTTTTCCGAAATCATTTCGATATACAAAGTAAACAAATTATTTTTGTTAATTTTATGTAAATGTCTCCAATTACGAAATTGAATAATTAAAGTTTTTAAACTTTGGATATCATCTAAAGATTTTAAATCCGAATAATCAATTTTCGGCCAAGAAGAATGAACAATAGATTTTCCTAAAGTTAAATCTTCATAAATGGCATCAGTTACAAAAGGAATAAAAGGATGTAATAATTTTAAAATATTTTTCAAAATAAAAAATAAAAATTTTTGAGTATTTAAATATTCTTTTTCTTTTTTTAAAAAAACTTTTAAAAATTCTAAAAAGAAATTTCCGAATTCTTCCCAAATGAAGTGATATAACATTTCTCCTATAATATGAAATTCATATCTTTCATATAAAGAATCGATTTTTTTAATTAATTTCGAAAAATGAGTTAATAAAGCTTTTTCAGGAAATAATAAAAGTTCTTCATCAAAATCAATTTCTAAAGTTTTAATATTTAATTTAATTAAACGACTTATATTCCAAATTTTATTAATAAATTTCCAATTATTAATTATTTTTTGTTCATCATAACATAAATCAGAACCATTAGAAACATTTGTGGTTAAAAACCATCTTAAAGCGTCTGTCCCGTATTTATCAATAACTTCTTGCGGTGCGATCCCATTTCCTTTTGATTTAGACATTTTTTGCCCTTCAGAATCTCTTACTAAACCATGTAATAAAACATTTTTAAAAGGTTTTTTTTTGGTTAAATAAAAACTTTGAATAACCATCTTAGTAACCCAAAAGGTTAAAATATCATAACCAGTAACTAAAACATCTACTGGAAAACGTCTTTCAAAAAGAACATTATTTTCTCGATTCCAACCTAAAGTATTCAAAGGCCACAAAGAAGAAGAAAACCACGTGTCTAAAACATCCGTTTCTTGAACAAAACCATTTCCTGGATCTTCAACTTGAACTTTAATTTCTTCATTTTTATACCAAACAGGAATAGAATGACCCCACCATAATTGACGAGAGATACACCAATCTTCAACGTTTACTAACCAACTATTAAAAATTTTTAAAAATCTTTGAGGCAAAAAATTTATGTTATGTTTTTTTAAAACAAAAGAAGATAATTCTTTCATTTTCAAAAACCATTGTAAAGATAATCTTGGTTCGATCATAGATCCTGAAATGCTAGAAAAACCTACCATATGTTTATGTTCTTTTATCATAGAAACTAAATTAATTTTTTCTAAATCATTAATTAATTTTCGACGACATTCTAAAATACTTAAATTTTGATATTTTTCGGCTATTTCATTCATAATACCGTCTTCATTGATGCATAAAACAAATTTTAAATTATTTTTCTTCCCTATTTGAAAATCATTTTCATCATGAGCAGGAGTTATTTTTACCACTCCTGTTCCGAATTCCATATCAACAGATTCATCTTGAATTACAGAAATCATTCTATTAGTAAATGGTATTAAAACCTTTTTGCCAATCCAATCGCAATATCTTGAATCTTTAGGATTGACAGCTAAAGCTTGATCAGCAAAAATAGTTTCAGGTCTTGTAGTGGCGACTTCTAAAAAGAAATTAGAATCATTAAATAAAAAATATTTTAGATAAAAAAGTTTCCCTTTAATTTCTTGATAATTAACTTCTATATTAGATAAAGTCGTCTTCATCAAAGGATCCCAATTAATAATTTTATAATCGCGATAAATTAAATTATCTTTATATAATTTAATGAAAACTTTTTCCACTGTTTTAGTTAAAGGCGGATCTAAAGTAAATTTTTCATATTTATAATCTAAAAATAAACCTAATGAAGCCCATTGCTCACGAATAATTTTAGAATAATCTTCTTTCCATAAAGAAGCATATTTTAAAAAAATTTCTTTAGTTAAATTTTGGTCTAAAATTCCTTCTTCTCTGATTTTTTGTCTTATTTTATTTTGGGTCGCTATTCCTGCATGATCCATTCCAGGTAAAAAAAGAATATCATAACCTAACATTTTTTTTCTTCGAACTAAAATATCTTGTAAAGTATTATTCCAAGCATGTCCTAAATGAAGTTTTCCTGTAATATTCGGCGGGGGAATAACAATAGTGAAAACTTGTTTTGTTAAATTATTTTCGGTTCTAAAGTAATCTTTATTTAACCACTTTTGATATCTTCCTTTTTCTACTGTTTGAAAAGAATATTTGGTTTTCATAATATATTTTTTTATCCTATTTAAAATTAATTAAGCTCTTTTAAAATTTATTATATAAAATAAAAAACAATTTTAAGTATTTATAAAATAAAAAACAAAATTATTTATAAATCTATTTTAGAATAAATTAAATCCATAATATTATTTAATCCGTCTTTCGTTTTACAAGATAATAAATACATTGGTATTTCATTGTAACCTAATTGTTCAAAAATTTGTCGAATTTTTTTAAATCTGTTTATAACTTTATTGGACGAAACTTTATCTTTTTTATTTAAAATTAAATAAGGTGTGAAATGAGATTGTCTTAATAGTCGATATATTTCCATATCTAAAAAAGTAGGCCCTACTTTAAAATCTATAAATTGAAAAAGAATTTTAATATCCAAATTTTTTTGTAAAAAATTATTAATCATTTTAACAACACTTTTTTTAACTTGCAAACTTTTTTTCATGTAACCATAACCCGGAGAATCTACTAAATAAAAAGAATCATTTAATAAAAAATAATTTAAAGTAATTGTTTTACCAGGAGTTTTTGATACTAACGCCATTTTTTTATTATTAACTAAAGCATTAATAAATGAACTCTTGCCGACATTACTTCTTCCGATTAAAAAAATCTCTGATAGTTGAGGTAAGGGACGATATTTTAAATCAGTAATACTTTTTAAAAAAATGGAATTGTTAATCACTCGAATTTTTACCTTAATTTAAATATTTAAATATTTTTTGAATATATAAAATTTAATCAATATCAATAATTATATAATATATAACATCTCTTATAACTAATATATTAAAAAAAATAAATTTAATTTATTTTAAAAATAATTTATGCTAAAAAATTATTAAATAATTAATTTATATCAAATTTATAAAAATAAACAACATAGATAAATATATAATATTATTTTTTTGTAATTATCAAATTATTATTTATTTTGAAGTAATTCAAAAAAATTTTTGATTTCTAATTATTTTTATTTATTAAAAAATAAAATTTTTTAAATTATAAAAAAAATCGAACTTAAATAAGTTCGATTTTTATTTTTATATTTCATAAATTTGTGAAAAGTCGTAATATTTATATGAATGAATACTACTTGTCTGATGATTAATTTTTTTAATTCTTTGAGCTTCATTATTATATTTATAAGTACATAAAACAAAATTTCTTTTTTTAAATCCATTTATAAAACTAAAAAATTTATTTCTTCTTTTAAAAATATCGGCATAATAAATTTTATTAATTGTTTGCCCTTCGTCATTATAAACATAATGAAAAATACTTTTTTTTAAAGAATAATTTTCAAAAGAAAAAACTTTTATTTTAGCCATTAATTGGCCTTTTTTATTATATTTATATTTCGTTTGAAATTTATTTTTATGATCTCTCGAAATAATAATTTGATTTTGATCATTATATTCAAATGTTTTTAATAATTCATGATTTTTAAAATCATGTATCGAAACAATTTTATTTTCGTCGTCATATTTATAAATATGTATTTTATTTGTATCTGTATAATGTTTTTCTCTCATTTTTCCTCGATAATCATAATTATAAATAATTTCTATTCTATCTTTTAGATCATTATATCTCAAAACAGGTTTATAATTCCATGAACAATCTTTTTGGAAAATATTTTCATCATTATCTTTTATTTTGCCAAAAAAAGGAAAAACATTTTGATTTTCATGAACAGCGTATATTTTAAAAATATTATAATTAAAATAAATAAAAAATATAAGAATGACAAAAAATTTTAAAAAATATTTATGAGTTTTTTTTAGATGAGTTTTTTTTAGATTCGAGTACATATTTTCTTTCTAATTATTTTCTAAATTTATTTTAGAGATTATCCCTAAAATAAACCATCATAAGTATATATTAAAATAATCTTTTTAAGATATGAAAAAAATAAAAATCAATTTTAACTTGAAATTTATTCTTTATCAACAAAAAATTTTATTTTTTAAAAATTAAAAAATCAGGAAAAGAAAGATTATAAGAATTTGCTTTTATATTTAATTTCTGAATTCGATAAATATTTTTATTTGAATCGGATTGAGCATAAATATAAATCAAAATAAGCCTTAATATATCTTGATTAGTTTTCAAAATCATTTCTGAAGCTTTAAAAGAATTTTTTTTCTCTAAAAGTTCTTGAACGAAAACATTAATATTTTGAATATGAAAAAGATTTTTTTTATCTAAAAATAATCTTTTTTTTTCTTTCAAATTAAATTCTATTTCTTCCGGAATTGTTTGCAATGTAGATAAAGTTATTTCTTTTTTTGGAGCTCTTGGTTTATAAAAAGAAAATTCATCTAAATTTTTAATATTCCATAAATTAAAAAAAGAGGAACAATTTATTTTATCATCTAAAATTAATTTAATAGTATTGTTCAAAAGATTTTCTAAATTTTTTTTTCGATTGCTAAAAAATAAAATTTTATCACAAGCTGTCTGTAAATATTGTTCGTTCTTTTGATCTATAATTTGAATCAATTTATCTGTTGATGATAAATTTGTTTTAATTTCTTGAATTTGTTTTCGAATTAAATTATTGATATCTTCTTTGGAGTTCTTGTTTATATTTTTTATTTGTTCCTTCATTTGCTGAAAATAAACAGGATTCTTTTCTATTTCTTCGATAAAGAAATCAATTTGAATACAATATTTTAAAAAATTATCAGTTGTTTTTAAAATATAATAAGAAGAATCAAAAAAATTCTTTTTATAATCCGATAATAATTGTTCTAAAATATTTTGCAAATTATAATTAAAATTAATATTAATTAATTGATTATAAAATCTAAAAATATTAGATTTTAAAATTTTTAGTTTAGCAACAAGACTTTTTGTTTTTAAAATAGCTTCTTGAAAAGTAGTATACTTTTTTTCAGTAAGAAAAGATTTTAAAAGAGAATAAACACTATAAATATTTCCGATAGATTCCGAATTGATATGATTAAGAGTTTTTTTAAAAAAATAAATCATCTCTAAACTATAATCAAAAAAATTTAAATTAATAATATTATAACTAATTTTTTCTTCGCTTAACCAACCGTTTTTATTAAACAAAGCAATAACTCTTGAAGCTTTTTGTCGATTATTAGTAATTATTTCTTTTTCGTCTTCTTCTTGAAATAAAATTTCAGACTTTTCATCGAAATATTTTTCTAACACATTTAAAGCTATATTTTTATCAATATCAAAATTATCATCTTCATTAAATAATTCCTCTAAAAGAATAAGACAGTCAACATAAATATCTTTGTTGACAGACGACAATAATTGAAAAAAATTAGAAGGAATAATTTTAAATAAAAAAGACATATATTTACCTCCTTAAATATTTAAATTTTTAGAAATAAATAAAAAAATTAAAATGTAAAAAATAATTTTATATTTATTTCTAAAAAATATTATATATATTAAAAACGAGATAAAAATTTATCTCGTTTTATCAAATTTATCAGCAATCCAATTACCAATTAAATTTACAATTTGAACTAATAAAAATATGATTATAATATATGTTACAATTAGTTCTAATTGAGTAAATCCTGCTTTTTTAAAATTAAGATTACCGTTATTCCATCCATATGTATAAATTATACCACTTAACCCAGATTGACCTAAAATATGCAAAACACTAGAATAAGCTAATGAAGAAATAAAAAGCGAAACCAATTTTAATATTAAAAAGGATCTAGATTCTTTTAATAAAAAATATATAATAAATTGTTTTTTACTAGCTCCTAAGGTGTAAGCTGTTTGATAAATTTCCGGATTCATTTGTAAAAATATTTGTTCACAATTACGCGCAAACACAAAAATTAAAACAAAACTTAAACAAAAAAGAGCCGCTTTAAATCCATAATAGCATCTAAAATTAGGTCCTAAAAAATGATTAGTTATTAAAATAACTAACATCAAATATGGTGTAGAAAGAACAATATTAATTAAATTATTTATTAAAAAATAAGTTTTTGTTTTCTTTTTTATTTTTAATAAATATAAATATATAGCTAATAAAAAACCTAAAATAGAAGAAATAAAACAAGATAAAAAAGTTAATTTTACAGTTTCTAATAACCCTTCTAAAACTAAATAATTACTATTAGAAGAATCACTATTATGACTATAACTTAAAACTTTAAAAAAAGAAAAAAAGAAATTTTTCATAATTAATTATGTGAAATATTGATTAATTTTATTTGTTATTTTTTCTATCTCGTTAGAAGGTATAAAATCTCCGTTTTCATATTTTTGTTGAAAAAGATCAATTATTTTCTGTTTACTTAAAATTAATTTTAATTTTTTTATTAATTCGTCATCTTTATATTTTTCTTTTATTATCAAGGAAATTGTATTAGTTATAGCAAAATCATTAATTTCAGGTTTTGTGTATTTTTGAATAACATCTATTTCGCCATTTGAGACTCCTGCGACAGCGGGATAATTAATAAATAAATCATATTCATCGCTATTTTTAAATAATTGAACGCTGCTCAATAAAGTAACTCCTGATGGTATGCATATTTCTATATTTTTTGGAATATCAAAATCATTCTTGTCTAAAACATATTTTTTATCTTTTGTTTTTTGTTCAGTATCTTTTGCAATTTCTTTTCTCGATATAATTTTTAATTTTTCTAAAAAACGTAACATAATATTAATTTGAGCTTTATTATCACAAATCAAAATCTTTATTGGTTCGATTACTTGTTCTTTTATTCTCTCAAAATCTTCCCAATTTTTTATTTTATTTTTATTATTTCTGCGATTTTTGGTATTATATAATCCAATATGAGCCCAATATAAAGGGTGAACTGCCATTATTTTCGAATCAGAAAATTGTCCTGTATCATTCTCATCAATAGAATAAGGTAAATGAGAATCTAATTTAGCAATTACTTCATCATTCATTAATAATTTATGTGTTTGTGTATATTCATGAGGAATAAATTTTATGTCTAACTCCATATCTTTTTGTTGTAATTCATTTTTAATCTCATCTAATGTCAAAAAATCTTTTACATTAGGTAAAGCAGTAGCTATTTTTAATGTTTTTGTAGTGTTTTGTTCTTTTTTATTTATTAAAAACCACCACCCAAAAATAATCAAAACAATAATAATTAAAATAAAACCGATTTTTAAATACAAAAATTTTTGTATTTTATTCACTTTATTTTACCCAAACTATTTTTTATTTTTTTAAAAAAATTTCTTTATAAGACAACGATTTAAAATAATAAGAAGGTTTTAAATCTATAATTTGTTCTATTTGATTTTTATTCAAAATAGCAACCGAATTACATAAAGTTTGTATAACTGAACTATCATGAGAAATTATCACAATAGTCGTTTTTTTTATTTTATTTATTTTATAAAATAATTTTAAAATACTTTTGTTAACTGTTTCATCCAAAGATGAAGTAGGTTCGTCACAAAAAATAATTTTAGGATTATAAACTAAAGTCCTAGCAATAGCTGTCCTTTGTTTCTGACCTCCTGAAATTTGTTTAGGATATAATTCAATACAATCAGACAATCCCGCAAATTTTATAATTTCTAACACTTTTGTTTTAATTTCTTCTTTTGGATAATTTCTTATTTTTAAAGGTAAAGCTATATTATCAAAAACATTTAAATTAGATAAAAGATTAAAATTTTGCCAAATAGTACCACTTTCACGATAAGTAAAATTTTTAAAAATTTTAGTTTCTTTTCTTTTATCAGGTTGTTCTAAACCATTCATTATTTTTAATAAAGTAGTTTTACCAGAACCGGTTTTACCTACTAAACCGAAAATTTGTCCTTCAAAAATATTTAGATTTATTTTTTTTAAAATAGAAATATTTTTTTATTCATTGAATAAGTTTTATAAAGATTTTCTATTCTCAACATTATTTCTAAAAATAATAAAGTCTTTCTTATTGAAATTTAAATAATATTTTATTTTTTTGTATTTTATTGAAATAAAATACAAAAAAATAAAATTCAAATAATTTAACTAACTATTTATTTTTTTATTGTATATTTATCATTTGTAATAATAATTTCCAAGGAATACTAGCGCATTTAAATCTGCCAGGAAAATCTTTAATCGTCTCAAAAACAAGTAATTCGTCATCTAATAATTGTGGATCAAAAATTTCATTTTTTAACATATTACAAAAATGTTTTATTTTTTTTATAGCTAATATTAAATCATTTTTTTTTAAGCAAATAGACATTAAAGAAGCAGAAGCTATTAAAATAGCGCATCCTTTAACTTCATATTTAATATCTACAATATTTTTATTTTCGAATTTCACTTGAAGAATTATTTCGTCACTACAAGAAATATTTTTTTCTTTCATAACACAATAATTAATGAGTTCATTATTTTTAATTAAACCTTTATTAGAAGGATTATGATAATGTTTAACTATTAAATCACGATATAATTGATTCATCTTTTTAAATAAAAAACCTTCCGCATATTCATTAAAATAAATCAAAAGAAAATCTCTATTTTTTTTAAAATTTAAAAATAATCAAAGCATTAATTTTATTTTTTTTCGTTAACAAAATATATTTAGAAAATAAAGCTATGTCAAAATCTAAAACATAATCTACTTTATCAATAGATTTATGAAAAATCTTAATAGATTTAGATATTATCAATGTTCTAGCTTGTTTTTTAGAATCAGCTAATTTTGTTTCTAATAAAGCATCAACTAAAGAAATTTCTTTTTCTTTAACTTCTATAAAAACTAAATGTTTTTTTAATAAAACAAAATCATTTTCATTTAGCGCTTTTGATTTATTAAAAAACAAAATATTATTAACTTCAAAACATTCTTTGAAAATTTCTTTTCCATGAACAAAAGAAACAACTTGTTTAGCTAATTCTTTTTGAGCTAACCTATAAGAAGGATTCATCTTGACTTCTTTTTCTAATTCTAAAATCTTATCTACTTCTAATAAGGTTAACATTTTCAAATGATTAATAACATTTTGGTCATCAACATTTAAAAAAAATTGATAAATTTGATAAGAAGTTGTTATTTTTTCATCTAACCAAATGACATTTTTTTCGCTTTTACCAATTTTAACTCCTTTATTATCTAATAAAAGAGACATACTCATTCCAAAAGGTTTTTCGGATGATTCATCAAATTTTTTTTTCTAATCAATTCTAACCCAGCAGTAATATTCCCCCACTGATCAGAACCACCTAATTGTAAATTAACATTATATTTTTTATATAAAAAATAAAAATCTACAGCTTGTAAAATCATATAAGAAAATTCAGTATAAGAAATGCCTTTATCTAATCTTTTAGCTATTTTGTCTTTAGAAATCATATAATTAACATTAAAATATTTTCCGTAATCTCTTAAAAAATCAATAAGATTAATTTTAGATATCCATTCATAATTATCAACAAAAGTAACTTTATCTTCCGGTAAAATTTTCATTAATTGTTTTTTAATTTTAAAAAAATTTTTCTCAACATCTTCTAAAGATAATAATTTTCTTTCTTCTTTTTCTTTCGGATCGCCTATTAAAGAAGTAGCTCTCCCAAGTAAAATAAAAGGCTTATGTCCTTTCTTTTGCAATAATAAAATAGTTATAATTTGAACTAAATGACCAATAGTTAAAGAAATAGCTGTCGGATCAAAACCACAATAAAAATTAAGTTGCCCTTGGTTTAAAAGTTGTTCTAATTTTTTTTCATTGCTCAAATTTTTAATCAAATTACGCCATTTTAATTCTTGGAATAAAAACACAAAAAACCTCTTATCTATTTATATATTTGACAAATTAAAGAAAAAAAATAATTAATTAATAAATTATTTTTTTTCTTTAATCTTAATAGCTTTATTTGATAATTTTCTAATATAATATAATTTAGATCTACGTACTATACTACGACGTACAATCTCTATTTTTTCATAACAAGGAGAATGTACTGGAAAAATACGTTCTACTCCTACTCCTGCATAAACTTTTCTAACAGTAAAAGTTTCAGAAATATGACTTCCTTTACGACGAATAACTATACCTTCAAAAACTTGGATTCTTTTTTTATTTCCTTCTTCAATTTTATCAAAAACTTTTATAGTATCTCCTGGTTTAAAATCAGGGATGTTTCTTAAATTTTTTGAATTAATTGAATGAATTAATTGTTGCCCTTTAAAATTCATTTTCTCTTCCTTTATTTTCTTCTTTTTGAATTTCTATTAACAATTTTTTTGATTCTAAATCTAAATTTATTTTTTCTAATAAATCGGGTCTTTTAAAAAAAGTATTTCTTAAACTTTCTTTTTGGCGCCATTTATCAATTTTAGAATGATTCCCAGATAAAAGAATTTCAGGAACTTTATGTTCTTTATAATTTCTAGGTTTAGTATACTGAGGATATTTTAATAAACCAGTTTGATGCGAATCTCGAAGATAAGATTCTTGTTTGATTACGCCTGGCAAAAGCCTAATCAAAACATTCATTAAAATAATAGCTCCAAATTCTCCTCCAGTCAAAATATAATCTCCTATTGAAACCTCTTCATCAACATAATTTAAAATTCTTTCATCTATGCCTTCGTAATTTCCGCATAAAATTATTAAATGTGAATAATCTTTTGAATATTTAATAGCTTTATATTGATTCAATAAATTACCTTGGGGAGATAATAAAATTACCTTTGTTCTGTTCGTCCTTTTTATTTTTTGTAAACATTCATAAAAAGGTGGAAAAGATAACAACATTCCATCGTCTCCGCCATATGGAGTATCATCAACTTGATGATGTTTATTTTGGCTGTATTTTCTTAAATCATAAATATTAATTTGAACTTTATTTTTTTCTTGGGCTCTTTTCATAATTGAATTATTAAAAAGATTATCAAAAAAATTAGGAAAAATAGTAATAATATCGAATTGCATTATTTTATTTTAAATTAATATTTTTTTGTCTTTTAGCTCTTTTTAATAAATTAGTAACGGTTTTAGTTTTTTGAGAACCAACTGATAGCCATTTTTGAACTTTATCTAAATCTACATCAATTAAATTACGAAACGGTTCGTAAGTTCCTAAAATTTCTAAAAATTTACCATCTCTTTTGTTACGAGAATCCATAGAAACTATACGATAAAAAGGTCTTTTATGATTCCCTAAACGTTGTAAACGTATTTTTGTTGCCATTTTAAAACAACTCGCTTTCTTAAATTAATAATTTTAATTTTATTTACCTAGTCATTATTACGACCAAATAATAACATTAAAAGTTCAAATATTCTTAAAAAAATAGCAATAAAAAGCATTGAAAAACCTAAAGATAATTGCCATTCATATTTAATAGGCATACTGTTCATAATAACATTATCAACATAACGAAAATGTTCAATTAATATCAACGTTGAAAATATAATCATAAATAAATTAATAGGAATAGATATCATAGCATAATAAAATGCATCTTTACAACAAAACAATGCAACAAGTTCTATTATAAACAATACAAAAAATATAGAGCTCATTTTTTTGATTAATTGAGAATTGTCAATCTCTAATAAAGATCCTTTATAATACAAATATGATGTAACTACAAAAACCGAAGCAGTAGCAAATAAAGCCATTAAACAAATAGGCATAACATTAGTGTCTTTGCATAAATTTAACATAATGCCTACTGAAATTCCTGTAAATGCTGAATAAACAAAAGAACATACCTTGGATAATTCAACAGATTTAGTTCCAATTATAGAAGCGAAAAAAGTTATCAATGAAAAAATAAAAAATAATGGTAAAATAATAGATTTTATTCCTTCCCTGAAAGAATCTGTAAAAAACCAACTTACACCCGAAAAAAGAGAAACAACAAGTAATAATATAATTGTTTTCGCGGCTATTCCTGCACGTGTTACTCTATTTTGATAAATAATATTTGTTTTAGAAGTAAAGAAAAAATTATCTTTAATTCTTTCGAAAGTACCACTTATTTTAATTTTATCTCTTAACATTTTTTTAAATCCTCTTTATTATCCGATTTTTAAATCCTCTTTATTATCCGATTTAAAAACAAGAATAATTCATTTTTCAATTAATTTAAAAATAAAAAAATACACAAATATTATTTTATATATTAATTATAATATTTTTTTTATAATATTTGCTTAAAAAAATATTTTTTTAATTATAAATTATAATTTTAAATGAAATTTATAATTAAAAATCATTAATATGAAAATATTATTAAATTTTATTAAATAAATTAATTTTCTTTAAACATAAAAATAAATATTTTATTCTTCTGATATAATTTTTAAACTATCTTGTTTAATTTCTAATATTATCTTCTTATCATCACTTTCTTTTTGTAAAAGTTCTAATTTATTTTTTAACTCTTGTTCGTTTAAAAAAGGAATATTAGCGTAATTTAAAGATAAAGAAGTCGCTTCGCTCATATTTTCGACTTTAACAAAAACTGGAGCTATAGAATGAAATTTAGATAAAGCAATAGCATATTTTTTATCATCAACAACAATTGCTGATATAGGATATTGTAAAGAAATTTGAATCGCAGCAAAAGCTAAAAAATCTTCGAGTTTTTCAGAATTATACAATTGAGATATAAAATCGTAATTAACATTTTTTTCAGCTTCTTTTTGTATTTTAGCCATTGTCATAACTGCTTTTTCTGGATAAAGACCTGAAGCTGATTCGCCTGATAACATTGTAGCAGTTGCGCCTTCTAAAACAGCATTATAAACATCACTTGTTTCTGCTTTAGTAGGACGAGGATTTTTTTGCATAGATTCTAACATTTGAGTAGCCACAATAACAGGTTTTCCTGCATTTAAACAACTTTTAATTATATTTGTTTGATGAGAAGGAACTAATTCGCTATCAATTTCGATTCCTAAATCTCCACGAGCAATCATAATACCATCAGAAAACTCAATAATATCATCTAAATTATCTAAACCTTCTTGATTTTCTATTTTAGAAATAATTTTTACATTATGTTCTTCTTTAGAATCTAAAAGTTTCTTAACATCAAAAAGATCTTCTTTTCTTCTTACAAACGAAAGAGCTAAAAAATCATATTTATGTTTGCAGGCAAATAAAATATCATTTTTATCTTTTTCGGAAATATAAGGCATTTGCAATCTAATATTAGGAACATTAACACCTCTACGTGATTTCACTACATGAGTATTATTAGCTTTAACAACTAATTCACGCGTTTGCGAATTTTTTTTAATCACTTCTAAAGTTAAATAACCATCATCAATAAAAATAAAATTACCTTCTTTAATATCATCATATAAATCATAAGTTAAAGAAAATTTATCTTTAGTTCCTAAAACTTCATTAAAACAAATTCTTATTTCAGAATCTTTTTCTATTTGAACTGCTCCATCAAAATTATGAGTTCTAATTTCAGGTCCTTTAGTGTCAAGCATAGTTCCTAAATAACTATTATTTTCTTGATTAATTTCTTTAATAATTTGTAAAATTCTTTCGCTACCTTCATAATTAGCATGAGAAAAATTAAAACGAGCCACGCAAAGACCATTTTTAACTAAATTACTTAAAATTTCTTTTTTATCACAAGCAGGACCTAATGTAGATACTAATTTTACTTTATTAATCATTTTTTGAATAAACTTTCTTTTATTTTTTTAAAAACATTAAATATTTTTTTTATTTTTAAAGACTACTATGAAACCAACTAAACAACCAATTTTTTACGCCTGAAATGACAGATTCATCTTTTTTTTCATTTGTGTTTTCGTCTGTTTTTTCATTTATATTTTCATCTATTTTTTCATTTGTGTTTTCGTCTGTTTTTTCATTTATATTTTCATCTATTTTTTCATTTGCATTTTCATCTATTTTTTTTTGCATTTTTATCTGTTTTTTCATTTGTGTTTTTATCTGTTTTAGCCCCAAAAAGATTACAATTTTTAAACGGATTTGGTAAACTTGGCAAACCAAAATTTTTTATTTTGTTTGTTATTTCTTCTTTTAATTTAGTTGATAATTCTTCTTTTATTTCTCCAATTTTATCTTGCAAAATTGTATTTATATTTCCGCTAGTTTTTTGGATCTCTTTTTTTAATTGAGTTGATGATTCTTCTTTTATTTCCCCAATGTTATCTTGGAAATTTTTACTTAAATTTTTACTAATTTTTGTTATTTCTTCTTTTAATTGAGTTGATAATTCTTTTTTTATTTCCCCAATTTTATCTTGTAAAATTGTATTTATATTTCCGCTAATTTTTTCTATTTCTTTTTGTAATTTAGTTGATGATTCTTCTTTCATTTCCCAAATTTTATCTTGGAAATTTTTACTTAAATTTTGGCTAATTTTTGTTATTTCTTCTTTTAATTGAGTTGATAATTCTTTTTTTATTTCTTCTTCATCTTTTTGAAGTTTGGTATCCCATTTTTCAATTGTACTATTCAATTTTTTTGAAAAACTAAATAATTCTTCTTTTATTTCTTCTTCATCTTTTTGAAATTTGGTATCCCATTTGTCAATTGTACTATTCAATTTTTGAGATAAAGAATTAATTGAATCATTCATATTTTTCGAAACACTAGTTACTTCATCTTTTATTTCATCTGTAAAAGCATTTAATCTACTACATATAAATAAAACCACAAAAGCTAAAATTACAGTAATTAATAATAATATAATTTTTTTTGAAAAAATTTTTTTATTATTTTGTTCTAACATCAATTTTTATACTCCTTAAAAATTAATTTCTTAAATTAAAATTAAGATATAATTTTTCTTTTCGAAAACTTTTTAATTTTAAAAAAATAAAATATCATTCAAAATTATAACTTTTTATCGTTAGAAAAACAAAAAATAAAAACAAAAATATTTTTTGATTTAATATAAACATAATAAATAGTCTATTTTTAATTTAATAATTATATCCAAAATGATTTAAAAAATTATCATTGACAAAAAAATCACCAATAAAATTATTAAATTTATTTAAATTAATAAATTTAATAATTTTATTGGTGGAGATGAGGGGATTCGAACCCCTGTACAAAACTAATTCGTTTTTTAATGTCTACATACTTATTTTGTTTTTTCAAAACAAACAAACTAATTAATAAAAAAAATTAATATAATTCTGATTAGAATCATAAAAAATAATATCAAATTATAAAACTACTAATAGTAGTCTATATAATAAAATAATAAATTAAATTTCTTGACATAATATCAAGATTTAAAAAAATTGAGTTTATATAAAAATAAAAATTTTAGCTTTCGGATTTATAATAAAACTTTATCTATATTGATTATTCAATAAAATAATGAATTAAAAATAAATTTTTTTTAAGCAAAAGCTAATTGTCCTACGCCTTCAAATGAAGGAATAAAATTCATATTTACAGAAGGAACTTCTTTTTGTTTAGTATTGCCATTTATTTTAACCTCGAACATTTTTACTTGCGTTACCAAGATATGCATAAAAAACTCTTTAGTTTTGGCAAATTCCATAAACATCCCCGATTAATCATTTAATTTAATTAAATTATTCTTTAATATCCCTGCCTTTCGCAATTATAATTATACAATATTAATAATAAAAAAAATATAAAAAATAATAATTTTTATTTTGCATAACTTTTGAATTATTTATATATTATTTGATTTTGACAAAATTTATAATTTTAATTGAATGAAAAAGTGATATTTATCGAAAATATATCAATATATAAATGATTTTTTTAATTTGTCAATTTCTATATTCTGTTGATAGCTTCTGTCAATAATTCTTTAATTCGTGCATCTGTATCTTTATCATTTAAATTTTTGTCAATCATTAAAACTTCTATAAATAAATCTGCTATAATATTTATAAAAAAATCCGAATTTTCAAAAACATAAATAGTAAAAAAATTTTTTTGGGATTCTTGACTATTTGCATTCTGTAAAATAAATTTTTCCAAAAATTCTTTCCTTAATTTTAATTTATTTGTTTCTTCTTTATTTGAATCTGTTAGTTTTTTATTTATTTCCGATTCTATTTCATTTATCCTATCTTTGACTTGTGTTATGCTTGCTTGACGTGTAATATTAAAAAATTTATTTTCTTTTAAAAAATCTTTATAAACGTCTTCAGAAGTTAAATGTTTTAAAAAAAACCAAGAAGCTAACATCTCGTCTTTATTTTTAGAATAAAATAAATTAACATTTGAACCTTGTAAAATATTTTTATTTGATTCAGAATTAACAGTAGGCACATTTGTATAACCCAATTTAGGAATAAAAGCATTGTCTATGCATAAATTGTCTAACCTTCTTGTTGATGTAATATAAAAAGCAATATTGTTGTTAATAAGAAGTTCAGGAACTTTATCTTCTTCGCCAGTCAATTTTCCTAAAGTTAAATGTTTATTATCATATCTGGTTTTAAATTCTTGCAGTAATTCTTGAACTTCAGAGTTATGTAAAAAATCTTGAGTTTGTTCTTTTGTTAATGGGTAATTTATTCCTTTTTGTTGAGTAGAAATTATAAATAAATTAGATTCGCTATCAACAACTATTGGTATAAAATCTTTTTTATTTGAATCTTTTAATATTTTAGATATTTCATCCATTTGAACCCATGACAATGAATCTTTTGCTATTTCCCCTTTGTCATTTATTAATTCAGGAATTTTATCATGGATAGATTTTAATAAATCTTTATTATAAAACATAATTTCTGTTGTTTTTAAAAAAGGTAAATAATAATAATGTTTTATTTTGTCTTCTATTTGAATCGGTGCGAAATAATATGGTAAAAAATCATTTTGTTTATTGTTTTTAAAATCTTCATCTTTATCTATAAAAGCATCTAAAGGAAGTACTTTATTAGATTTATGATAAAATCCCACATGATCAGGATAAGAAACAACTAAATTAGGTTGTTTATCAACAGTTAAAGCGTTAGAAACATGTTTAAATATTTGTCCCCAATTTCCTTTATTATCTTCTAAAACTTCGATACCAGGATAATCTTTTTCAAAATCTTGAATAATCTTGTTTAATACTTTTCTTTCTTCCGCATATAAATTATGCCAAAAAGTAATTTTAACCTTTTTTTTAGAATTTTTGAAATATTCTTTAGCGTCTTTGAATTCGTCTATTGTTAATTGAAAAGGTTCTTCTTTTAAATTGGTTTTTTTACGAATAGCAATTATATTAAAAATAAAAGCAATATTAAATAACAATAAAAAATAACCGAAAAGAAATAAAAAATTTTTAATTTTATCCCTTGATACCACTTTTATTTTCTCCTGAGACGATATATTTTCTAAAAAAATAAAAATCAAATTTTAGTTCTTTAGTTTTATTTTAAGGGGTTATTTTGATTATTACGTTTATTCCTGATCAGTACCTTTTAACCACATCAATGTCCAACAAATACTTAATTTAAGTAAAAAATAAAATTTAATTTTAAAAGTTAAACTTTTAAAATAAAAATTGTTTAAATTAGTTATGACAGTGTGATTTTTTTTATTTAACTTGACAAAAAAATTTTTTTATGATAATTTAAAAATAAGAAGAATATTAAAAAAAAAACTAAAAAATACAAAAAATCATTTCTAAAAACTAATTATTTAAGATAATTAAATTATGATCTTGTTTGATTCTTTTGTTTTTCTGAAAAGTTATTTTTAAAGATAAATAACTTATATTAAAATAATATAAAAATATATAAAAAATTTCAAAAATTAAGAAAGTAATAAGAAAATGGGAAACAGAAAAGAACTTTTAAATAAAAGAAAAAAAATATCAAACGAACAAGAAGAATTATTAAGAAAAAAAATAAAAGAATTCAAAATTAAATTAGAAAAAGAAATTGAATATAAAGAACCATTAATGGAAGAAATAAAAGAATTAGAATATAAAAATGATAATCATAATTTAAATCATGAATATTATGAAAACAACGACGACGATGAATATGAAGACGACGACGATGATGAATATGAAGATGACGATGAATATGAAGATGACGATGAAGAAGATGATGACGATGATGATGAATATGAAGATGACGATGAAGAAGATGATGACGATGATGATGAATATGAAGATGACGATGAAGAAGATGACGATGAAGAAGATGACGATGACGACAATGATGACGATGATGAATATGAAGATGACGACGATGATAACGAAGATGATGACGATGAAGATAAAGATTATTAATTAATTATAATTTTTATAAAAAAAATTAAATTTTTAGAAACAAATAAAATAAAAAAAGATTATCAAATGATAATCTTTTTTTATTTTAAACCATTTATAAAAATTTAATTTTTTTATTTTTTAATAAAACAAAAATCTCTATAACAATATATAATTTGGTATAATTAAATTTTTTTTAAAAATATTTTTTAAATACGAATACGACAAACATTTTTATCAAAAAAATACTAAAAAAATTTATTAAAAACTAATTACTAGTAGTTTAAACTATTTTTTTCAATTTGCTAACATAAAATCAAAAAAATCAAAATTAAATTTTAATTTTTGAATTTTATTTTGAGTGTTAATTCTAATTATTTTTGTCTTATGGATGTATTATTTTAATATTGGAGGAATGGCATTTCAATTTACTAATTTTTTTTTAATTTTTTTATATTTGCCTATTAAAATTAAAATTCCTGGAAAAATCCCAAAACAAAGAGAAAAAATACCTGATGATATTTCTGTTTCTTGTGTTACCTCGCTACCACATACACTTGCAAGAGGTATTAAAAATCCAAAAAACACAAGACCCAAAATACCTGCTAACATTTTTGTGTCTTTTCTTACCTTACCATTAAATACATTTAAAAATAAAATAACAAAAGGTATTCCAAGTCCGAAAATAATACACAAAACACAACTAGGTATTATACATAAAACACATCCAATTTTAGTTGCTAATCCGACTCTATATTTCATATTATTTTTTCCTATCTAATATTTATAACTGAATTTTCTTTATTCATTAAAATATCTTTTTATATTTATTAAAAGAATATTATATAACTTTTAAAATAAAAATTGTCTTTCTTCACAAAAAAATATTTAAATTTATAATTTGTTCCTAAATAAATAAATTGCCAAAGTATCATATAATAATTATATTATCTATATATTTTCAATTTAAAAAGTTTACTCTTGATTAAATAAACCTACATTTTATATATTAACATAAATTAAAAAATAATAAAATTAATATATGCAAATCAATCAGTAAATGTATAAAAAAAATTGAAAAAATTAACAACTATTAATTAATTGCAAATTTTCTATTTATTTAAAAAAATTATTTCTTATTTTTTTGTTTTAATAATTCAAAAGCCAAATCTGTCGCTATCCTGCCCCGAGCAGTTCTTTTAATATATCCTTCTTTGATCAAATAAGGTTCATAAACTTCTTCAATAGTAAAAATTTCTTCTCCAATTGTTGCTGCAATATTTTTAATACCTACTGGACCACCATTAAATTTAGAAATTAAATTTTGTAAATAATTAAAATCTGTAGCATCTAAACCATTTTCATCTATTTGTAACTTTTCTAAAGTATGTAAAGTTATATCATAAGTAATATTTTTTTTTGAATAAATTTCAGCAAAATCTCTAACTCTTCGAAATAAACGATTAGCTATCCTTGGAGTTCCTCTACTTCTTTTAGCTAGTTCTTCTAAGGCTTTTTCTTCTATCTCGTTGCCATAAACAGAAGCTGTTCTTTTAATAATTAACTCCAACTCATCTTTTTGATAATAATCCAACTTTAAAATCAAACCAAAACGATCTCTTAAAGGAAAAGCGATATTTCCAAATTTAGTAGTCGCTCCAATTAAAGAAAAAGGAGGCAAATCGATCCTAATTGTTCTTTTTTCATCATTTTTACCAATGACAACATCTAAAACATAATCCTCCATCGCTGAATATAAAATTTCTTCAACGTTTTTAGGCAGACTATGAATTTCATCAATAAATAAAATATCTCCTGTTTGCAAATTACTCAAAAGAATGGCTATATCGCCAATTTTTTCAATATTAGAACCACTGGTAACTTGAAAATTAACTCCTAATTCATTGGCGATAATTTTAGCTAAAGTAGTTTTGCCTAAACCAGGAGGCCCATAAAACAAAAGATGATCTATTGATTCTTTTCTTTTTTGAGCCGCTTTCAAATAAACGAATAAAATTTTTTTAATTTGAGTTTGACCTATATATTCGTGTAATCTTTGAGGTCTCAAAAATTTTTTATTTTCTTCGGTTTGTTCTTTTTTATCGTCCCATGTTTTTAAATCTTTCATAATTTAATATCCTTAAAAATTATTTCATCATTAATGATAAAGCTTCTTTAACAATAATTTCTATTTCTTTATTAAAATCTAATTTATTGATAACTTTATCAATTTCTTTATTTTTGAATCCTAAATTAATCAATACTTCTTTAACATCTCTTTGTTTCGGATTTAATAAAATTTTATTAATTTGAAAAAAGTCATTATTTTGTAAATGAAAAATAATTTGTTGTGCTGTTTTTTGACCGATTCCTGGAAATTTCAATAAATAAGAAACATTATTTTCGGATATGGCTTTTTGAATTTCTTGAAAAAAATCTTGATTAGTAAGTAAAATAGCGCTTTTCGGCCCAATACCTGGAATAGCGATTAATTTTTTAAAAAAAAATAAAATTTGAGTATTTAAAAAACCATATAAAAAATGAATATTTTCTTTAATATAAAAATAAGTAAACAATTTTACTTCTTGATTTATAGAAAAAACATATGGATTAGAAAAACCAATGTGATAACCAATACCATTATTATCTAAGACAACACTATCATTTTGAATAGATGTTACTTTACCTTTAATATAAAAATACATATTAAAAATATATAATCCTTTTTATTAATTTATTTCCGAAAATATCATTTTCTTAAAATTTAGTTATGTTATAATATTATAATATATAATAATATATTTAATATACATTAATAACGAAATAAATTTAAATTCTTTAAAATAAATGAAAGTTGATTTTAATTTAATATGACTTTATCAAAACAATTTATATCACCTTTAAAAGTGCCCAATAATGATAAAGATATCCCAGAATATAACTTGTCGCTAGAAATAAAAGAATTAGAAATCTTTTTGGAAAAAATAATTTTTTCGAAGACTTTAAAAAACAATTATTATTTTATCAAAAACTTAAGCAAGAACAATTTAAGGATAACAGTAATTTAAAGCAAAATTTTTTATTTAAAATAAACAAATTAAATATCAAACACAAAGATAATATATCCAAAATTATAAATCAAACAAAAGCATATCCAAAAAAAGATAAAATAAATTACGAAGATTATGACTTTATAATTCGAAAAATAAAAAATAAAATAGAACAAAAAAAAATAGAAAAAGAAAAAATTTATCAAAAATTCAAAGTAAAACAAGAAAAAACAAAAAAAATAATGAACAATGTTTCGAAAATACCCTTAAAATCGAAAAAGAAAAAATTTTACAAAAAGAAAAATTAAACAAAATTTTTGTAGAAAAGAACCAAATATTATCAGAAAAAATCAAAAATATTACTTATGATATTATAAAAGATTTTGAACAAAAACATATCCATTCTAATAATCAAATTAACCAAATAAAACAAAAACATAAAAAGCAAATATTAAATATCGAAATAAAATATAATTCCTATTTGAACCAAATACAAAAAGAACAAAAAGAAGAAGAAGAAAATTTTGCGAAAACAATTCAAAAAAATAATATTTTTTTTCAAAAAAAATTAAATCAACATAATAAAATTTTAAACGAAATACAGCAAAATTTTTTTCAAAAAGAAAATAACTTAAAAGAAAAAACCAAAAAACTAATTCAAACAAATAAATTAAAAATGTTTTTTATTCCGGAATTTACAAACAATACAAAAAATAAAAATTTTATTATATTATTGAAAACAAATAAGCGAAATAAAATAGAGAATCTTAAAAATCTATATCTTTGGCAATTAAAATATATATTTTTAAAATCATTAAGCCAAAAAAACATCAAAATTATTAATATCGAACATAATTTGAGAGAAAAAAATAATAATTTAAAAATACAACAAAATAAATTTTCTTGTCAAAAAGAAAAAGAAATGATCGATAATCATTTTCTAAAAGAAATTAAATTTTTAGAATTAAATTTTAAAATTGCTGAAATAATAAAAAATATAAAAATATAAATAAAGAATTAATAGAAAACAAAGAACAAAACGAAATAAAATATTCTTATGAACATAACAAATATAAAGTAGATATCGAATTAAACCGCTTAGAACATCATAAAAAAAACAATAACCGCTCAACAAGAAAAAGAAAAAAAGAAACTTTAATTCAAATTCAATCAAAAATCGAACTTATAAAATTCGATTTCCGATATTTAGAAAATATAATTCAAAATATTAACCAAATAATAAATTTAAATAAAAAAATAATAGATTTAGAACAAATACATTACAAAAATAATATTTGCAAAAAAATAAATTTCGAACAACAAACAGAATTTTTCCATAAAAGAACTAATATGGAAACATTAGAAATAGAATACGATATCGAAAAATATTTTTTGTATAAAAAAAATATTTTAGAGAATTTGATTTTATTCATCGATTATATGGATTCTAAAAATCAAATACAAAACAATTTATTTCATAACCTTAAAAATCAATTAAAAAAATATTTAAAACAAAAAAAATATCAAACAAAAGAATTAATAAGAATACAAAATTTATGTAAATTATTTTTCCATAATTTACAAAATAAACAATTTGATTTTCTTAATATATTAAGAGAAAAAATCGATCATTTAGAACAATTAAATATTCAAAAACAAATTGATTTGTATAATAATATTTGTAAATATACCAAAAAAAATATTTTTTATATTCATGATTTAATTAATAAAAATAAAAAAGATTACCTTTCAATAGAAAATGAAATTAAAATTTATGAAAAAAATTATATCTTATTAAAAAGAACCACTATTTTATTAAAAGAAAAAAAACAACAAAAACAATTACAAAAAGAAAAATATATTCAAAAAATCAAAAAAATTCAAGAAAAACACGTAAACAAACATATTTTATATCAAAATAAAATCTCTTTTTATTTAAATAAAATAACTAATTTAAAAACAAATCCATCTTTAATCAAAAAAATTTATTTGAAATTTTGTATAAAAAAATCATTTCTTATTATTTAAAAGAGTTGAAAAATATCCAATTTCTAAATAAATTTCTAAATAAAGAATACATTTATTTATCAAAAATTAAAAATAATTTTAATAAAGATATAAAATTAGAAAAAGAAGAATTACTTAACCAAGCATATCAAAAAATGATATGGCTATCTGAAAATTTTTTAAAAATAACTCAAGAAATACATAAAATAAATATCCAAAAAACAAAAAAAATACAAATAAAAGAAAAATATCATCTTGATAATCATTTTCTAAATGAAAAAAAAATATTCGAAAATAAATTACATCCAAGAAGAAAAGAAGATATTCTTATTAAAGAAAATTTTAAAGATATTTTAATTGAAATTCAAAACCATTTTCACAAAAGATTAAATCAAATAGAAATAGAAAAAGTAAATAAAGAAAACGACTTAATCCAAAAATTGAATATCCAAAAACAATTATTCTTAAAAAAACAAAAAATAGAAAAAGAAAAAATGATTTAATAACAAAAATGCAAGAAAAAGAAGAAAAAAATATTCTTATTATAAAAACAAAAATACAAAAAAAATATAAGTCAAATGATTTGTTTTTATCAAAACAAAGAAACAAAAAGAAAAAAAATTTTAAAAAAAAAATTCTTATTTTTCTTTAATAAAAAAAATTAATATATTGAAAATAAAAATATTTGTTTATTTAAAAAATATAAAAAACAAATTAGAATTAAAAAAAACTTATTCCCAAAATAAAAAAAAACTAAATCATAAAATAAAAATACAATTATTTTTATACAACGAATTTATTCTCTTTTTATAAATTAACAATAATTTTTTCAAATATTATATAATATTAAGTATATATAAAAAAATAAAATTTTTATATTTTTATTATTTTTTTGAAATATTATTTCAAATATATTTCTTTTTAATTATTTACATTATTTAATTTAAAAAAGGAACTTAAAATTGAACATAGGGCAACAAATTAGAAATTTAAGATTAGAAAAAAAAATAACTCAAAAAGATTTAGCTAAGAAAATAAACGTAACTAGCGGATATATTTCTCAAATAGAAAATAATTTAATTTCTCCTTCTTTAAAAATTTTATTTTCTTTATTAAAAATTTTTAAAAAATCAGCTTCAGAATTTTTTCAAGAAGAACAAAATATAGAATCAATTCATAAAAGAGAAGATTTCTTAATTGTCAAAGAACCTAATCTTAAAAATACTATTTATTATCTTTTCCCTTATCTAACAAGATATCGAATAGAACCAATAATTATAGAAATCGAACCCAAAGGACAAACTAAAATTAATACTCCGAAAAATGAAGATGTTTTTGGTTTTGTACTGGAAGGAGAAGTTGTTTTAGTTTTAGATAAATTAAGGTATTTTTTAAATAAAGGAGATACTTTTTACTTATCAACAGATAAGAAATATTATTTATTAAATCAAAATGAAGAAAAAACCAAAATATTAAAAATCATTTCGTCTTCGAAATAAATATAAAGGATATAATTAAAATGAGAAAAATCGTTATAGCTGGTAATTGGAAAATGAATAAATGCAAAGATTCAGCTTTGAATTTCATTTATCAAATCAATAATAAAATGCCTGATAGAAAAAAAATAGAAACTATTATTTTTCCGCAAATAACTTTATTAGATGTTTTAACTCAAATAGAAGGAAAAAATTTGAGAATAGGCGCTCAAAATGTTTTTTACAAAAATGAAGGCGCTTATACAGGAGAAATTTCTCCTAAAAATATACATTCTTTAGGTGTTAAATATGCTTTAATCGGACATTGCGAAAGAAGAACACTTTTTGGTGAAACAGACCAAACAGTTAATTTAAAACTTCTAGCTCTTTTAAACATAAATATTTATCCTATTGTTTGTATAGGAGAAGATATTACAACTAAAAACGAAAACAAAACTAAAATATTCTTAGAAAAACAATTAGAAAATATTTTCCAAAACGTTTCACAGGATTCTATAGAAAAAATTATATTAGCTTATGAACCTTTTTGGGCGATCGGAACAGGAAAAAGTCTTCAACCTGAAGATGCCAACGAAATTATAAAAAATATCCGTCAAAAAGTAGCTTCTTTATTTTCTGAAGAATTAGCTCAAAAAATAAGAATTATTTATGGCGGTTCTACTAATGAATCTAATATAGAAATTATTTTAAAACAAAAAGAAATTGATGGTGTTTTAATAGGAAATAGTTCTTTACAAGTATCAAGTTTCTTATCTTTCGCTGAAACGGGACTTAAAATATATAATGAAAAATATTCTGACAATTTAGAATAATTTTTATATAAAAAAAAAAAAAAAGAAAGTTTTTTAAAATAAAAATGGAAAAACAAAAATATTTAAATAATTTAAATGAAAAACAAAAAGAAGCTATCATTTCAGATAAAAAAGCTATTTATCTTCATGCTGGTGCAGGCACAGGAAAAACAACTACTTTAACTAATAAAATAGTTCATTTAATCAATAATTTAAATATAGATGGAAATAATATTTTAGCGATAACTTTTACTAATAACGCAGCTAAAGAAATGCGAAAACGTTTAAAAGAATTTATTCCTTATCATGATTTTTCTTATTTAACAATTTGTACTTTTCATGCTTTTGGGTATTCGTTTTTAAAACAGAATATTAATTATCTTAATTCGAATTTAACTTCTTCTTTTTTTATTATCGACGAAAAAGAAAATAAAAAAATTATCAAAGAAAAAATGGATATTTTAAAATTAGATAAAGATAAATATAAAGTCAAAGATTTAATAAAAAAAATATCTTATATAAAAAACAATAAAATAAAAAAACAAATTTTTGAAGAATTAGAAATACCAAAAAAAATAAATACAAAATTTCATTCTTCTGAAGAACAAAAAGTTTTTGATCTTTACGAAGAATATTTAAAAAACAATAATTTTCTAGATTTTGATGATTTAATCATTTATACTTATCAAATATTAAAAAATAATCCTTCTTTAACTTCTTTTTATCAAAAAAAATTCTCGCATATTTTAATTGATGAATTCCAAGATATTGATTTAATTCAATATCAAATGATTAAAATGATAAGTCAAAATAATTTTATTTTCGCTGTAGGAGATCCGAACCAAAATATATATAGTTTTAGAGGAGCAGATCCTTTATGTAATGATTTATTTATAAAAGATTTTCAGGCCGATGTTTTGTATTTAGATCAAAATTATCGTTCTACTCAAAATATTTTAGATAAAGCTAATTTATTAATTGAATATAATTATGATGAAAAACAAAATCATTTTAAAAACGATCTCAAAAGTAATATGAATCATGGAGAAATTATTTATAAAAATTTCCAAAATGATAAAAAAGAATCCGAATTTATTGCTAAAAAAATCAAAAAATTAATAAAAAGTTCCAAATATAATTATAAAGATATAGCTATTTTATACAGAATAAATCAATTATACAAAGAAATAGAAAACAATTTAATTATTCAACACATTCCTTATATAATTAAAAATTCTATTTCTTTCTATCAAAAAAAAGAAATTAAAGATTTTTTAGCTTATCTCAAAGTCCTTCTTTTTCCTAAAAATGATTTTGATTTTAAAAGAATTATTAATACTCCTCCACGTCAAATAGGAAAAACAACTATAAATAAATTAGAACAAATAGCTAATGAAAAACAAATTTCTTTATTCGAAGCTATGGATTATGTTCCCGAAACAGATACAATAAATTTAAAAATTAATAATTTAAAAAAAACATTTCAAAAACTTTTAAAAATTTTCCACGATGAATCAAAATGCAATTTATCAAATTGTATACATTTAATCAATGAAGAAATTAAATATTCTGAAATTTTAGATCAAAAAGAAAAAGATAAAAATAATTATAATAAAGAAAACGAAAACAAAATCAAAAATAATTTAGATAATTTACAAAAATTTTTCGATTCAGAAAATAAAAAACAAAAAGGTACTTTTGTAGAAAAATTAAATGAATTATTAAATACAATAACTTTGCATAGCGAAAAAGATGATAATGATAAAAGCCAAGTTCTTTTATCCTCGATACATAAAGTTAAAGGTTTAGAATTTAAAATTGTTTTTGTTATAGGTTGGGAAGATAATATTTTTATAGATGATACAGAAAAATATGGCAAAAAAAATGTCCAAGAAGATAGAAGAATTGCTTATGTGGCGATAACAAGAGCAAAAGAATTACTTTTTCTTACAAGCGCAAATTCTAGAAAATTCTTATTTCATAATAAAAAAAATAGATTTGCAAGACCTGTATCTTTTTTAGAAGAAATGAAATTTTCTAAACCAAAAGAAAATATAATAATATCGGAACCTAATAAATATGAACCTATTATCATAAAAAAAGTCGCAAATAAAGTATCTTACAAAGCAGGAGAGAAGGTTATGCACGATATATTTGGGAAAGGTTTTATTATCGCTGTTAACAAAGATATCTTGTCAATAATTTTTCCTAAACCTCATGGGATAAAAAAAATTCTTATTACTCATTCTACTTTAAAAAAAATTTAATATCTCTTTAAATTATTTAAAATTTATACATATTCAATTATGGAAAAAATATCTTAAATAATTTAATTATGTGTTTCAAATATATAAAAAAAATTTTTATAAAAAACAAAAAAATAAAAACAAAAGATAATTTTTAATATATTTTTTATCTTAATTTTTTTGTCAATTTTATTACAAAAAGATTTATAATTTAGATAAACAAAAAAAGATTTTTATAATTTTAAAAATCTTTTTTTGTTTTAAGTTATGTTATATAACGTCGTTTAATTAAAAAGATTTATTACAAAATGATTATGAAAAAAACAAATAAATCTTTATCTTTTTTAAAACAAGAGATAAAATAAAAGGAGTGATATCAATTGATAATTAAATCAAAAAAACAATTTAAAATATTGAATATTATTTTATTTATTTGTTTGTATTTATTATTCTTAATTACTACTAATCATAAAATTATGGCGATGAAAAATAATGATAATATATTAAATGAACTTATTGAATTAAATAAAAAATTAAATGAATCATTAGAAGAACAATCGCAAATTATAGCTAAAGTTGTAAATCCTGAATTTCATGACGAAATAATGACAGAAGCTTTTGATAACAAAGTTCGTTTAAATAGTAATTCTATTGATGAGCTAAGGACGCGTATTCATGTTTTAAGCGAAAGACGTATAATTGACGAAAGAATGAATAATTTTATTAATATACGTAATAATTTAATTATTCAAATAATAACTTCTGAAGGCGATAATTTTGCCGAAAACATCAAAGAACTTATAAAAATAAATAGACAAGTAAGTTGTGTAAACCAAAAAGAAGCTAGATTAAAACATTTTATTGAAACATATAAAATAAATCATTGATTTTATCTTCATATAAATTTTCAGACCTTTCAAAAGGTCTTTTATTATATTTAACCTAAATAAATATGTTAATATAAAAAAATATAACTCATGAGAAGATAAGTAATATATCCTTTTTTAAAAAAAATTTAATTTATCTAAAAAATTAATTATTATTTTATTCAATTATTATATTGAACTTTTCTTTTTATTCTATCTTTAGTAATTATAACTTTTATCGTAAAAATAAATCGGACATTAAATAAATAACTATGAAACAACCTGAATATTAATAAAAAAAGATTAACAAAAGTTAATCTTTTTTTATTTAATTTTTTTATCAGAAAAAACATCATTATAAAGCGGATTCATCGATAATCCCTTTTAATAATTTAGCAGAACTCAACAATTGCTCTTTTTCTTTATTATTTAATGAAATTTCTAAAATTTTTTCTACACCTGATTTTCCGATAACACTAGGAACACCTAGATAAATATCTTTAATACCATATTCACCTTGTAAATAAGATGAAGTATTTAAAACTTTTTTCTCATCTTTAATAATAGCTTCTACGATATGTAAAACGGAAATTGCGATACCATAGTTAGTATAACCTTTTTGACTAATAATTTCGTAAGCTGATTTTTGAACTTTATTAGCAATCATTTCTTTAAAATCATTTATGTTATGTTTTTCGAAAGTTTTTTTAGGCAATAATTTTTCAAAATTTTCTTCAAAAGCAACTCCATGAACATTTAAACATGACCATGTCGCTATTTGACTATCGCCATGTTCTCCAATAATATTACCGTCAATATCACGAGCATCAATATTCATTTCTTGTGATAATAAAAATCTTAAACGAACTGTATCTAAAGTTGTTCCAGATCCTAATACTCGATGAGATGGAAAACCTGATAATTTATAAGCAATATATGTCAAAATATCACAAGGATTTGAAACAACTAATAAAAAAGATTCAGGACTATATAAAGTAATAGGAGTAATGATTTTTTGAAAAAGCGTCAAATTACTTTTAATTAAATCTAATCGATTATTCAAATTTTTTGATGGAATAGAAGCAGTAATAATTACAATATCAGAATCCTTAGTATCTTTGTAATCGCTAGTAGCTGTAATTTGAATAGGATGTAAAGAATTAACACCTTGACTGATATCTGTAGCTTCGCCTTGTGCTTTAGTCGGATTAACATCTAAAATAACAATTTCGGAAACAATTTTATTAAGAGATAAAATTAATCCAATCGCTGATCCGACATTTCCTCCACCAATAATAGTTATTTTGTTTTGTTTCATATAATAAAGCACCTCTTTTATTTTTAATTAATTACTTACTATTATATTATGTTTATAAATTAAAAACAAGTTTTTATAACCAATTTTTATATTTATTAATTATTTCAAAGAAATTATTATATAAATACAAATAGATAAAATGCGTTTATTAATGCTATCTAGTCCTGTTTTATTTACAAATTCGCCTCCGTCCGAACTGTATACAAACAACTTGCATCGTATACAGCTTTCAAGTAAAAAAAGTGGTATTCCTTTAAAATCGGTTTTATTTTAATATAAAAGATATTTTTATAAAATATTTTAAAAAGAATTTTTTTATTATTTTCTTTTTTTATTTTTTTTATACCCTTATTATACTTTTTTTTTTTTTTTGTATTATAATTAAAATTAATAGTAATTTTTCTTTTTCAATAATACTATTAAAATACCCAAATAAAGAAAATAAAGAAAGGCAAAACAAATAAATGAATAGAAAACGAATACACAGAAAGAATTTATTTTTTATTTTGAGTATTGTATTGTTTTTATATTTTACTTTAAATAATATTAGAGGAAATGGCGATAATATAACCATACCACAAGAAATAATTGAACAGCAAGAATTTTTTTATTACCTAAATATACAATATAATATAAACAAAACTCAAGAAAATAATAGATTAATCAGAACATATTTTATAGATCAAATGAAAACAAAAAAACAAAGAGAATTTATATATGAAAAAATAATGATGAAATAAAATGTAGTTCTAGATTTTATAATACGGATCAAGATCAAGAAAATACAATTAAATGGGATGCGTTCAACACTTACGATCAAACATATAATGATAAAGGAAAAATATTAACATCAAGAGCTTATACTTCTGAAAATACAATTAAATGGGATAGTTTCAACACTTATGATATAACATATGATGATGAAGGAAATATATTAACATCAAGAGATTATACTTCTGAAAATACAATTAAATGGGATGCGTTCAACACTTATAATCGAACATATAATGATAAAGGAAATATATTAACATCAAGAGCTTATACTTCTGAAGGTACAATTAAATGGGATCATTTCAACACTTATAATCGAACATATAATGATAAAGGAAATATATTAACATCAAGAGCTTATACTTCTGAAGGTACAATTAAATGGGATCATTTCAACACTTATAATCGAACATATAATGATAAAGGAAATATATTAACATCAAGAGCTTATACTTCTGAAGGTACAATTAAATGGGATAGTTTCGACACTTATGATAAAACATATGACAATGAAGGAAATATATTAACATCAAGAGCTTATACTTCTGAAGGTACAATTAAATGGGATCATTTCAACACTTATAATCGAACATATGACAATCAAGGAAGGATATTAACATCAAGAGCTTATACTTCTGAAGGTACAATTAAATGGGATAGTTTCATCACTTATGATATAACATATGATGATGAAAGCAAAATATTAACATCAAGAGCTTATACTTCTGAAGGTACAATTAAATGGGATAGTTTCAACACTTATGATCGAACATATAATGATAAAGGAAATATATTAACATCAAGAGCTTATACTTCTGAAGGTACAATTAAATGGGATAGTTTCAACACTTATGATCGAACATATGACAATCAAGGAAGGATATTAACATCAAGAGCTTATACTTCTGAAGGTACAATTAAATGGGATAGTTTCATCACTTATGATCGAACATATGACAATCAAGGAAATATATTAACATCAAGAGCTTATACTTCTGAAGGTACAATTAAATGGGATAGTTTCGACACTTATGATAAAACATATGACAATGAAGGAAGGATATTAACAAAAACAGTTTATTTTTCTGAAAATTGGAAAATAATTTGGAATAAAAATAGTGATATTATAAAAATAATGATTACATCCCAAATATCAGATGAAATTGAACCTAATTATACAAATTCAAAAGATAGAATTAATCAAATATATGAATCAACAAAAAAATTATTTGTAACATATTTTACTGATTTAACTAAAAAAACAAAAGAAAGAGAATTAATATATGAATTTGATAACGGTCAAATTAAATGTATTTCAAGACAATATCATTCGGATGGTCATAACATCGATTACAAACATCGTTTTACTTTTGATATTGTATACGATCACAAAATAAGAAAAATATCATCCAGATTTTATAATAAAGAAGGTATTATTGATGTAGATCATACAGGTACTTTCGATGCAATTTACGATGAACAAGGAAAACAAACCAAAAATAGAATTCAAAAAGAACTTAAAAATGTTTTCAATGAAAACATCAAAATAGCTATTAAATCAGAAGATGTATCTAATGTAAATAAAATAAAAAAAGCTATTCAAAAAGCTTTAAATAATCCTAGTTTTGATTTAAACGGATTAACAGTTAAATTAGAAGGCACAGATAAAATTAAAATAATTGCTTCAAAGAATAATATTCTATTGAAAGGAGAAGCAACTGTTCAACGTATAGAACCTCTTCCTTTTTTAAATAATGTTAAAGGTTACGATGAGGTTAAAAGTGAACTCAAACATATTGCTGATTTTGTTGATAATTACGAAAAATATCAAAAAATAGGAGCTTCTGTGCCAAAAGGTTTTATTTTACATGGTCCTCCTGGAACAGGAAAAACTTATTTTGTTAAACAATTAACCCAAGAATTAGGTATTCCTTTTTTTTATGGATCAGGTCCAGAATATATATCTGCTGCGTTAGGTTCAAGTGCTGCAAACATAAGACAACTTTTTGCAAAAGCTCGGAATTGTAAAACAGCATGTATTATTTTTATTGATGAAATTGATTCTTTAGCTGGAAAAAGAGGTTCTTTAAAGGAAGATACAGGAGGGGGAAAAGCTGAAACCCAATCTGCTGTAAACCAATTTTTAACAGAATTAGATGGTTTTACAGAATCTCCGAATCCTATTATAGTCGTTGGAGCTACCAATAGATTAGAATCATTAGATGAAGCGATAACCCGTTCTGGAAGATTAGAAAAAAAAATTTTAATTGATTTACCAAATAAAAAAGATAGTGAATTAATTTTAGAAATGTATCTCAAAAATGTTAAATTAACCCCTAGTTTAAAAACAAATGATCAAATTAACACTGATTTTTTAACAAATTTTGCTCAAAAATGTTATGAAAGTAAATTAAGTGGAAGCGATTATAAACGTTTAGTTAATGACGCAGCTTTAGAAGCGGTTAAAAAAGACAAAGAGAATGTAGAAATAAAAGATTTAGAAACAGTTTTAGAAAAAATACAACAAGAAAGAGCTATGAAAATTCCTAAACCTAAAGATCTTTCGAATAAATCTTTTTCCTTTGCTCAGAATTTCTTATTATATAGCGGTATCATTTTGTTAACCATGGGGTTAATAGGTTTAATTTATTGTCGTTATCTTCGATATCTTCGTAAACAAAAAAATAAAATATTATTAGGTGATAGTAAATGAAAAAAATATTAAAATCATTAATTAAACCTAAAATTATTTTTATTTTAGGTTTATTGTTCATATTATTAACAGCTTTATTTTATGAATTGAATGAACAATGGTCCGAAGGAAAAAATAAACTTAGACATCAGGAATTATTTGATAAAATTAATAATGATACAAATTTAGAATCTATCCAAATTATTCATTTACAAGGAAGTATTTTACGATCTGATCCTTATATCAAAATTATTATAACTGATAAAGAAAAAAATACTTGGTACTCTCAAATGGATGGAGTTGTTTATCATAATTTTATTATGACTTTTGATAAAAAAAATAATAATGCTAAATTATTTGAGTATCCTTCTAATTATGAATTATTTAAATTAAAACCTATTACTTCTGTTTTGAACCCATTACTTCATATTATCTCTCATATTTCTTCTGTTATTTTTATGTGTCATATTATTATAAATATGAAACGAGACAAAAAACAACCTTATTCTTTAACTTCTTCGAAAAAAATTGTTACTTTCGAAGATGTAGCGGGTAATGAAGAAGAAAAAGAAGAGATGAAGGAATTAATTGATTTCTTAAAAAGACCTCAAAAATATGTTGCTGTAGGAGCTAAAATACCTAAAGGTATTTTATTAGAAGGCCCTCCTGGAACAGGTAAAACTTTATTAGCGAAAGCTTTAGCTGGAGAAGCAGGAGTTCCTTTTTATGCGGTTTCAGGTTCTGAATTTGTTGAAAAATATGTCGGTGTCGGTGCTTCTCGTGTCAGAGAATTATTTAAAGAAGCTAAAGATCATTCTCCTTGCATTCTTTTTATTGATGAAATAGATGTTTTAGGTAGTAAAAGAGGTGGTTTTTCAGGAGGATCTCAAGAAACAGATCAAACTCTTAACCAACTTTTAACTGAAATGGATGGTTTTACTAAATCAAAAGGAATTATTGTTGTTGGAGCTACTAATAGAGCGGATATGTTAGATTCAGCTTTATTAAGAACAGGAAGATTCGATCGTAAAGTTTTAGTTGGTTTGCCTGATGTTAAAGCTAGAGAAGCTATTTTAAAAGTTCATGTTCGTAATAAAAATATTTCTCCTGATATTAATTTTAATCAATTAGCGAAACAAACTCCAGGTATGAGTGGCGCTCAATTAGAAGCAGTTTTAAATGAAGCTTCTATTTTAACAGTAAGAAATCAAAAAGAAATGATTACTATGGAAGATTTAGAAGAAGCGATTGATCGCGTTTTAATGGGTCCAGCCAAAAAATCAATTAAATATACAGAAGAAGAAAGAAAAATGGTGGCTTACCATGAAGCTGGACACGCCGTTATTGGTTTAAAATTAGAACACGCTCAAAAAGTTCAAAAGATTACTATTATCCCAAGAGGTTCAGCTGGTGGTTATAATTTAATGTTACCTGAAAAAGAAACTTTCTTTTCTTCTAAAAAAAGAATGTTAGCGAATATTATTTCTTATTTAGGCGGTAGAGTAGCTGAAGAATTAGTTTTTGACGATGTTTCTAATGGAGCTTGTGAGGATTTTAAACAAGCTACTAAAATAGCTAGTTTAATGGTGACTAAATATGGAATGAGTGATTTAGGTGTTTCTCAAGATTCTGATTTTTCTGATAAAAAAGCGATTGATACAGAAATTAAAAAAATAATAGATCAATGTTATCAAGAATGTCAAAAAATTATGAAAAAAAATAAAGATTTACTTGATAAAATAGCTTTAAAATTATTAGAACAAGAAACCATTACTAAAGAAGAGATAGATTTATTAGTTTAATGTATAATAAAAAAAGACTTTTTTAAAGTCTTTTTTTATTATATGGATAATATTTTTAAATTTTTAATTAAATTTATGTAGTAATTTTTTTGAAAATTTTATTATTCATTCAAATATAATTTAAATTTTTTAGTTTTTTGATCAAATGTAAAAAAATAAAAAGTTCTTTTAAAAGATATAAATTTAAATTCAATTAATTTTTTTAACAATCTACAGTTTTTAAACGTAATTTTATATATACAATTTGTTTTTAAAACAAAAAAATAATTTAATGTTTAATTTAAATAAAAAAACCTTAACTTTTGAATTTAGTATTTTTTTATAAAACAAACGTTTAATAAAAAAAACGTTTAATAAATACAAAAAATATATTTGATCAAGATTAAAATTATTTTCAGTTTCTTTATATAATCTAATTTTAAAAACTGAAAATATATTTAAAATTTTAATCGGTCTTCGAAAATAAAGTCTTTTATGTTCGCGTTTGTTAATTTGTTTTTAATTTTAGGCCTTTTTTGTTTCCGAGTTTTGATATAAAAAAAATCAAACTCAATTTTTAGTTTTTGAGTTTGATTTTAGGGGGTAATTTTGATTATTTCGTTTATTTTGGGCTTTGGCGATTTATAAAAAAAGGTTAAAATATATAAAATTTATCTAGTTTTTATCTCAAACATAAATAAAAAGCGGTTTTTTGTTAAAAAAACGCTTTTTAACATAAAAAATCTTTAAAAAGGTTAAAATATATAAAATTTATCTAGTTTTTATCTCAAACATAAATAAAAAGCGGTTTTTTGTTAAAAAAACGCTTTTTAACATAAAAAATCTTTATAAATTGTTAAAAATTAAAGGTTTAACATAAAATATGTTTATAAAATAACAAGAAAATAAATATTTAATATAAAAAAAGTCCTAAATTATTAAAACTTAAAGGTTTAGTATAAAATACGTTTATAAAATAACAAAAAAATAAGAATTTAATACAAAAAAAGTTTATAAATTGTTTAAAAACAAAGATTAAACCTATTTTTATGTTTAAAAAAAGATAAACAACGTGTAGGAAAATAAAAAAATATTAAGAAAAAAAATGAATTATGTAAAAAAATATATTCGAAACATAAAATTTTATATAAAAAAAGTTAAAAATATATAAAAATTTATATAAAAAAAGTTAATTTTTTTAACAAAACATATACAAAACATAAAAATATATAGAAAATATATAGAAAATATAAAAAAAGCAAAAATATATAAAAAAAACATAAAAAAATGTAAATTTTGATAAAAAAGTGTAAAAAAACATAAATTTTGACAAAAAAAGTTAAAAAAAGCGGTTTTTTATAAAAAAATGGGACAAAACCAGTACAAATCCAGGGTAAATATGAAAAAATAAGATTTTATATATAAAAAAAGTAAAAATGCGTAGGAAAATAAAAAAACGCGTTAAAAATAAATTAAATAAACAAGAGATAAGGAAAATATGGAAAGCGCAAGATCGAATGAAATAGAAATGTTTTATTATAACAGGTAAGTCCGAGAAATAGAATATAGAAAACATAACAGCATTGTTTAACTGCGAAGACGAGGAAATAAGTAAAATACATAAACATACACGTATGTTAATTGTAAAAAATACGGAGTGGAATCAAAAGAAAGCGACCTCCCTTTTAGATTTATAAACGCATAATAAAAAAACGCAAATTATAAAATAACAATCAATAAAGAACGAACCCAATCGTGGGAGGACGTAATAATGAAATCACAACATGAATACGAAAAAGAAATAGGCAAAAAAAGACACAAGAACAATAAGTGAATTTTTTCAAGAGATGTTAATTTATGACAAAATAATATTTATTATTGAAAATGAATATTTTGTTGATTCGAAAACACTTATTAGAATATTAACAAAAGGTAACTACTTTGATAATTTAGAACTTTTTCAAAATTAAAAATTTTTTTATTTTATATTTGATATTTTATTTTTTTGTGTTAGCATTAAAACATAAAATAAATAATTTGGTTTTCCAAAATTAATTGTTTTAAAAAGTATTAATTTAATAAAGCAGTGAAAAGCATTACCTAAATTTTTATACAACTCGAAACCAAAATACACATAAAGAACTTTTGGAATTAGATAATCTTAATAATGCTTTAAAATAAAATAATAAAACATTAAATAAAGAATCAAAATTGAATAAAAAAGAGATTAAAGATTTTTTTGGGATCCAAGACTCAAAAGAATTTCAAAAAGAAGTACTATTAACTAATATGACAATGAACAAAAACATTGAAATTCATAAAAACCTAAAAAAAGAAATAAAAAAGATATCAAAATGGAAATTGATTTAAAACAAAATACTTTCCGATGATTCAAACATCGTGTTAATTTTGTTAATGTTAATATTTAATTAACCATTAAAAGAAAAGAAATAAAACAAAGGAATTAAAAAATAATGACAATTACACAAGTAGCCATTTTTAAAAAACTAAACGGGAAAATCCATTGTGATATTGTTTTTGATAGTCTTTTAATATTAAGAGGCCTTCATTTTAAAGCTGACACACCAGAACCTTATTTTGTATGTCCTTTTATCGACAAATTTAATAAATTAAATGATAACTATACACGCCGTTTTTATTTTAATCCTTTAAATAATGGATTTAGAAAATATATAACTGATACCATCAATAAATGTTATCAAGAAATGCTAAAAGAAAATCTTACACGAAAAATATTTAATTTGCAAAAAGGATTAATAATTTAAAGATATAAAGGGTTTTAATTCTAGAAAATTTAAATAATTTTAAATTTTATAATTTTAAATTTCATAAAAAAAGCAGTTCGTTATGAAGCTAAAGTTTCTAATAAATCGCACTGTCATAGGTAATTTCAACATTTTTTATTTGTAAGAGTTTAACTTTTGAAGTTAAACTCTATTTTTTACCTAAATTAATGAGTTGTTTATATATGGAACTAAATATAAAAAAGTTGTTTAAAATGATATTTATATTTTAAAAGAAAAAAATTTATTAGAAAAATATTTAGAAATTAAATAAAATACACTTATGGATTTTCAAAAAAGAACTTTTGATTTCATACTTGTTATTTTTTAAAAGATTTTAAGGATTTTTTAGAATTAAAAGTTTTTGAATCAAAAGATTTATTTCCTGAAAAGTGAATTCATGAATAAAATAAATTTATTAAGTGATTTTTTATTTATAAAATGTAAAAGATTTATTTTTATTATTGTTTCTTTTTTTATTACTAAATTAATGATAATAATTTTTTATATTAATATTCATTAATTAAATGAGAAAATATTTATTTCTTTATATGGTCATGAATTTTATTAGATTTTTTAATTTCATAAAAAAAGAAAATTTATTTTTTAAAATAATATAAAAATCTTGTTCATTTAATTTTTTGAAGTTTGTTTAGATTAGGAAAACTAATTATCATAGTTAGTTTTCTTTTTTTATTTTGATGCGGTAACTAAATAGTTGTTTTTTTTTTTTTTTAATATATATTAAGTTATATAATTAATTTAATTTTTTGAGTTAATTTTTGACTTAAAATATTTCTTTTTAGAAAAATTATTAAATTATTTGAAAATATTATTATTTAATATTTAATATTTGAATTTTAAAAAGAAAGAGGAAGTGAAAAAAATTGAAAAAATCAAAAAAAAGATCAAATTCTTTTTCTAAGTTGCAAAAAGGAATTTTATTTGTTTTAGTTTTAGTAGCTGCTTCTTTGATTGGTTTTACTGTGGCAGTAATAAATGATAAGAATCCTTTTCAGTTCTTGTCTTGGAAAAAGTTTGGTGTAAAAGGAAGAAATTCTAAATTAAAACTTTCGGTGACTATGGATGAATATATCGATGGTAATGATTTGACAGAATCACACGATTTACATAAATCTGTTTTAATAGCTAAAAATAGTAATGATATACCTAATCCAACAAAACCAGAGGAAAGCTATATATCTCAATTTTTACATGAATTATTTGTCAAAGATAAATATGAAAATGGCAAAATTATTGATGTTAATAGTAGTTTTCATGAAGACATCAAAAAACAAGCTAATGTCGAGGTCGGAGTAAAGTTTTTTTTAGTTCCGAAGGAATTGCAAGATAAAGATCCAAAAAAATTTGATGAAGCAGACAGGGCAAAACTTTTAGATTTCAGTGAATTTACATATGAAGTAGCAAATGATCAAGGAACATTTTCAGGAAAACCAGAAGATCAGAAAAAATATTTCGGTTCTTATGTTGTTTTTGATAATGAAGTAAAGAATGGATCGAGTTTTAAATATCAATATAATTGGTTAGAAGAAGACAAAGTCTCAGAAGACAAAGTCAAAGTTAATGCATTATATAGTAATTCATCAAGACAATATTATCTACCAAAAGATAATGTTTTTACATCAGAAAAATTAAAAAACTCTACTTCTTTACAAAATGAATTGAGTGAGAATGCGAATAATTTTTATTCAGCATATTCTTCAAGTTCAGTGGAAATGGTAGCTCCCCAGCAGAAAATAATAGGAAAACACAAAATTCCTACCCCTGATAATATATTTGAAAATATTTCAAGTGATACAAAAAAATTTTATATTTATAAACCATATGACAAAAATAATTCAAACGTATGTTATCCAAAATTAATCCGTCCAAAGGGTACAAATTCAAATGATTATATCAAAACAAAAGCTCTTATTTTAATTAATTTTTGGAATGAAATGGCTTTAGATGAATCTTTTTTTGGATCAGAACAAGCTGGAGTAAATAAGGATGATTTTATGGATAATGATCATGATTTGACTTTATTTGTACAAGTTAATTATAATTTAGTTGATGACACGGGCGAACTTCACTCTTTTACTACGGAAACTAAGGGTCCTAAGTTGCCTAATATGAATCTTGATAGACCTACTAAGGCTAGTGAAGGTAAATCCGCTCCAAAAAGAAGTATTAATGTTAAACGTGATAGATCAATCAAAAACACAATAACAAGACCATAATATTTAATTAATTTCGAATAATAAATTATCAACAAAATATTTATAACATATAAAAAAAGGAGGTTTTTTTGAAATGTTTTTTAAAAGAAAATTTCGAAACCTCTTTTTTTTCATTTTTATAATTATTCTTTTTTGTTTTACCCCTTTATATTTTGTTCAAGCTATAACTATTAAAATACCTCGTAAAAAAATCCCCTCTTTTACAATAAATCCTGAATCAACTAATAAATTGCTTCCATCAGTTGAATTAAGTTTTGAATTATATCGTAGAGAAGAAATAGAAGAGGGAAAAAATTATTATTATAAATTGATTTTTAAGGATGACAAATTAAAGAAAAAATTAAAAAACGAAAACAAAGAATTAAAAGATTTATCATTTTTTTATCATTTAGATGTAAGTATTTTAAATGAAAGTTCAGATAATAAAAATTTAACTGATTTATTCGATATTAAATGTTATCAAAGAGATAAAAACAAACCAAATGCCCCTTTTGTTGAATTCAAAATTATCACAAAATCTTATAAAAACGATATGTATGATTTGCAATCGAAACCAGAACAAAAAAGAAAATTTTCTTTAATAGATTTAAAAGAATGGGAATATGATATCAAAATAGAAGTTAAAACTAATTCTAACCATTACAAAAAATATAAAGAATTGCAAGATAAAAAAATTAAAATTAAATGTGAATTAGATATTACTGACAAAGATAATTATCCTATTTATTTATTTAATCTTAAAGATGATTTACTTAAAAAAGATGACTTAATTTCTCGTTTTGATAAGTTTCAAAATGAAAAGACATCTTTTCAAAAAATGTCTAAAACAAATGATGTTTTTTATATTTTCGGGTTAGGCCCAGATTTAAATCAAAATATAATCTATTCAATAGATTATATTTTGAATAAAGACATCGCATCTAAAGATATTTATAAAGAAGATAATCCTATTTTTCTAGTCTTTAAACAAAATGATAAATTTTTTATTTGGGACTTTATTTCTAATAAAAAAGTTGAATATGAAAACAAAACATATCAAGAATTAATGGATTGTCATAAGAAAAACAAAAGTGAAAAAAAGTTCGAATCAAATTTAAAATCTTTAAGGCTAAAAGCTTATAAAAAAGCTATAGAATTTCAAAAATTTTTAGAATCAAAAAAAGAATCATATTCGAGTTCGTGGTTTACTAAATCTAGTACAAAAACAGATAACGATAACAAATTAACAAGTGTAAAAGCGAATATTCTGGAAATGGAAAGAGAAGATAAAACTTTAGAACTAGAACAGCAACGAATAATAAATAATACATCTGAAACAAAAAAAATAGAAGTAGAATATGAATTATATTATAAAAATTATATAGATTTTAAAAAAAACAAAGAATATAATATTAAAAAAGAATTTGATAATAATAATGTTTCTGCGATAAAGCTTTACTTTCTTAAAAAAATTTATGACAATACTATTTCTGATACTTATTCTTCTTTACATTTAACAAAAAAATGGGATATAGATGAAATTGAATACGAAGAGTTAGAAGAAAATGAATCATTCGGAAAATTAATTAAAAAAACACTTAAACGTTTTGAAAGGGAATTTTTGCAACAATCAGAAGAAGAACAAAAAAAAGCGAAAAAATTCCTTGATGATAATATTCCACTAAGTAAAGGTCCAGAAATATCTGATGAAGTATATTTAGAATTAGAAGAGGAAAATAAGCGTGAAGTTGACAAAGACTATTCTAAAAACCGAGGAAAACATAAAAATTTGAAATCTATTGGAAATACAGATATAAAAACTTTGAAAGATATGTTAAGAACTGAAAGAAATAATAAAAAAAAAATTAAAGTCACAAAAATTGCTATGAGACCTGTTTCTAATTCCGACTTTTCTTTAAAAGGAGGTATTAGAGAATACGAACCTAAAGTTGTATAATTATTATTTTTAATTTAAAAAAAGAAGAAGGTTTTTTTTTGAAAAAAGAAATTGAAAAAAATCAAAAAAATACAATAAAAACTAAAAAAAAACAACAACTGATAAAAAAAAATAAAGATCATCCAATTGTTGTTAAGTTTAATATGCCCGAAATACCAACAAACGGAAATAATAGTGTATTTTTGTGGAATTTTATCAATTTAATTCTTTCTATCGGAGTTATATTAAGTTGTCTTTTTGCTTTTTTGCAATCCAAAAGTAAAATGGAAGAGATTGAAAAAAAAATCAAAAAATCTCCAGAACGTAATTCAGAAATTGATAATTTAAGAAAAGATATCAATAATTTAAGAAATAAACCTTTTGGAGATGAAGAATATAAAGAACTACTCGAGTATCTTTTAGAGGATTTGAAACAAGAGTTTAAAAAAGAATCGAATCAAGAACCAAATAAAAATCAAGAACCAAATAAAATATTACAAGATGGTCAAAAAGAAAATAAAGAAAAAGATAAAGACAAAACAGAAGATGATAAAAAAGAAAATAAATGTAATTATTCAGATTTAAAGGATGATCATTTTTCGGTCCAACCACCAGAAAACGGTTTATCTTTTAAACAATTAGTTGGTTTAGATGATGCTAAAAGCGCATCAAGTAGTTTTGTTACATATGTCAAAAATCGTGATTTATTTGAAAATAAAGGAAAAATAAAATCCTCTACCGGGTTGTTAATGTATGGTGTCGGAGGAACAGGTAAAACTGCATTTGCTAAATCATTAGCTCGAGAAACTGATTTACCTTTTATTGAAACTTCTGCTTCTGTTTTCTCACAAACTTATTACGGTGTCGCTCCGAAAATGGTAAAAGATTTATTTAAATTAGCTAGAAAAGCGGCTATGAAAAGCGGAAAAGGAGCGATTATTTTTTTAGATGAGTGTGAAAATCTTTTTTCTGATATCGCTACTTTATCATCAGGATCAGAAATTACCAATGTCGTTAATGAATTTAAAATCCAATTAGAACCATCAGATAATTTACTTAGAGAAGTTTATCCAGGCGGCGAAGAAGAAGCTAATCGTAAGCCAGTTTTTGTTGTTGGAGCGACCAATCACTTAGAAGGTTTCGAGAAAGCGATTCTTTCTCGTTTTAGTATTCAGTTCGAATTAAAACCAGGCCGTTTTGATGAACGTCGTAGACAATTATTCTTTATTTTAAATTCATTACGTGCTCCGATCACTCGAGAAGCAACAGAATATTTATTAGATACTATTAATTTAGCTTTAGATTTGTTACCACCGGAAAATGATGCTAAGGGTAACGTGATATCGACAGAAAAAAATTATAAAAAAGCTTATCGTGTTTTAGAAAAAATGATTAACGATGCCAATCAACAATCAATTACAAGAGTTTTAAATTATTTAAAAAGTCAAGTTGATATTCGAAACAAAGAATCAGAAATCGAACAATTAAAAGAACAAAAAAATCAAGACAAAGTAAAAATTGATAAAGCAAAAGCAGAGTTAAATGAATTAAAAACTGAAGTTAAAAAAGAATATGAAAAAAATTATTACAAAGATGTAAAAGAATCGAACATAAAAAAACAAAATTACGAACAATTTGTAACAAATAATAAACAAAAACAGAAAACTCCGCCAGAAATTTTACAAAATTGTCATGGAAGTAAATCTATGGATATAGACGATTTGAAAACATCTTATAAATCAATGATTGATAACGAAGAAATGGATGAAAAAGGAGTACCACTTACTTTAAATCTTGCAGAAGAACTTCAAAAAATAATTAAAAATTTTCGATTAAACGAAGAATACGTTATTGATTCCCAAAATAATCAAATTCGATTAAAACAAGAAGGATTGGATAAAATATTGATGTATCGAAACAACGAAAATTTTCTTTTAATTCAAACATTAGAAAAATTGGAAAAAAGTTTAGAACAAGCTCAAGAAAATTATAACATAAATGATTCTGACAAAAATGGAGACATTTTACAAAAAGCAAGAATGAATCTTCGAAATTACTTTGATAGTATTCGAACTTGTGCTTCAAACGCTTTAATAATTTGTCGAGAAAAACAAGAAATTGAACGTTTTATGAAAGAAAAATTTAAAGATTATTTTATTAGAAAAGGTTCAAATACTCAAGCTACAGAATTAACTCAAGAAGGAATAACAGCGATTAATAAATTTTTCAAAATAGAAAATATTTCAGACCCTAAACACATGGTTCTTTTACAAAAAATTATTAATTCTGCTAAAAAATAAAATAAAATATTAAATTTCATTGCTTTTTGGTATTTTGAATAAAAAAAAGACCTTAATAAAAAGGTCTTTTTTTATGAAAATATTGATCATTTAATATTAAATTTATTTTATTGATTTTTTATTGGATAGTATTACACTTTAATAACTTAATGTTGATAAATCTTTATTATTTAATAAATAATATTTTAAAATATTTTTATTAAAAAACAAAACAGTGAATCAAATCAATTATTGTCGAAGATGACTTCCAAAATATAGATTATATCATTGAATATAAATTCATCTAACGAAGTATTTGTTAAAACGATTTATTTCAATCTCGTTGATTCAATAAAAGAAAATTAACTTTAATAAGTTTTTTCTTTTAAATCGAACTTATTTAAAAAACGAGTTAACTAACGTTAGACAACAAGTATCTGATAATGCTAAATCACAAACTGAAATCCAAAATTTAAACGCAAAAATCGCTGATTTAGAAACTAAAATCAAAGAAAACGTCATCAACACAAACGTTAATTTAGAAAACAATCAATTAAAAGATGACAAAGTTAAATTAACAAACGAAATTAACGAGTTAAAACAACAAGTCGACAACATCAAAAAAGACATCAATAATCCTCAATTAGTAAACAACATAAATGAATTAACAAGACAAGTAGGCACTTTACAAACACAATTAGAATCGAAACCTACTGAAATCAAAACTGAAGTTATAAAAGAAGTTATCAAAAACGACCCATCATTACTTACCCAAATTGATCAATTACAAAACGAAAACGGTGATTTAAAATCTCAAAATGAACACATCCATACGCAAATGCGAGAATTAAATTCACGCTTTAATAACCAAGATCGTCAAATTGAAACGTTAACAACTCAATTAGCGATCAAACCAAAAGAGATTATTACCACAGTTCAAGATGTCAAAATATTAGATTTTTTTGCTTTTATTTATCATTTTTTAACCTTTATTTAATTTATTTTACATAAAAAAATAAATTTTATTATTTAAAAAACTTAGAAAAAAAACAATATATTCTTCAAAAAGGGTTTAAAATATAAATAATAATAATTTATTAAAACAAATGATTTTTTATTTTTATTTAAATTTTTAAAAAAACTATCTTAAAACTTATTTTATAATAATAATGTATAAATTTTTTATAATAAAAAAACAATTTTTATGAGTATCGAATCCGAAAACATAATTTTTAAAATTCATGTTTTTTTAATAAGATAATTGAAACATAAAATTTGTTTTTTTTTTTTTTTAATTTAAAATTATTACAATAGTAAATTTTAGAATTATTATTTTATTTTTGAATTTATTATCGTCAAGACACTTATTATAAAAACTCTTATTTATTTAAAAATAGTAATTATTTTGAATTAAAATAAAGTTTTTACTTATATTAAGCATGATTTTATTTTTTATCTTTTTATTATCTAGAACATAGAGGTTTATATTTTGTCGATGGAACAAAAAAAGAAAAAAATTATTTTAGGTTTTGGCGCTTTATGTGCCTTTATTTTATTTTTTATTTTAGGTATTTTTATTTATAGAAAAATTTATAAAAAATGCGACTCACATCCAGAACAAGAAGAAATAGATGTAGAAAAAACAATAACCGATTTATGTTCGCTTAATTCTAAATCATTTAATGAATTATTAAAAAAGATATATAGTTTAAAAATATCTGAAATACCTGATGCTAAGAAATTAGAAAATTTAAAAGAATCTCAAAGATATTTAGTGGGTAATTTTAAAGGTAAATTAAATAATTTAAATAATACAAAATCAGGACAATATGATGAATTAAAAATATCTCAAATAAATTTGGGAAATTCAATAATTGAATTAGAACAAGAACCAAAAGAATCAAAAGAATCAAAAGAATTTCAAAAACTTTTAAAAGATAAAAAAACAGATCACGATACAAAATCAGGACAATTAGGTAAATTAATAGATGAATTAAGTAAATTACGAGAATTAATAAGTTTTAATTATTTTTCAAATGAATATGATCTCCGATCAATTCAACGAAATCCTTTTTTAAGATCTTTTTATACAGATATCTATGATATCAATCTAAAAAATAAAGAAATTGAAAAACAGGAAGAGAAAATACAAAAAAAATTAAAACAAAAAGAAACTTTGTTCATTTGCCAAACATTAAGACAAAATTATCTTGAATTAAATAATTTATTATTTAAAAATGATGATTTATCAAATAACCATGATTTAAAAATTGCTTATAATGAAATTTCATATTATTTGCGTTTAGCAATTGAAGCTTTAAATGATTTTGATAGGAATGATTTTTTCATTTATCGAAAAAAGAATAGACAAATTACAAAAGAAGATGAAAAAAGTAAAAAAAACAAAGAATATTTAAATAAATTCTTTGAAAAAAAAGAATCGTTGAAAAAAAAATATTTGGAAAACATTCATGAAAAAAAAAGCATTCATGACAAAAATAAATATTTCGAAAATATAATTGCAAATTATTATGATTTCGAAAATATTTTATCGTATCAAATCAGCGGAAACCAAATAATAACTAGAATCAAAATAATAAATAAATTGACTAATGAAAATATTTATTTTAATTTACCTTCAGGCGGTAATAATTATCCACAACATAATGAATTATCGCAATCAATCTTTAAAATTTTAGACAGCGACGAAAGATATAATGAATTATCGCGATCAATCTTCCTAATTTTAGGCAGTAATGATTATCAAGAACATAAAGAGGAATTAAATAAATTATGGGAATTAATTGGTACATCAGGAATTGTTATAAGAAATGAAATCTAATATTAAAAATAAAAATAAGGTCATCTAAAACTTCATTATGAAGATTAACCGATATCAAACTTTAATATTTAATTTAAAAATAATTTTTTTGTCAAGAAAGGAACAAATATAATGTCAAAGGAAAAAAAATTTTTATTTATAGTCATCAGTTCAATATTTAATTTTATAGTGATTTTAATTTTAATTTTTGTTTATTTTAAATTACAAACAAAATCTAATGATTTACAAAAAAGTATTGAAAACATAAAATTAGAAAAATTGAATACTCCAAGCGAACATGAAGTTAATGAAGACAAAGAAGGAATATTAGAAAAATTTGAACAAGAATTCAAAGAACAAAAGTTTTTTTTGAATGATATTGGATATCCATCTAGTAATTTAAAAGAATTAAATAATATAGAAGACAAAATTAAAGAATTACAAAGCACTTTTAAAACAAATAAACAAGATAAAAAAAGCAAAGATACTTTTGAAAAATATAAAAAGTATTTTACAGATGAATCTAATAGCGTATCAGATCGTAATGAAAAAGCTAATTTTGACGCACTTGCTGAATATATGAGTAAATATCTTAAAATTTGTGAAACAAGAGATAAATATATTTTAGATTTAGAAGAAGGAAATAAAACTCGTTTCAATAAAAGCGATTTACGATACAGAGAAGACAAAGTCCTTAAATTAAGACAATATTTAAATGGTTATGCTTTTTTATTAGAACTAACATTAGACGGAGTTAAACAAATAGAACGTTTAATTAAGTCATCATTTTCAGAAATAGAAAAAAATCATTTAACAGAATTAAAATATATTATTAGTAAAGATTATACAAAATTTTTATTAAATTTAATCCGACAAGAAAGAAGCGAAGTTCTTATTAAGGAACTTTTACATTAAGAAATTTTTACATTGTAATTAATTTTTAATTCGAAAATTTTAAATCAAAAAAAGAAGGAAAATTTATGGAAACAGTTCAGAATCAAAGTCAAAATAAATCTTCGAAATTTAGTTTAGTCAATATAAGTTTTTTAGCATGTTTAATTTTATTAACTTCTTTATCATTTATTTTAGCTGTTATTGTTTTTTTACACTCTTCAAATAAAGAAAATGAGACGGCTAATTTACCAAATCCTTCATCTATGCCTCCATTACCGATTTCTACACCTTTATCTAATAATAATCATTTAGGCGATGTTAGTTCTTTAGTAGAATTATTTACTCCTCAAGAACTTAATAGTGATGGGTTTGACTCGCTAGATAAATTTTTTGGCGCCGACGAAATTAAAGGTAGATTAAATGATTATATACATAGATGGAAACCGGAAAATAAAGATAAATATAATCAGATTACTACAAAAAAATCAGGTCTTCCTTTTCCTAAGGGAATTATTTTTTACGGACCTCCAGGAACAGGAAAAACAACACTTGCTGAGGGTTTCGCTAAAGATTCGGAAATGAATTTTTACACCATTACTAGTGCGCATACATTAAAAGAAATCGAAGATATTTGGCGTAAAGCTAGAAATAATAGCCCTTCTTGTATTTTTGTAGATGAAGCGGAAGAGATTTTGAAATCCAGAGATGAAAAAAATGCGAATTTATTAGAAGATGGAGATGGTAAAAAAACAGATACTTTTTTACAAGAAATTGAAGGGGTTAAATCTGATAAAGAAAGACCGGTTTTTTTTCTTGCAGCTACTAACCATTTAGACAAAATTGATTCAGCTATCCGTTCTCGTTGTGAATCTTTATATGTTGGTAATCAATCAGAAAATCAAAGACTTGGTTACATTCGAATGGTCATCAATGATATGGGTAATTTAAAAATAGAAAAATATGCTCGTGATTATTATATTCCTTTGTTTGTTAATAAAATGAACATAGCTTTAAGAAATCCTGAATTATTCGCTATCGCTATTAAACATGGTTATTATATTCCTGCTTTAGGGACTACTGAGATAAAAGGAATATCTAACCAAGATAATCCTGGTGGTAATTTAGAAACTTTAGATGATAAATTAAAAAGACAAGATTTAGCATTCAAAAATGCTAGAGCCAATAACATAAAAATTAATGATTTATATCAAAATGCTTTAGATAAATTTAATAATGAAGAAGACGCATGTAAAACAATCCTTGAAGACACAATAGGATGGAAAAACTTTGAATTAAAAGTGAAAGAAGCGAATGATAAAAAATTACCTTTATATGATATTGAAACTTTAGAAAAAGTTAAAAAATATTTTTATGATTTAACTTCAGGACGAAAAATGAAAGCCATGATGTTGAATGTAGCTGAAAAAGCTGTTCGTCGTGTAGAACGTAAAAATAAAGGAGTACTTGAAAATAAAAGAATACCGATGCAAATAGAAATTACTGATTTAGAAGAAACTTTTAGAGAATATTTCGGAAATCAACTAGAGTTTGAAAAAATTAATACATATTGTAATGAAATTACAGAGAAACAAACAAAAAAATTTTAGGATCCAACTACAAACAATAAAACAAAAAAATTGAGGATCTAAAACAATAAAGATATGTCCATTTTGATAAAAGGAGTTATGAATGCAAAAACAAAAGATTTCAAAATATTTGAAAAAGTCTTTGTTGTCTTTTTTACTTTTTGTTTTTACTTTTTCTTTTTTAATTTTCTTTTGTCATTTGATATACGGTTCAGAAAATGAACAAGAAGATCTTAACCAAACACACAAAAAACTTTATCAAAAACAAGAAGATAACTGTATTCAAGAAACAATTCAAAGAAAAGAAAAACTTTTTGAAATGTTTTATGATTTTAAAGAAGATATAACTCCAATGTTACAAAGTTTTGAAAAAGGCAAAGAGTATTATGATAAATTACCTAAAGATCAAAGAAAAGAAATTTTTGATGAGTTTTTGGAGTATTATCGAGAATATGAAATATCGTATATAGATCATTTGTGTACCGAAACATCCAACGAAGAAGAAATAAAAACATTACAACAAAGAAAAAAAAATTTCAAATTATTAGAAAAAAAAGATTTTTTTTTAGATCCTAATGTCAGAGAATTAGGATTATTTCAAAATTATAAAAGTAAAAAATACTGTAATACATATAATAATTTTTTTTATTATTTATATTTTGATTTTATTTTAAATACAAAACTAAATCGTAAATATGATTGTCCAAATGAATATGAATTATGTCATCCAGAACAAATAGATTCGGATAATTTAAAAAAAAGAACTCAACTTTTTAGTTATCTACCAGAAGTGACTAATTTACAATTTAAAATAGAATATTTAAGATACTTTTATAAAATATTAAAGGAATTTGACCCATATTATACTGGATATAATTTTATCACACATGATGAAACACATAAATTGCAAGAAGATTTTTCAAATTTAATAGATCAATGGGTTAACGAATATAAGAAAGAAAAGGAACCAAACAGACGAGAAAAATTAGCAAATCTTTTTGAAAATAATAAAGAATTTATTAAATATTTAGATCCGATAGATGAAAAATTAAAAGTAGAACGTAAAGAAAAATTAATAAATGATTTTGATAAAAATTTAGAAAATACAAGAAATTTTTTAAAAGAAATGTTAAGTTCTCCTAGTCGTAAAAAACAAGATTTTCCAAAAGAATTTCCTTCTAAAACAAGTTTAAATAATATTTTATTAAGTCCCGGTTTGAATAAAAAAGAATTAATTGAACATATAATCCATAGAAACGATGAATTAATGAATAAGGATTTATTAAAATGTGATTGTAACTTAAAAAACTATTTATATCAAATGTATGTCGATTATAGTGTTTTTGTTTTTCATTCTAGTTGTCTTTGTACAGAAAGTGAAAAAAAAAAATTAGGTTATATTATTAATGATAAAAAAAAAAATTTAACTTCTGATAGTTTGTCTGAAAAAAATATTTTAACAAACATTAAAACAAAATATGAAGGGAAATATAAATCAAAATCAGAGGAACTTAATGAATACTTGTCGCATTTAAAGAAAGAATTAGATTATCAAACACAAGATATCGATCATAGATATTCAGATCCTTCTATAAATCCGTCGTCGCAAGAGAACAAACAATTTTTAGATACAGCCTCTTTAGGTGATGATTTAAAAACTATTTATTTACAAAACCCCGAAGATTTAAAAGATCAACTACAATTTCAACTTAATAAAATCGTAGAAGAATATATTGAAGCTCCTTTTAAATTTTATGGCGATGAAATAAAAACAACTATTGATGAAACTCAAAATTTAATTGATTTTATTAATGTTTCGGATAAAGACACATTAGATTCAAACAAAAAAAATTCAATAAACGAACAAATTAATTCTTTAACTAATGAAATTGAAGATAAAAAACAACAACAAAAAAATTCAAATATTCAATTATCAGAAAAACAACGAGTTTCATTACAACATGAAATTAGAAATAAAACTCAACAGAAAACAAATTTAGAAATAAAATTAAAAGAAAATCCTCATCATAAATCGCATCCTCTTAAAAACAATTTAGAAACTTTGACCAAAATATATTTATCTAAAATGACTGAGTTTATAGATAATTGGAATATCATTGATGCAAGAATTCAAACTTATAAAGATTATTTTAAATTTAAAGAAGAAACAATTTTAAATCCATATTTAAATATTATTAGTGATTTACAAATTCAATATTATCGATTAGTAACGTCTATTTTAAAAGATATAGAACAAAATAATGTTAATGTAAAAAAAGAAGAGCAAGAAATAGGCAACTCGTTTATACAAAACACAAATTTTTCATTGACTTCAACAGAATTAACTAAAAAAAATATAGATGAACAATGTGACCTAATAGAAAAACATTTAACTCGTATATCTTGTACAGACACACAAGATTTTAATTGGTCTTTGCATAATATTGAATGGATTGGGCAATTTTTAAATAATTATAAAAAAGCTTTAATAGAAAATTTTCGAAATCAGAATTGTAATATAAAATTGGAAGAAAGCACTGATTTAAAAGAACAATATTCGAACGAACGTCAAAATTATGTTCGAAAAAGTTTTCAAGAAATGCAAGAACCGCAAAATATTAATGAAGATCATAATATTGAATTGAATAAAATATTATCCGAATTAAAAGAAGAATTTAAAAATTTTGAATTTAATCAAGGTATGACGAAACTAGAAGTTAAAAATAAAAAAGATGAATTAGAACGAAAAATTTATACACCAGTTGAAACACAAAATTTTAAAGATTATTCTCTCCGATCTCAATTACGACTTTTACAATCACAATTATATTATTTAAAATTTCAAATTCCGGAAAATAACGAAAAATTAAATATTTTGTTTAACTATATAGGAGAACCTCATCTATTAGATTCGAACATACAAATGTTTAAAAAAGCTATGGAAGAATTAATCAATATTGTGGAAAATCAACATAAAGAAGAAAAACAAATAAGAGAAGTTAATATACAGATTGAAAAAAACAAACAACATTTATCTAAATTAGATCAAAATATTCGATATTATTCGAATCAAAATATACAAGAAAAAGAACAAAATGAAATAAATACTAAAGATACACAAACTCAATTGCAAAAACAAATTGCTTCTTTAACTAATGAAATTCAAAACAAAACAGATGATTTAAATACTAAATTACGAGAAAAAGAACAAAATGAAATAAATGCTAAAAATACACAAACTCAATTACAAGAACAAATTGATCCTTTAACTAAGGAAATTCAAAACAAAACAAAAGAAAAAGAACAAAATGAAATAAATACTAAAAATACACAAACTAAATTACAAACACAAATTGTTTCTTTAACTAATGAAATTGAAAAAAAAACAAAAGAAAAAGATGATTTAAATACTAAATTACGAGAAAAAGAACAAAATGAAAAAAATGCTAAAGATACACAAACTCAATTACAAACACAAATTGCTTCTTTAACTAAGGAAATTCAAAACAAAACAGATGATTTAAATACTAAATTACGAGAAAAAGAACAAAATGAAATAAATGCTAAAAATACACAAACTCAATTACAAGAACAAATTGATCCTTTAACTAATGAAATTCAAAACAAAACAAAAGAAAAAGAACAAAATGAAATAAATGTTAAAAATACACAAACTCAATTACAAAAACAAATTGATCCTTTAACTAATGAAATTGAAAAAAAAACAAAAGAAAAAGATTATTTAAATACTAAATTACAAGAAGAAAAACAAAAAGAGACAATTGCGAAAGAAAGACAAAAAAAATTACTAACTTTAATTGATTTATTAGAAAAAGAAAAAGGAAATAAAAAAAATGAAAAAATAGATTTAGAACAAAAATTAGAAATTAACAAAAAACAATATGCTTCTTTAACAATTAATTATGAAGGCAAACAAAATTCTTTTAAAAACACATTAACTAATTCATTTAAAAAAAATTTTACTAATGAAACAAATGCTTTTGAACCATTTGAACCATTTAAAGATGTTTTTAAAAATTATAAATATAGTAATGCAAAATCATTTCCTTTTGTTGAAGTGAAATTTAATTTTATTGATTGGTTAAATAAATTGATTAAAGAGAAATTTCCTAATAATGAACAAAATCCTTCAAATCATACAACTTATTATGCATCCGATCAAATAAATATTGATGTGTATCTTCCTTATTTTCAATACGCTAGTTTTTGTTGGTCGTTAAATGAATACTTCGATTCCAAATATAATAATAAATATTTCTCCGGAACAAATATAGAGTAAATTACTAATGAATAATCATTTTATAATAAAAAATAAAAATTATTTAATCTGTCTTTTATGGATATTTGCTATAAATTTTTGTTTATCGATTTTTTTATATACAGAGAATCGTGTTCTAATTAATAATTTTTTTTCTGAACTATTCGATATTAATTCTGAGGATTCTTTAGAAGGCGAGATTTATTTATCTGAAGATAAAATTACAAGTTATCATGAATCAGGACATGCTATTATAACTCTTTTGTATCCTGAATACTTTGAATTTGTAGGGGTTACTATTAAACCTTATGGAGCTATTTTAGGTCATTGTGATTTTCAAATTAAAAAAAGAAATTGGCAAGCTGAATCTTTAGTTTCTTTTGGTGGAACGTCATCTGAAAGTCTATTAGCCAAAAGAAAACAAATTCCCAAAGATAAAGTAGGTAAGGGTTCAGGTAGTGACCACGCTAATGTAAGTTTTTTAGTTCAAAGTCATTCTACTACACCAGAAAAAGATTATGATCGTTTACATAAAGAATGTCAAAAATTAATTGAATTAAATCAAACTACCTTAACTAAAATTGCTGAAAAATTATTTATTAAAAAAACTTTATTATTAAAAGATATCGAAGATATTTTAAAAAAATACCCTTTACAAAAAAACATCTGAAAAAAATTATATCCTAAAAAAAGAGTATAAAAAAAACTAATAAAGACAAAACATGAAACTTTTATTTGAAATAACCTAAAAATCAATTAAAAATATATAAAAAGATTATTATTTTTGGACTTATTCAAAATATGGCACTTTATTTTAAAATACTTTAAAAATTATTAAAAATATTTCAAAGATTATCAATATTTGATAGTCTTTTTTTTATTAATTTTTTTAATTAAAATTATTTTTTAATAAACATATATAATTTATTTTTTTAACTACAATTTTTATATGAAATAATAAAAAAGATTAAAATTATTATTTTTAAAGTTAAAAAACTTTTTTAACTTTAACTTAAATGAAATTAATAAAGGAATTAAACCTCAAATATTAAACCTCAAATATGAAACCTCAAACAAAAAAAATATGTCTTTGGGCAATTCCTATAATAATTTGCCCTAATTTTTATTTTGATATTAGGAAATTGGCGTTTCACTAAACCAAAAACTCCAAACACTTCTGCTATAGAAGAAGTAATTAAAGAACCGAAAAAAACAGAAATAATTTACCAATCCAATTGTCAAACAATAAAATATATCTGTGAATTTAATCCATCTACGGGAAAACAAATTAAATCAACTAATTTTCAATCCGATGGTCGAACAGAGCAGCGAAAAATACATCTCTGAATTTGAACCATCTACTGGAAATAAAATTAGAACAACTTATTATAATTATGATGGTCCAATAAGACAAAATTAACTTGAATAAGTTTTTTTTAAAAAAACTAAAATAAAGTAAATATAAAAAAATCAAATCAAAGAATTAAATTATGATATCAACTGTAGTTAGTCTAAATTGGATCACTTTTTAGTCTATTTTAATTATACAAAATAACCATGTTGTTAGAATTTTATCAAGTAAAAATTACGATCATTCCTTTAAAATCCTTTTTTATAATATAAAAGATAATTTGATAAAATTTTTTTAAAATGTTTTTTTTATTATCTATATTTTTTTAAAAAAATTATATTTTTAGACAACAAAAAAATAACCCTTTAAAATAAAGAGTGGGTTATTATTGTTATAATGTTAATTTTCTATTTTTTATTATTATAAAAATGTCTTATATTTGTGTTTTTTAAATATAGTATTTTTTGTTTTGTGGATTTTTAATTTTTAGAAAATGTAAAAAGATGATGAACTATAGCTTGCTTACGTGCACCTCCACTTTTTTTTATATAGTCAGTTATATATTTTATAATAATTTTTATTATATTACTGCTTACAGTTGTTATTTTTATTTTGTCCGCTTGTTCTCTTGGTTTTGCTTTTATTTTTTGAGTTTTGTTTTTATATTTGGCCGTTTTTTTATTTAAATACTTATTTTTATACTTTTATATATTGTAAAACCTATCGTAGATAACTATGATTCCTATTAGTATTCTGTATAATTATAAAAAAGATATGTTTTTTTGTTTCGTTGTAGTTGTTTCCTTTATTAGAATCACATATTTTTTTGTGTTTCGCCATCAAATTTTAATTTATTAACAAAAAAATCTATAATTTCATTTAAGTTATACATTTTCTTTTTTATTTATTTTTAAGTTGTTCTTTTGTTTCCTACATGTATTTCTCTTTTTTTAAACATAAAATTGGGTTTAATCTTTAATTTTGATTAACTTAATAACATTTTTGTGTTTAATTGTGTTTTATTACTTTTTTACCTATATTTATATACATTTTTTTATTTACGTTTTATTTTTTTATATAAAAATATAATTAATTTGTATTTTTTTATGCTTTGTTTATATAAATTTTTATATTTTTGTATAAAATAATAAATGTTTTAAGTTCTAATTTAATTTTTTGTTTTTTTTTTTTTTTAAAACGAGCGTGTGTCTCGTTTTTTTGTTATATAGGCTTTATTTTGATTTGTTTCAAAATATAGATACATTTAAATGTATCTATATTTTGAACTTCTTATTTTATTCATCAATTTAAATTTTTGTTATTTGCGTACTATTTGTCCTTGTAAATCATTATTAATTTCTTCTTGACGTTCTAGATTTGCATTTGTTGTGTCTATTGCGTTGTTTAATTGTTTTTGTGTTGAATCCACTTTTTTGTTTGTTTTTTCTTGTTCTTTACCTTGTTCAGTTATTTTTTCACCTTGTTTTTCTATTTTTGCATCTTGTTCTTGTGATTTTTCACCTTGTTGTTTTTGTGTTTTTTTTATATCATCTTGTGTTCCTCCTATTGAGACTGTTCGTTCTTCAAGTTTGACTAAATGAGTATTGTGGTCTTGTAATGTATCTTTTATTTCAGTTATTTGTCCGCCTTGGTTTGTTTGTGTTTCTTCTTGTGTTTTTTGCGTGTCAACTACTGAATCTATACGTTTGTTTGTTTCTTGTTGTACATCATTTTGGATTCGTGTGTTTTCTGCTTCTATTTCCATGCTTCTATTTCCATGCTTCTATTTCCATGCTTCTATTTCCATGCTTCTATTTCCATGCTTCTATTTCCATATTGTCTTTTATACTTTTTATAATGAAATCCAAATGAACCGATTTTTGTATCTTGCCCTTTAACTGTTCCATCTATTTCATTTAATTTGGTTGTTTGCCCTTTTACTGTTAAATCTATTTCATTTAATTTTGTTATTTGATTACTTACTGTTTTATTTATTGCATCTATTGTATTTAATTTTGTTGTTTGACCTTGCACTGTTGATTCTATTTCATTTAATTTTTTGATTTGGTTGTTTATATTTTGATTTTCTGTTTCTATATTTTCATTTATTTTTTCTATAACGCCATTAAATGTTGTGTTTTGTTTATTTATATTTGTAGTTAATGAACTGATTTGTGAACCTTGTTCGTTTGCTGTTGCATTTAATGTATTTAATGTTGATGCTTGGTTGTTTACTGTTGTATTTAAATTAGTTAATGTTGTGCCTTGGCCTTCTACTGTTTTAATTAATTTTGTTATTTTTGCGCTTAAATCTTCATCTGATTTTGTTGCTGTTTCATCTTGATTTTCTTTTTTGTCACTTGGTTTTTTTACACTTTCATTTGATAAATTTATTTTTTCAATAATTTGTTTTGGTCCGCCTTTTTTTACATTTTCATTTAATGAATTGACAGCTTTTTCTAAATCTTTAGCTTTAGTGTTCATATTACATGTATAACAAATACTAAAAATAATTACCCCGATAATAATATTAGTAGCGATACACGCCCATATTCTAATTTTTTTTATTGATAATTCGATGATATATCATTCTTCCTTTTTATTTTTGTTTTTTTAATTAATAAAAAATTTTTATTTTTTTATTAATTTTATTTATTGTTTTAAGAATTTTTTTTAAATATTCATTTTGAATATTTAAATTTGTATTTTGAATATTTAAATTCGTTATTAAATTATTTATTTTTTTTGAATTATGCCGTGCATAAATAAAATAAAAGCTAACTAATACCAAACTTAAACTTGTAATACAATAAGTTATTATTTTTATTGTTTTTGATGTTTCCATGATATCTTATTTGCCTTTTATTTTTTTATATAACCTAAGCGTTTTTTTAATTTAAGGAACCGAACCAAAATTTAAATATATATTTTATTAGCGTGCTAAAAAAACAAACAAGAAATATCGCGAATACTCCATGAGTATAAATGGCTTTACGTACTTGTTTATAAGTGTTTTTTGTTCTCCAAAATATAATCATTTTTTCTGGCGGATTCGCCAAATGACTCGCTGTGTTTTTAAGTTTTTCTAATGTGAGATTTTCATTTTCGTTTATCGGTCTTATAGGGTCTTTTATTCCTTCAAAATAAACTCCCATGAGTGTATAATTGTTATCACTCTTTTTATCTATTTGAAGAAAACGGTGTTTAGTCATGTGCTTACCATCTGTAAAAATATTTTCTGAATTATACCCCATAAAATAAATGTTTATTGTTTTTTGATATTCATCTTTCAAATATTCTTTGACTGTTTCCATTTTCGTGTCACTGTCAAAATATACATTTTGTATTTCCATTTTTTTAATCTCTTATACGTTCTTTTATTTTTTTAAACATAGTTTTCTTTATTTTTTGATTGTAATATTAAAAAATTAATTTTGAGATTCTTTTGATAATTTAGAGATATGACCACAAACTTCGATATTATAGAAAACAACAAAAATCATATATCCTACAAATAGCCATCTATAAAATAAGATATAGTTATTAGATAACGAAAAGTCACTAACATAAGAAATTTGTTTAAATAAGAGATCGTAAAAAGGAGAAGCCATCACATTATTTTTAATAATGTCTGCAGATAAGAAAATATTGATAGTTTCATGACATAAAAAAGTCACTAATAAAAACAATAATGGACTAATAAAAAAATTTAATAATAATAATTTTAATATAGGTGAAAAAAAAGCATGATTTTGATTATTCAGTTGTTTTTTCACTAATGAATTTTGTTTAGGACTAGATTTGATAACGGTATTTTCATCCATAATTTAAATTTCCTTTCTTTAGTATCAATATTTTTTTATTATACTAATGGTAATTAGTAATTAAAAAAACAAAAATTACTACAATATATGTATACCAAAAAAAAAAAAAAACAATTTTTATGTGCTGTCAATAAAAAAACCAAACTTAATTATTAAAATTAAGTTTGGTTTTTATGATAAGCATGAATTAAGTTAAAATAAAAATCTTTAATTTTTAGGTATTTGAAATCATGTTAACTTATTTAGTGTTATTGTAATTTCGTTATTTACTTTTATATTTCTAATTCTTTTTTAGGAGTTATTTTTTTAATATCTATATGAATTATTATTGTTTCTCTTTTTTTAATTTGGATTGTTTAATTTTTCAAACATATCTATTTTATCTATAATAACGGCAAAGTTAAAAATTATTAACCATAAAAAATTCAAAACGTCTCTTGCATTAAAAACATATAAATACAAAACCATGAAAATTTTAATAAAAGTTCAACTTTTTGAATATGTTCGGTTTTTTTGTTGCTAATTAAGTTTGTAAATCATCTATTTGGCTTCAGCCCCAATATAAACGAAATAATCAAAATAACCCCATAAAATCAAACTCAAAAACTAAAAATTGAGTTTGATTTTTTTATTGTCTGGGAGAGCCCAAAACAAACGAAATAATGAAAATTATCGCCTAAAATTAAATTAAAAAGTATATATAATTTTTTTTTTTTTTTCATTTAAAATTACTATATAAAATAAGAAAAAAATTATAAAATTATATAATAAAAAAATATTTAGTTCAAATATTAAATTTTTATTTATTATTATTAAAAAGAAAATATAATTTATGAGTAATAATTGTTTCAAAAAAATAGTACTATTTATCATCCCTTTTTTGCAATAGCCGCTATAATTTGGTTTTATAAATATACAAATAATACTAAAGAAAATATAGAACCGTCATCTCCTTCTGATTTAGAATTCAAATCTGAAAAAGATAACGAAGATAAAACAAAAGAAAATAATGAAGAAAAAAAAGAAGATGAAACAATCTTCAAATGCGAACCAAAAAATCAAAAATTGAGTAACGAAAAACCAATCGAAATAAAAATAGAAGGCTTTCCAAAAAAAGACACCAAAATAATTAATTTATCAACTGATAATCTTGACCTTCGTGAAGTTATTAACGAATATAAAAGAAAAAATCAATTAAATAATGATGGGAAATATGAAGAAAATAAAATTTCAAAGAAATTAGACATTAAATCTCATAAAATTGAATTATATTTGACTAAATTTGAATTAACAAACATCTTCATTAACAAACATCTTCGAAACCGAAGAGAAAATTTATCATATTATTTGTACAAATATTGAATATAAAGAAAATTTGTGTAGACAATATAGCGATAAAATGATTGAATGGATGGATCAATGTCTCATTCAAAAGGGTAAACCTGGTCCATCAATTTCATACATACAAAGTAAAATCGGAAAAAAAAATAAAAATTAGTTCAAAAAACATAATACCAAAAGACAAATCATCGTTTATGATGAAGAAGGTAATGAATGTCGTTTACAATATCAATCATCTAATCTAATAACATATATGATGGATGACTCGAAAATTGAACTTTCTAAACAATTTTTGACTAATCATTATTATAATATTACAAAACCACCCGAAAAACCTAAAAAATTAGATTTAAATGTAAACTTTAAATAGAATTTTTATTTTTTAAATATTAAAAACAAATTCAGTTAAAATTAAATTTATAAGTTTTAATATTGTATTTTTTAAAAAAATATTTGGATATTATGATTTATATTTTTTAACATAAATTTTGTTTTATAAACCAATAAGCCCAAAATAAACAAAATAATCAAAATAACACCATAAAATCAAACTTAAAAACTAAAATTGAGTTTGATTTTTTTTATTGTCCAAACTCAGAAACAAAGGAGTAGAAAAACAAAAAATAAATTGATAAATGACAACACAAAAATTTATATATTAAAAGAATATTTTAAAATCTTAAAAACATGTTCCATTTTTAAAATGAGATTACATAAACAAGATAATAATAATTTTAATTTTGAAAAGAATACATTTTATTTAAGTTATAATTCCGTTTATGAATGTTGGGAACTTTTAGAAAAAATAAAAAAATCAAAAGAAAATTTACCTTTTGAAATTGAATTTACAGACAAAATGGATAAATATGATTATAGGTTTAATATGAAAACAAAAAAATTATTCTTAAATCAAAAAATATTTTTAGATATTTACAAAAAAATCCAAAAGGAACAAAAATTTTTATCATCTCTTAAAAAATGGTGATATATAAAAAAATAGGAGTTTTAAAAAATAAATCATTTTAAAAACAAAAAGAAAGATCAAAAAATTATGATAGAACAACAATTAATAAATACAATTTTCATAAGCGTTATAGGAGTTTTAATTTTAACAATAATTTTTATGAAAACCAAAAAAGAAAAAATTAGCTTAAGTACTTTTCAAAATAACAAAAAGAAAATTAAAAATTATCATTCAGAAATTATCAACAAAAAAATAGAAATTCAAACATTAATGAAAAATATTTTTTCATTAGATATAAATAAAAAATGAGTTTAAATTTGTAAATAAATGCATTTTTAATACTAAAAAGAATAATTAAAACAAAATAATCTTTTTTGTTTTTAGCGAAAAAAGGTTTTAAAAATAAGTAATTTTAGAGAAAGTGTAATAGAAATTAAATCATGTTATTTTGGATTATTATTAATATATCTTTCTGCTACAAAACAAAAATATAAATAAATAGCTTTCAATTCTAATAATTTTAATTATTATAGGTAAAGATATTTTTTATAAAAAAAGATTATTTTATCATTATAAAAATTAATTCGATACCTTATAAAAAAATTGAACATTGAAATTGTTTTTTTTTTTTTTTTGTTTATAATTATATTTAATATTAATTAAACTTTAATAAGCATAACTAGTATTAATTAATAGCAAATAAAAAAAGAAAGGATAAAAAATTAATTAATGAATTTTAAAGAATTTTATAACAAAAATAAAAAAATATTAATCATTGTTTTCGTTGTAATTACTATAGTTATATTGGTTTTTGTAGGACTAAAAATAATTAATAGAAGATATTGTCCCCAAAAATCAGCCCCGGACACAATACAAAATAATTCAGAAAAAGAAAATAATGGTAAAATAATTAAAAAAGGTGTTGTTAAAGATAATTCAATACAACATCAATATATAAATTTAAACCCTTTCGACATAAATTCTAGTAAAGCATTAAAAAAAGAAATTTTTAAATATCTTACAACACCCTACTTTAACTTTGATTATGAAAATAATCAAAAAATTACTGAAGGATTGTGCAAACTTGAAGTAATAGGAAAAGATGCACAAACATATAATATTAATGAAAAAAATTTAGACTCTTTTGAGAGTCCAGAATTCACTTTTACTTTAAATAAAAATATGAAATTCATAAATAATGAATTAATTACTATAAAACATATATTATTTAGTTTAGAACAATTAAAAAAAAATAGTAAATTTCAAGATTTAACGATTGAAGATAAAACTTGCCATAATGAAAATAAATTTAAAATTTCTTTTCAAAAAAATAAAACATTAAAAAACATTATAAATTTATTAAATGAAAATCTTATTTTAGTTCCAATTACTGAATATAAAAATTCTTTGAGTGATAATTTAAGCATTTCTTCTTATGGTACAAAAGAAAATTATTTTATTTCATACGGACCTTATAAAATAGATGATTTTGTCGATAATCAACTATATACATTTTCTAAAATTAATGATAGTAATAATAAATTGCAAATTTATATATGTGAAAATCAAAAAAATTTAGAACAATTATTTGATACAGAAAAAATAACAGAATTATCGTTAGATACCCCAAATACAATAGGAAAATTAAAAAAATATCAAAATAAAGATTATCAAATTCACTACATAAATGAATTGAAAAATACTAGTGATTTTCTTCGTATGACAGCTCTTTATTTAAATTATGGAGAAAACGATCCGCAAAAAAATATTTCCAAAAATATAAATTTTAGAAAAGCTTTATTTTTTGCAATCGATAGAGATAAATTATTTTATGATTTAAGCAAATGTAATGATGATAAAACAATTGTTTATGAAAAAAAAGCAATTTCTTTTTTACCAGATAAATTATTTTTACCTGGTCATCCTGATGTTATAATGAATAATATTCCGAAAAATGTTGAAAATAATGTTGAAAGTTATACATATAATCTTGAAAAAGCGAAAAATTTTTTCAACAAGCGCTTAATTCTGCAAATTTAAATAAGATTGAATTAAATATTATTTCGCCAAATCAATCAAATGTTAATGATTATAAACAAATAGCTCAATTATTACAAGAACAATTAAAAAATGCTTTCGGAGACAAAATATCAATAGAATTGAAAGATTCACAAATAAGTCCAATGCAACAATCATTACCAAAAAATAATAACATTATTGTAGTTGATGATTTAAAATATAATATAGCAAATTTACCTTTTTTCACTTCTTTAAATAAAAAAGACAAATGTAGCGAAAAAATTATTAAAACAATGCAAAAAATAGATAAAAGTGTAAATAATGAATTAACGATAGAACAATTAGAACACAAAATTTTAAATTTAAAACAAAAATACAATTATAAAAAAGAATTATTAAATATTTTTAATGAATTAGAAAAAAAATGCTATCAAGAATTAATCAACATTCCTTTGTTGATTAAACCACAAAAAATTCTTATTACAAGAACTTAAAACGCATAATTAATTTTAAAAATTTTAATATTTTTCTAAGAAAAGACAAAAAATTATTATGAATATAAATAAAACAAAATTAATGATTTATTTATTTTTGATTCTTTTAAGTATCTTTATTGCAAAGGAATTAATTGATGATTTTTTTACTAAAGGAACTAAAGTCGAAAATAATCAAATTATTCAAATGATTAAAAATTCTAATATTGAAAAGATTACTCATGAAGAACCTGGAAATAAATTATTAAATCAAAATAGAATCAAAATAAGAGCTTATACAAGAAATAAAGAAATTTTTTGGACTAAAATGGATTTTACTTTTTATTCAGGGATGATAAGTCTTTTAATAGAAAGGCCTTCAATTAAATTCGAACCTGTTTATTTTTATAATTTCAATTTTTTAAGATTTTTATTTGATATTATTCCTATTTTTTCTTCTAGTGTTTTTATTTTCTATATTATTAACAATATCAAAAAAACATCAAACAAACTTAATTCTAACCCTCTTATATCTTCGAAACAAAAATCTAGATTCACATTTAAAGATGTTGCTGGTAATGAAGAAGAAAAAGAGGAAATGAAAGAATTAATTGATTTCTTAAAAAGACCTCAAAAATATGTTGCTGTAGGAGCTAAAATACCTAAAGGTATTTTATTAGAAGGTCCTCCTGGAACAGGAAAAACCTTATTAGCGAAAGCTTTAGCTGGAGAAGTGGGAGTTCCTTTTTATGCAGTATCTGGTTCTGAATTTGTTGAAATGTTTGTCGGCGTTGGCGCTTCTCGTGTCAGAAAATTATTTAAAGAAGCTAAGAATAACGCTCCTTGTGTGCTCTTTATTGATGAAATAGATGTTTTAGGCGGCAAAAGAAGTGGTTTTTCAGGAGGGCCTCAAGAAACAAATCAAACCCTCAACCAATTATTAACTGAAATGGATGGGTTCTCGCAATATCAAGGAATCATTATTATTGGAGCTACTAATAGAGCTGATATGTTAGATGCGGCTTTGTTAAGACCAGGAAGATTCGATCGAATCTTTAAAGTAGGTTTACCTGATGTAAAATCGCGAGAATCTATTTTAAAATTACATGCTCGTAATAAAAAAGTTGCTCCAGAGATTAATTTTCATCAATTAGCGAAACAAACCCCTTATATGAGTGGAGCTCAATTAGAAGCTGTTTTAAATGAAGCTTCTATTTTAACAGTCAGAAATCAAAAAGAAATGATTACAATGGAAGAACTAGAAGAAGCGATTGATAGAGTACTTATGGGTCCAGCTAAAAAATCCATTAAATATACTGAAGAAGAAAGAAAAATGGTCGCTTACCATGAAGCGGGACACGCAGTCATTGGTTTAAAATTAGAACATGCTCAAAAAGTTCAAAAAATAACTATCATTCCAAGAGGTTCAGCAGGCGGTTATAACTTAATGTTACCTGAAAAAGAAACCTTCTTTTCTTCTAAAAAAAGAATGTTAGCAAATATCGTTTCTTATTTAGGCGGTAGAGTAGCTGAAGAATTAGTTTTTGACGATGTTTCTAATGGAGCTTGTGAGGATTTTAAACAAGCTACTAAAATATCTAGTTTGATGGTGACTAAATATGGAATGAGTGATTTAGGTGTTTCTCAAGATTCTGATTTTTCTGATAAAAAAACGATTGATATAGAAATTAAAAAAATAGTAGACGAATGTTATCAAGAATGCCGAAAAATTATTAAAGAAAATAAATCTTTATTAGATAAAATAACTAATTTATTATTAGAAAAAGAAACTATTAATAAAGAAGAAATAGATAAATTAACAATTGTTTAAAATATTTAATTAAATTTATTTAGTAATTTTTTGAAAATTTTATTATTCATTCGAATATAATTTAAATTTTTTATTTTTTTGATAGAATATAAAAAATAAAAAGTTTTTTTGAAAAATATAAATTTAAATTTAATTAAATTTTTGCCCAATCTATAAAATTTATTTTTAAAACAAAAAAATAATTTAATATTTATATTTAAATAAAAAAACCTTAACTTTTGAATTTAGTGTTTTTTTATAAAACAAACATTTAATAAATACAAAATATATTTTATCAATATTAAAATTATTGTTAATGTTTATATAATCTAATTTTAAAAACTAAAAGTATATTTAAAAATTTTCGCCAGTATTCTAAAATAAAGTTTTTTATGTTTGCGTTTGTTAATTTATTTTTAATTTTAGGTCTCCTTTGTTTCTAAGTTTGGACAATAAAAAAATAAAACTCAAATTTTAGTTTTTTGAGTTTTATTTTTAGTTTTTATTTTAATTATTTCGTTTTTTCGAGTTAAAGAAAAAAAATAAAAAACTCTTTATTTTTTTCTTATCCTATATGTTTTTTTAAAAAAACATATAGGATTTTTCTTTATATGAAATGTTTTCTTTTAGTTATTTTTTTAATTTAAATTAATAAATGATTTAAATAATATTTTTTTCGAAATCGATAGTTTTGTAATAAATCCTTTTCTAAATTTTGTTTTTCATCTAATAAAGAAAGAAAAGAAGCTATTTTGTTTTGTTCTGAGAGAGAAGGCAAATATAATAATATTTTTTCACTAAAATTTGTTTGTAAACCTGGATTTGCTGTTCCTATTTTATAATTTTTAATTTGATTTTCTAATTTTTTTAAATAATAAAAAAGAAATAATGTATTATTTTTGGATTTTAATTCATTTTTTATATTAATTAAAAAAGAACTATCACTACACCAAAAAGGTCTATTATGATAAAAAACATAACCAATACTACCGAAACAAATAATAGTAATAGTATTTTTACCAGCATTATATTGATGATAAAATCCCAAGGGTTTTTGACCACCACTAATAACTGGATATTGATTTATTTCATTCAATTGTGTTGATAATTGTTTTTTAAGAAGACGTTTTCCTCTTTTTATTTCAACTAACTCTTTTAATTTATAACAATGATATTCTTTTTTTTCAAACTCTGGAAATCTTAATTGTCTTTCTATTAATTGATTTAAATAATATTTTTGGTGTAATTCTATATCCTTAATAATTTCACTTTGTATTTTAATTCTTTCATCTAATAAAGAAAGAAAAGAAGCTATTTTGTTTTGTTCTTGAAGGGATAATGGATACAGAATAGAAAAACTTTCTAAAGATTTTTTAGAAATATTTTTTAATCCTGTTCCATAACCTAATTTTTTTAAACAAAATTCATTTTTTTTTAAATAATGAAATAAATAACTATAATTTATCTTTTGAAGACATTTAATTAATTTAAAAGCATGAGCGCCACACCAAAAAGGAACTTGATGATAGTGAACATAACCACAATTACCTCCTTGACTAATGGTAATTGTATTCATGGGAGTATTAAATTGAGAATAATAACCAGATGGTTTATTACCGCCATTCATGACATAATATTTCCCATGAGTTTGAAATTTAGTACGATTTAACTGTTCACCTGTTTTTATTTCAACTAACTCTTTTAATGTAACTTCTTTTAAATAAGATTGTTCTTCCCATTCTTTTTCAAACTCTGGAAATCTCAAATGGGGACACTTAAGGAATTGTTTATCAGGAATATTTTATTTTTCTCTTAATTCTTTTCCAAGTTATAAATATTTTAAAATAACTACGTTCATATTAATATTTAGTTTAAGTTAATAAAAATAATGTATATGAGATAAAAAAATGTATTAAATTAAAGTTTGTAACATTTTTTCTAAAGATTTTTTTTTAGTTTCATAATTCGGATGAACATATAAATTTAAGGTAGTTTTGATATCGCGATGCCCTAATAAAGAACTAATTGTTTTATAATCAATTTTAGTTTCTACTAAACGAGTTGCGAAACTATGTCTTAAACCATGGAAATTAATAAATGGAATTTTTAATTTTTTTAAAAGTCTTTCGTAATATTTACGAAATACACGTGGTTCAATTGGCTTTTTATTATTTGAAAGAATAAAAAAAGTAGAACATAAATTTTTTTTTAAAGGTGTTAATAAATGAAACAAAAAAGATGATAAAGGGATTTCACGATGAGATTGAGGGGTTTTTGCTTCATTTAAAATTAATTCTGTTTTTGCTTTTTGCGGGTTAACAATCATTGATCTTTGAAGTGTTTTTGAAATACAAAAAAGTTTTCGTTTAAAATCAATATCTTTCCATTTTAAAGCACAAATTTCCCCAATTCTTATTCCTGAAGATAAAACAATTAAAAGTCCTAAATTTTGAAAAGTAAAATTTTTTTTTTAAATAAGTCATTAATTTTCTTTGGTCTTTACGTGGTAAAACTTTAATACGCGTTTTATAAGAAGAAAGAGGAAAATGTAATTGAAATTCTATTAATGGCCAATGATAATTTTTTTGTGCAAATTTTAAAATCATTTTTAAAAGAACAATGAGATCCTTTCAATGTTTTATTTTTTAAACCCTTCTGATGTTTTAATAAAATAAAATTTTGCACTTCTTGTTCTGTAAGATGATAAGAATTACCAAAAACAGGGATAAAATGTTTTTTAATATTGAAATAATAAATTGAAACGGAAGATTTTTTAATATATAAAGCTTTTTCTTTTAAAAAAAGTGGAACAACTTCTTGGAAAGACAAGGGATAAGAATTCATTTTTTTAACTCCTTTTGTTATAATTTAGTTATTATTTTTTTAGACTTATATTTCATTTGACGATGATTATGGTTGGTAATGTCAATAAAAAAACACATTTTTTCTACAAAAAAACAACTTAATTTTAATTTTTTTTATTTATAAAAGAAATTAAGTTTGTACATCAAAAAAGAGAAACCCATCATAATTCGATTACAAACTATTTTTTTAATTAACTTGCATATCTTTTCTTCTTTCTTTAACCAACTTTATTTCTCGTTAAACCTTTCTCTTTTTGAAAATTAGCTTGTTTTTTTATATTAAATAAAAATATTCGGGTTTTTTAATTAACAGTTTATACGTCTTATTAAGGACGGATATTGTTATTCTCAAACCAGAATTTATTTTTTTAACTTTCTCCAAAAATCAAAGAATAAATAAGAGCATTTGTTTGTAAAAAAATATTTTTATAATTTTCATCATTCTTGGAATCATTTTATTTTCAATTGTATTGACGAATAAAGTTACAATAATAATCTAAATTTATTTTTTTTAATATAAATATTATTTTATCATTAATTAAAAAAATATTTTTTTTATGTTAAAGTTGCCCTAATGAAGCTTTGTTTATAAATATTTTATAATATGAGTTTAACTTTTTTTTGTAAACTCGAAATCCTCAATTAATAATCAAAAAAATATCATAAAAAATAAAATGATTTCAATAATGGAAAAGATACTTTTTATTTTAAATATCTTAATTATATTAAGAAAAAAATAATTTAAATTGAATAAGCATTTCATTTTCTTAAGATCTTATTTTATTTGAATTATCTAAATTAAAAAAAGAATTTTGATTATTTTTTTCACAATATTAATTTTAGACTTTTGGATCATGTTTCATATTATAAGATGTTTTTTCTTTTTTTGACTGAAATAAAAAAAGACTTTTATTTTGGGTCATTGCCATAATTATAAAATATATCTTATTTTGTCAAATATACATGTATTTTCAAAAAATAAAAATCGAGATAAAATAAGAATATTATTTAGTTATCTTTATTTCAATAATATTTCAAAAATTTCCGAATAAACGTTAAAATTGTTTTTTTTTTTTTTTGTTTTATAATTGTATATTATAAATAAATTGATTCAAAAGATTTTAAATGTAAATGTGGTAAACAAATTATCATTATATATTATGATTTTTATAAGTATTTTTTTTATCAATTTACGGGAAGAAATTTATTTGAATAATAATGGAATATTTTATTTGAAAACAATTACTATAAATTAAAAAAATAATAATAAACTTAAAAATAATTTAATAATAAAAAAATTTAAAAAAGAGGATATCTCAATGTTATACGAAAAAAAATTAGAAGATAAAGCTTTTCAAAAATTGATATCTTTAGGTTATGAAGAAGTTATAATTAAAAATCGAGAAGATTTAACAAAGAATTTTCAAAACCAATTTTTAAAATATAATTTAGATAATCAAATCGATTCAAATTTTACTAATATCAATCAATTACATAAAAATTGGTTTGATGATTTAGAATATATTCTTTTTAATGATAACAAAATAAAAAATGTTTTAGACACTTTTGAGCCGCTTCGAGAAAAACATAATGTCAAAATGCGTGATTCTAAAAAAGGTTTTTTATTAGAATTATTTAATAAAAAAGATTGGTGTAAAAATCTTTTTCAAGTAGCACGCCAAGTAGTCATGGAAGACCTTCAAAATAATCAAAACAACGCTCGTTATGATTTAGTTTTATTTATTAATGGTTTACCTTTAGTCTTAATAGAATTAAAAAAACAATGGCAAGGTCTAAAAGAAGCTTTTAATCAAATTAAAGATTATTCTTCGAATTTTCAAAGTTTGTTTCGTTATATTGAAATTTTAATTATTTCTGACGGAAATGAAACTGAATATTTCGCCAATCAACCTCAAGAAAAATCTAATTTATTAAATAGATATCGTTTTCAATGGACTAATTTTGATTATCAATATATGAATAATCTTATTGTTTTTATTGATGATTTTTTAAAACCTTGTCGTTTAGCTCAAATTATCGCTCGTTATATTTTTTCACATGAAGACAAAAAAAGTTTATTAATCATGCGTCCTCACCAAATACATGCTACAGAAACGTTATTAAAATTAGCCGAAGACACAGGAAATAATGGTTATATTTGGCATACTACCGGTTCTGGAAAAACTTTTACTTCTTTCGCTTTATGTGATATTCTACAATCAACAACAAATGCACAAGTCTTTTTTTAACTGATCGAAAAGAATTAGATTTCCAAACTTTCCAAGAATTTTATAGTTTTAACGAAAAGTCAATACAAAAAATTGAAACTACAAAAGCTTTAATTCAATATTTTCAAGAACCTTCTAATAAAATTGTTGCTACTTTGATTCATAAAATGTATAAATTAACTCAAATGTCTCAAAATAGAAAACTTTTAGAAAAATGGCGTCAAAAAAACATTTTTTTTATTATCGACGAATGTCATCGCACCCAATCTGGTTCCATGCATAATACTTTGAAAAATACTTTTCCTGAAGCTCGTTTTTTTGGCTTTACAGGAACTCCTTTATTTAAAGATCATATCCTCAAAAATGAAAAAAGTACAGAAGAACTTTTTGGTGGTGATTATAAACATAGTTATACTATGTATAACGCTTTAAAAGAAACAACCAATTGTAAATGTATTTTACCTTTTTGTATCCGTTATTTACCAAAAAAATACAAAGACCTAGATTCTAAAGTTCAATATATTTTAGATAATCATAATGACATTTCACAAAACCGCAAATATAACGCTATATTAATAGCTCAAGATATAAAACATTTATTAAAATATTATGAACTTTTTCAAAAAAAATTAAAAGAAGATCCGAATCTTCATTCCTTCAAAATAGCAGCCATTTTTAGCAATAATATTGATTTAAAAGAAAATTCAAATCAAGAACAATCTATTTCAGAAAAACAATTAGACAAAATCATTAAAGAATACGATCCTAGTTCTGATATCAAAAATTATCATCAAATTATTTTAAAAGATATGAAAGAAAACAAAATTAATATCTTAATTGTAGTACGTATGTTTTTAACAGGATTTGATTCTCCTTTATTAAACGCTTTATATGTAGATCGTCCTTTACAAAAACATGAATTATTTCAAGCTTTTTCTCGTACTATTCGTAAAGACAATGATAGATTTAAACCATATGGTAATATTTATTGTTTTCAAACTACTAAAGAAGATGTTGATGATTCTTTAAAAATATTCGCTTCCAATGGCCATAATGATAAAGATAACATTATCGTTAAGAAAAGTTATACTGAAGCAAAAGAAGAATATAATCGAACAAGTGAAGATTTTCGCCAATTCGCTCCTGATCCTCAAACGGTAAATCAAGAAATTATCGGTTATTCAAAAAAAGAAAATGAATATTTAAAAAAATTTAATGATTTAAAGAAAAAAAGAAAAAATTTAAAAACATATCAACCAGAATTTAATAAAGATGTCAAGAATAATAATTTTCATATCAACGAAGAAGATTTTTTTAATTATCAAAGTAAATATAGAAAAATCAAAGACGGAAAACATCAAAAAATAAATACATCCTCATCAACAACCTTTGAAGAAAAAAAAGAAAAATTTCGAAAATTTATTGAAGATTTACGTCAAATAACTCCTAAGCCGGAAGATGTTTATGATTTAAAAAATGAAAACAAAGATATATTTATCAAGCTTGTTAATGTTATCGATAATCAACTTGAAATAATGCGTCCTAAACCAAGTTTTAATATAAATGAATTTTCTTTGTCAGAGGAAGAATTAAAACTTTATCAACAAAAAAGAGACCAATTAGAAGAAGAAGAGAAAGAAAGAGAATTTATTATAGATTTAGATTATTTAGATAATTTAGATAATTTATATAATTTATTTAATAATGTATTTAAACTTCGTGATACACTTAAACTTTCCGAATCGTCGTATAAAAAAGATGTTAACGATAAATCCCAAATTCTCTTTAAAATAGAAGAACAGATATCATTATGCAATTTCACGTCTAATCAGAAAAAATTATTACAAAAATATTTTAGTTCTGATTCTTTTTTTGATTATTTTCAATCTATAAAACAAGAATCAAATAATAAATTAATTAAACATTATTATAACTTTATCGAAAAAACTCAAGAATCGGAATTAAAAGAAAAAGCGAATGAATTAGGTTTACCATTAGAAGAATTAAAAGACATTATCGAATACCAACAATTTGGCGCAGACGAGAGTTCTATTAGGCGTTATATTCATAAAATTTTAGGTAATAAAACGATAGATGCTTATCGAAAAAATAATCTTCAATTGCTAAATATCCCAAAATATAAATTAAAAATGAAATTAAAAGATTTAATTTATGATTTTATAAAACATTTTATTAAAAAATATTACTCTGAAAGGAAAATTAACCGTTTATGAATGAAACAAATAAATTAATTAATTTAAAAACTTCTTTATGGAAAATGGCTTGTAATTTACGCGGTAACATGGACGCTTTTGAATTTAAAGACTATATTTTAGGACTTTTATGTTTTCGTTTTTTATCAGAAAAATTAGAAAAATATTTAAAAGAAGAAGAAATAGAAGATTATGAAAAAGAATATCAAGATTCGGACTGTCAAAAATTATTAAAAGAAAAATTAAGTTTTTATCTTAAACCAGAAGAGTTGTGGTCTCATTTCATCTACCTCATTCAAAATAAAAAAGAAGATTTTAATTATAAACTATTAATGAATGCTTTTGCTTCTATTGAAGAAACTTCTAAAAATACTAATTATCGTGATGTTTTTAATAATTTATTCTCTATTATTGATTTAGATAATAATAAAATTGGTAAAACAACTTCAGATAAAAATGATTTATTAAGTAATTTAATGAGAAAAATTGATAATTTGTGTCCTTATGAAAGTTTTTGTAGTGATTATTTAGGAGATATTTATGAATATTTAATTGGAGAATTTGCGGCTTCAGCAGGTAAAAAAGCGGGAGAATTTTTTACTCCAATAGCTGTGTCTGCTTTAATGGCTGAAATGGTAACTTCAAATCAAGTTCTCAATCCTTCAACAAGTAATTTAAAAATTTATGATCCTACTTGCGGGAGCGGATCTTTGTTGTTACAAGTGGTTCGAAAAATCAAAAGTAAAAATAATATTGTTAAAAATGCCAAAAATTCTATTATCATTTGTGGTCAAGAGCTAAACGATACTACTTATAATTTAGCTCGAATGAATATGTTAATGCATGCTATTGATTATTTTGAAATCAAATTATATCTTGGAAATACTTTGACTAATTTTTTTCAATCTGAAGAACATCCTCATCGTGAAATTGTAGAAAAAGAAGGCGGTTTTTCAATTATTGTCGCTAATCCTCCTTATAGCCAAACGTGGCGTCAAGACTCTGTTAATCAAAGTGTTCTTTTTCAAACAGACGAACGTTTTTCAGGTTACGGAGGATTAGCGCCTAAAAATAAAGCGGATTGGGCTTTTGTTCAACATATGATTTATTGTTTAAAAGACGAAGGGGTTTGCGCGGTCGTTTTACCACATGGAATTTTATTTAGAGAGAATGCAGAAGGTTTAATTAGGAAACATATTTTAGAAAAAGGATATATAGACGCTGTTATTGGTTTACCAGAAAAAATTTTTTATGGTACGAGTATCGCAACTTGTATTTTAATTATTAGAAAATGTAAAAAAGACAATAATGTCTTATTTATTGATGCTTCACAAGAATATAGTCCTGGAAAACAAAATACTTTAAGCGAAAATAATATTCAAAATATTTTAAAACTTTATTTAGATCGAAAAAAAATAAATAGCCTTTCTTATGTCGCTTCTATAGAAGAAATCAAACAGAATAATTATGATTTGTCTATTAATCATTATATTACCTCCGAAACAAAAGAAGAAAATATTGATATCGTCGAAATAGAGAAAAATATTATTACCTTAGAAAATCAAAAAAAAGCAATAGAAAAAGAAATAAATAATTATTTAAAAGAATTAAGAGAAAAATAAAATATGCCTGATAAACAATTCCTTAAGTGTCCCCCTTTGAGATTTCGAGAGTTTGAAAAAGAATGGGAAGAACAATCATTAAATAAATTTCTTAAAGAAAGAAAAGAAAAAAGTACTGTTTTAAATCAATATAAAATAGCCAGTGTATCCGCTAAAAAAGGTTTAATATTACAAGAAGAACGTTTTTTGAAAAAAATAGCTAGTAAAAATGATATTGGTTATAAAATTGTAGGTTCTAATAATTTAGTTGTTTGCCCACAAAATTTGGATAGAGGCACCATTTGTATTAACCTTGATTTAGGAAAAGTATTAGTTTCCCCTTCTTATAAAGTTTATTTAATTAATTATTCTTTTATTTCTGTTTTATTTTTATTTTTTGCTATTCGTTCACGAAAAAATAATGAAATATTTAAATTAATAATTAAAAAAGGAACTTCGAGTGGCAGAGTTGTCACGGATATGCAAAAATTTTTAAAATTAAAATTTTATATCCCTTCTCTTTCAGAACAAAACAAAATAGCTTCTTTCTTAATTTTATTAGATGAAAGAATTAAAATACAAAGTGAAATTATTAAGGATATAGAATTACGCCAAAAATATTATTTAAATCAATTAATGGAAAGACAATTAAGATTTCCAGAGTTTGAAAAAGAATGGGAAGAACAATCTTATTTAAAAGAAATTGCGTTTATTATTTTTGGTACAAATCCAAAAAATAAATTTTATTCTTGTGATACGAATAATTTTAAAAAAATTAATCAAATAAAATTTGAATGTCTTAAATCTGGCCAAATAAGAGGATTAGACGAATTTAATCTTAAAATAAGATATTATTCAACTGAAGATATCAAAATATCTTACGATAAATTATTACAAGAAGAAGATCTTATTTTAAATAAACAAGGTAAGGGTACTGCTGGTCGTATTGGGTTTTTCCGACATTCCATTTTCAAATATTCAACGATTATTAATTCATGTGGTTGTATTATTCGCGCTAATAAAACAATTATAAATTCTCGTTATTTATTATATTTTATGAATTCTGAATATATAGGATTTAAGAAATTACATGATATGGCTGTCGGTACTACAGGACAAGTACAAATTCCAGTTGAAAAAATAAAAAATTTAATAATAAAATATCCTAGTTTACAACAACAACAAAAAATAACTGCTTTCTTATCTTTATTAGATGAAAAACAAAATTTAGAAAAGAATTTATTACAAAACTATCAACTTCAAAAACAATATTATTTAAATAATTTATTAATTTAAATTGAAAAAAATAACTAAAAGAAAATATTTCATATAAAGAAAAATCCTATATTTTTTGTAAAAAAACATATAGGATAAGAAAAAAATGAAGAGTTTTTTATTTTTTTTCTTTAACTCGAAAAAACGTAATAATCAAAATTAATACCTAAAATCAAACTAAAAATTGAGTTTGATTTTTTTTATTGTCAAAACTCGGAAACAAAGGAGCGAAAAAACAAAAAATAAATTGATAAATTACAACACAAAAATTTATATATTAAAAGAATGTTTTAAAATCTTAAAAACATTTATAATTTTCAAAATTAGATTACATAAACAAGATAACAACAATAGAAAATTTACCTTTTTTGAAATTGAATTTACAGACAAAATGGAAAATAAATATGATTATAGGTTTAATATGAAAACAAAAAAATTATTCTTAAATCAAAAAATATTTTTAGATATTTACGAAAAAATCCAAAATGAACAAAAATTTTTATTATCTCTTGAAAAATGGTGATATATAAAAAAATAGGAGTTTTTAAAAATAAATCATTTTGATTAATCTTTTTTAATTTGTAAATCATATAATAAAATATTTTCATGATTTTTTTCAAACCAAGGCGATTCGTTTTTACTCGTTTTCGGGAATAAAAAATTATAAAAAAAATAAAATAAATTTCTTATATTAATATTTATTATTGGTAAGTTTAACACCATTTCTCCCTTATCATTTTTGTTAGTAAATAATTGTAAAAAAGAATATATTTTTTTAGATTTGTTCGACTTAAGATTTTTTTCTGCACCTTTTTCCAAATCACTTAATTTTTTCAATAATTCTATCTCCAATAATTTAGAATCGATTTGTGATACATCATTATTATTTTCTATTGTTTCTATTTTTTTTAAGATTAAATTAGTGGTCATAGTTTTGGATTTGTTTAAGACTTTCTTTATTAATTTTTTATGTTTTTCAGAACATTTTTCATCAAAATAAGATTCTACAAGAAAATTAATATTGATATCTTCCCTCTTCTTTTTCGTATTTTTTTCATCCATATATAAACAATTTTCATATTTACATTCATGATTTCTATATATTTTGAGAATTTCATTTTTAATTTTTTTAATTTCTTCAATTTTTTTTGAATTTTTAATATCAAAATCTATATTTAGAAGAATATTATAATAAGGCATTTGTTTTTGATACGTTTTTTTGCTATTTGATATTATATTCCGTATTTCAGAACATATGTTCTTATAATTATCTATATCTTCAACAAAAATTTTCTCACACTTTTTAATTTTTTCTTTTTGCTCTTTTTCTACTTCTTTATATTTTTTTTGAAAAATTTCTTTCATAAGTTTATATATAATCATATCATTCTTCCAAGAAATAAAAAATTTATTATTGATTTGTTCTTTTATATCTTTACAAATATTTTCTACAATTGTTTGTTTATTTTTTTGTTTATTTGTTGTATTTATATTTTCATTTATCTTTTTCTGAAATTGGCACTTCTGAGAAGGATGTTGTATTACTAAAAAAAGAAATTTTTCTATTATATAATTATATCTACATATAAAACCAAAACCTTTATTTTTTAAATCCTTTAAGGCGTCATTTTTAAAGGTTTCATAATATGTTTGAAGATATTTTTTAAAATATTCTTGACATTCTGTGCATTTTGAAATATTTTCTTTAATATAGTTTAATTGCTCTTTTGAAATGTCGATAAAAGCTTTTACCAAATAGAGAAAATATGTTGATTTGTTTTGCTTGTCGTTATTGTTTAAAAATTCATTTAAGTTTTTTTGATTATCTAGTAATGTTTGTTGTGCATCAAGAAACTTTTTTTCTTTACATTGTAATAATGTCAATTGTTCTATATTATTTTTTAATTCAACTATATCTTTATCTTTTTCATTATCTTTTAATTCAAAATTATGAATTTGTTCTAAACAATATTTAATCCGTTTATAATAATTAAAATAAGATCGTTTGTTTGTAACTTTTTGTGTTATTTCCTTTAATTCATTACTTATTTCGAAAGGTAATTTTATATTTTCTTTCGAATCATTGTCATTTTGAACATTATAAAGTAAATTATAATGAGAAATATTTTGATTGCCGTGATATAAATCACATCTTAATTGATATAACAAGTTTTTTGAAAAAAAACTATCTTCTTCTTTTTTAATATTTTTAATGTCTTTATTTAGATATTTTTTTTCTATATCTTTCAAAAATTCTTTATAATGTTCTTCACTTTTATTCTTTGCATCTATGTTTTGAATATTATAACAAAGTTCTGGCCAAGAAAGCATTGTTGATAAAGCGCTTATTGAAGTATTTTCTGTTTGATTGTCTAATATTGATCTTACTGATTTTATAAAAGTAATAATAATATTTCTATTATAATTAATCTCTTGTTCTTGATCTTTTTTACAGGTTTTATTATTGTTATCTTTATAAATATTTACATATATTTCTTCTTCAAATTGATATTCATCATTTAAAAATTTTAACTTTAAGTTGTCGAGTTCTATACAAAATTTAAACCCGATAATACTTTTTTGTCTGTCCTTATTGATTGAAAAAAATATTTTAATATCTCGATTTGACATTTTGATTTCTGCATAAAAAATTTTGTTATCAGCTTTAATCATTTTTTTAAAATAATAATAACAATCTTCTTGATGTATTTTTAAATGTTTAATAATATTTGTTTTAATATTTTCTTTTATATTCGGAACTTCTGTTTTAACCAACAATTTTATAATATTTTTCACTTTATATATTTTTCTCTTTTTCTATTAAGATTTTCTCATTTTTTTAAATTCTCTTTGCTAAATCATTTAATGATATTTTTTTCTTAAAAAAAATATGTGATAAAATTATTTTTTTAATATTTAAATTAAAAAAATTTATCTTAAATTATGATTTTTTTTTGACACTCATCTCAAACTTTTTGATCTTAAACATAACAATAACCAATTATTATATAACATTTTAGCATATTTATAATATGAAGACAAATAAATATTAATTTTAATCTTTATTATATTTTTGTTATTTATCGGAAAATTTATTGAAAATAGATTAAAAAGACAAATGTTTCTGATATGGTTACCCACTAAAAAATAGACTATTAAAATTTAAATAAACTTAATTAAAAACAAATTATGTATTAATTAAAAAAATAAATAAATCCGTTTATTTAATTTTTAATAGTCGAAAAAAATGGGTTCGAATCAATTTTTATAATGATAAAATAATCTTTTTTATAAATAAATAACTTTAATTATAATAATTTTTAATTATTATGATTAAAGATGAAAAATTAAAAAGACTTATGAATAAGTCAAATATTATTTTTTTAGAAAGTGTATCATACCTTTATCACATTTGGATAACTTATTTAAGATCATTTAATTAGACTCCAGAAAAGAAATAACTTTACTTATAATAATTTTTTATTACTATAAATAAAGATAAAAATAAATAAGGTAAAAAAAGAAGATATTGATTAATGGAAGGTATATGACTATAAAAGCTAAATGGATTTCTAAATGAAATAGTCATCATTAATTTTCATTATGATAATTGTTTTATTATCAGTAAAAAAATTAAAATAAGGTCTAAAAGCGGTTCAATACGCGTTATCAATTACGTTTGTATATATAGAATATCATTCAAATATCATTTTTTTGGTTCGCTTTTAATTAATATAAATTGATTTAATAAATTTTTTATAATAATTATCTTTACTTATAATAATAAAAAATTATTATAAGTAAAGATAAAAAAATAATATTTGAAATCATTTTAATATTAATTTCTTTTTAACACTTTACTATTACATAAATGTCATTTTTTTGTTAAATTTTACCTAATATAAATCGATATAATAAAAATTTTTATATTTTTATTATTCGGTAAATATCGAAAAAAATAAAATTTTTATTTTATAAAAAAAATTAAAATAAAAAATACTATTTTTAGGTCTTTTTTGTTAATCAATTGCTTCCTATAATGTATATTATGTAAACCATTTTATTTTTTATAATTAAAAAAAATATTTTTTTAATATTTAAACTTAAAAACAGTAAAAATTTTATGTTTTTGATTGATATCAAACAAAAGCGAACTAATATTTAATAAATATCCTATATATACAAACATATTTGATATTAAACCGCTTTTAGACCTTATTTTGATTTTTTTTATTGATAATAAAAAAAATTATCATAATGAAAATTAATGATGACTGTTCAGTTTTTATGGCCGCTCTTTTCATTGTTTAATTTCTACTTTCTTTGTTTTATTTCTTTTTATCTTTAATTATAGTAATAAAAAATTATTATAATTAAAGATATTTTTTTCTGAATTTAATTAAATGATCTTAAATAATTTATCAAAATTTGATAAATTTTTTATTTTGGTATGATACACTTTCTAAAAAAAATAATATTTGACTTATTCATAAGCCTTTTAATTTTTTATCTTTATTTATAGTAATAAAAAATTATTATAAGTAAAGTTATTTCTTTTCTGAATTTAATTAAATGATCTTAAATAATTTATCCAAATTTGATAAATTTTTTATTTTGGTATGATACACTTTCTAAAAAAAATAATATTTGACTTATTCATAAGCCTTTTAATTTTTTATCTTTAATTATAATAATTTTTAATTATTATAATTAAAGATATTTTTTTATAAAAAAAAGATTATTTTATTATTATAAAAATTAATTGGATACTTTATAAAAGAACTGAATGTTAAAATTGTTTTTTTTTTTTTTTGTTTATAATTTGTAAATGATATTAATTAATAATTAGTAATAATAAATAAAGAAAAAAAAGGGATCAAAATTAAAGTTAATAATTAAAAGTATTTTTATTAATATTAAAACTTAATTTAAAAATTTTTTTAAATTTTTAATTAATAAATAAAAAAAATTAACGAAATAACAATGACAAAAGATTTAAAAAAAGAGTTATTAGTCGCGAGATTACAAAATAGAAAATTAAAAAAAAGTAAAAAAACAAATGCAAAAAAACCAACTTATTTAAAAAGTGGTACTTTTTAAATAAGTTCGTCAGCATTTAATTCAACGTTAGCTATTGTATTTTTGATTTAATTTAATAATTCTACTTGTGATCGTTTATTATAGAGCTATCATGAAAAGTAGTATGCTTGAAAATTTGCTCGCATGGTTTGGATGGGGTATCATACGTAATAGACAAAAAACTCAAAAAGCGTATAATTTATTCATGTTTAATGGTAAACTTTATAAATTAAAAAAATTAAAAAATTATATAGAGGATAGAATAATATTATGAAAAATAAAAAAAATAATAATAAAATGAAAGATAAAAAATATAATCCACCATATGGACAAAAACCAAATAATCCACCATATGGACAACAACCAAATAATCCACCATATGGACAAAATCCACAATATCCACCACAAAATCAACAAAATCCGCAATATCCACCATATGGACAAAAACCAAATAATCCACCATATGGACAAAATCCACAATATCTACCACCTTTGGAACAAAAAAAACGTGGATGCAATGATTAAGGTGGGTTGTGTATTGGCAATTATACCTTCTATATTAATGATTTTCATGATACTTACCATCCCTTTCATGATACTTACCATCCCATTGATAATTTGTTTGACTAAAATATTCAAAGGAAAAGCTAGCAATTCCACTAGAAAAATTGTCGGTTGCATTTGTTTGATTTATTTTTTAATTCCTGGAATATTGATTTTATCTGGCGAATATGAGGAGAAAAAATAATTTTTTTTTATTAAATAGATATAAAGTTTTCTTTTCTAACACGACCTATATTTTTCTTTTTATCATGTTAATAGGTTATTTGCCTTTGATTTTCTGTATTGTAGATGATTTTTTTAAAATTGTTTCTGGTTTAAAAAAATTTATTAAATTTTTATTTACTCCCAAAAATAAATAACCGAATGATTAGGATTTTAGGATAATAGATTAATGATTTCTATTTTTAAAGAGTTATTCAATAAAAAAATCTTTTTAATTATTTGTGTATTTGCTAGAATCAAGAAAATTGATAATTTATCTTAAAAATTATATAATTCAAAAAATACTTCATTTTTTATATATAAAAATAGATAATAATTCATCATTTAACATAATAAAAGCAAATTTTACAAGGACTTAAGAATATGAATAATAAAAAACGAATCCAATAATTTATTTTTTAATTTGGAATATTATTCTTTTTGTTATATGTTTAACATATAACAAATATAAAAAAATTTATCTTTTGAAATTGAATTTACAGACAAAATGGAAAACAAATATGATGATAGGTTTAATATGAAAACAAAAATTATTATTAAAAGAAAATCTGTTCTTAGGTATTTACGAAAATATAAGTAAAGATAATTATTTATAAAAAGATTATTCTAATCATTATAAAAATTAATTTGATATCTTATAAAAAAAACTGAATATTAAAATTGTTTTTTTTTTTTTTTGTTTATAATTTTTAAATGATATTAATTAATAATTAGTAGTAATAAATACAAAAAAGAATGTTTTTATAAAATGAGAAATTTTGATATAAAATTTAGTTTTAAAAGAATTATATCTTTTATTTTTTTAACACTGTTTTTGTGGATACTAGATGTCTTAATAATTCATTATATAAGATTAAATAATGTTAAAGAATTCCAAGATTACGCATTATCAAATAACGATATTGGAATATTAGAAGACACGAAATTAGCGTCATTAGCGTTAAAAGCAAGTTCTAAATGGGAAGTGAAACACTCAAAAAAAATATGTCTAAGTTATATAGTTGTAATTCTGCTTTCTGGTTTAATTTGTTTCGGGGGTAAAACAGATAAAAATGCTTTTCAATATCCCCCTTATCCACCACAAAATCCTTATCCACCACAAAATCCCCAATATTAAGATATTTCAAAACTTTAAACACTTTTTATTTTTTAAAAAATCTTTAAGACTAACTATTAGTTAATCTTTTTTTTTATTAAAACAAACAAAAAGTGTCTAAACTTTTAGAACACTTCCACCTCACCAACTGTCATAATCTTAAACATGGTTGAATTTATGACTATAAATTTTTATCAAAAACAAAACAGTATAAAATTAAATTTTTTTATACTAAATCAATTAATTTTAAATAAAAAAAATATCTAAAATAATAAAATAAGATAATTATATTTTCATGATATTTACTGAATAATAAAAATAATAAAAATTTTTATTATATTATTTTATATTAATTAAATTCGAACAAAAAAACGATAAATTATCTTATTTAATAAAGTATTAAAACAAAATCAATATTAAATATCTAATTTATTTTAAACATTATCTTTGCTTATAATAATTTTTACTTATTATAAGCAAAGATATTTTTTTATAAAAAAAATTATTCTATCATTATAAAAATTAATTGGATACCTTATAAAAAAACTGAATGTTAAAATTTTTTTTTTTTTTTGTTTTATAATCACAATAGAAATATATATACATTGAAATTACGTATAATCCATTTTATTCAATAATAAAATTTTTTTTATAGTCTATATTAAATTGCTTTTATGATGTTTTCGCCAATACATGTAAAATTGCCAAAAAGTGAGAAGAATGTTTAAGTATAATTGCGTTTATTATAGGGTTAATTATATTAGGTTTTTGTTGTGGTGTAGGTGGCATCTTTTGCGCTAATTTTTGCTCCTGCTTTTGCATTACTTTCAAAAATTCTTCAGGATCCGCCACAAAAAGATAATACAGTTATGACACATAATGCAAACAATTAAAAAAACCTGATGATACAAACGAAACACAACAACAAAATGTAAACGAAAATGAAAACAATACAAATATTAATGAATAATAAAAAAAAGAAAAGAGGTCGTTATGTCTCTCGTTAAAAAAATTTATTTTATTTGGGTAGCTTTGTTATTGGGTTTAATTACAGGACTTTGTCTTTATTATGGTTTAATCAAAAAACCTGTTGTTAATAATACAGGAAATCAAGAAGTTTTATCTTTGATAGAACAAAGGCTAAAAAAATTAGAAACAAAAGAACAAACAACAACAACAAACAAAACAGAAAAGGTTAGTAACCAAAATGATTTTTCAAAAGATTATCTAACAGAGTATATAAATAAACTAACTGATTTACAAACAGACCTAGCAAACAATCAAAAAGAACTACAAAACAAAACAATATCGCCTGATGAAAAAAATAAAAAAGAAGAATTTAATAATCAAAATGATCTTTTAATAAAGTATATAAAGGAACTAACTGATTTACAAAAAGCTCATGCAGAAAATCAAAAAGAACTACAAAATAAAACAATGTCGCCTGATGAAAGAAATAAAATAGAAGAAGAAAATAAAAATTCAAACGAACAAATAGAACAAAAAACGCAAGAACAAATTGAACCGTTACAAGAAACAATAACGAAACTGAAAGAAAACATAAATAAAACGGATGTAGTAAGATTAACACCAGAACAAAAAAAGAAATATTTGGAAAAACAGAATATTTCAGAACAACTTGAAAAAGAAAAAAAAGCTTTAAATGAGGCTGTAAAATTCAATAAACAGGAACAAAACCACGTTACAAAATTGTTAAACCCAACAACAAACAATGAAGAAGAAAAAAAATTATTGGCGTATAAATTATTTTTATTAAAACAAGAACATTTTTTTATTCAAAGGTTAAATGAAATTGTTGATAATAAGCCAATAACAGATAAGAAAAAAACATTTAAAGATGTCTATGGTATGCAAAATGAAAAAAGGCAATTTGAAACTATTATTAATCATTTAAAAGGTGATGAAAAAAAATATATTTTAGGTCAAAGCGCAAAGACCCCAAAAGGGATTTTATTACATGGGCCACCTGGAACAGGGAAAACTCATCTTTTAACAGCTCTAAGTGGAGAAACAGGCGCTCATTATATTGCTTTTGAACCTTCTAAATTTTCTAAAAGATATATTGGTGAAGGGTCTGAAGCAGTAGAAGCGGTTTGGCGAGAAGCTGAAAGACATGACAAAACCATTATTTTTATTGATGAAATTGACGGGTTGCCCGCTCGTAACAATGAAACTTCTACTGTTGCTACCGAACAAAACACAATTATAGGAAATATATTATCACGTGTAGAAGGTATTAACAGTTCAAAGAAAAAAATTATATTATTTGGCGCTACTAATTTTTTAAATAAAGTAGATCCTGCTTTAGTAAGTCGTTTCGGCCAGAAAATTAAAATTGATAGCTTTGAAAAACAAGAAATTCCTGGTTTTTTACAATGGTTCGCAATACAAAACAAATATAGATTAAGTTATCACGCTGTTAATCATTTAGAAAATTTAGTCACAAAAGCTTTTAATCAGAAAAAAATTTTCTTAGCTAATCGTCAATGGGTTGACATGTTAACAAGCGCATACGATCGTTATGTATTAAATTATCATGCGAACCCAGATCATGAAGTTATACTACCTTCTGATTTAGATGAAGCTTTAAACGGAAAGTTAGGTATTAGTAAAACAGAAGAAGAAGTCTTAGCTTATCGTCAACAATGTGTAGATCAATATATTGAATGGAGAAAAGATAAACTTATAAATGAAAAACCAATAATAACTAAAAAAACAACTTATGGTCCAGATGACAAGACTGTTAAATCGATTGAAGAGTACAATGAAAATAATTATTTAATCAAAACAACAGAATACTTTCCAAATGGCGAAATTAAATCTATTGATGAATTTAATGAAGAAAGGAAAAGAATTAAAAACAAGAATTACTATGATAACAGGGAAATCGCATCTATACATGAATTTAATGAAGAAGGGAAAAAAATCAAAGAACATGAATTTTCGATGGCAAAATTAAAGAAATTAAAGAATATAACGGAGACGAAAACGAAAATTTGTTAATTAAAAAAACAAAATACTCTAACAACAAAATTAGTTTGATGTACGAATTTGAAAATAATAAAAACCCAAACCCACCGGATGATAGTGTAATAAACAAACAAGCTGAGTTAATCAAAGAATATTATTGTGGTCTTAGTATATATAACGATTTAGTACACAGACCTTTAATACCTAGATTAAAGACAAAAACAACCTATAATTCAGATGAAACTATTCAACAAATTCAATTTTTCAACTATGGAACACTAACTCATACAGATGAATTTAATAATAATAAAAAAAGAAAAACAACATGGTATGTATGTAAATGACAACACAGGGATTATTAAGAATAGTGTTAAATATAACGAAAACGAAAACAAAATAAAACAAACAAATCACTATCCAAATGGTAATATTCAAGCAATATCCGAATACAATGACAATGGGTATATATTTAAACACACGGAACATTATGATGATGTCTCGAATAATAAAGTTAAGTCAACTAAATTTTTTGATGAAAATGGTCCAACGTCTCAAACAAACTATGACGAGAACGGAAACATTAAAACAATAGACAAATTTACAAGAAATTAAACAAAACCAGATGAACCAAAAGAATAATTTAAACCAACAATTAACTCTCAAATTATAATGAAATCAAAAACACTCAACAAAAATGAAAAAAATTGTTTTTTAAAAACAACAATATCCCCTTTATCCACCACAATATTAAGATATTTCAAAACTTTAAACACTTTTTACTTTTTAAAAAATCTTTAAGACTAACTATTAGTTAGTCTTTTTTTTATTATTAAAAAACTAAAATAATTTCATTTCTTTCTAAAAACATTTTGAGAAAGAAATGAAATATTAAGATAAAAATTATTTAAAGTTTTTTTATAACAACATATTATTTAAATTCAATCCAAAGATTTATTTTTATCTTGAAAAGATATTTTTGAAATGTATTATTTTAAGATAAATTAAATTTCATTTATCTTTCTTTTCTTTTTTTTAAAAAAAATTAAAATAAAACTAGGTATTTTATTATAACTATAGTAAATAGAAGCTAAAAATAAGAAAATTTCAATACAAATATATAAATATTTTATCATTTGTAATATTTTTGTTTTGATAAATTAATTAATATAATAAAAATTTTTTTATTTTTATTATATTAATTAATTTATAATTAAGATTTAAAATTTATTTTTTGATAGTATTTTTTTATTTAATTTTATTTTTTTAAATAAAAAAACCAAACTGTTTATTTTTTATAAACAATTTGGTTTAAATTTTTTTAATAATAAATTTTATCATTTGTCATTTTAATATGTTTTACAAAATTAAAAATTTAAAAAAAAGAATTAAAAGTCTTTTTTATTTAGATGCTTTATTGTTTTTGTAAACAAAAACTCCGCCTATTGATGCAATTGTTAAAATTGAGAATGTTACCCAGAACCATGTTGTTTTATAAAATGGTTTTGGAGTAAAAGTAACTGTTTCTTCACCATCGAAATCAGTAGATGTAATTTTAGCTTCGTTTTTGCCTTCTGTTAATGTTACTGTAAGATTTTTGCCTTTTAATCCTGTATTTTTTTCTTCAACTGCTTCTTTAACAGCTTCTTTTGTATTTTTAATTTCACCTAATTCTTTAGTCGTTAAAACAGTACTTAATTTAGCTTTTTCTACTGCTTTAACAGTAAAAGTAACTTCTACGTCTCCATCGTAACCATCAACTGTAACTTTAGCTTTAGTTGCTTCTATGACTTCAACTTTTATTGTTTTATCGTTTAATGAAGTATCTTTTACTTTAACTGCTTTTTTAATTTCTTCTTTTGTATTATTTGCAATTTCACCTAATTTTAATTTATCTCCGCTTAAAACAGTAGATAATTGTGGATTTGCTTTAATAAATGAAACATTTAAAATCATTAAAATAGATAAAATAAATAAAATAGATAAAAATAATAAATTTTTTAAATTTATTGTTTTTTTATTTAAATTTATTGGCATTTATGGTTGCCTGCGCCTTCCCTTAAATTTATTTAAGTTAAAAAGAATTCTTTTTAACTTTTAAAATAATAAATTTTATTTTATTATTATTTTATATAATAATTTTAACATAAAAAAATAAAAACAACTTATATATACTTTTTAACTAATAATTTTTGTTTTTCGGTTATCTTGGAATACAGTTTTTTTAATTAATTTTTCATTAGATTGATCGTATTTCATTAATGAAGTGTATTGTTTTTATGTCGTATTTGAAAACAGTTGATTTAATTGGTTTTTCAGTATAATGAGTTTCTTTAATTTTTTTCAGTAAATGGCTCATGTTCAGGAATATAATTTCTTGTTTTTTAGTCGATTGTAAATTAAAGACTAACTATTAGTTAGTCTTTTTTTATTATTAAAAAAAACAAAAGTGTTTAAAGTTTTCAAATGCTTCTTAAAAAAACTAATCAACTGTAATAATCTTAAACACGGTTGAATTTATGACTATAAAATTTTATCAAAAACGAAACAGTATAAAATTGAATTTTTTTATACTAAATCAATTAATTTTAAATAAAAAAATATCTAAAATAATAAAATAAGATAATTATATTTTTATGATATTTACTGAATAATAAAAATTTTATTATATTAATTTATATTAAGTAAAAGACAACAAAAAAACGATAAATTATCTTATTTAATAAAGTATTAAAACAAAATTAATATTAAATATCTAATTTATTTTAAACATTATCTTTGCTTATAATAATAAAAAATTATTATAAGCAAAGATATTTTTTTTATAAAAAAAGATTATTTTATTATTATAAAAATTAATTGGATACCTTATAAAAAAAACTGAATGTTAAAATTGTTTTTTTTTTTTTTGTTTTATAATCACAATAGAAATATTTATACATTGAAATTACGTATAATCCATTTTATTCAATAATAAAATTTTTTTATAGTCTATATTAAATACAAAGAAATAACAAAACAAATAAATACAAAAGAAAGAGTTAAAACAACTATGGGAAAATTATATGATGATTCAGTGATATTAAAACAAAAATCGATGTTTGTTATTATCGTTTTTATATGCATTATATTATCTATGGGCGCTGGTGTTTGTTTGCATCATTTTTATTCAAATCCGAAACCTATTGATCAAGAATCACTTGATAAACAAGAGTTGCTGAAAATAATTGATAAACAAAATGAAGAATTAAACCGAAAAATACAACTAAATGACGAAAGATTAAGATATCAAATCGATAAACAAACACAATTAGAACAAATGCAACAAATGCAACAAATGCAACAAATTCAAAATAAATTAGAAAATGCATTCAAAGAAGAAATAAAAAATAACAAATCAGGACCTGATTCCAAAGAATCAAAATCAACAAAAGAAAAAGAATTATTATTTAAACCATCTGATTCTCAAAAATTTTTATCTTTTAAGCAACTAATTGGTTTTAAAGATGAATTAAAAGCAACAGAAGGATTTATAGATTATTTTAAAAATAAAGATAACTACAAAGGAATTGGTGAAGTGGAAGCGCCACTTGGTATTTTAATGTATGGTTGTCCTGGAACAGGAAAAACCACCTTAGCTCGTGCCTTAGCCAAAGAAACTGATTTACCTTTCTTTGAAGTAAGTAGTTCCTCATTCTCTCAAGCATATAAAGGTATGGCACCTCAAATGGTTAGAGATTTATTTGAATCAGCAAGAAAAATAGCTGCACAAAATAAAGGCGCCATCATTTTCTTAGATGAATGTGAAACCATCTTTACTAATTTAGGAGACTTAAGGGCTGAATCGGAAGTGGCCAACGTGGTTAACCAATTTAAAACCGAAATGACATCTATTAATAATAATCTTGAAAAACCTATTTTTATCATCGGAGCCACCAACCATATTGAAAAAATCGACGAAGCTATTAAATCTCGTTTCCCTTACAACATTGAAGTAAAACCAGGTAATAAAACAGAACGTGAACAATTCTTAGAATTTATGATTGACAAAAGAAAAAACCCATACAGCGAAGAAGCGAAAAAATATTTATTCGAAGAAATCAACGAATCTTTAGAAACCTTACCTAAGAAGAAAGAATTTTTAAAAGCCAATCGTACTTTAGAAAACCTTTTAAAAACTACGGCTAATATCTTCGCTCAAAACAGAGGAACTGATGGTAATAAAAGACAAGAAATTAATTCCGAAGATTTAAAACAAGCATACAAAATCATTTTTGCACAAGATACTAGTAAAAATGTTAATAAGGAAGATTTTCTAAAAACGGACTTAACTAAAATGCCATCATTTGATAAATTAATTGGATTTAAAGACGAACGAGCTGCCGCAGATCGTTTTTTAACTTTGTTGAAGAACGTCAAAGAAATTTCAAATGTCGGTGAATTTAAAATTCCCACTGGTATTTTATTATACGGAGTTCCCGGAACTGGTAAAACTACTTTCGCACAAGCATTAGCCAAAGAAGCGAATTTACCATTCTTTAACACAACCGCATCTCAATTTTCAAAAGGAATAGTTGGTGAAGCGCCACAGTTAGTTCGTGATTTATTTATTACCGCGAGACAAGAAGCTCAAAAATCCGGAGGAGCAATCATTTTCATTGACGAATGCGAAGAAGTTTTTAAAAGTTTAGTCAATGATCAATCTAGAAATACTTCCGAAACTGTTAATATCATTAATGAATTTAAAGTCCAAATGTCAAGTATTGACAACGACCCGAAAAAACCTATTTTTATCATCGGAGCCACCAACCATATTGAAAAAATCGACGAAGCTATTAAATCTCGTTTTACTTACAAAATTGAAGTAAAACCAGGAAACTTAGATGAACGTAAACAATTCTTAGAATCCATGATTAAAAAAAGAAACAATCCATACAGCGAAGAAGCAAAAGAATATTTATTAAACGATGTTAATCAAGCATTAGAAAAATTACCAGATTACCAAAAAGCCAATCGTATTTTAACTAGTATATTAGATGAGTCAGTTAATACTTTTATTTTAGAAAGAACAAAAGAAACACCGCCTAGAGATCGCATCAACATCAAAGATATTAAAACTGCGTATCGTTTGAGAATAAATGAAAATATTTCTTGATTAAATTTTTATGAGAAATTTTTTTATTAAACAAAAAAATTTTTTTTGTTTATAATTATAAATAATATTAATTAATAAAAAAAGGTGTTTTGATAAAATGAGAAATTTTTCTATAAAATTTAGTTTCACAAGAATTATATCTTTTATTTTTTGGATATTGTTTTTATGGCCGTTAAATGGTAGAATAATTCATTTTATCAAATTAAGCAATAATCCAGAATTTGGATATTCAAAAACAGACAAATGGAAATTAGCGAAAAAAGTAATTTTATATGGCGAAAAAGAAGTCCGAATAAATCTACTAGATCCAGAAGAAGTAGATGATGATTGGGAACAAAAACACTCCAAAAAAATATATCTAAGTTATATAGTTGTAATTTTACTTTCTGGTTTAATTTCTTTTGGAGGTAAAAAAGATGAAAAAATTTTTTTTCGCAAACAACAATATCCCCCTTATCCGCCACAAAATCCGCAATATTAAGATATTTGAAAACCTTAAAAACTTTTATTTTTTTAAACAATCTTTAAGACTGACCTATTAGTGAGTCTTTTTTTTATTATTAAAAAACTAAAATAATTTTTTTCTTGTATAAAGTATTTTAAAAAAAATAAAAAGTATCTAAACTTTAAGAACACTTTCGCCTAACCAACTGTAATAATCTTAAACATGTTTGAATTTATGACTATAAAATTTTATCCAAAACATAACAGTAAAATTTTTTTTACTAAATCAATAATTTTTAAATTTATATTATTTTTTATAATTTATTTAAAAATTTATTCTATTCTTTTTTTAAATAAAAAAAATTTTTTTATATAAAAAAATTTTAAATAAAAAAAATATCTAAAATTATAAAATAAGATAATTATCTATAAACATAATGATTTCAAATATTTTTTCATCTTTACTTATAATAATTTTAATTATTATAAGTAAAGATATTTTTTTATAAAAAAAGATTATTTTTTTATTATAAAAATTAATCGGATACTTTATAAAACAACTGAATGTTAAAATTGTTTTTTTTTTTTTTTTGTTTATAATTTGTAAATGATATTAATTAATAGTTAGTAAGGAGGAAAGTAAAAAATTGATTAATTTTGATAAATTATCTCAAGAAAATAAAAAAATATTTTCCAAAACACAAAAAATAATTATTTTTTCATATTATTCTATTTTAATTTTTTATTTTCTTTTTAGAATATATATTTTTATGGAAATGTATCATAATTTGACAAAAAAAGAAGAATCTTTCAATTTTTGGAAAGCTTTAAAATTTTATATTTTTAAGGATGCAGATGCACATTTACATATTTTTATTCTTATTTTCGCTCCTTTGTTTTTTTATTTTTTTAAAGTTAAAGATAAAAAAATCAAAGATAAAATTAGTGAATTTTAAGATAAATATGATTCATGTTGTTCAATATATTTTGTCAATATGGCATCCAAAAACAACAACTGTTTATTAATTAATATTCAAAATACGGATATTTTTTTAAATCCGTGGTATAGATGAAAAAATTTAAAACAAAAGATTTATCAATGATATGTGGCGACATACAACTGTTAATATAAGGAAATTATTTTAAATATACAATCAAAGATTTTCAAAAACACAAACTAAATGTAGTTTTTTTAAAATCCTCTTTATAATGAAGTATCTGAAAAATTAAAATTTAAAGCTTGAGAACTAATGGTTGTTATGACAAAAGCTTTTGTTAATGACAATTCTAAAGATGTAAACATTGTTAAAGATAAACAAATTACATAATTTATTAAAAAAAATTTAAAAAAATAAAATTAATTTCAATTAAAAGAAAACAATATTATTTAATTCTTTTTTTAATTTATTACTTTTGTTTATAAAGATCATAAAGAAAAAGAAAATATACATTTCAAAAAAATATCCTAAGAAGGAAAATAATTATGAAAATTCAAATTAAAAATAAAATTTTTACTATTTTATCACTTTTTACCATTTTATGTTGTTCTATTGTTTTTATTTTGGCTGCAACTGGTTATTTCAAGAAAGAAATGTCAATACCAACGAAATTACCGGGAAAAGATGGAATTGCTGTTTTTGAAGTTAAAGAAACAAAAAGAACTGACATTGCCAAAATTCTTTTACCAACTCTTATTCCTAATTTTAACACAAACAAATATGTTCATAAAATGGAAGTTACACACAAAGCTGAATTAAAAAACATTAGCGCTTTTGATAACAAAGATGTATATTTAAAAATAACTAATTCTTGTGTTACTCATAATACTTTTACAGAACCTGAAAAATATTTCAATCTTTCAATAAAAATTAATAATACTGAATATAATAAAGATAAAGTTAAATGGGAAGCAAATAAAACAGAAATGGAAATACAAATAGCACTCGAACAAAATCAAATTATCCCAAATTCACAAAACGACCCTAAATTAGATTTAAAGATTACATACGAATTAGTTGATACAAATGGTAATTCTTTCCCAGAAGGAAAAGCAGATATTACAACAAACCAACTTAAATAACAACAATGAAATAGCAAAAACATAAAGGAGTAGGAGGTGTTAATAAAATATGTTCAAATTAACTAAACCTATATTTAAAATTATTATTATCTTTTTATTTACTATTCTTTTATGTTTTATTTTTGCTTATCTTTTATATTCTGTTTTTGCTGTTTCTTATTTTCGTTATGAAATTGAAACACCTATTAAATTATTAGATGGTCGAATTCAAAAAGAGTTAGCTGATCAACCTAAGATGAAAAGAACCGATATTTATCTTAATTCAAAAGATGATATTTCTAAAATAATGAAATATTTGGGTTATCCTGATAAGAACATTTATCCAAGACCAAACCAAAATCCAAGTTATAATCCAAGTACTTCTGATGCTGGGCAGTTTTGTTTAAGTAGTATTTTTAAAGACCCACCAAACGATTTATTAGGTGTTTATTTAAAAAAAAGAGATAATAATCCTTTGGGAACAACATATCAAAACTATGATAATAAATATACTCTCGATGATCTCTTAAAATACGAATTCGCTATTGAAGAAGCTTTTGTTTTTTGGGATATTAATAAAAAAACTCCAGCAAATGATTCCATTATTAAAACAAAAAAATCGGTTCCGTTTACGCATATATTGAATGATTTAGGCAAAAAAGATTTTATTAATGATTGGTTATTAAACAAAGAACCAGACATCACTGAAAAACCAAAAGAAATTAAATTAGGTTGTTATAACTCTACTCCTGATTCTCGTTTAGTTAAACAGTTACCATCAGTTACTTTAACTAAATTACACAAAATGGGAGCTGTTTATTTTGATGGCGGAATTAGATTACTCCCTACAAATCAACAAATAGATTCTCTCGAAAAATTCGAAGAATTTTTATCAAAATATGTTAATGGGGCAAAAAATATTTATATATTTACTTTTATTAATGGCATTCATCCGGAATGTGAAATAATTCGTTTAAATAAAAAAAATTAATTAAAAATAATTATTCAATAATTTAGAGATACAATTACAATTTTAACACCAATTCTAATACCAATAATTTTTTTATAGGGAAATCTATATTCTTTTTAAACAACAAACAAAATACCGACAAGATTTTTCTAAACAACAAGAAAAAGATCGACAAGAATATGAACAAAAACAACAAAAAGAAACGAATGACAAAGAATATTGGAAATCATTTCATGAAGATTCTTATAGAGCAAAATCAATTTCTCGTTTTCACAAGTATTCTGGTCATCTAGAAGAATATATTTTATACAAAATTGACGGTGCTTTAAAAACTTTTAGCAAGTACAACCATGAAAATAAAATAATACAAAATGAATCCATCAAAGACTCTTTCGAAGGTTTTTTATTTAAATAAATAAATTAAAAATTAAAGGAGCTAAAAAAGATGAAAAATATAAAATCAAACATAAATAAATACAATAAAGAGGCCTAAATATCGTGATATATAATCAATTAAGGAACAAAGGTAGACATTTTTCTTTCAAATTTTATTTTTAAATTATATAATAATTATTTAATTTTTTAAAAAATTATTTGTAAAAAATTATATATTTTTTCTAATTAATAATAAAAAAAAAGAAACTTTTAAAAAGTTTCTTTTTTTTTATTATTAATTAAATATTTAAACAATTGTTAATTTTTCTATCTCTTCTTTATTAATAGTTTCTTTTTCTAATAATAAATCAACTATTTTATCTAATAAAGATTTATTTTCTTTAATCACTTTTTGACATTCTTTATAACATTGATCTATTATTTTTTTAATTTCTGTATCAATCGTTTTTTTATCAGAGAATTCTGAATCTTGAGTAATTCCTAAATCACTCATTCCATATTTAGTAACCATTAAACGAGCTATTTTAGTTGCTTGTTTAAAGTCATCATAAGCTCCATTGGAAACATCATCAAAAACTAATTCTTCAGCTACTCTACCTCCTAAATAAGAAACGATATTTGCTAACATTCTTTTTTTAGAAGAAAAGAAGGTTTCTTTTTCAGGTAACATTAAGTTATAACCGCCTGCTGAACCTCTTGGAATGATAGTTATTTTTTGAACTTTTTGAGCATGTTCTAATTTTAAACCAATGACTGCGTGTCCAGCTTCATGGTAAGCGACCATTTTTCTTTCTTCTTCAGTATATTTAATGGATTTTTTAGCTGGACCCATAAGTACTCTATCAATCGCTTCTTCTAGTTCTTCCATTGTAATCATTTCTTTTTGATTTCTGACTGTTAAAATAGAAGCTTCATTTAAAACAGCTTCTAATTGAGCTCCACTCATACCTGGAGTTTGTTTCGCTAATTGATTAAAATTAATATCAGGAGAAATATTTTTATTACGAACATGAACTTTTAAAATAGCTTCTCTAGCTTTAACATCAGGTAGACCAACTATAAATTTGCGATCGAATCTTCCTGGTCTTAATAAAGCTGAATCTAACATATCCGCTCTATTAGTAGCTCCGATGATAATGATTCCTTGTGTTGAAGTAAAACCATCCATTTCAGTTAATAATTGGTTAAGAGTTTGATCTGTTTCTTGAGATCCTCCTGAAAAACCACCTCTTTTACCACCTAAAACATCTATTTCATCAATAAAAAGAATGCAAGGAGCGTTATACTTAGCTTCTTTAAATAATTCTCTGACACGAGAAGCACCGACACCGACATATTTTTCAACAAATTCAGAACCTGAAACCGCATAAAAAGGAACTCCTGCTTCTCCAGCTAAAGCTTTCGCTAATAAAGTTTTACCTGTTCCAGGAGGGCCTTCTAATAAAATACCTTTAGGTATTTTAGCTCCTACAGCAGCATACTTTTTAGGTTTTTTTAAGAAATCAATTAATTCTTTCATTTCTTCTTTTTCTTCTTCATTGCCAGCAACATCTTTGAATGTAAATCTAGATTTTTGTTTCGAAGATATAAGAGGGTTAGAGTTGAGTTGGCCTGAACTATTTTTAATAGCATTAAAAATATAAAACATAAAAACAATGTTAGATAATCCGCCAATAAACTGAAATATACATAAAATTGTTTTCGAAATATCAGAATCAAGAGGTGAATTTATATCTTTTAATGCTAATTGATTTTCTTGAATTTTTTTACTTATTAAAACGGAAAATGCATCATAAAATACAGCGTTAGTTTTGCAATAATAAGATTCTGCTGTATCTTTATGAGTTACTTTAATATATAAATAATCACCTTTTAATAAATCATATTTAAGTTGATAAAATATATTTTTTATTTTATTTTTATGGATATCATAATTTAATATGTGAAAATCATTTTCTACTTTCGGCAAATTATAATAATTTTTATAATAATTATATAAAATAATGAATAATAAGGAACCTAATAAGAAATATAACATTAACAAAAATATTTTTTGTTTAATTTTTAAAATTATTTTTTTAAATATGTTAACAATCATCATTTAATCTCCACAAAAGAAATGAATTTACAAAATCATTTTCTAAATTTCTATATATTTTATATTTTGTTCCTTTAACCAGAGGTAAATACAATAGTTCTTCAAAAGTTTTTTGTTCTAATTGTTTTAAAATATTTGAATATATTAATAAATCAACAGATCTTTGATTATTATCAGGTTGATCTATTTTTTTTTGTAATTTGTCTAATATTTCTTTTAATTCATTTATATTTAATTTTTGTTCAATCAAAATAATATCATTATTATAATTTGGGTCTATTTGAATAATAATATCATTATTATGATTTCTGTTTTTTTGTTTGGTTAAAATAAAATCACGACTGTTTCCGTCTGGAAGTTTAATCTCGTCTAATATATAAGTAAATATATTATTAGGGTTTTTAATAAATTGGAAGGGACCGAAATCGATAGATATATTAAATTCTCCATCATTGATTTCTAAGAAATTTATATTATCTTTGTTAAAAACATTTTTCCAACTATTTATCATGAATTGGGTTAATTTTTTTTCTTTTATTTCTGAATCATTATAACCTGTGAAGATTTTAATAATCAAAGGTTGATCGTTTTGAGAAAATTTTTGTTCAAAATCTTGATTAACTGCATTTAGTAATTCTTTTGCTTTTTCTGGTTGATAAAATTTTGTATTATTATCCATTGTGAGTTTCTTATTTGGTTCGATCTCTATTAAATTATCTAAATTTTGTTGATGAAAATCTTGTTGATTAAAAAAATCGTAATCTGTAAATAAAGTTACATCGGAAACAAATGAAAAACTTGGTATCAAACCGAAATAATCATTTTTACCTAATAAATCACGATTTAAACTTAAAAATAAAGCTTTACGTAATCTTGGATCATTTAAGAAAAAATTACTTTTCTCTTTTTGTTTTTTTATATTCTCATTTTCTTCTTCTTCCGGATTAGTTTTTTGGAAAAAAATAAAGTATTGATCAGAAGTATACATAGTTAATAAATTCTCTTTTTTTAGAATATTATTGTTTATATCTGATATGTTTACCCTGATTTCGTTTATTTTACCTTCATTAAACAAATTATCTTTTTCTTTATTATATTGTTCTTGATCATCAGATAATTTTTTGAATACAACGTTATCCAAAGGAAATTGTTCTTTATTATGAAAATAATTATTTTTTATAAATATCTAATTTTGTCCTGAATTATAACCCTGTTCTGTTTTTAATTGGTAAGGGCCATATGATACAAAAGGATAATCTTTAGTACCATAATTATTTTGTTCGACGTTGTTCTTGTCTTGAGCAGATTCAAAGTTGTATTTCGGAAATAAAATACAATTGTTTAATAAAGTAATAACAGATTTTAATGTTTTTGGGTTTTCATAAGATAAAGTAAACACAAGTGGATTGTTATCCTGAATAAAAATTGTATCAAGGAATAATTTTATATTTTCTTTTAAATTATTGCAATCTTCATCTCTTAATAATAAGCGCATTATTTCTTGTTGTTTTTTTAAACAATAAATTACTACTTGATTATTAATATCTTTACCATCGGCAAATTTTAAATTATGTTTTAATGTGAAATGCCATTTTTTAGATAATTTATCATTTAATTTATAAAAATTATCATATCCTCGGATTTCATGCATTTTCCCATTTTCGTCTTTCGGTAATTCTCCTAATAACCCTAATGAATACGAAGGTTTTAAAACAGGTTTTAATTGGTTGTCTTGAAAAACTTGACGAAAATCATTTTTATATTTTGCTTTTTTTTCTTGTATAGATTTATCCCAATCAGTCGTTAATGTAATAAAATTTTCTTTCATTAACCAAAGCATTTCTTTTTGTAATGGTGAGAGAGTAGTAAAATATTTTAAATCGCTTATTTCTTGATTGTGAGGGATTGCTTTTGTATATGAATTATCAATTATAACAGGATTTATATTTTCTAAAGTTTCACTCGAATTATCTTTTTTTTCTGAATTGGTTTTTAGAATAAGCCCAAATAAAATACCTGCACTTATTAATATTAATAATATTATGAATGCTAAAATAATTATTTTTTTGTTTTTATTATAAAATAGTTGCCATACCATTACTTAATTCCTTTTTCCTTCTTTTAATTTTTTTTAAAAAAATTAAAATTAAATTAATTTTATTATATAGAAAAAAAAAAAAAAACAAATATTACTTATTAGATAGATAAAAAAATAGATAAAACAAAAAAAGATTAACTTTTTAAACGAAAGTTAATCTTTTTTTGTTTGAAATAATTTATTAAATTGTAAAAATAATTTAGTTTAATTCAGAAATTTTATGATTATTTATCATCTATTTACCCCAAGCATAAATTTGACTCCTATTTTTAATTTAAAATGTTTTTTTGAATGGAGAAATCTAAGAAAATAACAACAATGTTTAATCTTTATCAAAATACCTTTTATATTTAGTTATCATTCTCTTTATGATTACTGTATATCTCTTAAAAGAAATGAAACAATCAAAAGACGACACTATACCTTTTCAAATTGGATTTACAAACCAGAGGTAAATATAATAAAAAATATTACATTTCAGACATTATAAAATAAATATGAAATTATTTTTATAAGAAAATTTAAATATTAATAAAGAAAAATATTTTCTAAATAAATTTTAATGAAAAAACGAAAAATATTTTTTTTATTTTGTTATTATTATATATAGTATATTTATATATTTAAATTTATATTTTTATCAAAAAAATATTTTTTTCTTTACAAAACAATTCCTAGAGTTTTTTTTATTAATAAATAAAAAGGAGAAATAAATTTTATGTATCAAGACATTTTCGAATTAAAAAAAATATTGACTGAAACAGAAAATAAAATAATTAAAGAATTGCAAAACATTAACGAAATAAAAAAATTATTAGAATTAGAAACAAAATATCTAGGAAAAAAAGGTTTCTTTTTAGATATTTTAAAAAAAATTAATAATTACAAACCAGAAATTCAAAAAGAATTAAAAAAAGTTATTTTTATTTCTAAACAAAAAAACATTAATTTATTTAAAGAAAAAAAATGTTTTTTAGAAAATCAAATTTTAAATGACAAGTTAACAAAAGAAAAAATAGATGTCACTTTACCTTCTTTTCATTTTCCACAAGGGTGTATGCATCCTTTAAATCAAATGATTAAAGAAATAGAAAATTTTTTCTTAAGTTTAGGATACTCTATTCATGAAGGAACAGAAATAGAAACTGATTTATACAATTTCGAAATGTTAAATATGAATAAAAATCATCCTTCAAGAGATATGCAAGATTCTTTTTATTTAAAAAATAATCCAGAAAATTTGTTAAGAACTCATACTTCCCCTATTCAAATCAAAACTATGTTAAAAGCACGCAATAAATCTTTAAAAATTATTGCTTCTGGAAAAGTATATAGAAGAGATAAGGACGATGATACTCATAGTCATCAATTTACTCAATTAGATGGTTTTTATGTCGGTTCAAAAGTTAGTTTAATAGATTTAGTAGAAATTATTACATCTTTTATTAAACATATTTTCGGAGAAGAACAAAAAATAAGAATTCGACCTTCTTATTTTCCTTTTACTAAACCAAGTTTTGAAGTAGATTTAGTAATAGAAGGAGCAAACAAAAAGACAGTTTACTTAGAAATATTAGGAGCTGGATTAATTCATCCCCAAGTATTAGATAATGTAGGTTTTGATAATAAAAAATATACTGGTTTGGCCTTTGGTATGGGAATCGAAAGAATCACAATGTTAAAAAAAAATATAAAAAATATTAGACATTTTTACAATAACGATATTCGTTTTTTAAATCAATTTGTTTAAACTTTGTCATAAAATAAATTAAACTATTTAATTTTAAAGGATATAAAAAAAATAATGATAATTCATGAAAAAATTTTAAAAAAATATCTTTCTTTCGATGATTATAGTTTAGAAGAATTGCAATTTTTAATTAATAATTATATTACTGAAATAGATAAATGCGAAATATTAGAACCTAATGATTTTTTGATTATAGGAAAAATTATTGAATTCCAAAAAGTTTCTAATTCGGAAAAACTTCATTTAGTAACTGTAGATGTTAAAGATAATCATTTAACAATTATTTGCGGAGCTTCAAATCTTGTAAAAGGTACAAAAGTAGTAGTTGCTTTAATTGATGCTTATTTAAAATCAATCAAACTTCGCATCAAAGAAAAAGATATTTTCGGACATAAATCCCGCGGAATGATTTGTTCTGCGCAAGAATTAGGATTAGATCCTAATATTTTAAGTGAAGAAGAAAAAAAAGGAATTTTAATTTTAGAAAATGATGCTCCTGTTGGTGAAAATGCCTTAGAATATTTAAACCTAAAAGGATTTTTGTTAAAATTAAACATTACTTCAGATAGAGGAGATCTTTTATCTTATATAGGTTTCGCTGAAGATTTAAAAAGTTTAAAAAATATTAATAGATTCGATTATCCTATTTCTTTAACAAAAAAAATAAAAAAAGAAGAAAATCCTTTTCAAATACAAATTATAAATAAAAATTGTTGGGAATATAATTTGCTTTATATTAAAAATATAAAAGTTAAAAAATCTCCTTTGTGGTTGAGAAGTCTTTTATTCACTCATAATATAATTCCTGTTAATAATATCGTAGATATTACAAATTTAGTTTTATTAGAGTACGGCGTTCCTTTAGAAGTTTTTGACGTTTCTAATTTCAAAGAAAAAAAAATAGAAATAAGAAATGCTTCGGAAACGGAATTTATTCAAATTGATTTAGAAAAAAAATTTTTTTTAAGTAAAGAAGATGTAGTTGTAGCTAGAGGTCAAAATATTTTATCTATTCTAGGAATTGTCAATTCTTATTCAAATAATATTAATAAAGATACTAACGAAATTATTATAACTACATCTTATTTAGCCCCTTCTTATATTTTGAAAAATTCTAAAAAAATAAATTTAGAAAATGAAAAAAAAATACGTTGGACAAGAGGAATCAATTCATCTTTAGTAAAAGAAGCTTTAAATAGATTTAATTTTCTTTTAAAATCATTAAACGAAGAATGTCAAATTTCGAATATTATATCCCAAAAAATCAAAAATAATAAAAAACCAGAAATTTTATTATCTTTAAAATTTATCGAAGAAAAAATAGGTTCTGTTTTTTCTTCTGAAGAGATAGAAATTTGTTTAAAAAAATTAGATTATGAAGTAGAAATAATTAAAAATGATATTTTTAAATTAAAACCTCCTTTTAGAAGGCATGATGTTGTGATTCCTGAGGATGTGTGTTCTGATATAATCAGAATATATGGAATTAATAAATTAAAATCATTATCATTAAAAAAAAATAAAATTTCTTTAAGAAATAAGAAACAAGAAACATTATATAAATTAAAAGATTTATTGATAAATTTAGGTTTGTATGAAATAATTACTTATAGTTTAGTAAATTTAAAAATTTTAAAATTATTTTCTGATCAACAAGATTATATACAAGTTGCAAAACCTATTTCTCATGAAAATATTATTTTAAGACAACATTTGAGCGGTAGTATGATCGAAGTTTTAAGTTATAATCAGAAACATAATAATTATGATAACCTTTTTTTTGAAATAGCAAAAGTTTATAATAATCAAGAAGAAAAATTACATTTATCAATAGGTTTAAGCGGTAATTTCAATTCTTTAGGTTGGATTAAACCTAGTATAGTAAGTTCTTTTTTTGTTTTAAAAGGAATTTTAGATAAAATAAGTTTATTATTAGGAATTAAATTTGATTTGCAGCAAACTAATTTATATTCAAGTTTCCACCCTGGTAAACAAGCTAATATTTTATATCAAAATAAAAAAATTGGTTTTATCGGAGAAATACATCCTTCTATACAAAAATTATATAATTTAAAAGAAAGTTTTCTTTTAGAAATTGTTTTAGAAAATGATTTTTTAGAAAATTCCAAAAATATTGTTTTCAATGAAATAAGTAAATTACCTTCTATTATTAGAGATTTAAGTTTTTTATTTCTAAAAGATATTCTTTTGAAGAAATTTTTAAAACCTTAAAACAAGAAATATCAGATATTTTAATTAAATGTGAATTATTAGATCTTTATGAAGATCCAAAATTAAATACAGACGAATATTCTTTATCTTTTCGTTTAACTTTTAATGATAAAAATAAAAGTTTATCTAAAGGAGTTGTTAACGAAATTATGAAAAAAATAGAAGATAAAATGCAAAAAATTTATGAAATTAAATTAAGATAATTAATAAATATATTAATATGGAGTTGTATTTATTTGCGTAAAGGTATCGTAATTGAATTTTTAATAAAAGAATATTTACTTATAGATTTAGAAACAAAACAACAAATTAATGCTCAAGTAAGAGGAAAAATAAAATATTATAATTTTAAAAAAGAAACAAATAATGATTTAGAATATTCTAAAATAAAAATTGGTGATTTAGTTTTATACGAAACGAAAGATAATCAATTTTTTATTGATAGTATTTTGCCACGTTCGAATTCTTTAAATAGACCTAATATAAGCAATATCACTCAAGTTTTTTTAGTTTTTTCTTTAGTAAAGCCTAAATTTCATTTTAAATTATTAGATAAATTTTTATTAATTTTAAAAAAATTTAAATTAAAAATTATTTTAATTTTTACTAAAATAGATTTAATTTCTGAACCGGAATTAATTTTATTCCGAGATAAAATATCTTATTATAAAAAATTTTTTCCTATTTATTATATAGATAGCAAAAATAGATTTGGTTTAGATCCTTTATATAATCTTTTCACTAATGAAATAACTATTTTAGCAGGTCAAACAGGTGTAGGAAAATCTACCTTAATCAACGCTTTAACTTCTCTAAATCTTAAAACTCAAGAAATTTCCGAATATTTAAATAGAGGAAAACATACTACTAAAAACTCTAAGTTGTTTTTTTTTCATGAAGGTTATATCGCTGATACCCCAGGATTTTCAAAATTAGATTTATTAGATTTTAAAATCGAAGAAGTTAAAAATTTTTATGATGATTTTTTAATTTTTGCGGATCAATGTTTTTTTAATTATAGTTGTTTACATATTAATGAAAAAAAATGTAAAATTAAAGAAGCTTATCAAGAAGGTTTAATTTCTTCTATTCGTTATCATAATTATTTATCTTTTATAAAAGAAATAAGTGAAAAGAAAAAAAATAAAAATTAATTTTTTATTTATAATTATATTTTCTAAAAAAATTATCATTAATAGGTTTGAGTATGAATTTAGAACAAATAAATCAAAAAAAGAAAAAAATTCGGAATTTTTCTATCATTGCGCATATAGATCATGGTAAATCTACTTTGGCTGATAGAATTTTAGAAATTACGAATACGATTCAAAAAAGAAATATGAAATCTCAAATTTTAGATTCTATGGATCTAGAAAGAGAAAAAGGGATTACTATCAAATTAAATACAGCAGAAATTCATTATAAAAACGAAAATAACGAAGAATATATTATGAATTTAATTGATACACCTGGGCATATTGATTTTAATTATGAAGTATCACGCTCTTTAGCCGCTTGTGAAGGAGTCCTTTTGGTAATCGACGCTACACAAGGGATACAAGCTCAAACTTTGACCAATGTTTATTTAGCTTTAGAAAATAATTTAACGATTATTCCTGTTTTAAATAAAGTCGATTTACCAGCGGCGGATATCGAAAAAACAAAAAAAGAAATTAAAGATAAATTAAATTTAGATGTTGACAAAATGGTTGTCGCGAGTGGTAAAACGGGTGCGGGTGTTCCAGAAATTTTAAATAATATTGTAAAATATATTCCACACCCTCAAGGAGATGCTCGAAAACCATTACAAGCTTTAATTTTTGATTCTATTTTTAACTCTTATAAAGGAGTTATCCCTTCTATTCGTGTTGTTAATGGGATTATTAAAAAAGGAGATAAAATCCGTTTTATTTCAAGCCAAACTAATTATGAAGTAATGGAAGTAGGTGTGTTCCGACCACAACCAATCAAAAAAGATTTTTTAGCAGCCGGAGATGTTGGTTATTTAACTGCTTTTATAAAAAATATTGACGATGTTCGTGTAGGAGATACAATTACTTTAAGTCATAATCAACAAGTGCCTGCTTTACCTGGTTATCGTCGTATTAATCCAGTTGTTTTTTGTGGCCTATTTCCTGCTGATTTAAAGAAATTCGGACATTTAACAGAAGCTTTACAAAAATTAAGATTAAACGATTCTTCTTTAAGTTACGAAAAAGAAAGTTCAAAGATGTTAGGTGTCGGTTTTAGAATTGGTTTTTTAGGACTTTTACATATGGAAATTACTAAAGAAAGAATTGTTAGAGAATTTGGAATCGAAGTTATTATTACAGCGCCCTCTGTAGTTTTGCATATTTATCAAGTCAATAATAAAAAAATTATTGTCGATAATTTAGCTAAATGGCCTTATAATCAATCTATCGAACGCATCGAAGAACCTTATATCAAAGCTTTTTTAACTTGTCCTAAAATGTATATCGGAACAGTAATGGAAATTTCTCAAAATAAAAGAGGGCAATTACAAGATATTCAATACTTAGATCGTGATAGAGTAATGTTGAAATATTTATTACCTCTTTCAGAGGCTATTTATAATTATTTTGATAAACTAAAATCTTCTACTCAAGGTTATGCCTCTTTCGATTATCAATTAGATGAATATTATCCTAGTAAATTAAAAAAAGTAGATATTTTATTAAATTCAGAAATAGTTGATTCTTTATCTTTTATTAGTCACGAAAGTTTTGCATATCAAAGATCCAAAAAAATTTGTCAAAAATTAAAAGATTTAATTCCTAAACAAATGTTTGAAATAGTTATTCAAGCCGCTATAGGAAAAAAAATAATAACAAGAGAAAATATTAAATCTATGCGTAAGAATGTTATTGATAAATGTTACGGTGGAGATGTTACTCGAAAAAAAAATTATTAGCTAAACAAAAAAAAGGTAAGAAAAAAATGAAATCATTAGGAAAAGTAACGTTGCCTCAAAAAGCCTTTTTAGCTATTTTATCTAGCGATAACAAATAAATTATTTAAAATATTTAGTTTGTTTGTAAGAAAGGACGAAATGACAAACTTAATAGAATTAAAAAATATCACAAAAGTAATCAATAATCAAATTATTTTAAATGATATTAATTTAGAAATTAAAGAAAACGAATTTGTAACTTTATTAGGGCCTTCGGGTTGTGGAAAAACTACTATTTTAAAAATTATTGGCGGTTTCGAAGATATGAGCAACGGAGATATTTTATTTAATAACGAAAGTATTATAAATGTTGCTCCTCATAAAAGATTAATTAATACAGTTTTTCAAAAATACGCTTTATTTCCGCATTTGAATGTTTTCGAAAATATCGCTTTCGGATTAAGAATTAAAAATTTAAATGAAAAATATGAACAAAAAATAAAAAATTTAAAAATACAAAAAAAAGAACAAATAGAAAAAATAAAACAAGAATATAAAATTAAAACCGAACAAACAAATTCTAATATTTCTAAACAAAATAAAAAATCTTTTTTTCTTTTTTCGAGTTCTTTTGGAAAAAACAAAATCCTTCATTCGAAAAATTCAAAAAAGATCTTAAAATAAAAAAAACAATTATAGAAACAAATTTTTATAAAGAATTTTCTAAATTAAAAAACAAACTTTTATCACCAAAACAAAAAGAATTATTTATAAAAGAAAAAGTTTTACATTATTTAAAATTAGTAGGTTTAATAGGATTAGAAAATAGAGATATTAATCAATTATCAGGAGGCCAACAACAAAGAGTGGCTATAGCCCGAGCTTTAATTAATAAACCTAAAGTTTTATTATTAGATGAACCTTTAGCAGCATTAGATTTAAAATTAAGACAAGAAATGCAATATGAATTAAAAGAAATACAAAGAAATTCAGGAATTACTTTTATTTTTGTTACTCATAACCAAGAAGAAGCTTTAACTATGAGCGATAAAATAGTTATTATTAACCAAGGAGTAATTCAACAAATAGGGACGCCACAAGATATTTATAACGAACCTGCTAACAAATTTATAGCCAAATTTATAGGTGAATCTAATTTAATTTCAGGAATTATGAAAGAAGATTTTTTAGTTTTTTTTGATGATAAAAATTTAAAATGTGTAGATTCCGGTTTTATAAAAAATCAAAAAGTAGATATTGTTATCCGTCCTGAAGATATTGATATTTTTGAACCAGAAAAAGGATTATTTGACGGAATTGTTAATTATATTTCGTTCAAAGGAGTTCATTGGGAAGTAAATATAAAAACTAAATATCGTAATTACATTGTACATACAACTGATTTTGTAGAAGTCAATACTCAAATAAGTATTTTTTTTAATCCTGAAGACTTACATATTATGGAGGTATTATAATTAAAATGCTTTCTCGCATACAAAATAAAAAAGAAAATAAATTTTATAAATTTTTATCTTTACCTTATTTTATAATTCTTATTTTATTTATTTTAATTCCTATTTTTATTATTTTTTTAGATTCTATTCAAGAAAGTAATAAAAATAGTCTTTTTAACATTTCTTTTACTTGGAAATATTATAAAGATTTTTATACTACAAAAGTTTTTATTTATGTTTTATTTCGATCTATATTAATAGCGATTATATCGACTTTTTTTATCCTTCTAATAACTTATCCTCTCGCTTATATAGTTTCTAAATGTAGTACACCAATCCAATCCATCTTAATTTTATTAATTAATGGTACAATATGGATTAATATGATTTTAAAAACCCAATCTTTGATGCAAATTTTTTTTTTAATAAGAAAAATTTTCGGTATAAATTTATTAGAAACTAATTCAGCAATGTTAATTGGATTTGTTTATTTATTCCTGCCTTATATGTTTTTACCTATTTTTCTTAGTATTTCTAAAATAGATCATAATTTAATTAATTCAGCTAAAGATTTAGGAGCAAATGAAAAACAAATTTTTAAAAAAATCATTTTTCCTTTATCTCTTCCAGGATTAACTACAGGAGTTATTTTAGTTTCTTTACAAATTTCAACTAATCTTGTTGTTCCTAAATATTTAGGCCCAACAACTATTACTGTTATTAGCGAATTAATTGAAAATAAAACTTTTTTGATTGGCGATCTTAAAAGCGCTTGCGCTATTGCTATGAATTTGACGTTTTTAATGCTTTATATTTTAACTTTTTATAAGAAGAATCAATTTGAAAAAAAAAATAAATCTAATGTTTAAAATAAATAAAAAAAAATTATATTTGATATATTTATTTTTGATTCTTCTTTTTATTTATTTACCTATAATTTCTTTAATTATTTTTTCTTTTAATGAAAACGAAGGAAGAATTTCTTCCTTGGTTCATTTTAATAAATTCGGTTTTAAATGGTATCATAAAATTTTAGAAGATTCAACTATTAAATCTTCTATATTTATCACTTTTCAAATTGCTATTTTATCCACTATAATTTCTACTATTTTAGGAACTTTAGCGGCTATTTCTTTAATGAATTATAAAAAAAAATGGCGCCAATTTATATTAAATATGAATCAATTTTCCATTATTATACCTGAAATTATTAATGCCTTAGCTTTATTTGTTTTATTTAGTTTTATTGGTTTAAAAAGTAGTTTTTGGAGAATGTTATTGGCTCATATTTCCTTTAGCGTCCCTTATGTTTTAATTTCCGTATATAGTAAATGTTGCGTTTTAGAATTAGATTTAATTGAAGCCGCTTATGATTTAGGAGCGACATCTTTTCAGACTCTTATTAAAATAATTTTGCCTCAATTAAAAGATGTTATGTTGACTAGCGCTGGTATTGCATTTGCATTATCTTTTGATGATTTTATTATTTCTTATTTTGCCGGTGGTTCCGATTATCAAAATATATCTGCTTATATTTATAGTTTAAAAGGAACGATTAATCCTACTATTAACGCTTTATCTTCTATTTTAATTTTAGTTGTTTTATGTAAAATAACAATTGAATTAATAAAAATTAGGAAAAGATCATAATCATAAATGAAAAAAAAAATATTTTCTATTATCATTGTTGTTTCTATTTTATTTTTATGTTTATTTTATTATTTAAAAATGAAAAATAAAAATCTAAATAATAAAAAGGTTATTTTATTATTCAATTGGGGAGAATATATTGAACCTAGTATTATAAAAGAATATAATGAACAATCAGATAAATTTATTATAAAACAAAGTTTTTTTTCATCTAATGAATTAGCAGTTAACAAAATTAAAGCTGGTAATAAATATGATATCGCTATTTTAAGCGAATACGCTATCGAACAATTAAAAGATAATCATTTAGAAAAAATTGATAATAAATTTTTAAAATTACCAGAATTTGATAACAATTTCTCTAACACTTTTAAAAAAAAAATAGATGAACAAATATTCACATTTACTATTCCATATTTTTATGGAAATTTGGGACTTTTATATAAAAAAAATAAATTTCCTGAAAAAGAAAATAAAAAATCAGAATTACCTAAAAAATGGAAAGATTTCATAATAAATCCTGAATATAAAATCGCTTTATACAATAATGCTTTTGAAGGAATGTTTATAGGATTAAAAGCTATAAACGAAGATGATAAAGATATTAATAAAAATTCAAAACAAGATATCGAAAAAGCTAAAAAATGGTTAATAGACTTAAAAAGAAAAAATATTAACCTATCTTTTATCACTGATCAATTATTAGATAGAATGAAAATAGAAAACAATGAATATTATGATATTGCTGTAGCTTATTCAGGCGACGCAAGATATTTAATGAAACAAAATAACAATTTAGAATATTATCCATTTACTAATGAAGGAACTAATATTTGGTTTGATGGATTAGTTTTGCCTAAAGAAAGTAAAAAAGAAGGGGCTTACGATTTTATTAATTTTTTATTAAAAACTGAAAATATACAAAAAAATAATGATTTTATTAATTACGATTCTCCTTATGTTGGAATAACAAAAAACGATCATCGTTTAGAATTAGAAATAAATGATAAAGATAAGATATATAAATACGATGAAACATATAAAAAACAAATTAGCGATGCTTGGAACGAAATTTATTCTTATCCCGATCCTAAAGATAAATATTTAATTATTTTAGGTTTAATTATTTTATTTTTATTTTTGTTAATATATATCTTTATAAAGATATAATTATCTTATTTTATAATTTTAGATATTTTTTGATTTAAAATTTTTTTATATAAAAATTAAAATTATTTTTTATTTAAAAAGAAAAGCGGAATTAATATTCCATTCTTTTTTGAAATAAATTACACAAAATAATATAAATTTAAAATTTATTAATTAATCAAAAAAGAAATTAAAAATTCAATTTAAATTCTTAAATATTTTTATGAACTTTTCTTTTTTTAATATAACTTTACATTGTAAAATTATCATTTCGAGAATATATATGAAGGATTAAATATTTTTATTATTTAATTTTTGTTTTTTTAAACTATTTTATCATAATTAGAAAGTAGCTAAATTTTAGTATGGTGTTTGTAGTTTGGAACCAAGAGGTCATGGGTTTAAATCCTGCCTTTCTGACCATTATATAATATAATAAATTAATTAAATTAAAAAAATGTAAGTTTTAAGTTTTTGATGAAACTTATTTTTAACTTTTTAACACAAAAGAAAGAAGGAATTAAGTTGACAAAAATATATTTTTAATTTTCTTTTAGTACTTTTAAAAGTCTCATATTTTTCCATAATTGGCTGACATCATTGTTTAAGTCGTTAAATAGTTCTTAAGTAATATTAGTGAATTTCTTGATCGCTTTGAAGTAATTTAAAAATTTAACACTAAAAAAATTATAAAAATAATAATAATTATAAATAAAATTAATAAAATATAAAATTTTTTATTTTTAATTTTCATATTTTTTTATTCTTTGATTTCTATTTTATTTTTAAGTTAATTAAAATAAAGTTAATTTAAAATTAAGTTTATTTTAATTAACTTAAATTATTTATAATAAAAAAGAATCAAAAACTAATTTGATTCTTTAATAATTAAAATTTTATTATATTTGGTTTTCTAGTTCTTTGATTTGTTTGTCGATAGCTTCTATTTGTTCTCTGGCGTAATGAAATTTATCTCTTAATTCATTCATTTTTTTATTTTGATTTGCGCATTCAGTTTTTTCACAAAGACCTGCTAAATCAAGAGTTCCATATACATAATGTTTTGAATGTAATTTCCGTAATTCGTCAAACATCTGATCAAGTTCAGAATTCATTAATAAATAATTTTGTAAAAAAGCAGTCCTTTTTGTTTTTAATTCTTTAATTTTATTTTCTTTTAATGATGTTTCTTTTAATTTGAAAATTATTTTTTTAGTTATTTTTTTTGTTTCATCTATTTTTAAATTAGATGGAATTCGATAATTATAAAAAAAGTACAAAACGATTGATAAAAGAATAATTAAAACCATTACGACAATAATTAATTTATTTTTATTTTCTTGAATTTTCATATTTTTTTCATTTTTCTTATTTTCAATGCTTTTTACTACTTTTTACTGCTTGATAATTTAATACTTTTTTAAAATTACTAATTCGGAAAGCCAAATTATTTATTGAAAAATAAATAGTTTGGCTTTTTCTTTTTATATAGGAAAAAATCCAAACAAGAAAAAAAGAGGTTAAAATTTTGAAAGCGATTTAACATAATAAAAAAAATAAAAACAATAAATAAAGACGAAATCACATATTTACAAAAAATAAATAAAATAAAGAAATGAATTTAATTTAACAAGTTTTAATTAATACAATTTGTAAAATAAATAAATTAAAAAAATAAAGGAGAAAAAAAATTATTAACACATTAATTACAAATGATTTTAAAAAAATATTTAAAAGAACAAATAAAACAATAGATTATATCAATTATTATTTAGAACGAAATAAAAAAATTACATCAACAATTTCAATTTTGGAACGATAGAGCAAAAATTAAATTTATTTTTGATTATGATAAATATACTGGAACGTATATAACACAAAAGACATTCCGATTTAACCGTGTTTTAACAACACAATATTTTGTTACCTATGGAAAATTTACTGAAAATTTCATTAAACTAATTGCTTTTAAATTAGATAGCCAAACAAAAAATTATACTATTAATTATAATTCGCTTACTAGAAAAATAATTAAAAATATTTTTTACAAAATTAATGGTAAAAACATAAAATTTATTAACTTTTATTCAAAAACAAATCGATTGATTAATAAAGTTTTTTTATGATTATGAGGGCACAAAAAACGAAAATTTAGAAAATTTAGAAATGACTAGTTATCATGAAGTTGAACTATTCACTGATGACTATTCCTTACGAATTTAAATAGATTAATAAAAATTTAAATTATTTAAATAATTTACCTTATAAAGGTAAAATTAAAATTTTAAAAAACATGAAATAAATTATTAGACAATCAATAAAAGAAGGTTGTTCCAGCTTTTATTTTCGAACAAATAGTTAAAATACAATCTTTAATATAAAATAAATTTATTATAAAAATAAAAGGTAAAAATGAAATAGAAAAAGCTTTTAATTTTAGCATAAAAAACGATAAATTAATATATAATAGTTGATGGCAATTCACAAAAAAAGATTTCAAAATATCAATTTAAATGAATTACAAAAATAAATTATTAACCAATTTAATTTTACAAAAAATTATTTAATTACTTTAATTAATAAATATAAAAATAAAATTAGTATTAAAGAAATACTAGTTTTTTTAAATTATCAAATAGAGCTGCCAACCTATAATTATATTTACTTTCTAATTTGTCTATAAATTCAATTTAAAAAGGTAAATCTTTTTTATATTAGTTCATTTCTTCTAAAAATTCGTAACATTCATAAATAGAATTATAACTGAGATAAAATGTATTCTTTTCCGAATTAAAATTATTATTGATTTGTTTATGTAATCGAATTTCGAAAACTAAAAATGTTTTTAATAATTTAAAACATTCCTTCGATATAAATTTTTAGAGTTTACATTTATCATTTATTTTTTGTTTTTCTTATCCTTTGTATCCGAATTTTGACAATAAAAAAAATCAAACTCAAATTTTAGTTTTTAAGTTTGATTTTTGGTGGTAATTTGCATTATTACGTTTATATTGAGCGTGACAATTTATAATCTTTATTTTTTTCATATTTATAAATTTTATAAAAATATAAAAATAAAAGTCTTCTCTACTTTGATAAAAATAAATAAAATTTTGTTTCTATTTTTGATTAATTTCGGCATTTTTTTATACAGATAATAAAAAAACTCACTGTAATAAAATACAATGAGTTTTCTATCAAAATTAAATAAATTAATTATAAATTTAAATATATACAATTTATATAATTATTCTATGATTTTAATAACAGTTCCAGCTCCGATAGTTCTTCCACCTTCACGTACAGAAAAACTTGTTCCTTCCTCAATAGCTACTGGATGAATTAAAGTAACAATAAGTTCTACTAAATCACCTGGATTTACTATTTTAAGACCGTCTTTTAATTCAATTACACCAGTCACACTAGCAGTTCTTACATAAAATTGTGGACGATAATTATCTCCGAAGAAAGTACTTCTTCCGCCTTCTTTAGCTGTAAGAATATAAATTTTAGCTACAAATTTAGAATAAGGTTTTACAGAACCTGGTTTTGATATAACTTGACCACGTTGAATATCTTTGTAATTGACACCACGTAACAAAATACCAATATTATCGCCGGCAAAAGCGCCTTCTTTATCTAAATTTTTATGAAACATTTGCAAACCAGTTACTGTAGATTTTTTAGTTTCTTTAATACCTACAATTTCAACTTCTTCAGAAAGTTTTATTTGTCCTCTTTCAACACGTCCTGTAGCAACAGTTCCTCTTCCTTTTACGTTAATAACGCCTTCGATAGGCATTAAGAAAGATTTGTCTAAATCACGTATTGGGTCCTCAACATATGTGTCCAAAGTGTCAAGTAATTCTTTTATACCTTCAACACGTAAAGCAGAACCTTGAATAATAGGTATGTTATCACCATCAAAACCATTAGAACTTAAAACATCTCTAATTTCTAATTCTATTAATTCAAAAATATCTTTATCTTCTACTAAATCACATTTGTTTAAAAAAACTACTAATTTAGGAACTCCTACTTGTTTAGCAAGTAAAATATGCTCTTTTGTTTGAGGCATTACTCCATCTACAGCAGAAACTACTAAAATACCTGCATCCATTTGCGCAGCTCCTGTGATCATGTTCTTAATATAATCTGCATGCCCAGGACAATCTATGTGAGCATAATGTCTTTTATCCGTTTGATATTCTATGTGCGAAGCGTTAATTGTAATACCACGTTCTTTTTCTTCAGGTGATTTATCTATTTGTTCGTAATTGTGTTTTTGCGCTAATCCTTGACCTGATAAATAATTAGTTATTGCAGAAGTTAAAGTAGTTTTACCATGATCTACATGACCAATAGTTCCTACGTTTACATGCACCTTGTCTCTTGAAAATATTTCAGCCATTTTAAAAGGCCTCCTTTTTTTTTATTTTTTTATCTTTTACATAAATATTATATATTAATTACGCTCTTTAATAATATTTTCAGTAATATTATTTGGCGTTTTAGCATATCTAGCGAACTGCATAACAAAACTCGCTCTGCCTTGTGTATTAGAACGTAAATTAGTCACATATCCAAACATTTCAGATAAAGGGACGAAAGCTCTAATAACAACTGCATTTCCGCGATTTTCTTGATTTTCTAATTTTCCTCTTCTAGATGTTAAATCGCCAATAACATTCCCTACATAATTATCAGGAGTTATCACTTCTACATCCATAATAGGTTCTAAAAGAACTAAACCACCATTTTTTTTTGTTTCTTTTAAAGCGATAGAAGCTGCAATTTTAAAAGCAATTTCTGATGAATCGACATCATGATAAGAACCATCAAATAAAATCGCTTTTACATCTATAAAAGGAAATCCAGCAATAATACCATTACTTAAAGATTCTTCTAACCCTTTTTTTACAGCAGGAATATATTCACGAGGAACAGAACCACCAACAATTTTATTTACAAATTCAAATCCCTTACCTTCGTTAGGCTCAAAACGAATACAAACATGACCGTATTGACCTCGTCCTCCAGATTGACGTATAAATTTTCCTTCTGTCTCTGTAACTTGAGTTAAAGTTTCTCTATAAGCTACTTGTGGTTTAGCTACATTAGCTTGTATTTTGAATTCTCGTTTTAAACGATCCATAATAATATCAAGATGTAACTCGCCCATTCCAGCAATAATAGTTTGCCCTGTTTCATGGTTAATATAAACCTTAAAAGTAGGATCTTCTTCCGCTAATTTACTTAAAGCAATAGAAATTTTATCTTGATCATTTTTAGTTTTAGGTTCTAAAGCAATTTCTATAACTGGTTCAGGAAAATTCATAGATTCTAAAATAACAAAATCATTTTCTGAAGTTAAAGTATTTCCAGTAGTAGTATTTTTTAAACCTATAACAGCTACGATATCTCCAGCCGTAGCTTCCTGAATTTCTTCTCTTTTGTTGGCATGCATTTGTAATAAACGTCCTATACGCTCTTTAAAATTTTTTGATGCATTTTTAACATAAATTCCAGTTTTTAAAACACCAGAATAAATTCTTAAAAAAGTCAAACGTCCTACAAATGGATCAGTCATAATTTTAAAAGCTAAAGCAGTAAAGGGTTCGTCATCAGAAGCTTTACGAATTACTTCATTATCATTAACATCTAAACCTATTATGGCTGGGACATCGATAGGAGAAGGAAGATAATCAATCATAGCATCTAAGATTTTCAAAACTCCTTTATTTTTAAAAGCAGAACCACATAAAACAGGAAAAAAATTAACAGTTAAAGTAGCTTTTCTAATAACTTTCTTTAAAACATCGGCGCTAATTTCTTTATTTTGAAAAAAAAGTTCCATTAAATCATCATCAAATTCAGATAATAATTCTATTAATTCTTGTCTTTTTTGAGTAGCTATTTCTAATAAATCTTGAGGTATATCTATAAATTCGCCATCTTCTGAAAAAGAATTATTATTATATTTAAAAGCAGTCATTTCCAATAAATCAATAATACCAATAAAATTACTTTCTTTTCCGATAGGCCATTGAATAGCGGCTACTTTGACACCTAATCTTTGTTTTAAAGTACCAATAGCGTATTCAAAATCTGCTCCTACCTTGTCCATCTTATTGACAAAAACAATTCTAGGGACTTTGTATTCTGTTGCTTGTCGCCAAACAGTTTCTGTTTGTGGTTCGACTCCTGCTTGAGCATCTATAACAACTACTGCTCCATCTAAAACTCTTAAAGAACGTGAAACTTCAACTGTAAAATCTACATGGCCAGGAGTATCAATAATTTGAATTTTATTATCTTTCCAAAAAATAGTTGTAGCTGCGGAAGTAATTGTAATTCCTCTTTCTTGCTCTTGTTCCATCCAATCCATTTGTGAAGCGCCTTCATGAGTTTCGCCTATTTTATGTATTTTACCAGTATGAAATAAAATTCTTTCTGTTGTAGTTGTTTTTCCGGCATCAATATGCGCCATAATGCCTATATTACGTATTTTATCAATTTTGAATTGGCGTCCCATAAAAATTACTCCTTAATATTGTCGTATATCTTACCAACGATGATGCGCAAAAGCTTTATTAGCTTCGGCCATACGATGAGTATCTTCTCGTTTTTTAACTGTTATTCCTGTTTTTGAAGAAGCATCAATAATTTCTTTTGCTAATTTCTCTTTCATAGTTTTTTCATTTCTTTTTTGAGAATATTGAATCAACCATCTTAAACCTAAAGATTGACGTCTTTCAGGACGAACTTCTGAAGGAACTTGATAATTTTGACTTCCTATAGTACGTGTACGCACTTCTAAAATAGGCATAATATTACCCAAAGCTTCATTAAAAACATCTATCGGATCTCTTTTAGTTATTTCTTTGACTCTATCAAAAGCGCCGTATAAAATAGATTTAGCGACTTCTTTTTTACCGTCTTTCATAATAGTATTTATAATTTTAGTTACTAACTTAGAATTATAAACAGGATCCGGTGATAAATTTTTTCTATAAATACGTTTTTTACGTGACATTTAAAAAAACCTTACCTTTTTAAAATTTTTATTAATTATATTTTTTTTACTTTTTATTAACAACTCTTTTAGAACCATATTTAGAACGCCCTTGTTTTCTATTAGCGACGCCAGTGGCATCTAAAGCTCCTCTAACTATATGATAACGTACTCCAGGTAAATCTTTAACTCTTCCGCCGCGAACTAAAACAACACTATGTTCTTGCAAAGAATGATCTATTCCTGGAATATAAGCATTGACCTCAGTGCCATTACTTAATCTAAGTCTAGCAAATTTTCTTGAAGCAGAATTAGGTTTTTTTGGTGTCATAGTCGAAACTTTAATACAAACGCCTGATTTTTGAGGAGAATTATATTTTTTAATTTTTTTCTTTAAACTATTAAAACTATATCTTAAAGATGGTGATTTACTTTTATAAGTTTTATCAATCCTTCTTTTTTTAATTAACTGAGCAATAGTAGGCATCTTAATATAAAATCTCCTTTTCAAAATAATATATTTTTATTAATATTAAGTTTTTAATAATTATAAACGAAATTTGTCATATTATAATTATAACTTTTTTTAAAACAAAAAACAATATAATTATAACTCCGTATCATTTTTTATCTTTTCACAAGGATAATTAAAATTATGATGATCTAAAATTCCTGTGCCTGCAGGAATTAATCCTCCTACAATAACATTTTCTTTTAAACCATATAAATAATCTGATTGACCTTTAATAGCGGCGTCAATTAAAATCTTAGTTGTTTCTTGAAAAGAAGCGGCTGAAAGGAAAGAACCGCTTTTTAAAGAAGATCTTGTAATTCCTAATAAAACAGGTCGACCTACAGCTAAAGATTTATTTTGTCTCAACATTTGTAAGTTAACTTTTTTAAATTGTTTAATAGAAACTTCGGTTCCTGGTAAAAAATCAGTATCTCCTTCATAAATAACTAAAATTTGTTTAAACATTTGATATATAATAATTTCTATATGTTTATCACTAATGGTAACACTTTGAGATTGATATACTTTTTGAACTTCTTCTAAAATATATTTTTGCGTTTCTTCTACGCTAGTAATTCTTAATAATTCTTTTAAATCAATAGATCCTGTTGTTAACTTTTGACCAGCATAAACACGCATGTCTTTTTGGATTAAAATTTCTGAATTAGAAAAAACATCATAAACATATGTTATGTCTTTATCGTAATCAGGCATAATAATAATTTGCGGTGAATAAGAATTTATATTTTTAATGTCTTTTACAACGCCATCATATTCATTGATAACAGCTTTTCCTTTAGGTTTTCTGACTTCAAATAATTCTTGAATCCTTGGTAAACCTTGAGTGATATCAGAAACCGCTAAAACTCCGCCTGTATGAAAAGTTCTCATTGTTAATTGCGTACCAGGTTCGCCAATAGACTGAGCTGCTATTACTCCAACAGCTTCTCCTATTTCAACATTTTTATTATTAGCTAAATTTAAACCGTAACATTTAGCACAAATACCATATTCTGCATTACATGTTAAAACACTTCTAATTTTAACTTGTTCTATACCTAAAGAGTTAATTTTAGCGACAATTTCTTTATCAATCATTTCATTCTTTTTAATTATAGTACGGCCTGTTTTAACATCTAAAATATCTTCAGCAGCAAAACGACTAAAAATACGTTGTCCTAAAGAAATAATTTCTTTATCATTTCTTTTGATCGATTTAATAAATAAACCTTTATCGCTACCACAATCTTCTATAGTGATGATATTATCTTGAGCTACGTCCACTAATCTACGTGTTAAATATCCTGATTCTGCTGTTTTTAAAGCGGTATCGGTAGAAACTTTACGAGCGCCATGTGTAGAAATGAAAAATTCAGAAACTGTCAATCCTTCTTTAAAAGAAGTTTTAACAGGAATTTCTAAAATTTCTCCTTTAGGACTATTCATTAATCCTCTCATTCCCGATAATTGAGAAAAATTTGAAGTATTTCCACGAGCACCACTATCGCTTATCATGAATAAATTATTGTCTTTATCAAATTCTTTCATTAATCCTTCTTGTATTTTATCACGGACGACTTTCCATTCTTGAATAACTAAATTTTTCTTTTCTGAAATTGTTAAAAAACCATTATCATAAAATTTTTCTATTTCTGTTATTTTATTTTCAGTTACATCTAATAATTTTTCTTTTTGAGAATAAACATTAATATCATTATGAGAAATGGTAATTCCGGAAATAGTAGAATATTTAAATCCTAAATCTTTAATATTATCTAACATTTTAGATGTTTCGGTAATATTGCTTTTTTTGAAAACACAATCTATAATCAGAGATACAAATCTTTTTTTGAAAGGTTCGATATATAATGATTCAGCTAAAATATTTTTAGGATTTATACCTTTGGAAATAAAATAACATTCTGGAGTTTTAACTTCCAAATTAAAAAGAGTTGGTTCTTGAATATAATTAAAATCAGAAGGTAAAATACTATTAAAAATTAATTTTCCTAAAGTAGTTATTAAATATTTTTCTTTTTGCTCAGAAGTAAAATAAGAATTAATATTTTTTGTTTGAACTAAAATTTTTGTATGCAAATGAATTTCTTTATTATAAAACGCTAATTCTGCTTCTTTTAAATCAAAGAAAATTTTGCCTTCGTTACGATGTTTATGTTTGTGTTCTTTTGTTCTTTTTTCTGATTCAAAACCATTTATAACACGATCTTTTTTTCTTCAATGGTTAAATAATAATTACCTAAAACCATATCTTGTGAAGGAGATAAAACTGGATTACCATTTTTAGGATCTAAAATATTATTAGAAACTAACATCAACAAGCGAGCTTCCGCTTGTGCTTCTAAAGAAAGAGGCAAATAAACAGCCATTTGATCGCCATCAAAATCAGCATTAAAAGCTGGTGTTACTAAAGGATGCAATTTAATAGCTTTACCATCAATTAATTTCGGTTCGAAAGCTTGAATCCCTAAACGATGCAAAGTAGGCGCTCTATTTAATAAAACAGGATGTTCTTTAACAACTTCTTCTAAAACTTCAAAAACATATTCATTCATTTTTTCGTATAAAGCTGTTGCACTTCTTCTATCAATTCCTTTAACTTCTTGCAATTTATTCAGAATAAAAGGTTTGAATAAAATAACAGCCATTGTTCTTGGCAGTCCACATTGATGAATTTTTAATTCTGGACCAACAATAATAACTGATCTTCCTGAATAATCAACCCTTTTTCCTAAAAGATTTTGGCGAAAACGTCCTTGTTTCCCCCTTAACATTTCTGATAAAGATTTTAATGTTTTATTTTTTTCCATATTAGAATTATTTTTTTTATTAACTTTAACATTATCAAATAAAACATCTACAGCTTCTTGTAACATTCTTTTTTCATTTTTAATAATTAATCTAGGAGCTCTTTGTTTAATTTGTTTTTTTAAACGATTATTACGATTTAAAATCCTTCTATATAAATCATTTATATCAGTAGTCGCAAAACGTCCTGCATCTAAAGGAACAATAGGTCTTAAATCGGCAGGAAGAATTGGTAAAACATCTAAAACCATCCATTCAGGTTTATTATCGGATTGTTGTAAAGATATAAGAATCTCTAATCTCTTAATAATATTATCTCTTTTTTGTTTCGAAATATGTTTTAAAAGAATCTTTAATTCTTCTATTTTAGCGTTTAAATCTAGTTCCTTCAACATTTCTTTAACAGCTGTTGCTCCTGTTAAAGCGACAAAGTTGCTGCCGTTTTCTAAATAATGGCCGTATTGAACTTCTGATATAAGCTGTCCTTTTTCTAAATTTGTATTCCCAGGAGACATAACAATATAAGAAACATAGTAAACTATCTCTAATAATTCTTTAGCTTTCATTCCTAAAATAATAGCTAATCTACTCGGAGAACTATTTAAATACCAGGTGTGTACAACACAAGCAGCTAACTCTATATGTCCCATTCTTTCACGACGTACTTTTTGTTCTGTTATTTCGACACCACATTTAGGACAAATGTTAAAAGTTTTTGATAATTTTTTTTTTAAACAAGCGCATTGAAAATCTTTATAAGGGCCGAAAATTTTTGGACAAAAAAGTCCTCCCAGTTCCGGTTTAGCAGTACGATAATTAATAGTTTCATAATTAACGATTTCACCATAAGACCATTTTCTAATTTCATCAGGAGAAGCTAAACGGATTTTAAAATAATCATATTCACGACTTCCATATTTTTTTTTAAAAGAAACTGGTTCATCAGATTTTTTATTTTCAACATTAATTTTTGTTTCAAAATTATATTTATATAAAGAAAACAATTTTTTAATATCTTCGAAATAAGAAGGGTTTTCTTTTTCAAATAAACGATATATAAAATTAAGATCAGCTGTCAAAAGATCACGACATGTCTTAATTTTATTATTATATAAAATCACAATAATATCATTTATTAAATTTAAATTTTCTAAATTTTCAGGTAAAAAATTTTTTTTTAAAACAGGAATAATGTCAAAAAAACAATCTTCATTTAATAAAGATTGTAAATCTGATAAAGTATAAGAATTAAAATCTTCCAAAAAATTAATTCCGATTAATTTTAATGATTCTACGGTTGATTCAGAAACATTACAATTTTCAATTTTATCATTTATTTCCATAATTAGTTGATAGATTTTACTCCTTGTTTTGATTAACTAAAGAATGATTAACTTTATTCTCATGAGTATTAGCTTCGATAAGTTCCACATGTAAACCTAAAGATTGTAATTCTTTAGAAAATACTCTAAAACTTTCAGGAATAGAAGGTTTAGGTAAAGGCAACCCATTAACTATAGCATTATAAGTTTTATTACGTCCTATTATATCATCACTTTTGACAGTTAAAAACTCTCTTAAAGTATAAGCTGCACCGTAACCATATAAACTCCATACTTCCATTTCCCCAATTCTTTGTCCGCCTGGACCGCTACTTCCTTGACCACGAGTAGCTTGATTTGTTATTAAAGTATAAGGACCTACATTTCTAGCATGTAACTTATCATCTACCATATGTGATAATTTAATCATATATAATGTACCTACAGAAATAGGGTTATCATAGGGTTCGCCAGTTCTACCATCATATAAAGTCATTTTGCCATCTAAAGATAAATTAGCTTCTTTCATAATATCTTTCAAATCTTCATTATCGGCGCCATCAAAAACTGGAGTAGCTACTTTAATACCTAATTTTTTAGCAGCTAAACCTAAATGCATTTCTAAAATTTGTCCGATATTCATCCTACTAGGAACACCTAAAGGATTCAACATAATATCAATAGTTGTACCATCAGCCATATAAGGCAAATCTTCTTTGGGTAAAATACGAGAAATTACACCTTTATTACCGTGTCGCCCTGCTATTTTATCGCCTTCTTTAATTTTTCTTTTTTGAGCAATATAAACTCTAACACTTTGATTTACACCTGGTGTGGATAAAACATCGCCATCAGAAACAGATAAATATTCGACACTTTGAACAACTCCTGCTTTTCCAAAAGGAACTCTCAAAGAAGCATCTTTATAATCACGTGCTTTTTCTCCTATAATAGTGTGAATTAATTTTTCATGAGGTAAAGGTTCAAAAGTTCCTTGCGGAATTATTTTCCCCACTAAAATATCGCCTTCTTTAACTTCTGACCCTGGAATAATAATTCCTCTGTGATCTAAATTTTTAATAGCTTCAGCACTTACATTAGGAACTTCACGAGTAATCTCTTCTTTACCCGCGCCTTTTTTTAATTCTCTTGCATAAATTTCGTATTTAGTAATATGAACAGAAGTATAAACGTCATTACGAACTAAATCTTCTGACATAATAATAGCATCTTCATAATTATAACCATCCCAAGTCATAAAAGCTACGGTTATATTTTTTCCTAAAGCTAATTCACCTTTATCAGTGGCCGGACCATCAGCTATAATATCACCTTTATTAACAAATTCATTTTTTTTAACAATAGGTTTATGCAAAATCAAAGTATTTTGATTTGATTTAGCAAAAGAAGTTAATTTATAAACTTTTTCTGTTTCATCATCAGACTTAATGATAATTTTTTGAGAATCAACATAAGAAACAAACCCGTCTTTTTCAGATAAAACCAAACAACCAGAATCTTTTACTACTCTATGCTCGATTCCTGTACCTACAATAGGAGAATCTGTAATCAATAAAGGTAAAGCTTGGCGTTGCATATTTGTTCCCATTAAAGCTCTAGAAGCATCATTATGTTCTAAAAAAGGAATAGTAGAAGTTGCTACAGAAACTATTTGTTTAGGCGAAACATCTATATAATTAACTTTTGAAACATCATAAAGACCTGTTTCTCCATTTTTTCTAGCGATAATTTTATTTTTTTGAAAAGTATTGTCTTCATTTAAAATAGTATCTGCTGAAGCAATAATTTGTTCTTCTTCCTGAATAGAAGTTAAATATTTAAAATCTTTAGATACTCTATGTGAACCATCGGTATGAATCACTTTAAAAAAAGGAGTTTTAATAAAACCATATTGATCTACTTGAGCATAAGTAGATAAAGAAGAAATCAAGCCAATAGAAGGGCCCTCTGGTGTTTCTATAGGACATAATCTTCCATAATAAGAATTATGCACATCTCTTACTTCGACACCTGCGCGATCACGATCAATGCCACCGGTTTCTAAAGCAGAAATTTTTCTTTTTTGAGTTAATTCAGCTAAAGGATTAATTTGGTCCATGAAATGAGATAAACGTGAACTTCCGAAAAACCTTTTAATAACTATCGCTAAAGAAGAAAAATTAACTAATCCGCTAGTTGTTGTTGTTTCGAATTTACTAGTTGACATCCTATCCTTAATATTTTTTTCAGATCTAGACAAACCAATACGAAATTGATTTTGTAATAATTCTCCTACTAATCTTAATCTTCTATTACCTAAGTAGTCAATATCGTCTTTTTTACCTATATTTTGATATAAATTCAAATAATAACTAATACTAGCGATAATATCAGATAAAAAAATATTTTTTCCTTTTTCATCTTGATTATTACCTATTACTTTAATAAAACGTTTATTATCGTTATCATCTAAAAAATAAATAACTAAAACTTCATTTAAAATATTTTTGCTTTGAGTTTCTTTTTCATTTTCATAAAAATTATTATTTTCTAGAAAAAAATCTATAACAGATTCTTCTAAATTATCTCTATTTTGTTGTAAAATTTCTTTTACTTCATCATTTAATAAAGTATCTTCTTCAACTAAAATCTCTCCTGTCAAAATATGAAAAATATTGTCTTTTATATAAATGTCGTCCTTAGAATCGTCTTTTTTATAAGTAAAAATATTTTCTTCTTCATCGACTTCATTTTCTAAATTCATCTTAGAATTAATTAATTGTTTTCTAAAATGATGTCTTTTAGTTTTTAATTCCTCAATAATATCTTTTGTTAATAAAGTCCCTTTAGGAAGCAAAACTTCTCCAGTATCAATATCTTTCAAATCATATGCTAAAAAAGTTTTTTCAATTCTATTCAAAACATCTAATTTTTTATTAAGTTTATATCTACCTACAAAAGATAAATCATATTTTTTACGATCAAATAATCTTTTGCTAATAAATTCACGAGCAGATTTAACAGAAACTTTTTCGCCTTGATTTAATTTAGAATATAATTCTATAATAGCATCATTTGTGTTTAACTCATCATTTTTATTAAAACTTAATTCTAAAAGAGGGTTTTCCCCAAAAACAGATATTATTTCTTCTTTGCTATTAAAACCTAAAACATTAATAAATTTAATTAAAGGAATTTTTTTTGAATGATCTAATTTAGCATAAAGAATGTCTTTATTGCTTTGTTCGTATTCAATCCAAGCCCCCCTTGTAGGAATAATTTGGGCTTCATAACGAACTTTATTTAATTTAGAATCAAATTTTTCAGTAAAATAGGTACCTGATGAACGTATAATTTGAGATATAATTACTCTTTCTGTTCCGTTAATTATAAAAGTTCCCGAAGGAGTCATTAAAGGTAATTCTGTCATTAAAACTCGACTTTTTTTAATTTCTCCAGTAGAAACGTTTTCTAATCTCACATTAACAAATAATTCAGAAAAATAACTAAAATCTCTTTTTTTAGCTTCTTTAATGTCTAATTTAGGTTCATTTAAATAAAAATCATCAAAATACAATTTTAAATTACCGTTATAACTTTGTATAGGAGAAATATCATTTAAAGCCTCTTGAATTCCTTTTTTTAAAAATAAATCAAAAGAATCCATTTGTGTTTTTATTAAATTAGGTAATTCAAAATCATAATTCATTTTAGAATAATTACGACGTTCTGCTTTAGTACCGTATTTGATATTACAATATCTCTTCATTTTTTTAAGCTCCAACCCATATAATAAACTATTCTTTTTTTTAAAAACAAAAATCTAAAAAATAAATCAAATATAAGAAAATAAAAACCTAAGAAAAATTATATCTTAGGTTTTCAATTAAAAAAATAGCTCAGTTTAAAAAAATTATTCCAATTCAACCGTAGCGCCTAATTTTTCTAATTTATTCTTTATTTCTTCAGCTTCTGCTTTTTCAAGATCTTTTTTAATAACAGCATTAGGTGTTTCCGCTAATTTTTTAGCGTCAAGTATTCCTAAACCAGTTATTTCACGAATTTCTTTAATAATCGCAATTTTCTTGCCAGCATCTCCGAAAGTTTTAAGAATAACTGTAGCTTTAGTTTTTTCTACTTTTTCTCCTTGGGAATCCGAAACATTTGAATTAGAAGATACTAAATTAGAAGGATCAACTCCGAACTCTTCTTTTATACCATCTACTAATTCTTTAATTTCTAATAAAGTCATGCTTTTTAAAGCTTCTATAAAAACTTCTTTAGTTAATTTAGCCATTGCGCCAAACTCCTTTATCATATTTAAATTTTAAAAAATTAAACAAATTATTTATTTAATAACATATTTAAACTAATTGTTAATTCTCTTAAAGCGAACATCATTCCTGATGATAACATAGCTAATACATGCTCTTTAGAAGGTAAAACTGCTATATCATTAATAACATTACAAGAATATATTTTATTATCAATAATACCTTTAACAATTTTTAAAAATTTATTTTTTTGAACAAAATTGAATAAAATTTTGATGGGTTCCATAGAATCACCCGAACTCAACAATAAAGCTTTAGAATATTTAGATAAATCCGATAATTCATTATAATCAGCTGATTTAAAAGCTCTTTTTAATATATTATTAGAATATACTCTAATCATACTATTCTGTTTTTGTAATTCAACACGTAATTCAGTTAAATCACTTACTTTTATTCCTTGATACTCAAACAAAATAATTATGTCCGATTTTTTAATATTTTGAATTAATAAATCTACATCAGTTCTTTTTTGTTCAATAATAGCCAGATTTGTCATAACAATAATAATCCTTATTATTTTTTATTCTTAATTTTTAAAAATACTAAATTTAAAAATAAATTCTTTATATTTTTAAATTTATATTTTTAAACAGAAGCGAAATCAACTTTAATACCCGGCGCCATTGTTGTGGAAATAGTTATTGATTTGATAAAATTACTTTTCGCTGTCTTAGGTTTAATAGATATTAAATGTTCATATAAAAATTTAAAATTATCTAATAAATCTTCTTCTTTAAAAGAAATTTTTCCTAAAATGGTATGTAAATTGCCATTTTTATCTAATCTATATTCTATTCTACCTTTTTTAATTTCTTGAACTATTTTAAAAACATTATCTGTTACAGTTCCTAATTTTAAATTAGGCATTAAACGACGAGGTCCTAAAATAATTCCTAATTTAGAAATCGAAGGCATCATATCTGGTGTAGCTATCAAAACATCGAAGCCTAACCAATTTTTAGAAATACGTTCAACTAAATCTTGATCACCAACATAATCAGCGCCTGCTTCTTCAGCTTCTTTAACTTTAGCGCCTTTTGCTAATACAGCGATTTTTAGTTTTTTACCACTTCCGTGAGGTAAAACCAAAGCTCCACGTAAATTTTGATCTGCTTTTTTAGAATCCAACTGTAAAGATAAATTGCATTCTACAGTAGAATCGAATTTAGTAACTTTAGTTTTTTTTATTAATTTTATAGCCTCATCGATAGAATATAATTTACTACAATCTATCAACTTACTAATATTTAAATATTTTTTACTTCTTTTCATAATCAAAACACTTTATTATAAAACATAAATTCTTTCTAAAAAATATTAAAAATCACTCAACTATATCAATACCCATACTAGACGCAGTACCTTTTATTATTTTGCAAGACTGTTCTAAATCATAAGAATTTAAGTTAGAAGATTTGTTTTTAGCAATTTCTTCTATTTGTTTATTCGTTAAAGTAGCTACTTTATTTTTTTTAGAATTAGATGATCCTTTTTCAATATTAGCAGCTTTTTTTAAAAGATCACTAGCAGGCGGAGTTTTAGTAATGAAATCAAAAGTTCTGTCATCATAAACATAAATAACAACAGGAATTTTAAAACCTATCTTATCCTTAGTAACTTCGTTAAACTTAGAACAAAATAAAGGTATATTGACTTGCGCCTGTCCTAAAACTGGACCTACTGGCGGAGCAGGATTAGCTTTCCCCGCATTAATTTGTAACTTAATAGTTTTAACAACTGTTTTTGCCATTATAGTAATAAAACCTCATTTATTAATATTAGTTTATTAAAATCGTTAATTTATAAAATTTATAAATTTTATAAAAATAAAGCTATATATAAAAATTTTATAAAGAAAAACAAGTTCCCAAAATTATAACATAATTTATAACAAAAAACAATAGTATAACTTCACATAATTATATTATTACGTAATTTCTTTGAAAGAAGAAAGAGAAATTTCGATAGGAGTGTTTCTCCCGAACAAATCAACTTCTACTACCATTATATTTTTGCTACTATCTATAAAAGATACTGTACCTATTTTCCCCACAAAAGAACCACCAGTAATTTCTACTTTTTTATTAATTAAATGTTCATAACTCGGTTTTTTTATAAGCCCTATCTTAATTAAAATAGGTTTTATTTCGGAATCATTCAAAGGGACCGGTTTAGCATTATTACCCTTTATAGAACCTAAAAAATTAGTTACTTGTGGTAGATTACGAACTACAAACCATGTGTGTTCAGTTATAATCATTTTAACAAAAACATAACCAGAAAACATCTTTCTTTCTTTTTCTTGTTTAGTTCCGTCAGATTTTATTTTAAAATATTTTTCTTTAGGGCAAATAACCTCAAAAATAAATTTAGAAATGGGCAATCCACTATTAGCCAGTTTTAATAAATCTTCTCTCACAGAATTCTCATAACCTGAATAAGTTTGGACAATATACCATTTAGCTTCTTCATTTTTTGATTTTGTTTCAGTTTCTAAAATATCTTCTTTATCATTTATTTGTTCTTTTTTTTTCATTTTTAAACATCTATTCTATTATTTTAGAGATTTTAATGTTTCGACGGGATCAATACATGAATATAACCAATTAAAAAACCGAAACATACCTATCAAAACCAAACTAAAACAAACAACATTTATTATTTTAAATATAATTTCATGAAACAAAGGCCAAACAATCAAATTAATATCTTTTATACTTTTTTTAATAAAAGGATAAATACTAATTAAAAACACAAAAAAAGATAAAGTGAAAAAAGAGTAAAATATTTTTTCGCCACACTCGTTTATTTTAAATAAAGTTTTTAACAAACCCATAGAAATAACAGAACAAATGAGAAAAAAAACATTCTTAAAACCATATTCTTTTTTAAGAATATCGTATAAAGGATTAACAATTAATTCTTCTGTTTTATTTTTTTTTGATACCATAATAAAAATTTCCTTTTCTTAATCAATTACTTTGATTCTTCATGCAAAACATGTTTTTTGCATTGGGGACAATATTTTTTTAAAATCAAACGATTACTACGATTAGCTACAGTAACATGATAATTACGACTTAAACAACAATTACAAATTAAAATATTTTTTTTCATTACCTCTAAATTAATCAATCTTCCTTAAAAAAATGATAATAAAATAAATATAATCACTTTAACTATTTTAACATATAAATTATTTATAAAATTACCAAATTAATTTTTATTTTGTAATGCATACATTATCAAAGCGGCAGCTATACTTACATTAAGAGAATTAATGCGTCCTTTCATAGGTATCTTCATTAAAAAATTACATTTTTGTTTTAATAAAGGTCGTATTCCTTTCCCTTCGTTTCCTAAAACAATAGCAAGAGAACAATTTGTATTTACTTTATTTAAATTTAAATCAGTTTTTGAATCAGTACCGATAACAACAATATCTTTACTTTGCAAATAAATAATAGTTTTAAATAAATTATCTACTAAAAAAATATTAACATATTCTAAAGCTCCACTAGATGCTTTAGCTACAGCGCCACTCAAAAGAACCTGATTTTTTTGAGATATAATAACGCCATCAAATTGTAACGTTTCAATAGTTCTTAAAATAGCACCAAAATTATGTGGATCGTGAATTTCATCTAAAATCAAAAATCTTTTAAATTGATTAGACTTAAAAGAGTCAGAATCTAAAAAAGAAAATAAATTCTGATATTCATAATTTGCAACTTTTGCTACAACACCTTGATGTTCGAAACTATTTGCTTTTTCATTTAATTGATGTTTATCTACAAATTTATATTCAATATTATTTTGATTTAAAAAATCTAAAAAAGATTTATCTTTAATTTTATAATTTACATATAATTCATGAATTAACCTTTTATTTTTAATAACTTCTTTAATTACATTTTTTCCGTAAACTATCATTTTTCATAAATCTTTCTTTAGATAAAAAAATAAAATTAATTATAAACATTGTAAACGAAATTTAAGAAATAAAAAGCTCAAAATAAAACCAGAAAAAACTATAAAAATTAATATTTTTTTCCATTTATTAAAAGGGATGCAATTATATATTAACAAATTAAAAAAGACGCAAGCAATAAATATACTTAATAAAAACGAAATTTGATCTAGTTTCAAGGAAGTGAAACATATTAACGAAAAATAAAACAAAGCTATTAATAAAGAATAAGGAAAAGCTTTGTGAAAAATAATCCTAAAAAAAGATTTATTTACTTTTTTATTATTCATTTCTAAAGCTAAAAAGAAAGACGGAATGCCAATAAAAAAAGTATCAACTAAATTAAATTGTAATGGTTTTAAAGGAAATGGAATTATTGTTGTAGAGTTAGTAGACCAATAATAAAAGTTACACAATATAACGACAAACGCTAACAAAAAAGATACAATTGTTTTAGTTAAAAACAAAATAGAAATTTTTTGTAAATTATTAATAACTCTTCTTCCTTCAGTAACTACTTGAGGTAAAGAATGAAATTGAGAATCAAGCAAAATTAAATTAGCAGTATTTTTGGAAGCTTCATTCCCTGAAGCCATAGCAATCGATACATCCGCTTCTTTAAAGGCTAAAATATCATTAACACCGTCGCCTATCATCGCTACTTTATGATTTTGTTTTTTTAAATTTTGAATAATTATTTGTTTTTGTTTCGGAGTAGATCTTCCGAATACATTATATTTCAAAGAAGCATCATCTAATTCATTTGATTCTAAATTCATTAAATTAATTGATTGTTTTGAGGATTTAATAATATTCAGTCTCTTAGCGATATAAGATATTGTCTCGGAATTATCTCCTGAAATAATTTTGACACTAATACCATTTTGAATAAAATAATTAATAATATCAAAAGCATCTTCTTTAATTTGATCTTCTAAAGAAATCAAAGATATAATTTTATAATTAGTATTATCATTAATATTATCTAATGAAGTATCAGTTTGAGCCAAAAGCAAAACTCGATATCCTAATTTAGTTTCTTTTTGGAAATCATTTTTAATTTCACTAAATTGTTTTTTTAAAATAAATTCAGGAGCTCCTAACACAAAAGTCCCTATTTTATCTATCTCTACCGCGCTATATTTATTAATACTAGAAAAAGGTTGAGTTTTTGAAATTTTATAAATGTCTTTTTTTTGATTTTTTCTTGACAAAGAACAAAATTCTTGATATAAAGCTTTTTGAGTCGGATTATTTTGAGGGAAAACATTAATAATATCAAAAAACAAATCTTCGGGAAATAAATTATAATCTTTGTATTTTAAAATATTTTTTACTTTCATAGTGCCATCTGTAATAGTTCCTGTTTTGTCTAAACAAAGGACATCTATTATAGCTAACATTTCTATCCCAAAAAGTTCTTTCATATAAGCTTTTTTTTTAGCTAATTTAATAAAACTTACAAATAAAGTAGTACTAGTTAAAAGAAACAATCCGGCAGGAAGAGTACCTAAAACAAAACCACATAATCCTAAAACAAAAGAATCTTGTTTAATATCAATTTTTGCAGGAAAAAAATATAAAATCAAAGATGTTGGAATCAATAAACAAAAAATAAACCAAATTAATAAAGATAAATTTTGAATCAAAGGTGTTTTAATTTTTTTATATTTTTTCGCTTCTTGTGTTAATTTAGAAATATACATTTCGTGTCCTACACAAAAAACTTTGGAGTAAGCATTTCCGCTTAAAACATAACTTCCAGAATATAAAACATCTCCTTCTTTTTTAAAAATAGAACGTGATTCTCCTGTCAAAAGAGATTCATCGACTTCTAACACCCCTTTTATTATTTTAGAATCAGCAACAATTTGAGAACCTAATTCCAAAAAAAGAACATCATCAATAACAACATTTTCGATTAACGTTTCGGTTAAAAAACCATTTCTAATCACCTTAGTATGGTTAAATTGTAATATAGAAATTTTATCTAAGGTTTTTTTCGCCTTAACTTCTTGAAAAATATTAATAGAAACATTTAATATATTGATAAACAAAAAAAATAAGTTTTCAAAATGTTTTATATGAATAATAAGACAAGTAATTAGAAACAATAAAAAATTAAACAAAGTAAAGACATTACTCAAAATAATTCCTAAAATACTTTTATTAATATTTTTTGTTAATACATTATTTTGTTTATCTTTTATTTTTTGTTCTACTTCTTCTGAACTGAGTCCTTTAATATCAAATAACAAATCATTTCTTTTCATTTGATTATCTTTCTTTCGATTAATCATATTATATATACCATCTTTAACTATATTTATCATATAATAAGAAAAATTTCAAAAATATATTTTTTTAAATTAGCATATCTTTTTTTAAAATATTTCTTAAAACATCAGATTCAGAAAAATCCTTTTTTTTATGTTTTTCAAACCATAAATAATAAATTTTAATTTGTTCTTCAGTAACATTTTTTAAAACAACATTGATATTTAAACTTTTCAATAAATAAATCAATGTATTTTGTAATCTAGCTAAATATTCTAATTCATCGGTTTTATTTATTTTTTTTAATAATTCCTCAATTAAAGTTAAAACATTAGGAGTATCAAAATCATTTGACATCAAAGAATGAAATTTATCAATATAAAACGAATCAACGCCTTTAATAAAAATTTTATTTAAAATTAATTGAAAATTATTCTTATTTAAAGTATAAAATATTTTATCATATTTTATTTTAATTTCTTCTATTGAATTATCATTATAATGAATAGGTTGTGAATAATGATAAGATAAAAAAAACATTTTAATAATATTTGGACCGAATTTATTTAATAAATCTTTCGCTAAAATAACATTTCCTAAAGATTTACTCATTTTATTTTTATTATATTCAACATATCCTATATGCATAAAAAAATTAGCTAATTTTTTTTGCTCTATAGCCCAAAATTGAGATTGTTCATTAGCATGATGTGGAAATTTTAAATCAATTCCTCCGCCATGAATATCTATAGTATTTTTAAAGATACTATTAATCATTACAACGCATTCTGTGTGCCATCCTGGTCGTCCAGGAAACCAAGGACTATCATATTTAATTCCGACTTTAGTTTTTTTCCATAAAATAAAATCTTCTTTATTTTTTTTTTGAACATCTAATGTTATATTCCTAGAATTTTGTTTTAATTTTGTTAAATTTTGATCACTTAATAAACTATAATGAGGAATTAAATTCGATTTAAAATAAACTCCTTCATTTATGATATACGTATATCCTTTTTGAGTTAATTTCTCTATATATGATATTATTTCTGGAATATAATCAGTTACTAAAGGATGTTTATCTATTGTTGTAATTTCTAATTTCGATAATAAATTTAAAAAATATTTTGTATATTTTTGAGATATCTGAATTTCAGACATTTCATTGTCTATTGCTTTTTGAATAATTTTATCATCGATATCCGTAATATTTACTATTAAACGAACTTGCCAACCTAAAATAGAAAAATATTTTTTCACAAGATCAAAAAAAATCAAAGACCTTATATTGCCTATATGCAAATGTTCATATACTGTAGGACCGCAAACATAAATATTTATTTTTTTCTGTTCTAATGTATAAAATTTTTCTTTTTGATTAGTTAAAGAATTATAAATTTTCAAAATAAAATCCTTTTTATTCTATTTATATTTAATAATTTAAATTTAATAATTTTTGAATATTATTTAAATTTAATAATTTAAATTTAATAATTTTTGAATATTATTTAAAATATTTTTTTTACCTAATAATTCTAAATACGTTAACAAGTGAGGACCGTGTAACTTTCCAGTACAAGCTATTCTTAAAGTTAAAAAAAGTTTTTTTCCTTTTAAATTAGTTAATTCGCTAAATTTTTGAATAAGTTGCTCTATAAAAGATGATTGAAAAATTTCCAATTTTAAAAATAAATCTTTTAAAATTTTAATTACAGAAAAATCTTCTATTTCTTTTATTATATGTATAATTTTGTTATCTATTTGTTGATTTTGTTCAAAAAATTCTAAATATAAATTAACAATTTCTTGAATATAATTCATTCTATCTCTGAATAAAATAATTATGTTCTGTAAATATTTATCTTCTAGAAAAATTTTTTTCTCTTCTAAAAAAAATTTACTTTTTCCAACTATCTCCGTTACAGACATTTGTTTTAAATATTGATTATTAATAAAAGATAATTTTTGATCATCGAAAACAGCTGGCGCTTTAACGAATCTTGTTTTATCAAAAAGAGAAATCATTTCTTCAATCGAAAGAATAGTTTTATTAGTTTTCGGAGCGAAACCTAAAAAAAATAAAAAATTAAATAAAGCTTTAGGTAAAAACCCTAAATCAATGTACTTTTTAATAAATTGAACTATATCAACATCTCTTTTACTTAATTTTTTTTTATTTTTATTTAAAATCAAAGACATATGACCAAAAATAGGAATATCCCACCCAAAAGCTTTATAAATCATTATTTGCTTAGGAGTATTGGTGATATGTTCTTCTCCTCTTAAAACATGAGATATTTTCATTAAATAATCATCTATAACAACGGCATAATTATAAGTAGGGAATCCGTTTTCCTTAATTATAATCCAATCTTCTATTTGATCACTTTCGAAAGATAATTTGCCTCTTATCATATCATTAAACTCATATAAAGTATTCAAAGGAACTTTAAAACGAACTACACATTTATCATTATCTCCTTGATATTCTTTGTAAGCTAACTTTTTATCTAATAAAATCTGAGTATATTTTTGATAAATAGATATTCTTTCTGATTGTTTATAAGGACCAAATGGTCCTTTTAAATCTGGCCCTTCATCCCAAAATAAACCTAACCATCGTAATTGCTCTAATTGAGATAATTCACTTTCTTTTATATTACGTTTTAAATCAGTGTCTTCGATCCTAATAATAAATTTACCTTTATAACGACGGGCAAATAAATAATTAAACAAAGCTGTTCGAGCATTTCCGATATGTAAAAAACCAGTAGGACTCGGTGCGTAACGTAATCTTATTTCTTTCATATTTATAGAATCCTTAACCTGAAAAAATTTAACATTTGAGAAATAACAATTATATATTTAAATAAAACAAAAGAGTCTTTTTTATAGTAAAAAAAGACTCTTAAAAATTTTTTGAAAAATATAAATAAAAAATTAACGTTTTGAAAATTGAGGAGCACGACGAGCTTTTTTTAAACCATATTTTTTACGTTCTACACAACGAGAATCTCTTGTTAATAATCCAAATTTTTTTAAAATAATTCTTGAACTAGGTTCCGCTTCAACTAAAGATCTAGCTATCCCTAGAAGAATCGCTCCCGCTTGAGATGTTATTCCGCCGCCATAAACATTAGCAACAATATCATATTTTTCTAAAGTTTTAGTTAATTTTAAAGGCTTAATAGTTTCAATACGAATTTCTTTAGAAGGAATATAATCGACAAAATCTCTTTTATTTATTTTAATATTCCCGGAACCTGAAACTAAAATTACTCTTGCAACTGAACTTTTACGTCTGCCTAAGCCAAAATATTGATTTTTATTCATTACAAATTATACCTCTAAAATTTTTGGTTTTTGTGATTCATGTCTATGTGATTCATTAGGATAAACAAACAACTTCTTGCGCATTTGATTTCCTAATTTAGTATGCGGCAACATTCCGAAAATAGCTTTTTCCACAACACGAGTAGGAAATTTTTTCATCATTTCTCCAGCAGTTATTTTAAATAACCCACCTGGATAACCTGAATGTCTATAATAAACTTTTTTTTGCCATTTTTTCCCTGTTAAATGAATTTTCGACGCATTAATAACAGCAACATAGTCGCCATTATCAACATTTGGAGTATAATGAGTTTTAGCTTTACCTTTTAAAATACTAGCGATCTTAGTGGCGCATCTTCCTAAAACTTTTCCTTGAACATCAACTAAATACCATTTTTTAACTACTTGTTTTTTATTAACAGAAAAAGTTTTATTATTAAATTTTAACTCTTCATTTTGATTTATAGTATCAGCCATAAATATATAACGCTTCCCTACCTAGACAATTTTTTATCTATAATTTACTTAATAACTTTCAATTAAACTTATTTTTTTATACAAAAAAATAAAACAACATTAACATCAGTTTAAAAAAAATCATCTTAAAAATTTATAATATAATTATATAACAATAACATTAAAATGTCAATAGAATTTATAATCTAATTCATAAAAAAAAATATAATTAAAATAAAAATATAATATTTTATTTATTTTAATTATATTTTTTTTTATTAAAATAAAATTTTGAATATACTTATATTTATTTTTATATATGTAAATTTTTATGGAGCGAATGATGGGAATCGAACCCACATCTTTAGCTTGGAAGGCTAAGGTAATAACCATTATACGACATTCGCTTATTTATATAATGGTCGGGAAGACAGGATTTGAACCCGCGACCTCCTGGTCCCAAACCAGGCGCTATACCAAGCTAAGCTACTTCCCGCTTAATAATTATATAAAAAAATTAAACAAACAGATGGCACACCCAAGAGGATTCGAACCCCTAATCTTCTGATCCGTAGTCAGATGCTCTATCCAGTTAAGCTATGGGTGTTTTTTTGGAATATTATTATTGGTGACCCGTACGGGATTCGAACCCGTGAATGCATGCGTGAAAGGCATGTGAGTTAACCGTTTCTCCAACGGGCCTAATCTTTATTTATAAATACAAAAATATAAAAAACATTTTTTTGTTATTTTAAAATGCTATCGAAATAAATAAATAATAAAAATATGATTTGTAATTATTACATAAACAATTTTAACATAAATTAATATAAAATATAATTAAAATAATATTTTTTCATTATATTAAAAAAATAATTAAAAAAATCAAAACTTTTTAAAAAATTTTAATAAATATTTAGAATAAAAAATAATTTTACAAATTCACATACTTATTTAAAATCAATATTTTATTATATTAATATTATAGTTTATTTACAATTATTAATCAATATTTAAAATCTTTTTTTAAATTAAAAAAAGTATTTCAACAACAACTAAAAAATATTTTTGATAATATAATCAATTACAATATTTGTTTATAACATTTAAAATTAAAAATTTATCAAAATTATTAATTTTTTAAAAAAAAGAATCTCTTTTAGAAATTCTTTTTTTTAAAAAATTAAATTTTATTTTATTATTTTTTTTCATAAAAAGATAAAATCAGAACAATTAAAATAAATTATATATTTTAATTTAATATTATTTTATAATTTATATTTATTTTTGATTATTTTTATTTCCTTTGAATGTTTTTAACATGCTTTTTAATACGGTTTTCTTATTTTTTTTATTTTCGTCTGTTTTTTCGTCATTTAATAACGATTTCTCTTCTTTGATTTCTTCTTCAGATGAATCATTTTCTTCTTCATTTAATTTGTCATTTTCAGAAATAACATTATTAGTCGGAACAATATCATTCGAATTCATAATTGGAGAATTTGAATATGTTTTAGTAAAAGCAAAAACAGAAGCATAAAAAATCAAAAACGTAAATAAAAATGTAACAATAAACAATTTGGAACCAAATTTTATAAAATTATAATTTTTATTAATTATTATATAATCCTCATTTACTAATTTATTTTTTTATTTTAACTATTATTTTAACTATTATTTTAACTATGAAAGTGATTTTATTACAAACCACCAAAAATATTATAAATGTTTTTTGTATAATTTAAACATTTTTTTAAATAATATTTTTTTCTAATTGAACAATTATTGAACAATTGCTAATCAAAATAAAATTAACTGATCACGTTAGAATATGTAGTTGTTTCGTAAATAAGAAAATAAGTATTTTATTTAAATTAAAAATAATTTTTTCATGTTTTTGATGAAAATTATTTATTTTTTAAACGATTAATTTGTTTAATAATTTTACTTATTTTAAAATTTTGAATTTGATTAAAAATTGTTTTTAAATGATCTTGAGAAATAGTTTGTATTTGTTTTTGAATTTTAAAATAAGAACTATTTAAAGATTCTGACATTTGTTTAATTTTTTCGTTTTCTTCTAACATTTTTAATAAATTGTTTTGTATTTTAGTTAAAGAATTATTTAAAATATGCTCTTTCATTTGCCGAAAACTTTTATTTATTTCTTCTTCATCACAAAATTTTTGTTTTTTTTCTGACAGAGCCAAAATTAATTCTTTATTTTTTCTTCCTAAAGCGGTAATGATATTCAAAAAAATAAGTAAATAAGAAGGTCTAACGATAAACATGTTTTTATATTCATTTACTTTTTTAACAGGACTATCATTTTCTTTATCATATTCTAATTCGCTTACTAATAACGCAAATTCTAAATTTTTATTATTACGGTCTTTATCTAATTTTTTAAAAAATTGTTCATTTTTTTGTTTTTTAGTTTTTTCTAATAATTTCGTTTCTGATTTCATTTCTAAAAGAGCCGAAGTTAAAATTTCATTTTCTTTTTTATTTTGGTCAAAATGTAATTTATAAATAAAATCACCTTTAGTTCCGTTGATAATTTCGTTATCTTTATACCAAGAAATATCATCAGTAATTAATATTTGATTTTGCATTTCATTATCACACCATTTTTCTAAATTTTCGCCTATTAACTTAATATTAAAATTAGATCTTGTTAAGGTTAATTTAGTAATTTCGTTCTTTAACTGATTAATTTCATTGTTTTTTATATTTTCTAATTCCATTGTTTTTTTAATCAATAAAATCTCTTTTTCGTTATCATATGTTTTTATTTTTTGTTCATATTCTTGTTGAATTTTTGTTATTTTTTCTTGCATTTCTTCGTTATGTATACGTTGTTGTAATAAATTCAAATCTAATTCTAAACATTCTTTTAAATTAATAATATCGCCTTTTTGAGCATTTTCTTGTAATTCTAATTCATATGAATTTTTAATTAAAACTTTTATTTTTTTCATATTTTATTTTTTTATTTTTATTTAATTTTTTTTAAAGAAATAATTTCGTTAAAATTAATTACTTTTTCTTCGGTATTGGTTAAACAAAAATAACCTTTCCTAATAAATTGGAATTTGTTATAATTTGCATTTATATCTAAACTACCTTCAGCGAAAGCTGTTTTTCGTATCCAAGAAGAATGATTAAATTCTGCTTTTAAATCTTGAGGATTATTATTTTCAAAAAGAGGTTGATAAAAATTTAAAAAAACTTTTTTAGCTGTATTTATTTCTACAAAATGAATAGTTCCGTTAGGTTTTCTTTCATTGAAAGAAGTTCCACTTTTTGTTTTCGGATCATAAGTAGCTAAAATTTCGATAATTTCGCCTTTTTGATTTTTTACAACATCCACCGCTTTAATAAAATAAAAATAAAATAATCTAACTTCCTCATTTAAAAATAATTTTTTAGATTTAGGATCTAATTTTTCCATTTGGAAATCTGATTTTTCAATATAAATATGTTTAGAAAAAAAAACTTTTCGCGTTCCTAAATCAAGATCTTTATGATTATGATAAGGAACATCAGAAGATTCTATTTTATCTTCAGGATAATTAATAATAGTCACTTTCAAAGGTTCATCTACAACCATTATTTTTTTAGCTTTTTGTTGTAAATCTTCTCTTAAAAACGAATGTAACATATCTTGGTTGACATGGGTATTATTTTTAGACAAACCAATTTCAAGAATAAATTTTTTAATAGATCCTGGAGTATATCCTTTATTTCTCATACCTCTTAAAGTTGGCATTCTAGGATCATCCCATCCTTGAACTAAACCGGAATTAACTAAAAATTTTAAACTTCTTTTGCTTAAAATGGTTTGTGTAATATTAAGACGACCGAATTCTATTTGAGTCGGAACATGTTCCATTTCGGTTTCTTTTATGACCCAATCATATAAAGGTCGATGATCTTCAAATTCAAAAGAACATAAAGAATGCGAAACGCCTTCGATCGCGTCTTCTAAAGGATGTGCGTAATCATATGAAGGAAAAATAAAATAATGTTTGTTTTTCAAAGTATAAGCATCAAGAATTTTATATAAAACAGGATCTCTTAAATTCATATTAGGACTTGCCATATTAATTTTAGCTCTTAAAACTTTGGTTTCTTCTTTAAAAACACCATTTTTCATTTGTTCAAATAATTCTAAATTTTCTTCTATACTACGATTACGATAAGGAGAATTTATTCCTGGCGTAAATAAATCTCCTCTATATTTTTTTAATTCTTCCGAACTCAAATCATCTACAAATGCTAAATTTTTTTTAATTAATGTAACTGCTCTTTCATACATTTCTTCAAAATAATCAGAAGCAAATAAAATTTTATCTGGTGTATAACCTAACCATTTAACATCTTTGAGAATAAAATCCACATATTCTTGTTTTTCAACAATAGGATTTGTATCATCATATCTTAAATAAGTTTCCCCGTTAAAAAATTTTGCTAATTCGAAATTAATAATAATAGAACGCGCATGTCCTAAATGGAGAAACCCATTCGGTTCTGGCGGAAAACGAGTAATTATTTTTGTATATTTTTTATTTTTCAAATCTTTTGCGATAATACTCTTGATAAAATTAGATTCTTGAAACATTTATTAAATAACCTCACTTATTTTATCAGTAAATTTTTAAATAAAATATATTTTATATTTTGTGATTATCCTATAGATAAATCAGGATTCCCTGTTAAATTATATTTCTTCTGCCCTTTAGAGGAGCCAAATATATTTTGATAATAAGCAGCAACTCCGATCATAGCTGCTTGATCAGTACAATATGTAGGAGAAGGTATAATCAATCTTAATTCTGGAAAATAATTTTTAAATTGATTTTTTAAAAATTGATTAGAAGCCACTCCTCCTACAATTATTAAATCTTTAGAAGGATATAAATTTAAAGCTCTTTTAGTTTTTGTTATTAAAACATCTGCGACACTAGATTGAAAAGAAGCGCAAACGCTATTAATATCCAAATCAATATCTTTTCTTTTATTAATAAAATTTATAATTTGGCTTTTTAAACCTGAAAAGCTAAAATTTAAATTTTTATTTTTTAAATAAGGGCGCGAAAATGAAAATAAATCTTCTCCTTTTGATGCTAATTTTTCAATTATAGGGCCGCCAGGATAACCTAAATTTAAAGTTCTAGCGATTTTATCATAAATTTCACCTACTGCGTCATCTAAAGTGGTACCTATTTGTTTAATTTGAAAGTGATTCTTAAAATAAAATAATTCCGTATGTCCTCCTGAAATCAAAAGAACTAAGGAAGGGAATTTTATTTCATTCTCTATTTGGGCAGCATAAATATGACCTATCAAATGATTAACACCTATTAAAGGTTTGTCATAAATATAAGCAAAAGTGTTTGCGGCATTAACACCAGCAAATAAAGAACCGATTAAACCGGGACCTTGAGTTACAGCTACCAAATCAACTTCTCGAGGATTTATTTGAGCTTTTCTTAAAGCTTCTTCTAAAACCAAAGTAATAATTTCTACATGTTTACGAGAAGCTAATTCTGGAACTACACCACCAAATTTTTGATGATATTTTATTTGAGAAAAAATCACATTAGATAAAATATCTTTCCCATCTTTTACAACTGCAATACTTGTTTCATCACAACTAGTTTCGATTGATAAAATAATCATATTATAGCCAATTACCTAACTTCTTTCTTTTTTTAAAAACGAAATTCAAATTATATTTCAAGATTGAATATAATAATTAGGAACTAAATAAGAAGGTTTTTCTACTTTTTTCATATAAAACAAAATTTTTAAAGGAGATATTTTAAAATTATCTTTATCTAATAAAAAATGATTTTCGAAACTATCTAAAAAATCTTTTTCATAGATATTTTCGGCTAAAATAATTTCTTCATTTTTTAAACTTAAACTATAAAAAAAATTTCGTTTCGCATAAATCTTAGGAGTTTTGATTTTTTGTGTATATCCGCTAGATAGTAGCAACAAACTACTTATTTCATATAAAGATATATTAAGTTCTAAAGATAAAATTTTTGATGTCAAAACTGCTAATCTGCTCCCTATATAAGAACCTGGACCGACTCCAACAATAATACCATATAAATCTTTTAAATTTAAATTATTTTTTTCTAATATTCTAGAGATCAAAGGAATTATGTCAGAAACAAAATTTTGTTTTAATAAATTAGTTTCTATACTAATAATGTTTGTAGAAGTACTCAAAATAACTATTTGAACATTAGTAGAAACATCTAAAATAATATATTTTTTCATTTTATCAGAAACCATATATGAAAAATATCACTTTCTTATATTCGATATTCAATATTACAATGTATCAATATTTTTTTCTATTAAAATATCTCTTTTTTTACTATTCAAAACTTTAATTTGAATTCTAAAATCCCAATAATTAAAAAAAGAAATTATATTTTGGTTTGCCTCGATTACTACAATATCGCCTTCATCTGTATTTTCCAATAATTCTTCTATTTCTATTGCAAAACATTTCATTTGCTTTTCGCCATCATATTTATCATCTAAAAGACGGTATAAATCTAAATGATGCAATTTTTGTTTTTTATTTTGATGAGTTTTTAATAAAAGAAAAGTAGGGCTCTTAACTTCAGTTTTAATACCTAATTTTTTCGCTATTCCTTTAGTAAAAATTGTTTTCCCGGAACCTATTATTCCTTCAATGATAATAATACATCTTTTTTTTTCTTTATTTAAAGAATTTTGAATAATTGTTTGGCACAAATAAAACCCTAAATTCTTAGTTTGAGTTTTTGAAAAAGTTATGATGTTGTAATAATTTTTTGTTTTCGAAAAATACATATTTATCCAAACCTTAATAAATTATTTTAATATAAAAAAATAAAAAATCAACTAATTTTTCTAAAAAATTTATTTAGATGATTTTTTTATTTACAAATTAAAAAATACTAATTTACAAAATATCTATTTTTTCTGTATCTTTATTATTGATAACAACAAAATTAAATAATTTATCAGTATCTTTTAATTTAACTAATTTATTTCCTTGAGTTACTTTGGATTTAGGGGTTGGAATTTTGTTATTGTTAACTAATCGAATTATTTTACCACGATCAGAAATTAAAATTAATTCTTCACCATTCAAGACAGCTTTTAATGCAATAATTTTACCATTTTTAGAAGTAATTTTTAAAGTTTTTATTCCTTTTCCACCTCTTTTTTGATTTTTATATTCATTAATTTTATTTTTCTTACCATATCCTAATTCAGTCACAACTAAAATATCTTGTTTATCTGATTCAACGATGGTAGCTCCTATCAAAGTTTCATCAGAATTTAATTTCATTCCAATAACTCCGCTGCCCATTCTACTAGTTTTTTTAATAGTTTTTTCGTTAAAACGAATAGCTTTACCATCAGAACTCGCCATAATAATATCTTGTTCGCCTGAACTTTTTAAAACTGTCAAAACTTCATCATCATTTTTTAAAGTGAAAGCTATTTTCCCTTTACTTTGAATATTTTGATAATCTGCGATATTATTTCTTTTTATTAAACCTTTTTTAGTTATTAAAACCAAATAATTATGTTCTTGTTTCGAATTAAGGTTAATACTTGTAACAGAAGTCAAGAATTCTCCTTCGCTTAAAGGAACTAAATTTATAAGTGGTATGCCTTTGGCTTGGCGCGAATAATCAGGTATTTCATAACCCTTCATGCGGTAAACTTTTCCTTTGTTTGTAAAAAATAATTGATAATCATGAGTAGAAGTAATAACTATATGTTTCGCGAAATCATTTTCATTCATAACAATTCCGCTAACGCCAATTCCGCCTTTATTTTGTTTTTTATAAGTATCTAAATCTAAACGTTTGATGTAACCTTTATTAGTAATAGTAATAAGAATAGCTTTTTCTTGAATTAAAGTTTCTTCAGATATATTAATTTCTATATCTTTTCTTATTAAAGTTTTTCTTTCGTCTTGGAAAACTTTTTTTAATTGTGACAATTCTTTTTTAAGAATTTGTTCTTTTTTAGTTTGAGAATTAATAATAATTTCGCATTCTGAAATTTGTTTAATTAAATTTTGTTCTTCTATTTTTATTTTTTCTATTTCTAAATTTGTTATTTTTTGTAAACTCATCTCTAAAATATATTTACTTTGAATTTCATCAAAATTATATTTTAGCATTAATTTTTCACGTGCTTCTTTTACATTACTAGAATTTTTTATTAATTCGATTGCGTCATCAATATCATTTAAAACAATTACCGCTGATTGAATTAAATGTTTTTTAGCTAAAGCATTTTTTAATTCAAATTGTTTTTGGCGATTAATTATATTTATTCTAAAAGAAAAAAAAGCTTCTAAAATTTGTTTCAAATTAACAAGTTGAGGTTTTTTATTAATTAAAACAATCATATTAAAATGAAAAGATACTTGTACTTGAGAACGTTTATACAAATTATTTAAAAATATTTTAGGATTAATATCTTTTCTTAAATCAATAACAATTTTAATACCTTGGCGATTAGAAGACTCATCTCTCAAATCTGTAATTCCATCTAAAATTTTGTTTTTATGTAAAGAAACAATATTTTTGATTAAATTACTTTTTTTAATTTGATAAGGAATTTCCGTAATAATTATCGAACTTTTATTTTTTTCAGAAGTCACAATATCCGTTTTAGCACGAATAATAATTTTTCCTCTTCCTTTTTCATAAGTTTCTTGCAATTTATCAACTTCTAAAATTTCTCCACCAGTAGGAAAATCAGGACCTTTAATATATTTTGCTAATTCAGAAATAGAAATCTCTTTATTATTTATATAAGCGGTCAAAGCATCAATGACTTCGCCTAAATTATGAGAAGGAATATTAGTAGCCATTCCTACAGCTATACCCGTTGCTCCATTTACTAAAAGATTAGGGAAACTTGTCGGAAGAATTACTGGTTCTTTTTCACTTCCATCATAATTATCTACAAAATCAATAGTATTTTGATCTATTTCTTTAATTAATTCCATTGCTATTTTAGACATACGTACTTCTGTATAACGCATTGCCGCAGCAGAATCTCCATCAATAGAACCAAAGTTACCATGACCATCAATTAAAGGATAACGATAATTAAAATTTTGTGCCATTCTTACCATTGCTTCATAAATACTACTATCACCATGAGGGTGATATTTACCCATAACATCACCGACAATTCTAGCAGCTTTTTTGTAACTAGATTGCGCGGAAACACCTAATTCTTTCATACTATATATAATTCTTCTTTGAACGGGTTTCAAACCATCTTGAATTTCTGGTAAAGCTCTCGAAACAATAACACTCATGGCATAATCTAAAAAAGATTTTTCCATTTCGCGACTAATATTTACTTCTTTAACAGATCCTATATTATTTATTTCTGAAATATCAGAATTCGAATTATTTAAAGAATCATTTTTTTTAATTTTATTTGACATAATTTAATCGCCTTTTTAATATTAATAAATTAAATATCTATATTTGCTTTGTAAGCGTTTTGTTCAATAAATTTTTTTCTTTGAGAAACAAGTTTCCCCATTAATTTATCAAAAATTTTATCAGCTTCTACAGCGTCTTTCAAACATACTTTCAATAAAGTTCTGTGTTTCGGATCCATAGTAGTGTCCCAAAGTTGTTCTGGATTCATTTCCCCTAAACCTTTGTATCTTTGTGAAGAAATTTTTTTATTTTGAATTTCAATGATGTTTTTATATTCTTTATAATCTTTTTCATTATAAAAATATTTAATTTGTTTATTTTTTTCTACTTTGTATAGAGGCGGTTGCGCAAAATAAATATAACCATTTTCAATTAAAGGTTTTAAATTTCTAAAAAAGAAAGTAAGAATTAAAGTTCTAATATGAGCTCCGTCGACATCAGCATCTGTCATTATAATAATACGATGATAACGCGCTTTACTTAAATTAAATTCTTTATCAATACCTGTTCCTATTGCTTGTATTAAAGAGACAATTTCATTATTACTTAAAACTTTTTCTGCATGAGATTTTTCTACATTAATAATTTTACCTCTTAATGGTAAAATAGCTTGAAATTGAGAATCTCTTCCTTGTTTAGCAGAACCTCCCGCCGAATCTCCCTCTACAATATATAATTCAGATAAAATAGGATCTTTTGTATAGCAATCAGTTAATTTAGAATTAAAATTTAATAAGTCTAAAGACATTTTTTTTCTAGTAATTTCACGTGCTTTTTTAGCAGCTATTCTAGCTTTCATAGATAATAAACATTTATCTATTATTTGCTTAGCTTCTTGAGGATTTTCTAATAAATGACTTTCCAAAAATTCACCAAAAGATTTAGAAATAAATTGCCTAACTTCATGACTGCCTAATTTATTTTTAGTTTGACCTTCAAATAATGGATTAGGATGTTTTAAAGAAATAACAGCTGTAATACCTTCTAAAGTATCTTCGCTAATTAAATTGGTTTCTTTTTTTAATATTTTTTTATCTTTAGCATATTTATTTAATATCCTATTTAAAGCTATTTTAAAACCTTCTTCGTGTGTCCCGCCTTCCTTTGTAGGAATATTATTAACAAAAGAATAAATATTTTGGTTATATTTATTTGTATATTGGAAAGTAATTTCATAAAATATGTTGTTAGAAAAATATTCTTTATAAAAAATTTGAGTTAAAGTGTTTTTATTCTGATTTAAGTATAAAATATATTCCTTAACACCTTCTTTATAATAAAAATTAAATTTTTGAACTGGTTGAACTCTACTATCAATAATGTTTAATTTAATATTTTTGTTCAAAAAAGCTATCTGTTGCATTCTATCTTTTAAAACATCTAATTTATAATTAAAATTTTCCATAATTTCAAAAATTGTCGGATCAGGAGTAAATGTAATTATTGTTCCTTTTTGATTTGTGAACCCTTTTTTAGTTAAAGGAATGATTGGAGTGCCTTTTTCATATTTTTGATAATATATTTCATTATTCAAATGAATTTCGACAATAAACCAAGAAGAAAGAGCATTTACAACAGAAGCTCCAACTCCATGTAATCCTCCAGAAATTTGATAAGAAGAATTATCGAATTTTCCGCCAGCATGCAAAGTAGTCAAAATAGTTTCTACAGCTGGTTTATTAGTTTTTGGATGGATATCGACTGGTATACCTCTTCCGTTATCGGAAATACGAATAATATTATTATCTAAAATTTCTAAATTAATTTCGTCAGCAAAACCTGCTAATGATTCATCTATAGAATTATCTATAATCTCCCAAACTAAATGGTATAAACCTTTTTCAGAAGTAGAACCGATATACATACCAGGTCTTATCCTAACAGCTTCTAATCCTTCTAAAACTTGAATACTGTCAGCGTTATATTTCTTAATTTTAGTCATTTATAAATTCGAAATCTCCTATTTTAATTTTAGATTAAAAAAAATTTAAATATTTTTTTATATCATAAAATGTTTTTTTATTAAAAAACATAATTGAAAACAATATAAAACATTTATAGAACATTATAACATAAAAAACGCTAATTTATATAAAAATTAGCGTTTTTACGTTATTTATTTTTATTCTAAATATTTTTTTAATAAATAATAATACTTAATTAATATTAATAAAAACTATTTTTAAATATGTTCATTATATTATGATGATTTTTAATAATAAATTATAGAAAAAAACCTAATAAAAATCGTCAATAATAAAAATTTCAAAAAATTACTACATTAAATTTAATTAAAAATTTAAAAATATTATCCATATAATAAAAAAATACTTTAAAAAAGTCTTTTTTTATTATGCATGGGAAGAGACTGTTATAAAAGTTTTTTTCAAAATTACCACTAAAAGCGATTCTCAAAAAAATGATTATTAATAGTTTAAATTATTTTTTTCAATTTGTCAACATAAAAATCACAAAAAATAATTTTTTTTCAAAACAGCTTCAAAAACTGTCTAAAATAGATTTTTATTCTTTTAAAAAAATATTTTAAAAAAAATAAAAAAAGAAAACTAACTAGGAATTAATATAGTGCTTCAAAAAAATATTAAAAAATAATTAAAAATTATCATATCAATAAAATTAAGAATAAATTTTTGATTTTTTATAAAAGATAAATTAAAAATAATAAAATAAATACAAATAAAAAAATAATAATAAATATTATATAATTTGCCAAATTATTCTTATTTTGTTGTTCTAATATATCAAAAGTAACTGAAACTTTTCCTTCGAAATCTTTAGAAACTATAATAGTGCCTTCAGGATTTAATATCCCATCCACTTGAAGATTGTTTTGATCTAAAATAGGATTTAAATTTTTAATTTTCGCTATAATTATTTGATTATTAATTTCATCCAAAATTCCTAGTTTTGTTGTTTTCAAAACATCTCTTAATCGAAAAGTTTGTTGCATAATTTGTGAAGGCGTTGTTTTAATATTATAAGTAACTAAAACTTTTCCTTCGAAATCTTTAGAAGTAATTATAGCTTCTTGTAAATTAGGAATTTCATCAAATCGAAGTTCGTTTTTATTTAAAATAGGATTTAAATTTTTAATTTTATTTATAATTGTTTGAATACTAATTTCATCCAAAGTTCCTAGCTCTGTTTTTGTTAAAAAATCTTTCAATTTAGGAATTTTGGGTGTATTTTGTTTCAAATGATAAGTAACAGACACTTTGCCTTCAAATTCTTGAGAAAAAATAATGGCCTCTCTATTACTTAGTATTTTTTCAACTTGAAGATTATTTTTATTTAACATAGGATTTAAATTTTTGATTTTATTTATAATTGTTTGAATACTAATTTCATCTAAAATACCTAATTCTGTTTTTTTCAAAAAATCTTTCAACTTAGAATGTTGGGGTGTATTTTTTTTAATATTATAAGTAACTAAAACTTTTCCTTCGAAATCTTTAGAAGTAATTATAGCTTCTTGTAAATTTGGAATTCCATCAAATCGAAGTTCGTTTTTATTTAAAATAGGATTTAAATTTTTGATTTGATTTATAATTGTTTGGATATTAAAATCATTAAAAGTTCCTAGTTCTGTTTTTTTCAAAAAATCAATCAAATGAAGAGTTTTGGGTGTATTTTTTTTAATATTATAAGTTACAGACACTTTGCCTTCAAAATCTTTAGAAGTGATTATAGCTTCTTCTAAATTCGGAATTCCATCAAATCGCAAATTTTTTGAATTTAAATTAGGATTTAAATTTTTAATTTTATTTATAATTGTTTGAATACTAATTTCATCTAAAGTTCCTAGTTCTGTTTTTGTTAAAAAATCTTTCAATTTAGTAATTTTGGGTGTATTTTGTTTCAAATTATAAGTAACAGACACTTTCCCTTCGAATTCTTGCGAAAAGATAATAGCTTCTCTATTACTTAGTATTTTTTCAACTTGAAGATTATTTTGATTTAACATAGGATTTAAATTTTTAATTTTATTTATAATTGTTTGAATACTAATTTCATCTAAAGTTCCTAGTTCTGTTTTTGTTAAAAAATCTTTCAACTTAGAATTTTGGGGCGTATTTTTTTTAATATTATAAGTTACAGACACTTTGCCTTCAAATTCTTGAGAAAAAATAATGGCCTCTCTATTACTTAGTATTTTTTCAACTTGAAGATTATTTTTATTTAACATAGGATTTAAATTTTTGATTTTATTTATAATTGTTTGAATACTAATTTCATCTAAAATACCTAATTCTGTTTTTTTCAAAAAATCTTTCAACTTAGAATGTTGGGGTGTATTTTTTTTAATATTATAAGTAACTAAAACTTTTCCTTCGAAATCTTTAGAAGTAATTATAGCTTCTTGTAAATTTGGAATTCCATCAAATCGCAATTTTTTTGAATTTAAATTAGGATTTAATTTTTGAATTTTATCTATAATTGTTTGATTTGCGAAATCATCCAAAGTCCCTAGTTCTGTTTTTGTTAAAAAATCTTTCAATTTAGGAATTTGGGGTGTATTTTGTTTCAAATTATAAGTAACAGACACTTTCCCTTCGAATTCTTGCGAAAAGATAATAGCTTCTCTATTACTTAGTATTGTTTCAACTTGAAGATTATTTTTATTTAACATAGGATTTAAATTTTTAATTTTATTTATAATTGTTTGAATACTAATTTCATCTAAAGTTCCTAGTTCTGTTTTTGTTAAAAAATCTTTCAATTTAGGAATTTGGGGTGTATTTTGTTTCAAATTATAAGTAACAGACACTTTCCCTTCGAATTCTTGCGAAAAGATAATAGCTTCTCTATTACTTAGTATTGTTTCAACTTGAAGATTATTTTTATTTAACATAGGATTTAAATTTTTAATTTTATTTATAATTGTTTGAATACTAATTTCATCTAAAGTTCCTAGTTCTGTTTTTGTTAAAAAATCTTTCAATTTAGTAATTTTGGGTGTATTTTGTTTCAAATTATAAGTAACAGACACTTTCCCTTCGAATTCTTGCGAAAAGATAATAGCTTCTCTATTACTTAGTATTTTTTCAACTTGAAGATTATTTTGATTTAACATAGGATTTAAATTTTTAATTTTATTTATAATTGTTTGAATACTAATTTCATCTAAATTTCCTAGTTCTGTTTTTGTTAAAAAATCTTTCAACTTAGAATTTTGGGGCGTATTTTTTTTAATATTATAAGTTACAGACACTTTGCCTTCAAATTCTTGAGAAAAAATAATGGCCTCTCTATTACTTAGTATTTTTTCAACTTGAAGATTATTTTTATTTAACATAGGATTTAAATTTTTGATTTTATTTATAATTGTTTGAATACTAATTTCATCTAAAATACCTAATTCTGTTTTTTTCAAAAAATCTTTCAACTTAGAATGTTGGGGTGTATTTTTTTTAATATTATAAGTAACTAAAACTTTTCCTTCGAAATCTTTAGAAGTAATTATAGCTTCTTGTAAATTTGGAATTCCATCAAATCGAAGTTCGTTTTTATTTAAAATAGGATTTAAATTTTTGATTTGATTTATAATTGTTTGGATATTAAAATCATTAAAAGTTCCTAAATTAGTTATTTTTAATATTTTTGAAAATCTATTTTCATAAATAAAAGAAAACTTATACTTTTGCAATAAATTATCATTTGATCTAACTAATGGCGGAATTCCTAATACAAAATAATATTTATTACCTGGCATAAAAAAAGAAGCATCAGAAGGAAAATTACTACTTTTATCAATAATCTTAGCTAATGACATATTTTTTAAAAAAAGTGTTTTATCTTTATCATCTACTAAAATTCTTTTTTGATTTATTTGATTTATCAAAAATTGTTTTAAATCGTTTATTTTAGGGCTTGAAAAATCATTTCTTGATAATAAATCAAAATTATAAGTCTTTTCGGCGTAAGCTACACTTTGGATACAAACAAAAAATATGAAAATAATAAAATAAAAAAAATATTTTAAATTGATTAGTTTATAATTTTTATTTTTTATCATAATTTATGATGCTACCTTTACTTTATTTTTTAATTAAAGCTAAATATAAATCAATAAATTAAAATATAAAAATTAAATTCTAACTAAATTTTTAATAAAAATATTTTGTAAAAATTATTTGTTTGTATAAAAAATATATTTATTTAAATATCATAATCAAACATAAAATAATCTTTGTTAAAAAATATAAAATATTACTAACCAATATCTTTAAATTATTATATTTTTATATAATACAAAATATCTAATATATTTATATTATATAAAAATATAATAATAGTTAAAAACTTTATTTTGATTTAAGTAAAAAAATAAGTCAAATTATTTATTTTTTAAATAAAAAATTTGACTTATATAAATAATTATCTTTAATTTAAATTAAAATAAATTATTTTTTATAAAAAAATCATAAAGTTTATCTTCTTCAATATCAGGAGCTATTAATTTAGCATGTTTCTTAACTCCTTCATTATGAGAATGCGATAATCCAATACCAATGCCAATATCAGAATATTTAATCATATCAACATCATTCTCGCCATCTCCCATACAAATCAATTTATATTCCGGATATAAAGCTTTAATTTTTCTAATTCCATGTATTTTATTAACTCCTTTACGGACTAAATCTACCCCACAATGAGTTCTCCAATAATAAATTTCAAATTGTCCTAAATCTTTGATAAATTTTTCAAGTTTTTCATTATTAGGTTCAAAAAGCCAAATTTGATAAACATTATTGTTTAAATGAAATGTAGGTTCTACAACAGAATTTTTATTAGTACAATATTTGTAACCTAAAGTAGGCGAAATTAAATCTTGTTCACTAGGTACAATTTCTTGGTAAAGTCCTGTCATTCCGATTTTCATACCTACTGCATGAGCTTTATCAATTAAATTTTGAACCTCTTTTTTATCAAAAGGTCGATCATCAATGACTTTATCATTAATTTGTGTCAAACCACCATTAAATAAAACTAAATGTTTAAAACAATGTTGTATTTCGCTTAAAACATTTAATCTTTTAATATTACGTCCTGTAGCTATTCCTAACAAAGTATTAGATTGTCCGGATAAAGTTTTAATAGTTTTTAAAGTTTGTGGCAAAATAGTTTGTGATCGAGAACTTAAAATAGTGTTGTCAATATCAAAAAAAAACATTCTTTTATTAGAATTCATTAAAATCCCTGTAAACTCCTTTATATTTTGGATAAAATTAAGCTTTATTAATGCTTCCGAAAAGTTCTAATTTCTTTCTAAGTTCTGCTTTTATAGCTAAATAACCTGGCTTTAATAATTGTCTTGGGTCAAAACCTTTATTTACTAAATCTTTTTTGTCTTCGATATATTTTCTAGTGGCTTCTGCAAAAGACAATTGAAATTCAGTATTAACGTTTATTTTAACTACTCCTAAAGAAATTGCTTTTCGAATCATTTCTTCAGGAACACCAGTGCCTCCATGAAGCACTAAAGGAGTTTTATTATTAGTTAATTTTCGAATTTGTTCAAAAACTCCAAAATCTAATCCTTTCCAATCCATAGGATATTTTCCATGCACATTACCGATTCCGGCGGCCAACATATCAACACCTAATTCAGCGATTTTTTGACATTCATAAGGATCAGCGATTTCACCTTGGCCTATAATACCGTCTTCTTCTCCACCGATACCACCTACTTCAGCTTCAACTAAAATACCTTTTTTATGACAAAGCGAAACAATTTCTTTAGTTTTCTTTAAATTCTCTTCAAAAGGATAATGGCTTCCGTCAAACATAACTGAAGTGAAACCTGCTTCTAAAGCTTTTTGTGCGCCTTCATAAGATCCGTGATCTAAATGTAAAATAACAGGAACAGAAATATTATAAAAAAAATCTAAATTTTTTACTAAAGCGACCACTGTTTCGAAACCACCCATATATTTAGCAGCTCCTTCTGAAACTCCTAAAATAACAGGAGATTTTAATTCTTCAACAGTTTCTAAAGCGGCTTTAATCCATTCTAAATTATTAATATTAACCTGTATTATTGCATATTTATTTTCATGTGCCTTTTGAATAATGTTTCTATCTGAAGTTAACATTTTTTTTCCTTTCTTGGGAACCAAGCAAAAATTATAAATTTATTTTTAAAAAATAAAAAATTTCAAAATTTTCAATACTATTTAATTTAAACAAGTTCAACCATTTTCAAAAGTAAACGAGTTAATTGACTTACATAACTCATTTCATTATCATACCAAGAAATTAATTTTACAAAACGTGGTCTTTCTTTTAAAATTTGAACTGTATTAGAATCAAATAAAGAACCAAAACTTGTTCCGATAATATCAGATGAAACAATCGGATCTTCAATAAAAGCTAAAGTTTCATTGGCATTTTTTTTAAAAACATCATTAATCATTTCTACAGTAACTTCTTTTTTCAATTCAACTGTTAAATCCACTAAAGAGCCTGTTACACTCGGCACTCTAATCGCTGTTCCATCTATTTTACCTTTTAATTCAGGAATAACTAATGAAATCGCTTTTGCAGCTCCAGTGGAACTTGGAACTATATTAACAGAAGCAGCTCTTCCTCTTCTAGTCCAAATGCCTTTCGAATGTGTTTGATCAATAAGAGATTGATCATTAGTATAACTGTGAATAGTAGTCATAAAAGATTGATCAATACCAAAATTATCATTTAAAACTTTTACAATTGGGGCTAAACAATTAGTTGTACAAGAAGCTCCACTGATAATATCATCTTCTTTTGTTAAAATATCATCATTAACATTAAAAACAATCGTTTTAACATTGCCAGTAGCTGGTGCACTAATTAAAACTTTTTTAGCTCCTGCTTTTAAATGTAATTTAGCTTTTTCTTCGCTTGTGAAAAAACCGGTACATTCTAAAACAATATCTATTCCTAATTTTCCCCAAGGCAAATCTTGTGGATTTCTTTCTTGGAAAATATGAATTTTTTTACCTTCTACTATTAATGAATTTTCATCAAAAGTAATAGCATCTTGTTTATAACTACCTTGTGCGCTATCATATTTTAATAAATAAGCTAAAGTTTCTGGCGTTGACAAATCATTAATTGCTACAATATCAATATTACTATTTCCAAATAAAGAACGAAAAGATAATTTTCCAATACGTCCTAAGCCATTAATCGCTATTCTTTTTTTCATAATTTTTTTACCTTCTTATTATTAACAAACTTTCTCAATACATTTTAAACCTGGCATTTCTTTTTCTTCTAAATATTCCAAAAAAGCTCCTCCGCCAGTAGAAATATGACTAAAATTATTATCTAATTTAAATTTAGATATTGCAGCTGCGCTATCTCCGCCACCAATAATTGTAGTAGCTTGATCTTTAATTTTGCTAATCATTTGTGCTATCGATCTTGTTCCTTGTGAAAATTTTTCAAATTCAAAAACTCCTACAGGACCATTCCATACAACTGTTTTCGCAGACATAATATAATGTTGAAACAAAGAAATAGTTTTAGGTCCGATATCTAACCCCATCATATTACAAGGGATTTTGTTAAAATCAGAAATAAGAGTTTGAGTGTCTGGATCAAATTTATAACCACACACAAAATCTTGTGGCAAAATAATTTTTTTGCCTTCTTTTGAAGCTAATAATCTTTTAACTAAAGGAATTTCATTTTCTTCTAACAAACTTTTTCCGATTTCCAAATTTTGAGACTTCAAACAAGTGAAAGACATTCCGCCGCCAATCAAAAGAAAATCTACTTTTTTCAAAAGATTTTCAATAATTTTGATTTTATCAGAAACTTTAGAGCCGCCTAAAACAGCAACTAAAGGTCTTTGAGGTTTATTAACAATTTTATGTAAAAAATTAATTTCTTTTTCAACTAAAAAACCAAAACATTTCTCTGAAATATAAGTAGAAATACCAACATTAGAAGCATGAGAACGATGGCAAGTTCCAAAAGCATCATTAACAAAAACATCACCTAATGAAGCCCAATATTTACCTAATTGAGCATCATTTTTACTTTCTTTTTTGCTATCAAGATCTTCAAAACGAGTATTTTCCATTAATAAAACAGAACCACATTCTAAATTATTAATTTCTCTTTCTAATAACTCTCCTTTTGTTCTAGGGACAAAAACAACTTTTTGATTTAAATAAAAAGATAATCTGTCGGCTACTACTCTTAAACTTAATTTGTGTAAATCTTCCTGTGTTTTGACTCTTCCTAAATGAGAAAGGATAACTATTTTACCTTGATTTTTTTTAAGATATTCTACGGTGGGCAAAATGGCTTTAATTCTACTATCATCAGTAATGACTCCTTTTTCTAAAGGAACATTTAAATCTGCTCTTAATAAAATTTTCTTATTTGCGATATTCGAAATATCTAATTTATTAAGTGTTTTTTGCATTGCATATTTTCCTTAAAATATAATTTTTTTAATAATTTATAAATTATTTTTTTATAAATCTTTTGAAATATAAAATAATTTAATTTTGTATCATTCTTTTTGTTATAAAATTAAAAACATTATAAACTAATTATAAATATTCAATAATATTAAAAAGTTTATCAGGTGTGCTTTTATTATTCAACACATTGTCAAAACTAGTATGAATTATTTCTTGTTTTTTTATACCTATTGCACAATTATGAATATTTTTATTCAACAATTCAACAGCAAAAACACCCATTCTTGTAGCTAAAACACAATCTTCTACAGTAGGAGTACCGCCTCTTTGTATATGACCTAAAACTTGAGCTCTCGTCTCAAAACCACTATAACTTTCGATGTCTTTAGCTAAATCAAAAACATTTAAAATATTTTCGGTAATAACAATAATAGCGTGTCTTCTTTTTTGTTCTTTTAAACTTTTGATTTTATCTAAAATCGTTTTTTTAGGTATAAAATTTTCTTTTGTGACAATCAAATCTACACCAGCGGCGATCCCGCCATATAAAGCTAAATCGCCTTTATTTCTTCCCATAACCTGAAGAATAGTACATCTATTATGTGATAAAGAAGTATCTCGTAATTTTTCAATAGCATCCATAACATTATTAACAGCAGTACTAAAACCAATTGTAAAATCTGTATCAGTAATATCATTATCGATAGTAGCCGGAAGACCTATACATTTGATCCCTAATTCTTCTAATTTCGTAGCCCCATTATAAGAACCGTCTCCGCCAATAATAATTAATTTATCAATCCCTATTTTTTTTAAATTTTGTACACATTTTTGACGTACACTTAAATCATCTTTAAATGAAAGAAAACGTGAAGTTCCTAAAAAAGTTCCTGAAACATTAATAATACGTGATAAATTATCAGGAGTTAAAATTTCAATCTCATTATTATATAAACCAAAATAACCATCTTTAATGCCATAAATAGTGCAATTTTTTTTAGTTCCTGCTAAAACAATAGCTCTAATAGCACTATTCATTCCTGGAGAATCTCCGCCAGAAGTTAAAACTGCTATTTTATTTATTTCTTCTTTATGTGTCATTTATAATAATTCCTTTTTTATTAAATTTTGTTATTAATATTTTAATAATAATTTTTTCTGTATTTTTTTATATTTTTTTCTTAAATCAAAAGTATTAATTCTCTTATTTTGATATACTAATATATTATTTTTAAAAATATAAATTAATAAAGAAAAAATTTTATTAATATAAAATTAAACTTTTTCCTGTCATTTCTATTGGTTGAGAGATTTCGAGCAATTCTAATAAAGTAGGGGATACATCGCACAAAGAACCTGATTTCAAATTAAATTTACTATTAACTAAAATAAAAGGAACTAAATTAGTTGTATGAGCAGTATGAGGTTCATTTCTTTCATCTTTCATTTGTTCTGCGTTTCCATGATCGGCAACAATACAAGCAATTCCGCCAATTTCCAAAATAACTTTAACTACCTTTTCTAAACATTTATCAACAGCTTCTACTGCTTTAATGGTTGCTTCAAGCGATCCAGTATGCCCCACCATGTCTGGATTAGCAAAATTTAAAATCATAGTTTGGTATTTTCGAGATAAAATAGCTTTTTCGGCTTTTTCAGCAACTTCGAAAGCGCTCATCTCTGGTTTCAAATCATAAGTTGGAACTTTAGGAGAAGGGACTAAAATATTATCAACGTTTTCAAACTTTTGTTCTTTACCACCGTCAAAAAAGAAAGTAACATGAGGATATTTTTCGGTTTCAGCAATTCTTAATTGACGAAGTTTATTATTAGAAATAACTTCTCCATAAACATTTTTTAAACTTTCCGATTTAAAAGCGATTATTCCCGAGACATGTTGAGAATAATAAGTCATAGAAACTACACAAAGATTTTTAAGTAGTTTTTTTCCTTCAAAACATCTTTTGCCTTCAGACTTAAAATGCGAAGTCATTAAAGGATTTGATAAAGCGACCGCCAAACGCATAACGCGATCAGAACGGAAATTTACAAAAATAATACTATCATTATCATCAATTAAACCTTTTTTATCTACAATAAAAGGCGGAATAAACTCATCAGTAATTTCTTTTTTATAAAAATTTTTGATACCTTCTAAAGGAGAATTTATCAATGGACCTTCTCCAGAGACTAACATATTATAAACTAAATTAATACGTTCCCAATTATTATCACGATCTAAAGCGAAATATCTACCGCTTACAGAAGCCACTTGACAACCATAATTCAAAATTTTTTCAATATATTGCGAACCTGAATAAGGATCAGTGTCTCTTCCGTCTGTAAAAACATGCAAATAAGTTCTATCTTCTATTTTATGCTCTATCATCAAATCTAATAAAGATTCAAAATGACTTAAATGTGAATGAACTCCACCATCAGAAACTAATCCTAATAAATGTATTTTGCTATTGTTTGTTTTAGCATGCTTTATCGCTTTTAAAAACGCTTCGTTAGTAAAAAAAGATTTATTACGAATAGATTTATTTATTTTATTCAAATATTGATCAATAACTCTACCAGCTCCTAAATTTAAATGGCCCACTTCACTATTACCCATTTGACCTTCGGGTAATCCTACTTCTTGACCAGAAGCTTTTAAAGTAGTATTAGGAAAATTAGCGAAAAGATGATCTAAATAAGGAGTTTTAGCTAAATAAAAAGCATTATTTTCTTTTTTAGAAGATAACCCTAAACCATCTAAAATAATTAAACTTACAAATTTATTCAAAAAAATCTCCCATTAATTTTATTTACTTTTTAGTATTATTTTTTTAAGTTATAAAAACTTTTTAATCCTAAATAAGGGCTATTTTTTAATTTTTCTTCGATTCTTAATAATTGATTATATTTAGCAATTCGATCAGTTCTAGAAATAGAACCTGTTTTGATCTGTCCTGCGTTAGTAGCGACAGCTAAATCAGCTATAGTAGTATCTTCGCTCTCTCCACTACGATGCGAAATAACAGCTGTATAAGAAGCTTTTTTAGCCATCTCAATTGCTTCTAAAGTTTCTGTTAAAGTACCTATTTGATTTAATTTAATTAAAATAGCATTTCCTATTTTATTTTCGATACCTTTAGATAATCTTTCAACATTAGTAACAAACAAATCGTCTCCTAACAATTGAATTTTGTCACCTAATCTTTTTGTTAAAATTTTCCATCCGTCCCAATCGTTTTCATCTAATCCATCTTCAATAGAAATTATAGGATATTTATTTACTATTTTTTCATAATAAGAAATTAATTCTTCGCTACTGAAAGTTTTGTTATTCTCAGAAGCTAAAACATATTTTTTTTGTTCTTTATCATAAAATTCTGAAGCAGCAACGTCCATTCCTAAAAAAACATCTTCTCCCGGTTTATAACCAGCATTTTTAATAGCTTCAATAATAAATTGTAAAGCTTCTTCGTTAGAATTCAAATCAGGAGCATATCCGCCTTCATCGCCTACAGTAGTCGGTAAATTTTTTTGTTTCAAAATTTTGTGTAAATGATGGAAAATTTCAGCGCCACAACGTAAAGCATCTTTAAAAGTTGAAAAATTAGTGGGCAAAATAAGAAATTCTTGAAAATCCACATTATTAGATGCATGTGCGCCACCATTAATAACATTCATCATAGGCACAGGTAATTGTTTAGGTTGAACGCCACCTACATATTCATAAAATTCTAAATTTAAATAATTAGCTGCCGCTTTAGCGCAAGCTAAAGAAACTCCTAAAATCGCATTAGCTCCTAAATTAGATTTATTAGGCGTTCCATCGAGTTCAATTAACATTTTATCAATCAAATTTTGTTCCAAAACAGAAACATTCTTTAATTTTGGTTCGATAATCTTTGAAACATTGTCAACTGCTTTCAAAACGCCTTTGCCTAAAAATCTTTTAGAATCATTATCTCTTAATTCTACTGCTTCATATGCCCCAGTAGAAGCTCCTGAAGGAACGATAGCTCTTCCAAAAAAACCTGCTAAAGTATATACTTCAACTTCTAATGTAGGATTCCCTCTAGAATCTAAAACTTCACGAGCTAAAATTTTATCAATATATGGCATTTTAAAACTCCTTTTTTTTATTTAATATAGAATATAAATCACCACAACAAAAAATGTCATCATTAATAAAATAATACATAATTATTATAATATTTTTTTATATAAAAATATGTTTTATAAACCTATCCATATTTATCTCGAAACATATAATATATAAAAAAATAATTAATTTATATTAATTATTAGGATTTTAAATTATCCTAAAATATTATTTTTTTGGTTTAAATTTCATTAAAATATTTTTGTCAAACAATAAATATGTTAAAATTATTATGATTTAAAAATATAAAAATTATTGACAAAAAAATATTTTTTAGATATCTTTATATCAATAATTTTTTTAAATAAATAAAATAAAAATATCTAAGAGGTTTATATAATAAAAAAATATGTTCATAAATAAATTATTAATTTTTTTGATAGGCGTTATTTTAGGAGCTTTTTTGGGAGCTATTTTATACAATTTCGCATCAGAAGAAATATTGAAAGAAAAATTTTATTTAGCTAACAAAGACACTTTAAAATATCAAATTTTTAAGAAATGGTTCGATTGCATAAACAAAATAACAGAAAAGATAAATGAATGGTTAAAGTCTAAAAAATAATATTTTCTTATTAAATCGAAAGCATAACATTTAATAAAATACATATAAAAAAATTATACATTATTATATATAAGATAAAGTTTTTTTAATTTTTGAATCATCGTCTTTCTTTTTCAAGATTAATCTCTTGTCATATTTTTTCTTTCCACGAGCTAAATAAATCTCTAATTTTAATAAATTTCTATCAGAAATAATTTTAGTAGGAATGATGCTTAATCCTTTAGCTTGTGTTTTGTTTTTGATTTGCAAAATTTCTCTTTTGTTCAGCAAAAGTTTTTTTTTTTCTTTTATCGTCGTAATCGAATTTATTACAAAATTCATATTTTTCCACAAACATATTGAAAACAAAAATTTCGTTATTTTCAATTTTTATATAAGCATTTTGTAAATTAACTTTCTTTAATCTTATAGATTTTACTTCGTTGCCTAATAATTGAATTCCGGCAATATATTTTTTGTCTAAAAAATAATCATAAAAAGCTTTTTTATTATTCAAAATTATTTTTATCATTATTTTCGATCACTTTGTTTTTTTATTTTCCGAAATCATTTATTAAAAATACATAAATGATTTCGAATCTTTTTAATATTCGTAAACAAATTAACAAAAAAATTTAAATTATTTTTTTAATTTTCTATATTTATCTAAAGCATTTGTGATAACAGTAAATGCTTTAAATTTATCTTCTATATCTTCTATAACAACTGTTTTCTTTTCTAAATCTTTATAATGAGATAAAAAATGTTTTATTTCTGACAAAAGAGGAACCGGAACATCTTTAATATTTTGATATACTTCCATAGAACGATCATGAATAGGAACAGCGATTATTTTATTATCTAATTCGCCATTATCAATCATTTTAATAACTCCAATAGGCCTACATTGAACAATAACCATAGACTCCAATGTTTCTTGTGATAAAACAAAAACATCTAAAGGATCATTATCTTCACAATGAGTTAAAGGAATAAAACCATAATTAGCAGGATAAACAAAAGAAGTATTTAAAATACGATCTAATTTTAAAAAACCTGTTTCTTTATCTATCTCATATTTTTTTTTACTACCTTTAGAAATTTCAATCAAAACAAGAAAATCATTTTCGGTAACTCTATCGGAACTAACATTTTGTAAAAAATTCATATATTAAATTATACCTTTATTTTTTATTTTTTAAAATAAAAACAACTCTTTGTATATTATATATATTTTATGTAAAATAACACATTATATATTTTTAGGAAAATAAATGAACAGAATCGAATCCAAACAAATTAATTTTTTTTAAAAAAATTTTTTTATTTTGTTTAATATTAATAGTTAAATGATTAAAAAATAAATTTTCTTTAGTATTTGAATCTAAAACGAAAATTTTATCTATCAATCGTAAATTTTCTTCATTTTGCTTTTCGTCTTTAAAAATTTCATAAAAACAAAGATAAAATATATTATTTTCATTTTGTTCTATCTTCAACAAAAAACCTATCGTTTGATGTTCTTTTAATAAAGATAATTCAAAATTCATTTCTTTTAAAGGTTTTGTATTTTTATGATCTACAGAACAATGAAGAGAAAAAATTTTAGGAACAAAAATAGAACTTATTTTTTTTATTAAATGTAAAAGAAATTTTTTATCTAATATATCCATATCATCAATATCAATTATATTTTCTAAAAATTCTTCATGCAAAACATCAATCTCTTTTTTTGATATTGTTTCTTCATCCATTTTACTTAAATGTTCAATATAAGAATTCAAATGTTGTTTAAAAATAATCAAATCTTCATTTTTTAGATTAATTATTTCAAAAATCAAATCTATCAAAGAATAACCGGAAATTTTGCAATTACAAAAAGAAATATCAACAGAATGAATATCTTTTATATCTTTATCTTTAAAATAAAAATATCCTAACGAAGGATCTTTCGTTAATAAAGAATAAAAACAAACAGTTTCTAAACCTATTTTATCATATTTATTATCAATAAATTCTTCTTTAAAACCTGAAATATCTAAAAAATTAAATAAAAAATCTATTTTAGGAATATTATGATACAATAAACCAAAAATAAACTGTTTAAAATTTAAACATTCTTGAAATGAAGAACACGAAACAGTACGAACATTATCAATTCCATAAAATAATCTTATTTTTTTAGACAAAAAAGACCCTAAATCATATTTCCATCCTAAAATAACATGTTTTTTCTGTAAATCTTTTTTATATTTATTTTGTAATAAATCATTAATTTCTATTTTTTCATTTTCAACATCAAAAGATATATTTGATTGTCTTAAAGAATCAAAAGATATTTTTTTATTTTGCTCTATTACTTTAAAAAATAAACTATCTACTTTAAGTTTTGGTTTAGTAGATAAATTGTATTTTTTGTCTTGAATCTCAACGACATCACTGATTTTTGTGGATTCTACAAATTCGTTATAATATTTTTTCGATTCTTCATCATTATTAATAGCTTTAAGATTGATTAAACTAACTCTTAATAAAAACAAAAATATAAATAAAAAAATAAAATTAATTTTTTTTAAAAAAAATTTAATTCTTTTCAATTGCTTATTTCTTTCTAAATAAATATTATTTTTTAAAAATAAAATAATAATAAATTAATTAAAAAATTAAAATAATAAAATATTAAAAATTTTTTTTAAAAAAAATTAACTTTGCGTAATTAAAAATTTATATCTAAATGGTGGCTCCGGGCAGAATCGAACTGCCGACACGAGGCTCTTCAAGCCACTGCTCTACCGACTGAGCTACAGAGCCTTATAAATGGCGGTCTGAACGGGATTCGAACCCGCGATCTCCTGCGTGACAGGCAAGCATGTTAACCACTACACCATCAAACCTTTTTTTAATTTTAATTGGTTGCGGGAGAAGGATTTGAACCTTCGACCTTCGGATTATGAGCCCGACGAGCTACCAAACTGCTCTATCCCGCGATCATAATAAATTAATACAAAAAAAATAAAAATAATTTTAACAAATTTTGGCGGAGAAAGAGGGATTCGAACCCCCGCATCCTTTCAGATCTTCCAGTTTTCAAGACTGGCCCCTTAAACCACTTGGGTATTTCTCCGAAATTTTTTTAAAATAATGGTGGACCTGGTAGGATTCGAACCTACGACCAACCGGTTATGAGCCGGTAGCTCTAGACCAGCTGAGCTACAGGTCCATTTGGTGGCGACAGAGGGATTCGAACCCTCGACCTCACGGGTATGAACCGAACGCTCTAACCGGCTGAGCTACACCGCCATAATTTATTGATTTAATTTTATTTTTTGTATTTATTATTTTATTTATATTATAACATTTTATTACTATTTTAAATGGTGGAGTTTAGCGGATTCGAACCGCTGACATCCTGTGTGCAAGACAGGTGCTCTACCAACTGAGCTAAAACCCCTATATAAAATGGTACCTAGAGCCGGACTTGAACCGGCACGGCTTTTAACCATGGGATTTTAAGTCCCACGTGTCTACCAATTCCACCATCCAGGCTTTTAAACATATTTTTTTTATTATTAAAATAATAACAAAATGGTGTCCCGTAAAGGACTCGAACCTTTGACACCTTGATTAAAAGTCAAGTGCTCTACCAACTGAGCTAACGGGACATTAGTGGTGCCAAAAACAGGAATCGAACCCGTAACCTACTGATTACAAGTCAGTTGCTCTACCTATTGAGCTATTTTGGCCTTTTATAAATAAAATGGTAGAGGATGAGGGACTTGAACCCCCGACTTTCTGCTTGTAAGGCAGACGCTCTCCCAACTGAGCTAATCCTCTTAAAGTAAACCTTGGCGAATCTTATTTTCGCTTTTGTAATCAAAAACTATCTTCAGGTTGAAAGGACTTAACTGCTGTATTCGGAATGGGAACAGGTGTTTCCCCTTTCATTAATTACCAAGGATCTTTCAAAACTAGATAAACATAACCTTTTTAATTCTTCATAAAATCAAAGTCAATGGATCTATTAGTACTAGTCAGCTTAAAAGATCACTCTTCTTACACCTCTAGCCTATCTACCTGATAGTCTTTCAGGGATCTCATAGGGAAATCTCATCTCAAAGGAGGCTTCACACTTAGATGCTTTCAGTGTTTATCCTTTCTATACATAGCTACTCAGCTATGGCTCTGGCGAACCAACTGAAACACCAGCGGTATATCCATCCCGGTCTTCTCATACTAGGGACAGCTCTTTTCAAATTTCCAACGCCCACGACGGATAGAGACCGAACTGTCTCACGACGTTCTGAACCCAGCTCGCGTTCCGCTTTAATGGGCGAACAGCCCAACCCTTGGAACCTTCTCCAGCTCCAGGATGCGATGAGCCGACATCGAGGTGCCAAACCGCTTCGTCGCTGTGAACGCTCGGAAGCGATAAGCCTGTTATCCCCAGGGTAGCTTTTATCCGTTGAGTTACGACCCTTCCATGCGGTATCGTAAGATCACTAAGTCCGACTTTCGTCTCTGCTCGACTTGTAGGTCTCGCAGTCAAGCTCCCTTATGCCTTTACGCTCTCTAAATGATTTCTGACCATTCTGAAGGAACCTTATGAACGCCTCCGTTACTCTTTAGGAGGCGACCGCCCCAGTCAAACTGCCCACCAAACACTGTCCCTCGTAATACACTTACGCAGGTTAGAACATAAAAAATTAAAGGGTGGTATCCCAAAGGTGACTCCCTTTAAACTGGCGTCTAAAGTTCTCCGTCTCCCACCTATTCTGTACATTAATTTCTCAAACTCAATATTAAGCTACAGTAAAGCTCCATGGGGTCTTTTCGTCCTGTCGCGGGTAATCGGCATTTTCACCGATAATTTGATTTCACCGAGACTCTTGTTGAGACAGCGCCCAAATCGTTATGCCTTTCGTGCGGGTCGGAATTTACCCGACAAGGAATTTCGCTACCTTAGGACCGTTATAGTTACGGCCGCCGTTCACTGGGACTTCAATTCAATGCTTCGGTTTAACCCTGACATCTCCTTTTAATCTTCCAGCACCGGGCAGGCATCAGCCCCTATACATCACCTCACGGTTTAGCAGAGACCTATGTTTTTGATAAACAGTCGCTTGGGCTTCTTTTCTGTGGCTTTTGCTTTTTACACAAAAGCTCTCCTTATCCCGAAGTTACGGAGCAATTTTGCCGAGTTCCTTAACAAGAGTTTTCTCGCGCGTCTTAGTATACTCTACCTACCCACCTGTGTCGGTTTGCGGTACAGGTAAAAAAACAATTAACCCTAGAAGCTTTTCTTGAAAGTATGACATCGGTCATCTTACCTTCGAATCTCATTTTTTGGAATAAGAAAACGGATTTACCTGTTCTCTCAAACTTGATCCTTCAACCCTAATCCATATAAAGGGCATGCCTAGCCTTCTTTGTCCCTCCATCAGTTGTTTTTTTAGTGCAGGAATATTCGCCTGCTTGCCATCGACTACGTATTTCTACCTCGCCTTAGGACCTGACTAACCCAGGGCGGACGAACCTTCCCCTGGAAACCTTGGGTTTTCGACGGATAGGATTCTCGCCTATCTTTTCGTTACTTACACCGGCATTCTCACTTCTGATCTCTCCACCACTGCTTCCGCTATGGCTTCACTGATATCAGAACGCTTCCCCTACCATATTTAACATTACGTTAATATCCGTAGCTTCGGTATAATGTTTGAGCCCCGATAAATTTTCGGTGCGAAGTCATTAGACTAGTGAGCTATTACGCACTCTTTAAAAGATGGCTGCTTCTAAGCCAACTTCCTAGCTGTTTTAACGTCTTCACTTCCTTTTCCACTTAACATTAATTTTGGGACCTTAGCTGACGGTCTGGGCTCTTTCCCTTTTGACTATGGACCTTATCACCCACAGTCTGACTGCTGATTGTTTTTATGAAATTCGGAGTTTAATTAAGATCAGTACTTCGAGGTGAAGCCATCACTTATTTAGTGCTCTACCTTCATAAAAACTGTTAATCAACGCTAGCCCTAAAGCTATTTTGGGGAGAACCAGCTATCTCTGAGTTCGATTGGAATTTCACCCCTAGCCACAAGTCATCCAAACACTTTTCAACGTGTCCTGGTTCGGTCCTCCATTTAGGATTAACTAAACTTCAACCTGCTCATGGCTAGCTCACTTCAGTTTCGGGTCTATGACATACAACTAAACGCCCTTTTAAAACTCGCTTTCGCTACGGCTCCGTTCCTTAAAACTTAACCTTGCTCTATATCATAACTCGCCGGTTCATTCTGCAAAAGGCAAGCCATCACTCATTAACGAGCTCTGACTAATTGTAGGCATACAGTTTCAGGATCTATTTCACTCCCCTCTCGGGGTTCTTTTCACCTTTCCCTCACGGTACTAGTTCACTATCGGTCACTAAGAAGTATTTAGCCTTAGGAGATGGTCCTCCTGTCTTCCAACAAGATTTCTCGTGTCTCGCCGTACTTGTAGGATACTCTAGATAAAAAGTTTTCCCTTACAGGACTGTCACCTTCTTTGGTGTTTCTTTCCAGAAACTTCAAGTTGCTTTTTATTTTGTAACTAGTTAATAGTATCCAAGGCTCTTCCGCGTTCGTTCGTCACTACTAGCGGAATCGTTATTACTTTCTTTTCCTGCAGTTACTTAGATATTTCAGTTCACTGCGTTCCCTTTTTGATTTTACAATCAAAAAACTACAATTTTACTGTAGTAGGTTGCCCCATTCGGAAATTCATGGATCTTCATTTATTTACAACTCCCCATGATGTATCGCCGTTAATTGCGTCCTTCATCGGCTCTTAGTGCCAAGGCATTCACTGTACGCCCTTACTTTCTTCAACTTTAATTGAATTAAGCAAATCATGTTTATCTACTTTTCAAAGAACTTTCTTCGAAGTAAATAATTTCCTGATATAAAATTGGTGGGCCTAAGTGGACTCGAACCACCGACCTCACGCTTATCAGGCGTGTGCTCTAACCAACTGAGCTATAGGCCCTTTGGTCTTTTATATAAGAGAAACACTTTTTTTTGTAAAAAGAAAAACTTATATTTTAACCTAAGTCTTTCAAAACTGAAGATGATGATTTTTATATGTATGTCCTTAGAAAGGAGGTGATCCATCCTCACCTTCCGGTAAGGATACCTTGTTACGACTTAACCCCAATCATCAACCCTACCTTAGACAGCTCCCTCTTCTTGCGAAGTTAAGCCACTGCTTTCGGGTATTGCTAACTTTCGTGGTTTGACGGGCGGTGTGTACAAACCCCGAGAACGTATTCACCGCGACATGCTGATTCGCGATTACTAGCGATTCCAGCTTCATGAAGTCGAGTTGCAGACTTCAATCCGGACTAAGACTGTCTTTTTGAGATTGGCTAAAAACTCGCGTTTCAGCTACTCTTTGTAACAGCCATTGTATCACGTTTGTAGCCCAGATCATAAGGGGCATGATGATTTGACGTTATCCCCACCTTCCTCCAATGTTTAATTGGCAGTCTCGCTAAAGTCCCCACCATTACGTGCTGGTAACTAACGACAGGGGTTGCGTTCGTTTTAGGACTTAACCTAACATCTCACGACACGAACTGACGACAACCATGCACCACCTGTATCCCTGATAACCTCCACTATATTTCTATAGCTTCGCAGAGTATGTCAAGACCTGGTAAGGTTTTTCGTGTATCTTCGAATTAAACAACATGATCCACCGCTTGTGCGGAGTCCCGTCAATTCCTTTAAGTTTCATACTTGCGTACGTACTACTCAGGCGGAGTACTTAATGTGTTAACTTCAGTACCGAGTTGCCCCGACACTTAGTACTCATCGTTTACAGCGTGGACTACCAGGGTATCTAATCCTGTTTGCTCCCCACGCTTTCGTGCCTCAGCGTCAGTAAAGACCCAGCAAGCCGCCTACGCTTCTGGTGTTCCTCCATATATTTACACATTTTACCGCTACACATGGAATTCCGCTTGCCTCTATCTCACTCTAGTCAAGACAGTTTCTATAACAAGACAGCGTTAAGCACTGAAATTAAATTATAGACTTATCTAACCGCCTACGCACCCTTTACGCCCAATAATTCCGGATAACGCTCGCCCCCTATGTCTTACCGCGGCTGCTGGCACATAGTTAGCCGGGGCTTATTCATTGAATAACGTCAAGATAGTTTTTCCACTATTTTTTCTTCTTCAATAAAAGAACTTTACATACCGAAATACTTCATCGTTCACGCGGCGTCGCTCGGTCAGAGTTTCCTCCATTGCCGAAAATTCCCTACTGCTGCCTCCCGTAGGAGTTTGGGCCGTGTCTCAGTCCCAATGTGGCTGTTCAACCTCTCAGTCCAGCTACACATCATAATCTTGGTAAGCCTTTACCTCACCAACTAACTAATGTGGCGCAAGCCCCTCTTTAAGCATACCCTCCGAAGAAGGTCTTTTAAAAACAAAAAGATGCCTTTTTATTTCCTATCCAGTCTTAGCAACCGTTTCCGATTGTTATCCTCGTCTTAAAGGTAGGTTACTTACGTGTTACTCACCCGTTCGCCACTAAGACCTTTTGAGGGGTCTCCGTTCGACTTGCATGTATTAGGCGCGCCGCCAGCGTTCATCCTGAGCCAGGATCAAACTCTTGGTTTATAAAATTTTTGATATTTTAATAACAAAAATCTTGTTTTATTAATTAAAAATTAATATTAAAATATCATCTTCAGTTTTCAAAAACAAAAGTTTTTAAATAAATAAGATAAAAAAATATTCAAATGGTGAAGGGGGATGGATTCGAACCATCGTACCTTACGGAGCAGTTTTACAGACTGATGCGTTTAGCCACTTCGCTACCCCTCCGATTTATAAAATAAATCCAAAAAATAATTTTTTTATCTCAAAAAAACTCAAACAATTTTAATACAATGTATAACAAATAAATAAATTAAAATAAATTTTTAACAACATTTATAATTATACTAAATTATAATTAAAAATGTTTTACTTTTTTTAAAAAAATCAAAAATTTATAATTAAAAATATATGACTTTCTTATATATCTTTAACTTATAAATTTAATAACAATTAAATATTTATTAAGAATAAATTATAGAATTTATTTTTTTTATAAAATTAATTTAACTTTATTATTATACAAAAAATATTTTATTTTATTGTAAAAAAATATTTTTAATTAAATTTTTTTTATTATAACTAAAAATAAATTATTTTCGAACTTTACATATACAAAAAATGATTAATATATTAAAAATTCTTAACCCAAAACTTTAATTTGAATATAAAAAATTAAATTTCGATAATTTTATTTAATTCTTAAAAACACAATTAATATTATATTTCAATTTAAAAAATAAATCAATAAAAAACTCAAAATTATTTATATAAAAAAATCGAATAATTAAAAAATTAAATTTCGACAATTTTATTTAATTCTCAAAAACACAATTAATATTATATTTCAATTTAACAAATAAATCAATAAAAAACTCAAAATTATTTATATAAAAAAATCGAATAATTAAAAAATTAATTATTCGATCTAAAATATACTCAAAATAAATTTTAATCTATTTTTTTATTGTTTTTTTCATAAAAATAATAACCTAATAAAGCAAAAGCTGCTACACCTATACTTAAAATAATGGCTATCATAAATAAGCTAAAAAAACTTTTCTTCTTAACAGCAAACTCAACTTCTACTTCGCCTGTAAAATCAGTAGATTTTATTTTAGCTGTTTTATTTTCTGTTATTGATACTACTTGAACATCTTTTTCTTTTAAATCAATATTTTTGTCTTTAACTTGTTTTATAATTTCATCATTAGTAACTTTTGTATCTTTAGTTTCAATTGTATCTAAATTTGTTGTTTTTACAACAGTAGATAATTCAACTTTTGGTGATTCCTTTTGTTTAACAGTAAAAATAACATCTACTTCGCTTTTATAATCATTAGATTTAACTTTAGCTTTTTTATTTTCTGTTATTGATGCTACTTGAACATCTTTTTCTTTTAAATCAGTATTTTTGTCTTTAACTTGTTTTATAATTTCATCATTAGTAACCGTTGACCCTTGAGATATAATTTCGCCTAAATTTTTTATTCTTACAACAGTAGATAATTCAACTTTTGGTGATTCCTTTTGTTTAACAGTAAAAATAACATCTACTTCGCCTGTAAAATCATCAGATTTAACTTTAGCTTTAGTCGTAGTTATCTCAGAGACTTTTAAATCTTTACTTACTAAAGATTGATTTTTTTCTTTAATTTTACTTATAATTTCTTCTTGAGTAACTGTTGAGCCTTGAGATATAATTTCACCTAAATTTTTTGTTCTTACAACAGTAGATAATTCAACTTTTGGTGATTCCTTTTGTTTAACAGTAAAAATAACATCTACTTCGCCTGTAAAATCATCAGATTTAACTTTAGCTTTAGTCGTAGTTATCTCAGAGACTTTTAAATCTTTACTTACTAAAGATTGATTTTTTTCTTTAATTTTACTTATAATTTCTTCTTGAGTAACTGTTGAGCCTTGAGATATAATTTCACCTAAATTTTTTTGGGATAAATCATTACTTAATGGCGTATTAACAGCTTCAATTTTTATTAAATAAAAAACATTTAAAAATAAAAACATAAAAACAAAAATTAAAGATATAAAACTTTGAATATGAATTTTTCTATTCATTTGTTTTTCTATCATTTTGTTTTCCTATCTAATTCAATATGTTTTAAATATATTTTTAAAATTGTGAGAATAATTTCTACAAAATTACTTCTACATATTAATTTTACAATAAAAAAAAACAAAAAAAATTGAATAATTTATGAATTCTTCAAAAAATATTAAATATTGTCTTAGTTTAAAAAAATATTAAATCGCCAACTTAATTTTAAGTTTTAAAAAGTAATTTTAAAAATCAAATTTTTATTAAAAAAAATTTATTTTCTAAAAAAAATAGAGTTTAACTAACATAAGTTAAACTCTATAAATTAAAATTAAAAATTTAATAATTTGCTAAAATATTTTATAACTTTAGTCATATCCAGTTGATAAGGTTTTAAAGAACCTTGTTTGTTTAAACGCATAAAATTAACTTTATACCATTGCAAAAGTTGATTATAAAGTGTCAAATCTAATTGTTCGATATTAACTTTTCTTAATTTGGTAATCTTAATAAAAATTTGATACCAAGTCAAATTAGTATTATAAGGGACAAAAGATTTTATTTCCCATTGGATACAACATTCTAAAATTAAAAATAAATCTGTTTCTATAATTTGATATTTATTATTCAATGCATAAAAAAAATGAAAACTATTGACATAATGTTTTCTTTTTTTCATTTCTTGAATCCATTGATAAATAGATAAATTAAAATAATTTCGTCCTTTTTTTAAAAAAAGTTCCATAGATTTATTATTTTTTTGATTATTTAAAAAATAATCATACATCCCAAACTCTTTTCTGAGAGCACATAAAGATAAATCCGAACTATATGGATAAAGTTCATAAGGTAATATTCTCATTTTCTAAAATCATTTCTTTTTATTTTTTTAAAAAATATTAAAAAAATTAAATAATTATTCAAAAATATATTTTTTTAATTTTATCTTGTGCTAATAACTTATTTATTATCAAAAAAATAACTATTTTTTTAATATAAGTTTTTTTATATTTTGATTATTAATTATTTTCGAAATAAATTTGAAATAAATCAAATATATAATATTATATTTATAATCAATAATAAACCCATAATTAAAAATTATACTAAAATTTTTGTTGATAATTAAAAAGTTTAATTGATTTTGGAAAATTTTTTATTGATATTTCACCAAAAGGCAAAAAAAGGTGGACTTATTCACAATGTGGTACTTTTTAAAATAGAGAAAAAATATTAAAAGATTAATTTTGAAATTAATTCCTTTAAAAGATTATTTAAAATAAAAAAAATATTATTTAGTTATTGGTTAATTAAAAAACTAATTAACTCCTACACTATACTATATCCCAAAAAAACAAAAAAAGACCAAAAGTGAAATGACCTAAATAACATACATTTTAAATAATTTTATTGTTTTAAAACGAAATTTAGGCATTTAAAAATAATAAGAAAATTAAATTTTCTTATTATTTTATTTTTATGATATTGATTAACAATAATAATTAAATTTAATTTAAAAAAATAATAAAAAAAAGATTATCAAATGTTGATAATCTTTTAAATATTTTTAATAATTTCTAGAATATTTTAATAAAGATACGTCTTTTTGAATATGTTCGTTACGAGCATGGCAATTGGCTAAATTGCGACATTATATCGTATATTTGCGCCCTTATTTCATAGATTATGGTTTAACTGGTGGAGGCGTAGTGTCGCAATAGGTGTCAAATTTTATTAACCATTTATCATCAAAATAGATAGGAAACTCAATTGTATTGGTAAAACGCATAATATCAGAAGAAAAATAATGTTTTATATATTCATATTTCAACTCTGAATTAACTTCTCGAGTTTGTTCTCCGTTTATCCCATCACTACCTCTCGTTATATTTCCTCGCAAACAATGTAAAGTTTTATTATTGTTTCCTATTTTATTTTTAATTTCACTACCGATATATTCGTTTCCTTTTTTAAAATAACACTGATTTTCCCATTGTTTTAAGGCTATATTATATTCTTTTTCCGTTGATGGATTTAGATTCCATGTTATTTGTTTATTAACTATATTAATTTTTTTATTTTTATTAATTAAACAATAAATTAAAATAGAAATTAAAATCATTAATGTAATATAAATATTTTTTTTATAATTTGTGTTTTTTTTGATATTTTGCATAATTTTTTATCCTTTTTTATTTATTTTAATTATAACTTTTTTTGAAATTTAAACACTTTTAAAATAAAAAAAGAACTTAAATGAATAAGTTCTTTTTGTTTTGATTATTGCATATGAAATGGTTTAGTTAGAGGTGGTTGCGGCGGCCACAATAACCATTAAATTTAACTTTCGTTTTATCAGAAAATTTCATTTCATCGCCAATAGAAAGATTTTTAAAAGCATAGGTATTATTGAAATAATTATATTCTCCATAATAATGGATTACATAATTATTTTTATTCACATACTAATAGGGACTGATAGTCTTATTGTCGTCTGGTTGAAATATTGTAGTATCGCACAAACTAATATAAATTTTTATCTAAATATTGAAATAAGCCATCTATTCTCTTACCACTCCATGTTTCTCTAGATTTAAACAAACAATAGTTTTTCTAATGTTGTGGGACTGTGTTATAATCATTTTCTTATTTTTTTTGTTTGTCTTGTTTGACTTTGCCGAAAGGACAGTTCATGATGTATTTATAGTCGTAAGTTTCACATTTGAAACAAGTATTATTATTTGACCATATATCATTGAGATAATTCCATCCAATGTTATTACCTGGACTGTTCCAAAAGTTTAGACACTTTTTATTTTAAAATAACTCTTTAAGACTAAAAAATTAATAGATAATTTCATATCTTTTCAAACTAAAGAAATATTTTGTTGAATTAAAAAGTGTCTAAACTTTTTTTAATAATTCTTTAATTTCAAAAGATATTTTTTTAAATATTGTACCCTTACACTATATAGTTAGGTAAAAAAAGTGAAAAACTCTCCAACAAAATGAAAAAAAATTAACTTTTATTATTAATTATATTATTTTTCTTAAAAAAAGGCGCACTAAAATAACCTTTTACAAGGTTATATTATTTTATTTTACATCAACTAAAAATTTATCTCAAATTTTGAATATATTGAGATGGAGTTGAATTGTTTAATTTAGTTAAAATCCATTTAGTATTCCAAAATTTCGGAAAATGATTAATTAATTTTTTCATTTTATCAGGAGATTTTTGAAATAAAAATGGATGTTGATGTTGTAAAATACTTTTCATTTGGCCGAAAAAGTTTTCAATGACGGCGTTATCACGAGGGGTGGCTTTTCTTGACATGCTGATTAAAAAACCTTTTTTCGTTAAAGTTTTTTTGAATTTTGAGTGATTGATAAACTTTGCCTTGATCGGAATGAATAATACAAGGTTCTTTTAATAAAGGTAATTTTTTTAATAGTATTTAAAACTAAATTTTTATTTTGTTGGTTCGAAACATGTGAAGCGATTATTTGGTTGTTAAAAGAGTCAATAATACAAGAAAAATAAAGAAAACCTTGATTAGTTTTGAAATAAGTGATATCAGTAAAGAGTTTTTGGAGGGGTTTGGTGGCCATAAAATCTTGATTGATTAAATTAGGAATTATTTGGAGATTATTTTTTAAATTACGATAAGTAAAATTTTTTTTAATTCTTAAACAACAATTAATGTTATTTTTTTTCATGATGGTGTAAACTTTTTTCTTGGTGATAAATTCATTAAAGGTTTTTTGGTATAAATCAGTGATTTTTCGATGGCCGTAAAAATATTGATAATGGAGACATAAAGCTTTAATTCTTTTTTGTTGTAACAGGTATTTTTCTTCTTTTTCTTTTAGTTTATTTTTCATTTTCAACCAATAATAATAAGTACTTCTTTTAATTTGAATTGTTTTTAAAATAGTGGTTAAATTAAGAGTTTGATTGAATTGGTTGACTAAATGAAAAACCATTTTTTTATCAATTTTTTTAATTTTTTCAATAATTTTTTGTAATAATTTAATTTTTTGTTTTAATTTTTGCATCTTAATACCAATTATTTTCAAATACATCAATTATTATAACTCTAAAAGATTTTTTATTGGATAAATAAGCTCTTCAGCGCTTTCATCTTTTTTTTCATATATATAATAAATAAATACTTGGTAAGGCAATTAATTTAAAAATTAAATTTGATTTAATGATTGAAATAAATTAAAAAAATAAAATTACTTAAAAAAGAGGTTTTTATGATATCGATAAATAATAATGATATTAAAAATGATAATGCGATAATATCAAATATCGATATCATTATTATATATCAATATAAAATATAAAATATCACTGGTTGAATAAGTTAGTCTTTATATAGATTATTTTTAAAGACAAACTGTTAGTAAACTGTTATAAAACTGTTATAAAACTGTTAGTAAAGTGTTATAAAGTATTATAAAGTTGTTAGTTTTCTTTTTTTATTAAATATTTATACATAGGATGTAGTTTTTTCACCCGATATCCTTGTTTATCTTTTGTTAAAAAGAATTGAATATATTTTAAGTCTTCTTTTCGATAATAAATAATGTTTAACCCTTTTTTATAGTTAGTTTTCATGGGTTTATGGTATTTATCTAGTTTTTGAGGGTCTAATTGATATAATTGTAAAGTTTTTAATTGGTTGACATCAATTTTCCCGATTAATTCTTTGATGATATTTTTAAATTCATTTTTATAATTGATTTGGAAGATATTAAATAGGTGTTTAAGGGGGTTATTTTGGCTTTTAAGCGGGGTTAAATCAGAAAGTAATAGTTTACACCTATTACTAGAAGAGAAATTATCATTAATTAAGGTTATTTTTGTTTTTTTCATTTCTTCTAAGATTTGAGGATCGACAAAGAGAGTTTGGTTTTTCGGACGGTAATTAGCTTCTTGGTAGGTATTTTTCTTTTTAGAATGAGCAATAATAGTGAGATTGATTAAATCTTCTTTTAATATTTTTAAAAAGTTTTTAATTTGGGTTAAGTCGTTAGGGGTGGTTTTTGTGTTCCAACCTCCGATTCTAATTTCTTGATTGGTATCTTTTTTCATCTTTTTTCTCCTTTTGGGTTATTTAGTATTCAGTTATTTTTCTAATAGTTTTTCCGTCTGATTGATAATGAGTTTTTTTAACCTTGTTACCAGTATTTTTATTGTATTCAGTTACAAAATTAATAGTTTTACCATCAAATTGATAATAAGTATATTTAACTAGTTTACCTGTGGCTTTATCGTATTCATATACACTTTTAAGAATTTTTTCGTCAGATCGGTAATAAGTTTTTTTAAATGGCTTTTTATTATTTTTATCGTATTCATATACACATTTAATAGATGTTCCATCAGGTTGATAATGAATTTGTTTAATGGCTGTTTCAGTTTCTTTATCGTATTCACCAATAAATTTTTTCCTGCCATTATTAATAAATTTTTCTATAATTGTTTTCATTTGTTTTCTCCTTTTTGATTGTTTGTTATAAAAATAAAAACCCTAAATAGTTGAATTTAGGTTTATATATACTTTTATGAGAGTGTGTTAATGTATTTATATGTATAGATGTTATATATTGGTGTAACAAAATAATAATTTAATTAATTACTTCTACTTTGTCTTCGCCAAAGAAATGAACCGCTAAATCGACGATGATTTTATTTTTGGCCTCTTCATAAGTAATGTATGGGTCTAAAAAACATTTTTGATATGCTTCTTTTCCGTATTGACGTAATAAATCATCGACATCTTTACAAGTTTGGTCGTAAGGAGGTAAAATGTGTCTAATTTCGTATAAAAGTTTGCTTCTTTAAGTTGTTCTCCTAAGGCTTCACTTCGTTTTCGGCCTGTCTCGTCGTTATCTAAGGCGATAATGACTTTGATATTTTCTTTTTTGAGAATTTCTAGTTGAGATTGAGAAAGTAATTGAGTGACACAAATGAGACCGACCACGTTTTTAATACTATTTTGCCAACAACTAATGACATCAAAAAAACCTTCATGAATGATAATGGTTTTTGTTTGTTTGATAAAAGGTAACGCTTCAAAAAAACGATAACTAAAATGAAAGGTCGGTGTTTTACTAAAATTATTTAATGATTGATATTTTGGTTGAAAGTAAGAAACTTCGCGAAAATGGTTTTGATAAAAATGAAAAGTTTGATGATAACCATTTTCAATGGGGATAATAATTGAACCATGGAAAGTATCATGATAATATTTTTTTCTTTGTTGATTAGTTTTTTCTTTGATAAAACCATATTCTAATAATTTATCGATATTAATATTTTTCTTTTGACAGTAATTTACTAACCGAAAAGATAAAGGTTTATCAGATAATGGGGCATAGCCTAGTTTAAATTCTTTAATAGTTTCTACAGTGAGTTTTCTTTTTTGAGTTAAATATTCTATTCCTGGTTGGCTTTCGTTGTTGCGATTAATGGTTAATAAATAATGATAATAATCTCTAATTTGGTTGAATAAGGGTGAGATTTTTTTAAATAATTGTTTCTTTTTGATATTAATTTCCTGTTCGTCAACTGGTTGTTTTGGTTTAATTGGATGATATGGTTGTTGAAAAGGGTTAGTAGTTGTTTGCGTTGTTTCTTTTTCTTGTTGGATTAAGGTTTTAAATTCGAAAGAATTCATAAATCCTTCTATTCTTTGAATCGCTTTAGAAAAAGATTTAATTTGACGGATAGTCATATAAACATCAATCAGATCGTAATCTCGACCACATTTCCAACAATGAATTTTGTTAGTAGAAGTGAAATGACAACAAGTAGGATTGTTTCCTTGATGAATGGGACAAGGGAAACGATATTTGGGGTTGAAGTTTGGTGGTATGATATTTAATTTTTTTAATAAAACTGACATGGGGAAATGAATTTGGATGTGTTTTATTTTTTCTTGATAATTCATTGATAAATTCCTTAATAATTTTCTAATAGATAAGGTAAGATATAACCTATTTCTTGAAAGGTTTGGGTGGTCATTTCAAAGTGATAAACTAAGTTTTTTTTAGTACCACTTCGATTCTTTTTAATAGATAATTCAATGATTTTTTGAGATTCATTGTTTTTTGATGCTAAATATAATTGATTACAATTTTGATTATAGATATTCAAAGGTTTTTCTTGGTCTTTGGATAGTTTGGGTTGGAATTCAGACATCATTAAGACGATGTCGGAGTTGGTTTCGATACCACCACTTCCTTTTAAAGCGGTGATTTCAGGGGATTTTCCTTGGTAATGGCTATAAGTATCTCTCGAAAATTGTGAGAGAATGATAATAACGATGTTTAATTCCATGGCTAATTGTTTGAGTTTAGTCATAATTTCGTCAATGGCTAGACGGTCATTTTCTAAATGATTTGTGGCTTTTGTAATTTGAAGATGATCGATGACAATCATTTCAACTTTTTTTTCTAAATGAAGGCGATAAACTAAATCAATGATATAATCAATGTTTTTACTTTTGTCATAACTAAACGATAAATTAATGTTAACAAAAAATTGTTTGGCTTGTTTCATCCTTTCCGTGTATTTGAGTAGTGTGATGTTTAAATCTTTCAAATTTTTATCTAAAATAACATCTAGAGGAATTTGAGTTTGGTGGGCTAATAATCGACTTAAATTTTCTTCTAAGGTCATTTCATAAGAAAAAACTAACATATGGGGATAATGTTTAGTTTCTTGATGTTTGGTTTTGGCGATATCTAAAAGAAGATTGTAGACAAAAGTGGTTTTACCTAATCCAGTATAGCCCCCAATGGTGATGATTTGACTTTTTTTAAATCCTTTTGTGGCTTGATTTAAGCCTCGGAAAGTTTTTGATAAGCGGTAATATTCTTCTTGGATTTTTTGTTTGGATTGTTGATCGGTTTTAAAAAACTCAGGATGACAAGAGGACATTTGATTTAAAGTTAATAAGGTTTGGTCTGATTTGTGAGGAATCAAAGTCATAAATTTTCTTAATTTATCAAAGATTTCTTGGTAATATAAGTTTTTAGTGTAAGGATCTTGATTTTCAAAAGAAGGACTAATAAATTTTAAGAGTTGTCGGAACAGTTTTTCTTGGGTATAGGTATGTTTTAAGTTATCTAAGAAATTAAGGTTATTTTCCTTACTAAAATCATCACTTAAAAAAGATAATGATTCTTTAGTAAAGTTATCTTGGGGGAAATAGGTTTGAAGATAGGTGAGTAATTCTTCGATTATCTCATTTTGAGACTTTATTTTATCAAAGGGATGATTAGTTATTTTTCCTAAAGTTAAATATTTTAAGGCCTGAAAGATTTTTGTATGTTGTTTATCTAAAAAAGATTGTGGATCAATGAGCTGAAAATAAAAACTTAATTGTTCAGCTTTATTTTGGTTCATATAGGAAATGATTTGTTTTAACGCTTTTTGTTCGTTGGTTAACATTTTATATTAAATCCTTTTTTATTTTTTTAATGATGTTGATGTTAGAAAAAGGGATGAATTGACGGGTAATTAAGTTTTGTAAGAAATTGTTGGCTGAATTGGAAAATAAGTTAATTACTTGATTAATGCCTTGGATTTTTCCTTGGTTGATTTTATTGTTTAGTCTTTGAGTTTCTGGTTCGTTGTTGATTAATAAATAAAACTCAAAACGAGTATCTAATTTTTTGAGTTGTTGGGCCTCTATCATGGCTTGTTTATAGCGTTCACGAAGACATGTTTTAAAATTAAAAGCGATGATTCTTTTCTTTTTAGTAAATAAAACTAAATCAAATTTAATGTCAGGGATAAAAAATAAATTTACTTGAGGGTATAAATTAGTGATTCCTTTATTGTTTAAGTATAATAAAATTAAATATTCATTGATTTTACCACAAATGACTTTTTGACTTTGAGAGTTGATGTTATTTTGGTTAAAATAATGGTTTAATTGTTGGTAATTGGTTTTCATATACTTGTCAACAGAAAGATTAAAGGTAGTTTTTTTAAAAAAACATTTTAAGATTTCCACAGTTTGGATATTAGTATTAAATTGTTGAATATTAAAAAAATCTTGGTTATTTAACATTTGATATTCCTTTCTTTAAATAAAAAAAACCTTTAAATTAAGGTCTTTTGTTGGTTTTTTTAGTTTTAAAAATTCTTTTTGTTTTCCAGGTAATGATGCCATCTTTATGAATGGTTTTGATTTTTCCATTAGAAAAATAGATGTAAGTATTGCCATTTTGGCAGGTCTTTTTAGTTATGATCGCCATTTGATAGTACTCCTATTTGTTTAATAATTTGTTTGACATTAGATTTGATAGAATCACTTCCGTTTAAAATTAATTTATTAACTCCACTAGTATAATGAGTGATATAATGATCATATCCTTGGCGAACATTTTGAAAATAAGTTAATGATTGTCTTTCAATGAGATCTCTTTGATGGTTTTTTTGATTTTTCTTTCTGGTTCTTCCGATAAGAGGGTCAATGTCTAAATAAATTAATAAATCAGGTTTTTTTAAGATAGTTTCATGATTTATCTTAAAGATCTTTTTTAAAGGTAAAAGTTGTTTCTTTTCCTTAGAAAAGGGAAATAATTGATAAGCATAAGTAGATGGTAACCAACGGTCTAAGATAATTAATTGGTTATTTTTTAATTGAGGAACAATTAATTCCGCTTGGATTTGAGACATATTAGCCAGACTTAAATAAAAACGAGTGATATAATCTACTTGTTGAAAATTTAAAAATAAATCTCTAATTTCCTTCCCAAGTGAACTACTCCCTAAACCTTGATACAGTTGATGAGGGGTTTTTAATTGGGGTTGAAGGGCGTGAATAAGAGAAGTTTTTCCACTCCCGTCAAGTCCTTCGAAAACGATTAATTTCATGATTGATTTCTCCTTTAATTTTCAATTTGGGTATAAAAAAAAGACCTTCAATTTGAAGGTCTAAAAGTATGAATTAATTATTTGATTTTGCTTAATTGTTTTAAATAAGTGGTTTTTTCTAATTCGTTTTTGGCTTTGGTTAAAAGAGTTAAGTATTTTTGACTATCTTGAATCATTTTGGTAATAAAATTATTGTCTAAGTAAATTCTGACTACATGATAATCATTATCATTAAAATAAACTAAAAAGTAGGCAAATGTTGCTTGGGAACAATAAAGTTGACATTGGACTTGGGCCCAGTAGTATTGAGGGATATGTTCGAGTTGAGGATGAGTTAAAAACTGAGTCCAAGTGGATGATATTGCTTGATTTTCATTCACAAAAGGACATTTTATTTCTAAAACGATTTTGTTTTGTTCGTTGTAACCATCTAAAGAAGCAGAAAAAAGATTAACCTGATCGTCAGTAAAAATAGTATCTTCAAAAATTAGATTAGTCTTGTTAATAAAAAATTGACGTGCGATTGGCTCCATTTTTTGTCCATGAAGAGTATATTGATTGGAAGTAAAAGTCGTGCCAAAGAGTTTATCATGGACTAATTGTTCCATGGAACGAAAGGGATCTAATCCCGTAATGGAGGCGATTTCGGAGGCGTTGATGTATTTTTTGCGGTGTTGGTACCACGCTCTCGTCCTTTGGTTTAAATTACTAATTTGCATTTTTATTTTTCTTCTTTCTTGAATATTTTTTTAATTAATAATATCAAATATTTACCTAAATAATAAAATAAACGGAAAAGGTAATAAATAGTTTTAATGATAAAATCAATTAAATATAATAAATGAGGGATAAATAATAAAATAATTATTAATAAACCCAAGTTTAACCATTGATTTTGATAAATAAGAAAATAACTACTTATTTTATGAAGAATATTATTTAACTTAGTTAACCAAGTATTAAATAGATTCCACATGATAATTTGAATTCTTCGTGGTTAAATATTGATAAAATTGAATTTCTTCATTAAATAATGGTTTGTAATAACGAATTAAATATTCTCCTTGCACATAATATAATAATTTTTGTATTTGTGTAATACCGCTCCCATATTTTTGAAGACAATTGTCTAAAAGATATTTAGCGATATCAAATATATTAAATTCTTTTTTTTGGTTTGTCATTTTTATTTCCTTTTTATTTTTAATTTGTTTTTCTAATTTTTTAATTTGATCTTTCATTAGTTTTGCCTTCTTTCTTTTTTTTGAATTTAAATTTTTGTAATAAAAAAAGAATTAAAAATTAATTTAATTCTTTGGGTTTTTTGGGTGGCGGAGTAGTATCTAAAAATTGATAATATCTTTTATCAACACATTCTACACCGTCAATCTGCCAATTATCATAGATCCAACCCTCTTGATATGTATAATAATGGGTGTTGCCGTTTTCATCATAAAGGGTTTTGTTAGAACGACCGATTTTACTTCGGACTTCATTAACTGTATAATAACCGTTATATTGGATATAACATTGTTTTAGCCAATTTAAATATTGAGTGTGATAGTTGTCTAACAAATTAAGTTTAAATGATAAATCTTGGCAGATGATGTAATAAATTGTATTTTTAGTTTCAAAAATATGTTCTATTATTGTAACGTCAGTTGATAGATCAAATTTTTTATCAATAATAGATTCTTTTTTCACTTCAATGTCTGCGTGAAATCGCATTAGGCGTTGGTTATATTTTCCTTCGAAATTATAAAAGTTATTATCTCTTTTCCAATTGCGAATAGCTTCATAAGGGTTTTCAGAGTCGGGAAGGTCAATTTTTATTATTTTTTTGTAGATATCAAAAGTAAAAAGATAGATGTTTTTAGCACCATTGGAAAGTTGTAGTAAATCTTCTATACTTTCTGAAGTAATTTTGGTTTGGGGAGAAACACTTAAAATTCTAATACCATCGTCAAAATAAATAGCATCTATTTCAGTTTTATTGAGATTATTTAAGGTTTTTTTCGGCAAAAGTAAAACTAAACCAGTATTAGGGGTAGCGTTATAACAGCCTAATTTAATGGTTATTGGTTCTTTGATAACATTATTTTTAATTAAAAAATCATTAATGATTTTTTCTTTGTTTTGGATTTGGTCGGCAAAAATATTGGTTTCTATTAAATTGATTTCAGGTTCTATTTCGTTAAGAATTACATTAGCGTCCCAAAAGACAAAAGCTTCTTCAATGGCGATTTCGTATTTTAAAAGGTCTTCTAAGGTATATTCATTGTCTTTAACGGGATATTCTTCATTAAAAGGATTAAATCTTGATTTAAAATAAACACCTAAGAGACCTTCTGGTGGTTTTTTTAAATACAAATCAATGTATTTGTCGGCACTACGGTTATATGAAGGTGTTATCGATATGTTTGTCGTTTCCATTTTAATTTCAAAATATTCCAAAATTTTAGGAATATCTTTCCTTGATGAAACTCTGATATCATAACGTTTGAGTTTTGGTTGAGTTGTCAACCATTCTTGTTTAATGGCTTCGTATTCAGCTAGTTTTATAGGGAACTTGTGGTGACAGTGAAAATATGGTTGCGCAAAAATATAAAATGAAATAAAAATTGTTATTAAAATAATTATTAAATATTTTAAATATTTAAATAAAGGGAATTTTGGTTGAACGCATAATTTGGTGACACCTCCTTAGATGTGGATTTTATTATAAAATTGTGTAAAATAAAATACTTTGCGTATGAATGATCTTGATGTTTTTTTTCGTATTCTTGTTTTTCTTGTTGTTGTCGTTTTTCATATTCTTGTTGATTTATTTGTTGATTTTTTAGAAACTTATGTCCTAAATATAACCAAACTAATGGAATACAGATATCAACTATAATAGCAACTATGCCTAAATAATCTTGCGCTTGCATTTTTACCCACTCCTTTAGTTTATGTTTGTTTTCTTTTACTTTTTGTTATTTATTTTTATTTATTTATTGACTACTTGAATTATCAAATATCTTTGTATAAATTACAACAAAAAAAGATTCTCATAGAGAGAATCTTATATGTGGATATATGTTAATGATTGCGATTATTATTATTGATAATGTGATAAAATAAATTGTTTTGTTGTTCTAAATTACGAATTAATTCGTTGTAATTATCTCGAAGCATTATTAAATTTTGGAGACGTTGGGGTTGTAATTGTTCGTCGGTCATCAGTATATATTCAATTATATTGTTTCTTTCTGTTGTGTATTCGCGCATCTTGTTGTTATTTCTAGTGATGTTTTGCCAAACTAAATTATTATTGTTAGTATCTATGGCCATTACTTGTTTATTATTGTCAATGACAAATAATAATCCTAAAAAAATAAATAAAATTATTTGAAATAAAAATAAATGTTTTTTTAATTTAAACATTAATTCATAACTCCTTTAATTTTTTATCCCTCGGATGGGGTGATTTCGTAGAGTTTTTGAAGTTCGGAAAGGGGGGGAGCCGAATAGACGATTTGTGGAGGTTTCATCATAATCACACTGTATTGAATCTCTTAATTTGATGGTACCAGATAACATTCCTTCGTACATTATTTGTTTACTTTCTAAGGAACCAATTTGGTTTGAAATTTGGGCATAAAAAAAGACCTTCAATTTGAAGGTCTTAGAGTTTTAATTATTATTTAAATTTACTTAATCGTTTTAAATAAGTTGTTTGTGATAATTCTTGTTTGGATTTGTGTAGTAATTCTAAATATTTTTTACCATCTGCAATCATTTTATTAATGAAGTTATTGTCTTGATAAATTCGTACCACATGATAGTTTTGGTCGTTAAAATAAACCAAAAAGTAAGCAAATTTAGCTTGACTACAATAAAGTTGACATTGAACTTGGGCCCAGTAGTATTGAGGAATATTTTCTAAATGAGGATTGGTTAAAAAACTAGTCCAAGCGGATGAGACTTCTTGGTTTTCATTAACAAAAGGACATTTAATTTCTAAAACAGCTTGATGTTGTTTGTTGTATCCATCTAAAGATGCGGAAAAAAGGTTAACTTGATCATCAGTGAAAATGGTGTCTTCGAAAATTAAATTGGTTTTTTGTATGAAAAACTGTCGCGCGATAGGTTCCATTTTTTGGCCATGGAGAGTATATTGATTAGTGGTAAAAGTGGTACCAAAGAGTTTATCATGAACTAACTGTTCCATGGAACGAAAAGGGTCTAACCCCGTAATGGAAGCAATTTCGGAAGCGTTAATATATTGTTTGCGGTGTTGATACCATTCTTTGGTACGTTGTGATAGTTTGATTTGCATGGTTATTTACCTTTCTTAAAAATTTTTTTTAATAATGAAAAAAGATATTTTCCTAAATAATAAATAAATTTAATTATATGATAAAGACATTTAAAAAGAAAATCAATTAGATATAAAAAATGGGGAAGAAATAATAAAATAATTGTTAATAAACCTAAGTTTAACCATTGATTTTGATAAGTAAAGAAATAATCACTTATAGTTTTAAGGTTGTTGTTTAACTTAGTTAACTAAGTATTGATTAATTTCCACATGATTGGGTTGCTTCGTGGTTAAATATTGATAAAATTGAACCACTATTCCTTGTTTTAGTTGGTTAATGCTTAGTTTAATGGTTAAAAGGTAGAATTTAATGACATAATAAATGGTGATAATTGGAATAAATGAAAGTAAGGTGATGACGAAAAAAATGAGATTACTAGGTAGAGATTGAAAGATTTTTTTTATTAACATAGTTTTTTGTTTCCTTTCCAAGTTGTGTGTGTTGTTAAATAAAAAAAAGACCCTTTGAAAAGGCCTTAATTAATTAATAAGATTTAATTTTAAATTATTTTTTTAAATTATCAGGTTTTTTGGAAAAAGAACCTTTTTCTTGAGTTTTAGTTTCTTTAATTTTTTCTTCTAATGTTTTTATTATTTCTGGATTTGATAACATTTGAATAATTTTATTTCTTTCTTCTTCTGAATAATTTTCAAGAGTATTATATAATTCGTAATATTTTTTTACATTATTTTTTGCTTCTTCCTTGGATGAAATTATATCTTTTCCATTGTTTTTAGACGCAGCCATTATTTGATGAAAATTATTAGTAATTAAGAACATTCCTAAAATTATAAATAGAAAAATATTCAAGAAAAATAAATTATGTTTAAATTTTAACATTATTTTAAAACTCCTTTGATATTGATGATAATAATAAATACATTTTAAATTATTTAACATCTTCTAGAATTATTTGGTTGATTTGGGTTTAGTTGGGTTTGTTGTATTATAATATTAATTTGTCTTTGATTTTGGTCTATTTCTGATTGAATATTTCTTAAATTATTTATTTGTTCTTCTGAAGCATAAAGTGGCGTATTATTGATAGCTGTTATCATCCTTTTGTGTTAACGATAAATATTCTCTTTCTAATTGAATTCTTGTTGTGTTATTATCAAAATTTCTTAACATTCGTTCCTGATTATTTAGTTGTCTTTGTTGATAAATTATTATTTGTTGATGTATTTGTTGTAATTGACGTAATAAAACATTAATTTCTGTTTCTGGACTATGATTAAAAAGAGCATTAATCAATTATTAAGATATTCTTCCTTGATTTAATAATAAGTTTCTAAAAGTATTATATTCATTATTATTATCAACAATTGAATTATTTTCAGATATATCGTTATTATCCATTGCCATAACTTGATAATTATTAATGATGAATAATAATTCTAATAAAATAAATAAAAATATATTCGATAATAATAAATTATTTTTGATTTTAAACATTAATTAATTCTCATTTAATATTGATAATAACAATAAAATATGCTTTAAATTATTTAAAGTCTTTTAGGATTATTTGATTGATTTGGATTGTTTTGTTGTGGCATCGCATTGGAACAATAATTTGTTGAACAGCGATACGACTACTTAATTCAACATTTTGCCTCATAAAATGGCTAATAACTTCTTCAGAAGAGTTATTTATTTCTAGCATTAAAAATTTGTTGAATTATTCTATTTTGTTGCAAATTTAAATCTCGTAAAATACTAAATTGTAATTCAAGATTAATATGATTATTATCATGTCCGTTATTTGGCGAAACATGACTATTATTCATCGCCATCACTTGTTTATTTTTAATAATAAATAATAATCCCAAGAAAATAAACAAACAAATACCTTATTATTTTAAATTGATTTTGTAATTTAACATTATTTTAACTCCTTTTATTAATTCAGAAAAATTATTTTTGTTCATATTGCCAAAAAATATACATACTTTCAGCTCCATTACCCATTTGTTTTAATTCTTCTAAAGTATATTTATCATCTTCATCATCTCTTGTACTATTATCAAAAAAAACACCTAATAAATTATGAGGTGGATTTTTAATTTTCCATATCATTGCAAATTCTGCTATGTTTCCATTATAACGTGGACCAGTTAGTGTAAAATCAAAATATTGTGAAAATGGTTGAAAATTTTTAATAATATTAATATTTGAAAAAGTTACATTAACGATTCTCATATTACCAACAAACTCTTCATTAGGAGCTGCCATTACTTGTTTATTATTGTCAATGACAAATAATAATCCTAAAAAAATAAATAAAATTATTTGAAATAAAAATAAATGTTTTTTTAATTTAAACATTAATTCATAACTCCTTTAATTTTTTATCCCTCGGATGGGGTGATTTCGTAGAGTTTTTGAAGTTCGGAAAGGGGGGAGCCGAATAGACGATTTGTGGAGGTTTCATCATAATCACACTGTATTGAATCTCTTAATTTGATGGCACGAGATAACATATTTTCGTACATTGTTTGATCAGCTTCTAAATTGGCGATTTGGAGTGAAACTTGAGTTATTTGATGCATTATTTCATTTCGTTCGTCTTGTAATTTAGAAATTTCGGCTTGCAAACTATCATAGTTGTTTTTTCTCGTTGTTCTAATTGATTCAGGTTGATTTGGCAAATATTTGAATTGTTTTTGGTCTTCTTGTTTTACATTAATTTTTTTTTGTTTATCGTCAATTTTTTGTTGTAAATCAAAATTGGTTGATTCTAATGAAGGAAATTTATCTTTAATTTCTTGAATTTTGAGATGAAAATTATCACATTCTTCTTGATATTTATCAATGTTTGCTTGGTCTTGGTTTTGAAAATTTAAATATTGTTTCCACATTTCTCTAATTTGATCAATTTCTATTTTTTCTTCTGGGGAAATTTCTTTGGGTAATAAAGATTTGTCATCAGTTTTTGATGTGATATAAACTTTAACTTTATCATAATGATCTTGAGTAATTTTAAATTTAGGAATTATTTGTTTTATTTTATATTTAAATGCTGTTATTTTTTCTTGAATTTGATTAAATTCATTTTCATAATAATTTTTTTTAATGATATCTTCTATACGATATTTAGTTATATTTATACCATTAAATATTTTAGGGAAAGTAAACGAATCTTTTAAATCCTTTAAATAATAATTATAAAACATGTTTAGATCAGATTCTAAATATTGTAATTCATTAGTGGAATCATAATATTTATTACTATCATTTTTTTTAATTTCAAAATTTTTTTTTAAAATCATAAAATCTTCTTCTAATTTTTTTATTAATTGTTGTTTTTCTGCGATTTTATTTTTTGTTGAAGATTCTAAATTATCAATAATTTTTGAAGTTGTTGGAGGTGTTAGAATATTATTATCTTTTTTACCATAAGTAATTATAATTGCTAATATTATCCCAGTAATAACTACGATAGTTATTAAATGTTTTTTTAAAAAATTATTATTATTCATAAATTTCATTTCCTTTCTAATAATAGTAATTATTATTAAATATTAAAATATGAATATTATCACTATTATACATTTTTATATTTTAAATATCCAATAAAAAAGTTATTAGGTTAAATTTAATGATTATTTATTAGTAATTGGTTTAAAAAATTTAGCATATTGTTTTTCTTTTTGTTTTTCTTCGTAGCGTTTTTGGGAGTGAGCATAACTAGGATTTTTTTGTTTTAGTTCTTCTTTCGTATTTTCGATTTCTACGTTTTTGTCTTCTAGTTGTTGTTCTAAATCAGAGTGTTTAAATACTAACTCTCTTACGATATCGCCTGAAACTTCATTTAGTTTTTTGGTTAATTCATCGGTGATTTTGATGTATTCAGTGATTATAGATTGGCCTTGTTGGTGAATTTTATCTATTTGGGCACTTTCTTCTCCTGTTTCGTTAATTAAATTTTGTGTTTTTTGACAAATTTTGTATTCTTGTTTTTTTGCTTCATAGTCTTTATAATCGGCATCAAGTTTGTCTTTATCGCGGTCAATACGAGAACAAATAGAGTCATAAGTTTCTTTGGAAATCATTTTAGGTGTTCCATTTTCATTAACAAATAGGTCTTTGGCTAAATTAATTACTCGATGAGTTTCGTGAATTATTAATCCGCTTTTCGCGATAGTTCCAGCGGCTTTTTTAGTAATTCCGCCTGCTACTGCTTTTAAGAAACCGCGCCCACCAAAAGCATCCATATATAATTCGGCACCTTGGAAAAGGGCGTCTCGAAGGTTGCCAAAACTAAATTCGTGTTTTTTATCCCAGTCATCAAGAGCGATTTTGGATGCGTCTGCGCCTTGTCGTAAAATTTCTAATTGTTTTCTTTCTATGTCGATAGTTATTATTTTAACATCAATTTCATCGATGTTTTTTTGGATTTCAGCTTTACGTTCTTCCACAGTTTTGATTTTGCCAAAAATTCGTTGTTTATCCGTTGACAATTCGTCATAATGGCGTTGTATGGTATCTCTTACTCTGATGGCGTTGGATAACATGTCTGTGTACATTGTTTGATCAGCTTCTAAATTGGCGATTTGGAGTGAAACTTGAGTTATTTGATGCATTATTTCATTTCGTTCGTCTTGTAATTTAGAAATTTGAGCTTGTAATCTAATTTTATCATCAGGGGATGCTAATTTTTCTTCTTCTTGTTTTTGTTTAATTTCTTTTTCTTTAGTTTCTTTATCTTGTTCTAATTGTAAAAGTTGTCCTTTTAAAATAGCGATATTGTCTGTAGTATCTTTTAATTGGTCTTTTATTTCTTTAATTTTTCCTTCGTTTTGCTCTAAAATTTTTTTAATTTTTTCTTTTTGTTCTTGAGTAATTTCTTGTTTTTCATATAATGTTTTTAATTCATCTTCACATTTTTTTAATTCGGTTTCCCAGTCTTTTTTAAGGCCTTTGTAGTTATTAATGGTTTCATCGTATTTGTCAATTGCTTTATCAATTTCCCCAATTAATTGGCCGACATATTTAGATGATGGTAGTGTTTTGAAAAAAGATAAATAAATAAAACTAAAAAGAAATAAAATAATTAAAAAATAAACTAAATAGCCTTTCCAAGTAGTGCTGTAGTTGTTATGTGTGTTGTCGTATTTTCTTTTGAAGAAAAAGAAAATACTAAAAATAGAGATGGCCGTAATGGCCCAAGTATAATAGGCTCTAAAGTTAATAAAACCTTTAATTAAATTTAGTGGTGTTAACATTATTTAGTTTCTCCTTTCTTTTGATTTTCGATTTGATCTAATGTTTCGATGTTTTGGGAAACGATCATTTGATAAGCTTGTTTTAAATCTTCTTGATTGATTTCATTTCTTTTATTTTCACCAGTTCCTCTATTTTGAGCGAAGACGGTTACCGCTGTTTTTAAAATATTTTCTAAAGTACGATTAGCTTTTAAAAATTGTTGATGATGTGGTAATCTTTCTAAAGATTCATTAATCACTTCAAATAAGTATTTTTTAGCTTCGTCGCTATAAGGGTTTTTACGTTTTTTAATTAAGAATTCTAAAAATTGTTGACGTTCAGCTTTGTTACCAGGTTTTACTTCGATGTTGTAAGTGAATCTTGATTTGATGGCTTCATCGATTTGGTCCTCGTGGTTGGTCGCGCCGATAATGAAAATAGGTTTTTCAGGGTTGTTTTCAAATGATGTCATTTCAGTTTTGAATTGGTTAACCACATTGGCAATTTCAGACCCTGCTTCTAAGGTACCTAAATCTGTAAAAATAGTTTCGCATTCATCTAAAAAGATAATGGCGCCATTGTTTTTTGCAGCTTCTTTTCTAGCTGCTTCAAATAAATCTTTGACCATTTGCGGAGCTAATCCTTTATATTTTTGTGAAAATAAAGAACTACTTACTTCAAAGAATGGTAATTTGGTTTCTTTGGCTAAGGCTCTTGCTAAAGTTGTTTTTCCTGTTCCTGGAACTCCGTATAACAAGATACCTAATGGAGGCTCTACGTCGCCGATTCCTTGATAGTTTTCTTGGTTTTTAAGATAATCAATAAAACCTTTGACTGCTTTTAATTCTTGTTTAAACCCAATTAATTTATCAAAAGTTAGAAAATATGGATAGATAAATTGCGCCTCACTAACAGGATTTGTTTTTCTGTTAGATTTACTACAATCTGCCCCCATCCAAACGGTGCGAGCAAGTTTCCAAGCACACCGCTTTCCATAATTTATCCCTGTTAAGGGACTAACTTTGCATTACTGCTAATTAGTTATTTATTCAAATCTGTTTTGTTGTCCTATGATTTTTGAAAATTTTGATGTCTCGTATTTGTTGGTTTGTTCGTCTTCTATGGCATTTTTTGCACAGTACGATCGTTTTTTTTATCCCTCACACTTCTCCAATTCGCATCGCGAACTGTTTTGGTGTGGTGGATTTCCAACTTGACATCCTTTTTATGGCATATCTCACATTTTTGGGCTTGTAGCCTTTTGATGAGAGACGTGCGACCTTTTAGGAAGTTAGGGTTAGGATTTTTATCAGGTTTTCCTTTAAATTTCCTCATCCCTTTCATCCTGTTCCAGTCGTAGGTTAGCCATGTTTCCTTTTTGAGCTTTCCTTGGTTATCATATTCGATTTCCCAGGTTTTCCCCAATTGGTATTTCTTTCGGACCCTTGCAATGGAAGTTTTCTTTTTCCCTGCAAGTGTCTTTAAACAAGTGTATTCCGCGATATACGCCAGGTACGTTAATTGAGCGAGATTATTGGCTAAACAAAAATATTGGATAATTCCATTTATTATTGCCTTATAGGTACGAATTATTTCTAATTCATCCCTACTTATTAACCCTTTATCATGCATGATTTCCTTTCCTTTTAACCACCCATGTTCTTTTCCATATTCCTTTGAGGTTATCTTAGGTATTTGGATTTGGACTTTCCCGTTTAGAGAATTCTTAGCGGTTTTCTTTAATCGGTTTTGGTTGGTTGGGTATATCTTTATCATGTAGGACAGAAATTTTGTTCCTTTATTGGCTTTGATAATTTTTGTTTTATCTTTGCTAATTTCCAGGTTCAAGTCTTCTTCCAGCCATTTAGTGATGAGTTGTTTAATTTTATCAGCTTTATCACGTTCTCCTTTTATCCCAATAATGAAGTCGTCTGCATAGCGGATGTATTCCACTCTTGGGTTTGGGTTTAGGTTTATACGACGATCTACGTTGATATTTCGGCTCCCTTTATAGCGTAATCTTGCATATTCGGAGTTTGTCCTCCTTTGGGGGATGCCTTCCTTGATGAGGTTTTCCATTTTCTGGTCTATGTAGTGTAAATATACATTCGCTAGTAAGGGTGATATGATTCCCCCTTGTGGCGAACCTTTCGAGGTATTATAAGTCATTCCTTTTTCTTTCACGTCCGCTTTTAACCATTTTGTAATTGTGGTTAACGCTTTATTCTTCCTAATGTGTTTATTCAACATTTTTAGGAGAATATCGTGATCGATAGTATCAAAGTAGCCTTTTATATCAATTTTAATTAGATAGTCTATTCCTTGGAATCTCTGTTTAATGCGTTTAATTGCGTCTAAACAGGATTTCTTGGGTCTAAAACCAAAACTCCATTCTGAGAAAATGTTCTCATAATATGGAGTAAGAAGTTGTTCCATGGCTTTTTGAGTTATTCTATCTTGGATAATTGGAATTCCCAACGGTCTGGTTTTACCGTTCTTTTTAGGAATGTTAACTCTTCTTATTGGTTTAGGTTCATAGCGGTTATTGACGTACTCCATATGATATTTTTCCATCTTTTTTAGACTGATGGCGTCAATGGTTTTATTGTCAATCCCACTTGTTCCCGCCCCAGTGTTGGATGCTACCTGGTTAAACGCTATTTGAGTGTTCAGCAGGTTATTCATTCCATGTTGGAGTTCCTTTTTTAAAGTTTGATTGTTTAAAGCTTTGATTTGAATTCTTTTCAAGGTCCGAGAGAGCTTAAATTCATTTTTTGAATTAATTGTTGACATAGACATCAACTCCTTTCTCGGTTGTCTTGAATAGATAATAAATTACTAACCTTTTTCGCCTTGTGCTTAGCTTTCCTAAGCTCCCTGGGAGGGCGATTGTCATAAATATTTCAATTTATGTTTTGCTTCTCCGACTACTGTAAGGTCTCTTTATCCTTGACCCTCAAGGCTTTTATTCCTTGAGTTGCAATTTTAATTGCTTAGTTTTAGGATTCTCCAAGTTACTCTAAATATCTACCTTTGTCCTTTAGGTGATGTACCCATTCCACGATGTGGTTTATGGTTGATTCCAGGTTTTCTTTGTTGATAAACTATCCAGGACCAAAAATATATCCTGATAGACTCTGGACTGCTCGGCTCTATTAGCTTGCGAGGCAGGTTAATCCATTACATCTTGACTTTCCATCTTAGGCCATTTCAGGCTTATCCGTAGGACAATTTGGTTGCGGCGCCCTCTTGACTAGCTACTTCGTCTCAACCCGCTTTTTGGAGCTGCTGTAATCTCTTATTCTTTCGTTTAAGAGACCGCTCCAATCCATTCAATGTTTATCGGCATTGGTTATTGGTTAGATAACACGATATTTAGGCATCTTTGGCGCCCTTTTTGGGGATTAGTAGGTTGGAATTGATTTTTATCTTCTTCAAAGTTTGATATTGCAGAGGATCGGTTTTCTAATAAAGTTTGTGATTCTTGCTTATTTTGTTGTTCTATTTTTTTGGTTATATCTACATTTTGTTGTTCTATTTTTTTGGTTACATCTACATTTTGCTTTTGAAGTGTTTTGATTACTTGTTGATGCTCTGTTATTTGTTTTTCTGTTTCGATTAAAGTTTGGTGATGAATCCAAACATAAGTTCCTAGAGAAAAACAAAAAAATAAGATAATGATGGTTATCATTAAATGTTTTGAAAGTGGTTTTTGTTCGATTTGCTTTTTCATTCGGTTATTTTCCTTTCTCATAAAAAAAAGACCAAGAAAAACTTGGTCTTTATTAATCAATTAAGCTGTTTGAACAATTGAGGTTTTAATAGTTTGATTGCCGCCACTGAAAGAATTGCCTTTAGAATCAACTAATTCGTAATCAAAAATTAAGTCTAATTCAGGTTTTTTTCCATCGATAGTTTCTTTAATAATTTCTTTTTGTTCGATACCGATTTGGATTGTTATAGTTCCATTTCCTTCTTTTAAAGCCGTTAAAGGACGTTGAGATTCATCATATTCATTATTATTAACTTTCATTGATAAATTAAAAAAATTTGTCGGATTTTCAAAAGTTGTTTTAGTATCATATGAAGAAGTTATTTTTAAATATAAAGGATCCATTTCTACTCCATTTGTGTTAAGTACAGCTTTATGTTCCATTTCGATTAAATGTTGATATTTGCTTGGTTTGAAGTTTGGTATAGGAAGAGGTATAAGAATTTTATCCTCGTTATTTCCTTTAGTTCGTTCAACATTAAACAAAGGGAATTTATCTAACAATGAAATTTTTTCTTTTCTTTGTCGGGCGAAGTAATTTTGTAAAGCAGTAATTGAAACGATGGTAAAAAATAAACTAATAAAAACTACTAAAATGGTAAAAATTTTATTTTTTGTTTGTTTTTTTGTTTGTGATTTCATAATTATTTTCCTCCTGGGATTATTGATTTAATTAAGTTGATAAAATTATTGATTCCTGTAGTAAACCAAGGAATTTTATTTTCATAGTAAATAACCATAAAATAGAAAGTAATTGCCATAAAATATAAAATAAACATAGTTGTGTGAGTGATTTTTTTTAATAAATTGCATTTTTTTGTTGGGACAATAGTTATATTTTCTTGTTTAGGGTTAGTCATTGTTTTTATTTTTTGGTTGTGATTTGTTTCGTTAGTATTAGATTTTGGTTTTTTCTTAATGATTTTATTCATATTTTTTTCTCCTTTTGTTTGATATTTGTTTATTCTAATTTTAAATCTTTCACTTTATCTTTAATGGTTTTAGATAATTTGAAAGTTACTACCGTTTTTGCAGGTATTTCTAGTTTTTTTCCTGTTTTGGGGTTTTTACCTACATATGCTTTTCTTGCTTTTAATTTGAATTTACCAATTTGAGGGGATAAAATTACTTCTTCGTTGGATGTGATAGCTTCAATTAGAGCGTTCTCAAATGAGTTATAAAATTCTTCTGTTTTAGTTGCAGAAGTTTTGTTGGATAAAGCGATTTTTTTAATTAATTCTTTTTTAGTCATTTTTGGGTTTCTCCTTTTTTGATTTTTTTTGAAAATTATTGTTATTTAAATTAAAATAGAGTTTCGCTTAAAATTTAATGATGTGAAACGATGGTAAAAATTTTAATTCTACTCATAATTTTTAATAATGATTTCTTGATTGATGTTTTTATTGGTGAGATTATGGGTAGTTGTTGTTTTTATTTTTTTATAGTTTTTCTAAAATTTGAACCTTTTAATGTCTTGGTCTTGAATAACAGGTTTTTCAATTTCTTTAATAATCTCTTTTTCAATAATTTTATCTTTGAAAATAGTAATCGGTTCTTGGAAATTAGAATTTGAAGGTATATTTTCTATATTAGAATTAGCAGGTGTTTTTTCTATAAATTGAATATATACGAAAATGGCGATTATCATCCCCATCAATAAACAAATGATATTATCAAAATAATTAATTTTTGTTTTCATATCGATATATTATTTTTTTAATTATTCGACCTTTGTCATTAAATTCTTCAATACAATCAATAGTTTCGCCGTCGATACAATAAAATATTTCTTTAATCATTTGACCTTTGTCATTAAATTCGGAAATATAATGAATAGTTTCGCCGTCGGGTTGATATGTTATTTCTTTAATTTTTTGACCTTTGTCATTAAATTCGTGAATATAATGATGAATATATTTGCCGTCGGCTAGATATGTTATTTTTTTAGTCATTTGACCTTATTAACTCCTTTTTTTTAAATAATAAAAAAAATTTTTTTCTTTTATCACCTATTACTTTTGAACTGGATGGTTTTTGTTAAATGTATAAATTATTAATATATCAAAAATCATAAATTTTTTAATTTTAATTTTAAATTGCATTAATTATTTTTTAGATTTTTTTGACTAAAAATAATTAAATGATTTAAAATAAAAGACCTGAGTTAACGCTCAGGTCTTTATTAAGTTTATTTGATTATTATTGAGTTTTATGAATTTATTGTTTTAAAAAGGTAAAGTTTCTTGAGGTTTATTGTCTAAAAAGATGACATTATGTACGATTACTTTTGTATTTGTTTTCTTTTGACCTTCGTTGTTGGTGTATTTTTGGACAGATAATGTCCCTTCTAGATAAATTTTAGATCCTTTATGTAAGTATTTTTTCATGTTGTCAGCTTGGGTTCTAAAAACCACACAAGGAATATATTGTACTTTGTCTTTGTTTTGGTTAACCGCTAATTGAAAATCTATTTTAGGGACTTGTTCATTGTTAACCTTAAGTATATTGTTTGTCAAGATCATGAGTGATACGACCAATTAATTGAACTTTATTTAACATATTTTATTTTTCCTTCTTTTTGATATATTTTTTATTTATTTATAGATAAAATTTTTGAAAACAAATGTATTTAAGACTATCTGATTTGTTGATGTTGGAATCGTTTATTACTGTTGTTTCAAAAATTTTATGTTGGGCTTTGATACAAAAAAAGATTACTTTGAAAGTAATCTGGTTTTTATTTTTTTATTGTTTTGAATAACTAGTTTAAAGTCATTACGGACGAGAAAGGTTAACGTTTTTTTAATTTTTTGATAGTGATGTTTTTAATGTTTTTTACTTGTTTTAAAGATAAATTAAGTTTTTCAGCAATTTCGGTGTTGGTATAACATCTTTGATAATCTTCATTGATATTCCCTAAAGGAACACCAAAACTTAAATGGATAATTTTGAATTCGGTTTTGCTTAACTTAACTTTCATTTTTTTTAAAAAAATTTCATGATTAACTTGTTTTAACCATAATTGATGAGGGTTAAGAATTTGACAATGCCATGTATGTTTTTCTTCTTGAAAAGAAGGATTATTAGTTTTATGAGTTTTTTGAGGAATTGAAGGAGAATGACTTTTTCTTATTAATTCTCTGATTTCCGATTTGATAGTTGGAGTTGCGTAAGAAATGAAGTTATAACCTAAATCTTCGTAATTATTGAGGGCTTTGATTAATCCTAAAATCCCTTCTTGGTATAAATCCTCTTTTTGAAGGACACGCGGATAATATTTAAATTGCTTAACTAATTTATTTACTAATGGCAAATGTAAATCGATTAGTTGATAACGAATTGTTAAATTCTTTTTATTTTTTAAAAAATCTTTAAATAATTCTTGTCTCTTTAACATTTAATGCCTTTCTAAAAAACGTTTTTAGAAAAGATATGAAATTTTTTTTAGTCTTGAAACACAAAAAAAGACTAACTTAATAGTTAGTCTTAAAGATTTTTTAAAAAATAAAAAGTGTCTAAACTTTTGGAACAGTTCACTTTCATTGAATTTAGAGATTTAGGTAAATCAATAGTTTTAGTTTCTTTTAATGGACAGTTAATGATGTATTTATAATCAGTAGTTTCGCATTCAAAACGAGTATTATTATTTGAACATTTTTGATTATAAGTATTACCAATTTGTATATTAACATATTTCACAATATCATAACTTGGAGTTAATGATTTAGGTAAATTTATCATTTCAATTACTTTATGTTTTTGTTTGAATTTAAAAGCATATAAAAGAATTAGATTGAGTTTCATGATTGATTAAATCATTGTAAGAAAGAGTATTTGAACCATAAAAACGATAGCCTTTTGGAAAGTATAATGAATGATAATTATTAGATGCATCTAGTGCATATGGTAAAATGATGCATAAATGTTAGCATTATTATAACAATTTTTTCTAATGTCAATTTGGCGATTAGTTAAATTAATTCTAAAAAAAACTCAGTTAATAAATAACTGAGCTATATTTATAATTAAATATTTAATTATTTGTTTATTCGATATCATTTCTTAATCTTAAACAATTAAAAATAACTAATAAAGTACTTCCTTCATGAGCAATAACTGCTATAGGCAAAGGTAATTCACGGGAAATATTAATTAAACAAAATACTATTATAATAGAAAAAGCGAATATAATATTTTGCCATACCACTCTATTTAATTTTTTAGAAATCTTATGCGCATATATTATTTTTCTTAAATCATTTTTAACTAAAACAATATCTGCGATATCAATAACAACATCGCTACCCTCTTGTAAAGTTATTGAAATATCAGAAGCAGCTAAAGCAGGAGAATCATTAACTCCATCACCAACCATAGCAACAACATGTTTTTGTTCTTTCATTTCGTTAATATATTTAACTTTATCTTCTGGCAAACAATTAGAAAAAACATAATTCAAATTCAAATCAAAAGAAATAGCTTCCGCTACTTGTTTATTATCGCCTGTCAGCATAGTAGTATTTACATTATTTTTATTAAAATACTCAATCATTTCTTTAGATTCATCACGAACTATATCAATGATAGCAAGAATAATAATAATTTTATCATTATGACTAAAATAAATAACTGTTTGGCCTTGATTCAAAAATTCTTGAGTTTTTTCTTCTATTTCGGTAGGAACATTTTCAAAAATATTATATTTAGCTATTTTATAATGATTATCTTTTTGATCGAAAGCTTCAACTCCAACTCCAATTAAATTAGTAGTTTGTAATTTTAAAGAAAAATTTAAATCAAAATTTTCTTTAAAATATTTTTGTATTGCAAAAGATATTGGATGATTAGAATCTTTTTCCATCGTCCATAAAATATCTAAATATTGTTTTCTTTCGTTTTCTAATATTTCTGAATTAAAAAAAATCGCTTTAACTTCAATTTTTCCTTGTGTTAAAGTACCTGTTTTATCAAAAACAATAGTTTTAACCTCAGATAAAATACCTAAAGATTTTCCGTTTTTTAATAAAACTCCTTTTTTAGCTAAATTAGAAATAGCTGAAAGAGTAGCTGGTATATCAGCGACAGCTAAAGCACATGGAGCAGCGACAGTTAAAAAAATCATACTTTTCAATAAAATTTTTCTAAACTTTATATCTGTATAACAAAAATAATTGTATATTCCGGATATAACAATAAACCCTAAAATAGCAAAAATAATTGATTTAATATATACAGGAGCTATTTTATTAATGAAAGAAGCTTTTTTAGAAACATTACTTTGAATTTTTTCAGTTAATCGGATTATTTCAGAAAAAATAGTTTTATCTTCTGTTTGAGTAATTTCAACTATCAAAGTATTACTTAAATTCAAATTACTACCAAAAACTTTATCGCCTTCTTTTTTTTCTAAAGGAATACTTTCGCCTGTAATAGTTGATTCGTCTATGGAAGACTGACCTGATACAATAACGCCATCAGAAGGTATTTGCTCACCGTTCAAAACCACAACTCGATCGCCTATTTGTAAATCAGAAACATCTATCAATTCGTAATCATTATTTTTTTTTAATAATTTAGCTTTTTTGGGTTTTATATCTAAAAGTTTTTTTATATCCTTTTGATTTTTATTTTCAACATATTCTTCTAAAAATTGAGCTCCTCCAAAAATAATAATCAATAAAATAGATTCATTATATTTTTCCATAACAAAAGATAAAAAAGAAACTAAAATCATTAAAATATGAACATTAAAAGTTAATTTTCGATTTTTCTTGGTTTGTTCGTAAGTTTTAACAAAACCTTCTTTAATAACTGGATATCCAGTTAAAAATAAAATCAAAATTGTTAAAAATATTTTGAAAAATATTAATTTTGAGTCATCCATTCCAAAAGAAATTCCAAAATCTAACGGAAGAAAAAATAAAAAATAAAATAAAAGACCTATAAAAAATAAATAAATAAATTTTTTATGACTTTCAAATTCTTTTTCTTTCAAAGTACTATCCCATATAATTATAATATTATCTTTCTAAAGAATTTATAAAATCACTATCTTAAAAACAATTTTGTTTTTTAAAAATTTATTTTTAATTTTATCAAACTGATAGAATATCATCCTCTATTGGTCCATTACCTTCTAATTGTGAATTGTTTTCTGTTACTTCTTGGAAAACTTTTTTACATTCTTCTTCGATCATCTGTCTTGTTTCTTGAGTAATTGGGTGAGCGATATCTATATAAACGCCTTTAGAATTTTTTGTACTTGGCATTGCGATAAATAAGCTTCTTTCGCCTTCGATAATTTTAATACCATGAACCACAAAACAATCATTTAATGTAATAGATGCTTTTCCTCTTAATCTAGTTTTACTGTTAGGATATAAATTCACTTTAACATTTGTAACTTGAAGATTGCTTTGGCTATCTTCATTTTCGAATGTTCCCATTTCCATTTTACTTTCTTCTTTATCAACCATTTCTTGGAAAGTGTTTTTAACTTTCTCTTCGATCATTTGTCTTGTTTCTCTATTTATAGGATGCGCAATATCTACATAAATTCCTTTAGAATTTTTTGTACTTGGCATTGCGATAAAAAGACCTTTTTCTCCTTCTATAACTTTAATATTATGAACTACAAAACAATTATCCAATGTAATAGAAGCGACAGCTTTTAATCTATTTTTATTAGTATATAAATTTATTCTTACGTAAGTAACTTGCATTTTAATATATATTTCCCTTATTAATAATTTATCTTATTTTATATTTAATTAAATATAATTGTAACACTATAAAGTATGTTAACATATTTATTAAAAAATAACATCTTTATTTTAATATTTTATATAACTTTATATTTTTTAATTCTTTAATTTCTATTTAAAATTAAAAAATTTTAAAAAAAGAATTGTTATTTCTTTAAATCTTGAAATACTAATTTCTTCGGCTCTAATATTTTTAGAAATATTATGTTTTTGAAAAAAATTTAAAATTTCATTTTTATCAATATCAAAATTTTTACTTAAGTTGTTAAGTAAATTTTTTCTTTTTTGTTGAAAAGAAGCTTTAACAAATCGATAAAAATCTTTTTCGATAAATTCTTTTTCTTCATTATTTAAATCTAATTTATCAAATCTCAAAACAATACCATCAACTTTAGGTTGCGGAAAAAACATATTTTTTTTTATTACTTTTATTTTAGTAATACAAGTTAAAGATTGTACTAAAACACTTAAAGCATTATAATTTTTTTCTTTTTCCTTAGATATAATCCTTAAACCTACTTCTTTTTGAATCATAATAGTAAAAGTTCGGATTTGAGGTATAAATAAAATCTTAAATAAAAGAGGAGTAGCAATAGAATAAGGCAAATTGCCGATCAAAACTATTTCTTCTTTTTGAAAATATTTCACAAAATCTTCTAATAAATCGCGTGTTAAAACATCATCATAAATAATATTAATTTTAGATTCTTCATCAAAATCTAAAAAAATCTTTAAATCAGAATCAATTTCATAGGCCAAAACCTTTTTAGCTTTAGGCAATATTAAACGAGTTAAAGTGCCTTTACCGGGGCCAATTTCAACAACATTTTTATTTTCTAAATCAGCTTTTTGGATAATATTTTTTAATAAATTCACATCATTTAAAAAATTTTGTCCATATTTTTTTTTAAATATATGCTTTTGTTTCATTATTAATATTCTCTATAAAAAAATTTTAATTTTTTTTGTTTTTTTTGCGATTTCTTATTTAAAACAACATCATTAATAATAGGCGATTCTTCGCTAAAAACTTTAGTTAGTGTTTTATCTTTTGTATAAATTAAAATACTTTCACCAATATTCTCGTCATCATTTTTATAAATACAAAAGGGGATATCTGTATCATAAGTATAATATTCTTTGTTTCGGCCATAATAATTATTAATTTTTTCAATTTTTTTTTTATTTTCATAATTATTATCTAAGTAACTCCAAATCTTACGATTTAAAAAATCAAAACATAAATCAGATAAAATTTTATCTTTTTCATCTTTTAAATAAAAGATTAAAGTGTTTGTATAAAAATCATCAATATTCAAATAAGCTTGAATATCATCAGGGTTTTTCTGAAATTTTCTTAAAATAGAAAGAATATTATTAGAATTATTTTTGCAATCTATTTCGAATTTATAATTTTCCTCTAATAAATAAAGAAGTCTTTTAAAAATGTTTCTAAAAATAACCGAAAATCCTAATACTTTAGAATGATTATATACTATAGAATACATATGATAACGACTAATTAAATAATTTTCTATAACAGAAATATTTTTTTTTTGGAACACAATCTTTTTATTTATTTCATCTATTTCTATACTCCGAATTAAACGTTCAGAATCAATATAACCATAACTTACCCCAACAAAAAAAGCATCTCTTTTTAAATAATCTAAACGATCGAAATCTAATTGACTTGTTAAAAGTTGTTCAATCAACTGAAATTTATTTTCTTTTTTGATTATAGAAGCGACATCATATTTAAAATCAGGATCAAGTTTATCTAAAATATCAACAATCTGAAAATGTTTTTCGATTATTTCTGCACTTTTTTTTTCATGACAAGTTTTAAAAATTTCCTCAAAAACATGAGAATAAGAACCATGACCTACATCATGTAATAAAGCCGCAGTTAATAAAAGCATTTTATCTCTATGATTAAATATGTCTTTTAAAACATTATTATTTTTGTCTAAAAATCTTCTAGCTAATTCATAAACTCCTAAACTATGAATAAAACGAGAATGTTCACCGCAACTGAAAACAATATGGACAAAACTCAATTGTTTAATTCTCCTCAATCTTTGCATAGGAAAAGTATTAATTAATTGTTCTACAAAATCATAATCAATATATATGTAACCATAAATAGCATCATTAAAAACTTCGGGTTTTTGTAATTCTTGAGGCGGTTTGTATTCTTTAGATGCTATATTATTTGTATTATTAGTCAATATCTAATAAACTTCTTTCTGATAAATAATCTTAATTATTATCTTATTCAAATCTAAAACTTTAACCAAATTGAATATATAAACCAATCGCTTATTATATATATTATAATAAAAATTTTAAAAAATACATTTTATTTTTATTTATTAAAGAAAAATATTTAAATAATTTAAATTTTTAAAATCAATTGCGCTGAATCCCCTGTTTTTAACAAAAAAGCGCTTGCATCATCAGTATCTAAATGACATTCTAATGAAAAACTTTCATCTACACGACATAAAACATTTCCTAAAATACCTGATTTAATACCATCAATTTTAATATTAACTACTTGTTTATCTACAACATTAAATTCCTTAGCTTCTTGTGGCGAAAAATGAATATGTCTATCAGCTATAATGACGCCTTCTTTAATTTCGACTTTGCCCTTAGGCCCTATCAAAATAGCTGGAGCAGAACCTTTAATATCTCCTGAAGATCTAACAGGAACTTGTATTTTAATTCTTAAGCTGTCACTTTGGCTTATTTCTACTTGATCTAATTTTCTTACAGGACCTAAAATACGCACATTTTTTAAAATTTGTCCTGATGAACTCATAACATCAATTTTTTCTTCAGCGGCAAATTGCCCTTTTTGTTTTAAATTTTTATAAAAAGTTAATTTATAATTTTTGGAACCAAATAAAATATCAAGTGTTTCTTGAGATAAATGTGCATGTCTTCCTGAGATGCCTATTGGTATTAAATTCATAATTTCATATATCCTAATTTCTATTTAATTTATTTTTGTTTTTTTTAATTCGAATGATTTAATTAATATTATTAATTTAATAAAAAAATATTACAAATTTTCATAATAATTGTTTTTATTCAATTGTATACAAATAATCAAAAAATCATTATCATATTTAAATTATATAATAATGTAAATAAAATCAATAATTTAAATTAAATTCTGATCATTTGGCCAAATATAAAATAATCCTGAACGTTCGAATTGTTCATTATTCATTTTATTTTTAAGTTGATCGTGAGGTTCTGTGAAGAAAGAATTTAAATTTTTCCATGTGTCCTTATAATATGTGTCTGTATTATAATTTTCAATAATTTTCTGAGCTGTACAGTAAGATTTATTAATAATATCAAAAATTATTGTTTCTTTATCTTTGACTATTACTTTTTGATTTTCATTATTTGGTAAACCTTCAGGATTTAACATTCCAAATTTATCTATCATTTCGGAAGCAATTATTTTAGCTTTTTGTAAATCATCAGAAGAACCTATACTAACAGATTTATAAAAAATTGATTCGGCTGCTCTTCCGCCGAACAATATAATAATTTTTTGCAAAAAATCATCACGAGTTAATAAATTTCTATCTTCCTTAGGAAAAGATAATGTATAACCACCTTTATCACCTCTCGACTCGACATTAATACGATTTACATTAAAATTAAAAGCTTTAGATACAACAGCGTGACCTAATTCATGTTGAATAATTCTATTTTTATCTGAATTGCTTTCAATAACTTTATTTTTGGGTCCTAAAACTACTTCGTCCCAAGCATCATAAAAATTATCTATTGTTACTATAGTTTTGCCCTTATGATCTTTTTCATTAGCTAATTTTTTTACTTCTTTTATCAAAGAATTAATTTGTGCAGCAGTAAAATGAGTTTTTGATAAAAATTTAGATAAAGTTATTTTGTCTTCGGATAGAGGTAAAAATGTTTTATCTTTATTTTTACTAAAAAAATATTCAAGAAGTTCTTTAATATCAGAATGATTAGGATATCCTAAATAAATATGATTACCTAAACGTCCTTCTCTAATCAAAGCTTCATCTAACAAATCTTTTCTGTTGGTAGAGCCAAAAACAATTCCATAAGGAGAATTTTTAATTTTTCCATCACCAGAATGAAAACCATCAATTTCTGATAATAAAGCGTTCAAACTGTTTTCTGTTTCGATAGATGAACTTCCTTCCGAACTTCTTTTTCTACCTATAGAATCTATTTCATCAATAAAAATAAAAAAATACTTTTGACCCTTATTCATAGCCGTCTCTCTAGCTGTTTTAAACAGTTTTCTAATACGAGCAGCTCCTACACCTACATATTTTTCTACAAATTCAGAACCATTAACAACATAAAAAGATGCATTTTGTTTCAAAGAACCAGCTAAACAATTAGCTAAATAAGTCTTACCTGTTCCAGGAGGACCATGTAACAAAAATCCTCTAGGAATATCTTTATTTGCGTCTTTAATATTTTGTATTAATTCCAACATTTGTTGTTTGACAGGCTCATAACTTCGAAAATCATTTTCAATTGTAAGATGATTTTCTTTAATTATTTTATCTTCGGCCCATTTTTTATCTTGATCGATTAACAAATCGCCATTTTTATTTGTCATTGTACGAATACCCAAATACAAAAAGAAAATCATTACAACATAAAAAATAATATTAACAATTATTTGAACTATTGATAAATAATATTTCAATTTTTTTTTCTTTTTAGGTAATAATGGCGGCGGTGTCGATCTATTACCTTGAGGATTTTCGAATATTTGTGATTCCCAATTCATTGTATATCTCTCTTTTTATATTTTATTTTGGAAATAAAAATATATTTTTAAAACAACTTATATTTAATAATCATTTAATTCAAAAATATAAAAAAATTTTGAATTAAATTAAAATTTTTTTATATTTTTAAAAGATTTAATTTTGTTTTAATTTATATTTTTGCAAAAAATTTTGTAATACAGAAAATGGTTTTTTTTGAATTTGAGTTTGAGTATAATCAAACGATAAAGGAACTAATTTATTAATAGTAACTAAATGGCGATTTAAGAAAACTTCTTTTTTGAATTGAATTAATTTAGATTTTATTTTTAAATTTAAATTATTTAAATTATCAAAAATATTTTCTAAATTATCAAATTGATCCAATAATTTCAAAGCTGTTTTAGGTCCTATCGAAGGAACTCCTTTAATATTATCCGAATTATCTCCTGTTATACTTTTGAAATCAATTATTTGATTAGGACTCAAACCGAATTCTTTCTCTAATGTTTGAAAATCATAATAAATAACATTTTTTAAACCTTGTTTGATTAAACAAACTGTAATATTAGAATCTACTAATTGAAGTAAATCTTTATCACTAGAAAAAATAAGAACAGAAATATTATTTCTTCCTGCTTGTTTTGCGATAGTTCCGATAATATCGTCCGCTTCGTAACCATCTTGTGAACAATGATGTATTCCTGACAAAGTTAAATATTCTTTAATTAAAGGAATTTGATGAATCAAAGATTCAGGAGTTTTAACACGACTTTGTTTATATCCTTCGTAAAGTTTATGTCTATATGTTTTATGTTTAGAATCAAAAGCGACACAAATATAATCTTCAGTTTGCTCCAAAATTTTTCTAAACATATTTATAAAAACTATTAATGCATTTACATCTTGTCCTTCTTTATTTTGCATTAATTTTTGTTGTTTATAATAAGTAGCGTAATAAGCTCTAAAAACTAAAGAATTACCATCTACTAAAACTAATTTACGCATGTTTTTATTTAATCTCCAAAACAAATATTTATAAACAAAAAAATCATTTTTAATTTAAAAATTTACTCAATAAGTCTTCAGGATTGTTTACATCATTTAAATCTAAATTCTTCATTTGTTTAGATATTTGTTTTTGTTTTTTAATAAATTCTATTAAATGACTAATGTCGGCTGGTTCACTTCCTGAACCTTTAACGATTCTAGTTCTTCTTCTATTATTATTTTCAATTAATTTAGGTTTCAATCTTTCTTCTTTGGTCATACTTTGAATAATAGATCGAAATTTTTGAATAACATCACTTTCTAAAAAAGGCATTTTTTTGATTTTAGAATTGATCCCTGGAATAAAACTTAACATTTTATTCATAGAACCTAATTTTTTTAACAACTTAAGTTGTTTTATTAAATCATTATAATTATAATCTTCTTGTAAAATTCTATCTAAAACTTCTTTGTCTTGTTTTGTATTTATTTTATCTTCTACATTATCAATTAAAGTTAAAATATCACCCATATCTAATATTCTAGAAGCCATGCGTTCTGGATAAAAAATTTCGAAATTATCATCGTTATGTTTTTCCGAAGAAGAAGTAAATTTAATAGGTAAATTAGTGATATACTTCATTGATAAAGCAGCTCCACCTTTAGTATCAGAATCCATTTTGGTTAAAATAATACCTGTAGCTCCTATTTGTTCATGAAAACTCTTAGCTATATTCACAGACTGTTGACCTAAAAGAGCATCGGCTACAATTAATACATCAGAAGGATTAACTTTTTTCTTAATATTTTTTATTTCTTCTATCATTTCATTATCAATAGTCAAACGTCCCGCTGTATCGACAATAACTGTATCAAAATTATTTTGTTCAGCATATTTTATACCATTGTTGACAATATCCAAAACTTTTTCATCTTTTTGAGTAAAAACTTCAATACCTGTCTTTTCACCAATAGATTTCAACTGTTCTACAGCTCCAAATCTATACATATCAGCGGCAATTAATAAAACTTTTTTTTGCATTTTCTTTTTAATCCAAAAAGATAATTTGCCAGCAGTTGTAGTTTTTCCGCTGCCTTGTAATCCCATCAAAAGAATAATATTTAATTTTTTATCTAAACTTAAAGCAGTATTTTTATGACCTAAAATAATTGTCAAAATATCTTTTATAATTTTAATAACTTGTTCTTGAGGCTTAATTCCTTTAAGAACTTCTTGACCTAAAGTTTTTTGCTTTATTAATTCATTAAATTCAGTGATAACTTCGTAACTTACATCGGCTTCAAGTAAAGATACACGAATTTCTTTCATTATCGTTTCAATATCTTGAGAACTAATAAATTTTTTTCCTCTGATTTTATTTATGATTTTAGAAAAACCATCACTTAAAAAACTCATTTTATTTTTATAATCCTCTTCTTATTAATGTTAATCTTAAAAAACTACTTACCAAATAAAGCATCAATATACTGATTAATATCGAACAATATTAAATCATCTACTTTTTCGCCAATGCCTATATATTTAGTTGGCAAATTATAAATATGTTTAATAGTTAAAATTAATCCGCCTTTAGCAATTCCATCAAATTTAGTTAAAATAATATCGCTTAAAGAAACTGTTTTATTAAATAATTCTACTTGTTTTAATCCGTTCTGCCCAATCATAGCATCTAAAATTAAAAAAGTTTTATGAGGAGCTTTAGGATATATTTTTTTAATAACTTTTTTAACTTTTTCTAATTCTTTCATTAAATTAACTTTGTTTTCTAATCTTCCAGAGGTATCACATAAAATTATATCAAAATCTCTATTTTTGGCATAAGTCAAAGCTTCGAAAAATACACTTGAAGTAGAATTACTATTTTCTTTATAAAAAACTTCGTTATTAGTTTTTGATCCCCATATCTTCAATTGTTCTATAGCGCCTGTTCTAAAAGTATCTCCAGCTACTAATAAAACTTTCTTATTTTGTTTGTTATATTGAGCAGCTAACTTTCCAATAGTCGTTGTTTTACCTACTCCATTAACACCAACAAATAAAAAAATTTGTGTTTCATCTTTTTCCGATAAAAGTTCTTCTTGTTTTAGGACGTCGTCGCCTTTTTGATAAAAAGAAAGTATCTCATTTTTAATTAAAGATAATAATTCAGAAGATTTTGAAATTTGATTTTCTTTAATTCTTTGTTTAATTTGCGTAATTAAAAAAGAAGAAGTTTTAAATCCGATATCTGATTTAATAAATAAAATTTCTAAATCATCTAATAAAGTTAAATCAATATTTTCTGTTTTTAAAACAGCATCAGACCATTGAATAAAATCATATTCTAATTTTTTAATTCCTAAAAAAAATTCTTTTTTAGGATTTTTTTTAAATAATTTTTTTAAAAAATTAAACATACAAACACCTTTTTGATATATTTTTTGAAAAAACAAATCACCAAATTATAATAAAAAAATATTTAACAAATTGTAATTATTAAATTATTTTATTTATCTTTTTTTTAAATTTTGGTTTAAACTGACAATTTTTTTACATTTTGGATAAGAACTACAACCTAAAAAATCTCCATATCTACCTTTTCTTTTTACTAAAAAAGCGCCACATAAATCACATTTTTCTTCTGTTTCAACAACTTCTTCTTTTTTAGTCTTCAAACTTATAATTTTTTTGCATTTTGGATAAGCGCCGCACCCTAAAAAATCACCATATTTACCTTGTCTCTTTACCAAAAAAGAGCCACATAAATCACATTTTTCTTCAGTAACAATAGGTTTAGGCTTTTCTATTTTTTGATTAGCCATATCATAAAGTTCTATAAAATCATTATAAAATTCTTTTAATAAATTTAATTTATCAACTTTACCAGAAGAAATTTCATCTAATTTTTTTTCCATTTGTGCTGTATATTCTACATTAATTATAGAAGAAAAAAATTTATCTAAAGTTTCTTTAGTTAAAACTCCTAATTCAGTACAAACCATTTTTTTATCGTCAATTATAACATAAGATCTTTTTTTTAATATCTCTATAATCGAAGCGTAAGTAGAAGGTCTTCCTATTTTTAAATGTTCTAATTCTTTAATTAAAGAAGCTTCTGTAAAACGAGAAGGTGGAGTGGTCATTTTTTTAATTATTTCAATCTCTTTGTAACTATATTCTTTATTGATTTCTAACAGAGGTAAAAAAACATTTTTAAAAGAAGTTTGTAAAGCTTTATAATAGCCTTCAAAAACCATTTCATTAGCTTCGGCTAAAAAATTATATTTATCTACTTTAAAACAAAATTGATTTTTATTGATAACAGCTTCTGACATAAAACTAGCTAAAGTACGTTCATAAATCATATTATATAAATAAAATTCATATTTAGTTAAATATTTAGTTAAACTATCAGGAGTTCTTGTAATATCAGTCACTCTAATAGCTTCATGGGCGTCACTAATATTTTTATTTTTATTATATTTTGATGTTTGAGCACTTCCTAAAAATTCTTTACCATATTGTTTTTTAATAAAAGATTGTATTGTTGTACTAAATTCATCAGAAATCCTAAAAGAATCTGTTCTCATATAAGTTATTAACCCGACCCTTAAATTATCTATTTCAACACCTTCATAAAGTTTTTGAGCTGTAATCATAGTATTTTTGGCTCCCATAGAAAGATTTTGAAAAGCATCTTGTTGTAATGTAGATGTAATAAAAGGTTTAGGAGGTTTTTTAATAACTTTTTTATTTTGAATACTTTCTAATAAAAATTTTTTATCTTTAATTTTATTAAAAATTTGAAACGCTTCTTCTTCTTTAATTTTATGATCCTTAGGTATAATTACTAAATTAGCTTGAAAATTATCAAAATGAACTCTAATTAAATTATATTCTTCTGGAACAAATTTTTTACGTTCTTCTTCTAATCCGACAATTAATTTTAAAGCAACTGATTGAACTCTTCCTGCTGATTTAGCATTAACTTTCTTTACTAAACCTGATAGTTTAAAACCAATAATTCTATCTAAAATTCTTCTTGTTTCTTGGGAATCTACTAATTTTTCATTAATAACAGAAGGAACTGTGAATGCTTTTTGAATAACACTTTTAGTGATTTCGTTAAATAAAATTCTATTTTTATCTTTTTTATCTAAATTCAAAACTTGTGATAAATGCCAAGCTATCGCTTCGCCTTCTCTATCAGGATCCATAGCTAAAAAAACTTTTTTATTTTTTGTTTTTCGAATCAAGTCTTGAACTGTTTGTTGTTGTTTATCAATAATAATATAATCAGGATGAAAATTATTTTTAATATCGACTCCTAAACGTCCTGAACCTGACAAAGCTAAATCTCTAATATGTCCTTTCGAAGATAAAACTAAAAAATCATCGCCTAAATAACTACTAATAGTTTTGGCTTTAGAAGGAGATTCTAAAATAACAACTTTTTTTTCCATAACACAAATCAACTTTCTTGTTTTGACATATCTGTTTTTATTTTACTTTATATATCTATAAAAAAGTTTTTAAAGTAAGATCATAATTAACTTTTGGCATTTTATTACTTTGGATTTTTTTAAAAATCATCAATAATAAATTATTTTCTTGTTTCAAATAATCAACATCAGAAATATTATTATGTGTTTTGGTCATCAAAAATTGAAATGAAATTTCTTGTTCTAAATCTAAATCAGTAAATTTAAAAAGTTTTTTTAGATAATGAGAATAATTTATTTGTAAGTATTTTAAAAAATAATCGATAATTGCTTTTTTTATGAAAAGAGTTTCTTTAATACAACCGCAAATAGCTAAAGAATATCCTATTTCCTTATAATTAAATTTAGGCCATAAAACTCCTGGTGTGTCTAATAATTTCATATTATTTTCTAAATTAATCCATTGTATTTGTTTAGTAACTCCTGGAAAATTAGCTGTTTTCATTACCTTTTTACCTGCTAAACAATTAACTAAAGTGGATTTTCCTACATTAGGAACACCTACAATCATAAATTTTAGAAATTTTTTTATTTTTATTCCTTTACATTGAAAAATTTCTCTAATTTTTGGATATATCTTATTAATATTAATTTTTTGTTTAGCGTCGATATTCAAAGTATGTAAAAATTTTTTTTGATGAAAAAAATCAAGAAAAAACCTATTTTTATCTAAATCAGCAAGTGAACTTTTATTTAACAAAATTAAAAAAGGTTTATTATTTAAAAGTTTTAAAAGTTCAAAATTCATACTAGAAAAAGGAATTCTTGCATCTAAAAGAATTAAAATGCAATCAACAAATTTTAAATTATTTCTAATATTTTTTAAAGTTTTGGACATATGTCCAGGGAACCATTGAATATCAATCATCGAAACAATACCGTTGCCTATTTTATTTTAATAATTCCTCTTTAGTATTTATAATGTCTTTTTCTAATTCATTTAAAATATCATCTATATTTTGAGTTTCAAATATTTTTTTACTATAAACTTGATAAATTTCTTCTCCCATAATTGTAATAATAGAACATCCTATTTTAATAATAATTTTATCATAAAAAATTTTCATAAAAGTTGTTTTAACCCAGTGAAAAGGATTTAATAAATTTAAGGTATTTGAAAAAATATTATAAATTTTACGAGTTTTACGATATTTCTGTACATACTTTTTATCTACTAATTTTTGTTTTAAAACAAAAATTTGTTTCAAAGTCATTTTTTTAAAATAAAATATAATTTTTTTATTAAATAAACTATCTAGTCTATCATGAACATACTGAATTAAAGCTAAACTTTCTTTAATATTCAGTTCTAAATAGGGAAATTCAGACTTAGGATAAAAAGTAGAAGATACTTCTAAAATTAAATTTTTACAATTGAATAATAAAGAAGAAATATAATCATCTGGTTTCTTTTTGATATCTTGTTTAAAAATTGCTTGTTTCTCCTTAATTAATTCATTCATATCTTCATTTGATAATTTATCATTTTTATTTTCTGTTTGATAAATGTTTTTATTAAAATTTCTTAAAATAGAAAATAAATATACTAAAGAAAAAAATATAAATCCCGAAATTAAACCTGCAAAAAAAGAAATAAAAAATCGAAAATTATCACAATTAAACCAATTCGGCAAATTCCAATCCATTAAAAACTCCTTAATTACAAAAATAAAAATTCTTTTTATTAATTTTAAAATAAAAAAAGAAATTTTGCAAAAATAAACATATAATAATAAATCAATTATTTTCTTTCTTTAAACCCAAATAAAGAAATTTATCTCTTCCAAGTGTAGAATTTAAATATAAATTAGGAATCCAAATAATAATATTTTGTTGATCCGTTACTAACCAAATCTTTTTCCTTTCATGTAAAGGTATTTTAGAATTAATAAAAAATTTTTTTAATTTTTGAGTTCCAAAAGAAAATTTTAAAATATCACCTATTTTTTTAGTTCTCACCAAAAAAGGTGGTTGAAGACAATTTTGATCATAAAATATCTTTTGCGTCGCAAAACAAAAAGATAAAAAATTTTTATCAGAAGCATAATGTATGGAAGGTTTAAAATTTTTAGAAATAACTTCGGAGTTTCTCTGTTTCCAAAAAAATTTATAATATTGTTTAACTAATATACATTCTTTAGATAAAAAATCCCATTGCATATTAGGTTTATTATTATTTTGTAAACCTTTTACAATATTATTAATCAAAGAAAAATTTTTATCAATTTTTTTTTCTTCCAATAAAAATAAAATAACATCTTTTTGAATAACAATATCTAGTTTTAAAAAAGATTGTAAATTAAAAAAAGTTTTATCTATTCTTTTATCTAAAAAAAAATAAGTTTGTTTTCTTATCAAATTATTAATTTCCGACATTTGAAAATGAAACTTTTGAATATTTTTCAAAAAATTATTTATCTCTTTGAAAAAAGGTATAACTTGATTTCTTATTTTATTTCTAGTGTACATATTCAAAGAATTAGTATAATCTTCTAAAAAAGATATTTTTTTATCAGAAGCATAATCCAAAATTTTTTTTTTTGGAGTGTACAAAAAAGGTTTTAAAAAATAAAAACCATCATGAAAATAAGATGCTTGCATGCCACTATATCCTAAAAAAGAACTGCCTCGGGAAATTTTGAATAAAATATTTTCAGCTAAATCATCTAAATGATGAGCCGTTATTAAATAAAAAGTCTTATATTTTTCGGCAATTTGTTTTAATTTTTCTTTTCTAAGTATTCTAGCTTCATTTTGAAAATTTTTTCCTACTATTTGTAATTCGAAATAATAAAAAGGAATTTTATTTGAAAAACAATATTTTTCAACTAAAATTTTATCTTCTAATGATTCTTTTCGTTTCAAATGATTAAAATGAACCACAACTAAATTATACTGTAAATGATATAAATAATCTAACAAGACCATAGAATCAACACCACCACTTACAGAAATAATATAAATATTTTGTTTATCTAATTTGAAACATAAAGAAGAAAAAATCATAATTTAAATTCCTTTTGAATATTTTAAGATATTTTTATTATTTTATATTTTTGTTTCTAATTTTTTTAATTTTAACACATTTAATTGTTTTTCATCAACTAAATTGGGGCTTTGCATCATTAAATCTTGGCCGCTTTGAGTTTTAGGGAAAGCAATTACATCTTTGATATTGTTTGTTTTAGTAAATAACATCACTAAACGATCTAACCCTAAAGCGACGCCGCCATGAGGAGGTGCACCGTATTTCAAAGCTTCATTGAAAAAACCAAAATTTTGTTCAATCTCTTCTTTTTTAAAACCTAATTTATTAAAAATAAATTCTTGAACTTGAGATTGATAATTTCTTAAAGAACCTCCGCCAATTTCATAACCATTCCAAACCAAATCATAAGTTTGTGCTTTTACTTTATCAGGTGTCTCATATAATTGTTGAACATCAATAGGTGAAGTAAAGGGATGATGCATAGAATAATATCTATTGTCTACTTCATTAAATTCTAATAAAGGAAAATCAACAACCCATAATAAAGATTCTTTATGCGATACATATAAATCTAAATTTTTAGCTAATTCATTTCTTAAAAAACCTAAAGCTTTTAACAAATTATCTTCGGTAACTCTCTGCTCTTTATTAAATAAAATAAAAAAACAAATTTCTTGTTCTTCTAAAAAAGAAACATCTTTAATACAATTATTTAAATAACCTTTTAATAAACTATCTTGTTTTTGAATAAAATGCAAATCCAAAGAGAAATTTTTTTTAATTAATTTTTTATATTCATCCAATTTTTTTCTTGAAAAAAATTTTTTAAAATCAGAAATATTCAATTTAATACCTTTAATTATAGATTTAATATTATTTGCATTTAATTGAGTCAAATCAAAATAAGATGTTAAATCTTCAATTAATAAATCGAATCTTAAATCAGGTTTATCTGTTCCATATAAATTCAAAGCTTTATCATAAGTTATCTTTTGTAAAGGAGTTTTTAATTCTTTTTTAAGAATATCCTGAAAAAGATTTTTCATAATTTCTTCTACTAAAGTCATAATTTCTTCTTGGTCAAAAAAAGCCGTTTCAATATCTACTTGAGTAAATTCAGGTTGTCTATCAGATCTCAAATCTTCATCTCGAAAACAACGCGCTATTTGAAAATATCTTTCAAAACCAGATAACATATACAATTGTTTAAAAATTTGAGGAGATTGAGGTAAAGCATAAAAATTATAAGGATGGATTCGCGAAGGAACTAAATAATCTCTAGCTCCTTCAGGAATAGATTTAGATAAAATAGGAGTTTCTAATTCTAAAAAATCATTATCTAAAAGCGTTTTTCGTATATTTTGAGTAATTTGATGACGTTTGATTAAATATTTTTTTTGTTCTTCTTTTCTCAAATCTAAATAACGATATTTTAAACGTTGTTCTTCTAAAGCATTTGTTTGTTCAAAAACATTTAAAGGTAAATTTTGAGCCTCAGATAAAAGATGACATTTTTCAATTAAAATTTCAATTTCGCCAGTTTTTATTTTAAAATTTTTATTTATTCTTTCACGAACTAATCCTATAACTTCGACTACAGTTTCTACTTTAAAAGAAGCTATTTGATCATATTGATGATGATCATGATTAATCACCAATTGTACAATTCCTGAAAAATCTCTTAAAATTAAAAATATTTTCTTTCCTATATTTCTTTTTCTAGCGATCCACCCTTTAATTAAAACTTTCTGACCATTCTGTTTTAATGTTATTTCATTATTAGAAAAAATATATTTTGTTTTCATATTATAAGCATAATCCTTCTTTTAAAAAATTAATGATTTCTTTTTTATCTATAATTTCTGTTTTGTGATTAAAAACATTTTTAATATTAAATTTATTATTTTCGATTTCTTTTTTTCCTATAAAAATAATAAATTTAGGTTTTAAATCTAATATTTTGCGTAATTGTTTTTGAAAATTAAACACTTTATAATTCATTTCCGATTTTATATTATTTTTTTTTATAGTTCTCGATAAAAATAAAGTATCTAACATAATTTCTTTATCTAAAGAAAATAAATAAACATCTAAACATTCTTTTTGATAATTTTGAAAAAACATATTTTCTTCTAAAACGTTCATCAAACGTTCCATACCGATCGCAAAACCCATACTATTAATTCGATGGCCGCTAAATTCTTTCACAAGTTCATTATAATTACCGCCGCCACCTAAAATATAATTTTGTTGATCAACATCAGAAAAAAAAGAAATTTCGAAAACAATATCAGTATAATAATCTAAACCTCTAACTAATCGAAAATCAGTTTCAAAATTAATTTTAGCTTTTTGTAAAATATCTAAAATTATTTGAAATTTAACTTTAGCTTCGTTAGTTAAATAATCAAAAATAACGGGTGCTTTTTTTAAAAAAATTTTCGAAGAACATTCTTTACAATCAAAAATTCTTATAACATTTTGTTTTATTCTTTTTAAACATAAATCGCATAATTGATCTTTGTTTTTTTCAATATAAGGGGCAAAATCATTTAAAAAACGTTTTCGAGATTCTAAATCTCCCAAACTATTAATAATAATTTTAGCCTCTTTTAAATTTAACATATCCAAAAGATCATTTATCAAAAAAAATACTTCTACTTCTGACAAAAAATTTTGAATACCAATAACTTCCACGCCTATTTGATGAAATTGGCGATAACGTCCTTTTTGAGGCCGTTCATAACGAAAAAAAGGACCATAATAATAAAATTTATTTAATTCATTCAAATGATAAAGTTTATTTTCGACATAACTCCTAACAATAGAAGCCGTCCCTTCTGGTCTTAAAGCGATTTTTCTTCCTTTTTTATCTATAAATTGAAACATTTCCTTTAAAACCATATCAGAATATTGAGCGGAACGTTTAAAAACTTCACTATATTCCAAAATAGGAGTTCTTATTTCATTAAAATTATATTTATTTAAATATTTTTTAATTTTATTTTCTACAATAGTCCATTTTTTAACTTCATCAAATGTTAAATCATGGGTCCCTTTAATTTTTTTCATAATTAATTTCATTTAATTGGATCCTCTATAAATTTATCAAACATCAAGTAATTGATATAAACTTGACATCAATTTTTTCTATTTAATTGAACATTAATTAATTTAAAATTTTTATTTTTTTTGAAATCTTTTTTTCATTGCTAAAAAAGAATTAATTTTAGTAATAACTAAATGACAATTAATTTTTTTATTAGCGATAGCGATATATAATTCATTAATATTTTGAATATATTGTTTCTTAAAATTTTCAACTAAAAAATTTTTATCAATAACAAAATCTATTTTATGATTATATAATTCTTTGTCTAAAATTTCTTTCCCGTTTTTCACTAATTCTATGTTTTCTTTATTAAAGAATTTTTTGATTAATTTTTTAACATAAGAAGTTTTAACTATATTTAACCACTTTTTATTCACGCGAAAAATATTTTTATTAGTTCTAATAGAAATAATATCGCCATTTTTTAATATATATTCTAAAGGAACAATTTTACCATTAACAATGGCTCCTGTCATTCTATAACCAATAGAAGAATGAATAAAAAAAGCGAAATCAATCGTAGTAGAGCCTTTTGGCAATTCATAAACTTCTTGTTTAGGAGTGAAAACATAAACATTTTCTGTTAAAATATCATTCTTAATAGAATCTACAAAATTTTGAGAATTTTTATGTAAATCATTATCTGAATCTTTTGTTATTTTTATTAATTCTTGATACCATCTTAATTTTTTAGCAATTTCTAATTGTTTATCTTGTTTAGAATAAATTTTATTTTCTTTATAACCCCAATGAGCCGCAATGCCTTTTTCGGCAATTTCGTCCATCTGTCTAGTTCTGATTTGGACCTCAAATAAAGTTCCATCCTTAGATAAAACAGTATTATGCAAAGATTGATATAAATTAGGTTTTGGAATAGCAATATAATCTTTAAATCTTAAAGGTAAAGGAGAATAATTCGAATGAATAATGCCTAAACAACGATAACATGCGTCTACTTCATCTACAATAATACGAATCGCTAATAAATCAAAAATCTCTTCAAAACTTACTTTTCTTTGTTTCATTTTTTTATAAATGCTATAAATATTTTTACTTCTACCGCTAATAGAAAAATTTTTAATATTAGATTGAACAAATAAAGTTTGAATATTATCAATAATTTTTTGAATAGATTTTTCTCTTTCATTTTTCTTCATATTAATCAAACGAGAAATGCGATAATACTGCTCAGGATTAATATAACGAAAAGATAAATCTTCTAATTCTGATTTAATTTTAAATAAACCTAAACGATGAGCCAAAGGAACATAAATAGTTAAAGTTTCTTCTGAAATTCTTAATCTTTTGTCAGGTCTCATTATTTTTAAAGTTTGCATATTATGAAGTCTATCAGACAGCTTAACAAGGACAACACGAATATCATTAGCCATAGCTAAAAACATTTTTTGTTGATTCTCAATTTGTCTTTGACGTTGATTAAAAACAATTTTAGTTAATTTAGTTGTTCTTTCGACTATATGAGCAATGTCTTCGCCTACAGCCAATTTTAATTCATCAAAAGTTAAATTAGTATCTTCTAAAACATCATGTAATAATCCTGCCATCAAAGTATTAGGTTCACTTTTTAAATCTGCTAAAATTTGAGCAACACGAATAGGATGAATAATAAAATCTTCGCCTGTTTCTCTTTTTTGTTTTTTATGTTTACGTTGAGCTAATAAATAAGCTTTGTGTATTTGCTTTAAAATATCTTTATCAGTAATATATGAATTAATTTGAACCATTAATTCTTTATAAATCTCTTCCTCATTTTCTAATTTTTGAATTAATTGGTCTTCCATATAAATAAACCTATGCTTTCTCTATTTTTTTATTATTATAAAGTATTTAGAAAAATAAAGTTTAAACATATAACATTTTTTTGTTTTGAGAATAGACTGTTTTTATTATGCCAGCGCCTAAACAAAAATCTCCTTTATAAAAAGAACAAACTTGGCCAGGAGTAACTAATTTAATTTTTTGCGGATAATAAATCTTAATTGTATTTTCATTTAAAAATATAATTTCCACTTCTTGATTAGGTTGACGATAACGAAATTTAGCTTCTATTTCCATTCTAGCATTTTTTTTATAAATATAACCCTCGCAATTTCTCCAAACAACATCAATAATTAAAGCAGAATCGCTATATAAATAAGGACTTTCGGCATTTTGATCTACATAAAGAATATTATTCTTTAAATCTTTTCCAACAACAAACCAAGGAGATTGGTTTTCTTTTGTGACCTTTAAATTTAATCTTTTTCTTTGACCGATAGTATACTTAATAACACCTTCGTGTTCTTTCAAAAAGACACCATTCATATCTTTTATAGGACCTTTATTAGTATTTAAGTAATTATTTAAAAAAACAAAAAAATTTCTTTCGCCAATAAAACAAATACCTGTAGAATCTTTTTTTTTAGCAGTAATTAGATTTTCCTTCACGGCAATTTCTCTCACTTGTTTCTTAGTTAACTCGCCTAAAGGAAACAGAACTTTTTTTAATTGTTCTGTCTTTAATTGAGATAAAAAATAAGTTTGATCTTTATCACGATCAAAAGCTTTAGCTAAAATAATTTCTTTGTTTTTATAAATAATCCTAGCATAATGTCCCATAGCAATATAATCTGGATTAAATTGTTCAACATATTTAACAAAAGTATCAAATTTAATCTTATTATTGCATAAAACATCCGGATTAGGAGTTAAATTCGCTTTTAAACTGTTTAAAAAAGAAGTAAAAACTTGATTCCAATAATCCTCTGAAAAATCAACCTTATGACATTTAATATCCAATTGTTCAGCGACTTTCAAAGCATCACTGAAATCTTGTTCTTGAGGGCAAATATTATTATTAACAAAAGGATTACCTTCTATATCATAATTCAAGCTACTATCCCAATTACGCATAAAAACACCTTCGACTTCATAACCTGCTTTCTTTAAAAGAAAAGCAGCTACACTACTATCGACTCCGCCAGATAAACCAATTATTACTTTTTTTTCATATTTGACCTTTAAATTTTTAAATATTTTTTATTTAAACTATTCTCTTTCCATGTGAATGGGAATTTTTAATTCTGTACGATAAGAAAGACTATAAGATAAAATTTTAGGCCCAGGAGACATTGTATTTCTTTTATATTGATTTTGATAAAAATTTTTCATATATCGTGTGACTAACAACAAACTTTCTTGATAAGTTAACAAAAAAGTTTTTTCTATTAAAAAAGCTATCTTTTCTTTTCGAAAACTATTATTCAAATGATGATATAAAATAAAATCTTCTACAATAACTTGAAAATTTAAAAATTTTTCTATTTTATATAAATAGAAATTTTTGATATCATCTTCAATAAATATTTTATTTTCTTTAAAATGAAAAATAATTAATTCGGACATTAAAGTATTAGGTATTCCTAAATTTAAATTATATAAAAAAACATTATCTGAACGGAAACTATAATTTATGCTTCCAACGGCCAAATCTGATAAATTATCGCTTTCTAAAATCAATTTATTAAATCCATCATTGAAAAGTTGTTCTAAGTATGAAACTTCGTTTTCTTTAATAATTTTAACATTAGTTATGCCTAAATTTTTTAATAATTTTTTCGTAAAAAATAAAATATGCGGATCATCAGAATAATTTAACTCTTTGATAATAATTTCTAAATATTGTAAATTCTTTTTATTATCGCGAAAGTATTGAACAACTACTAAAAGAATCAAAATTTCATTTAATCTGTTTTTCATTTCTAATACGATTTTAGAATTAAATATAGAAGACATTTTTGTTTTCAAAGATAATACTTGAATAACATTGGATAACTTCAATTGTTTTTCTAATTCTTCTTTGTTATCATCCAAAAAAGGCCTGGAATTAAAATTTTTTTCAAATTCATAAAAATCTACTTCTTCAACTTCGAAATAAGATTTCATAAAAGAAAACTCTTTTCCAATTTTTTGTTCTGCATAAGTTGTATCGATTCGTCTTTGATATTTAATAGCATCTATAAAAACATCTACTACCAAACTAATATCTGAACTTGTTAAATTTTTTTCGCCAATAATTTTTCCTAAAACAGCTGCAATTTTATGATTAGAAAAAAGAGTATCCACTGAAGATTCTGTTATACCGCTGCTAGTGTAAAAATATCCACCTATTTGTTTACGTGAATGATTTAAAACCGCTAATTTACGAAGTCGATCTTTTTCAAAATGTTCTGTAGAAGAAGATAAATTAAAAATCAAATGCGCTCCATTCAAAACCATTAAATCACTAGGTGATTCGATAGTCCATAAATCTTGACAAATTTCAACACCAAAAATAATATCAAATTGTTTATTAACAAATAAAATATTTCCGATAGGAACTTTTTGTCCTAAAAAATTAATTATTTTAGTATCTATATGTTTACCTGATTGGAACCATCTTTTTTCACTAAATTCTTTATAATTAGGTATCATTTGTTTAGGAACAATACCTAAAATTTTTTTATTTTGAATAACCACAGCTACATTAAAAATAACTTCTTTGAATAAAAAAGGCATCCCAATTAAATAAACACCTTTGAAAGAATTATTATTAATAAGAAAATTAAGAGAATTTATATTCTCTTCTAAAAAAGTAGTTTCGAAAAATAAATCTCCTGCTGAATAACCGCTTAAACATAATTCTGGAAATAAAACCACACTTGCTTTGCTTTTATTTAAAACTTCAATAATACTTTTAGCATTTTTAAAGGAATTACCAACATATAAATCAGGACTTGACATTTCTATTTTGATAGAACTGTTTTTATACATTTATTGAAAAACCTTTCTAATTGTGTTTTTTCATTTTAATTTTTATAAATGTAAATTGTATACATAATTTTTCAATAAATTTTTATAGTATTGTGCAAAAATATCCAAAATATCTTCTTGATATTTTAAAGAAACAAATTATATAAAATATTTATGAAAATATTATAATGTTTTTTCATTTTTTGTAAGAACATCTCTTTTTTCAATTACAAAACCAACAATAATTAAAGACAAAAAAGAACAAAATAATCTACCAAAAAAAAATTTTAAGCCGTGTTTGTTTTCGATTAAAGAAGAGCAAAAAACAATCATTCCATCAGTAAACAATAAAACTAAAATAAAATTTATACCACAAATATCTTTTAAAATTTTTTGGACAATATCCATTCCTCCAGTGTTATAGCCTAAATTACGAATATTACTCAATGTATAACCGATCAAAAGGCCGCCTAAAAGAGCAGATATTATAAATGATTTAAAATCATTTTCATTTAGGTCAACAAAAATTCTTGATAAAAAGAATTTTCTTTGATCTGTTCCTATAAAATGATTTAAAAGAAAAAAACAACCAGTTAAAAAAAAAGCTAAAAAAATTGTTTTTTTACAAAAATCTTTGCCAAAAAATTTATAACTTAATAAAATAGTTACAAAATTATAAAAAAGAACAAAAATAAATATCCATAAATCAAAACTATTTGATTCTAATAAAAATTTATTAACTGAAACAAATTTAATAATTTGTGCTGTTAATAAAGATAACCCATCTAAACCGCCATTATTCAATTTCGGACCTAAAATAAAAAAATAAATAGCAAAAGCCAATAAAAAATCATTTAATATAATCCAAAACCATTTATAAAAAACATTACCAGAAATTTTTTTATGATTTATCATATTTTATATATTAAACCAAATCGCCTTAATATTAAGAATTTATATAAAATTAAATTTTCAATTATAACTTTTTTTAAATAAAAATTTTATAAAATTATAATTATTTTTATTGTTTTAAAAAAGCATTGATAAATTCATCTAAATAACCATTCATAACTAATTCAATTTGAAAAAATTCATGATTAGTACGATGATCTTTTACCATTTGATAAGGATGAAAAACATAACTTCGAATTTGGTTGCCCCAACTAATATCTTTTTGGTCTTCTTTTAAATTATTTTCATTTTCTTTTTGTTTCATAAGAGCTAAATTTAATAATTTAGTTTTTAAAATTTGTAAGGCTGTTTCTCTATTTTTGATTTGGCTTCTTTCGTTTTGACAGTTTACCACTATATTAGTAGGTAAATGAGTTATTCTCACAGCCGAATCAGTTGTATTAACGTGTTGTCCACCAGCTCCGCTACTACGAAAAACATCAATTCTTAAATCTTCATCTTTAATATTAATTTCAATTTCTTCGTTTATTTCAGGTAAAACTTCACAAGATACAAAAGAAGTATGTCTACGTAAATTGGAATCGAAAGGGGATACTCTCACTAATCTATGAACTCCTCTTTCGGCTTTTAAATATCCGTAAGCATAATTACCTTTAATCAATAAACTAACTGCTTTTAAACCGATTTCTGAACCTTGTTGTAAATATAAAATTTTAGTTTGAAAGTTTTTTCTTTGAGCATATCTTTGATACATTCGAAATAACATTTCGCACCAATCTTGAGATTCTGTGCCTCCTGCACCAGGGTGTAAAATCAAAATAGCATTATTTTCGTCATAAGGTTTATTTAATAAAATATTAATTTCAAAATTTTTAATATCTTTTTTTATTTTTTTCAAATCTTCAGTCAAAATTAAAAAATCACTATCATTTTCTTCTGTTAAATCTAACAAAACAATTAAGTCATTTAAATTTTTTTTTAATTTCGAAAAAGAATTAACTTGTTCTTGTAATTTAGAAAATTGTTTAGTTATTTTGGTAGCATTATCACTTTTTTCCCAAAAAGAAGCGTCTGCCATCGATTTATTAATTTCTTCGATTTTTTCTTTTTTTTCTTTTAAATTAATTTTATATTCTAAATCTGATAAAATCGTTTTTAAATTTTCTAAAGTTTTATTGATTTCATACTTGTCCATTATATATTAAATAATCCTTGTAAAAAATATTCTAATTCCATGGTGTTTTAACAGATTTATGTTTTCTTCTGTTTTTTCTATTAATAATGTCTTTTTTTAAATTATTTTTACTTAAAATTTGCTCTTGTTGTTTTCTTTCTAAAAAATCTTCTTTTGAACAGAAGAATTTTAAAATAATACGCGTTGTTTCAAAACAAATATTTTCCATCATTTCATTAAAAAAAGTGCATCCTGTATCTTGATAAACTGTTAAAACATTTTGTTGTCCGTAACTTAAAAAATTAATACTTTTGCTCAACATATTCATATCTGACATATGACGCTTAAAGTGATTATCAATATTTTGAAGCATAATAAATCTTAAAGTTTGGAAATAATAATCCTGACCATCAATAATCAAGTTTTGTTTATGTTGTTCTAAAATATTTTTAATTTTTTCATGAACTAATTCAATTATTTCTTTTTCAAAATTATTTTTATTTTCTTTTATTTGTTGTAATTCTTCTAATTTAAGAATACCTTGAGGTAAAAATAATTTTTCTAGATAATCAATAAAATCAAGTAAATTTTGATATTCTATTTTTCCTATTTTATTTGATAAAAAATATTTAATTTTTTTATTTACTGTTTTATGTATTATATTAATAACTAAATCTTCTATATTATCTAACATCAAAATTTCTCTTCTTTGTGTATAAATAATTTTTCTTTGTACATCTAAAACAGAATCAAATTGTAAAATAAATTTACGATAATCAAAATTAGAAGATTCAATTTTCTTTTGTATATTAGTGAAAAATTTAGTAAAAAATTTATAAGAAATAGGTTTATTTTGCCCTTGATTATCTTGGGTTTTGTTTAAAAGCATTATCATTTTTTGAATTCGTTGACCACCAAAACGTTGAACTAATTCATCTTCTGCTGAAACAAAAAATCTTGAATAACCAGGGTCTCCTTGACGACCAGCACGACCTCTTAATTGGTTATCAATTCTTCTTGATTCATGTCTTTCAGTTCCTAAAACAGCTAACCCACCTAATTCTACTACTCCTTCTCCTAAACGAATATCAGTACCACGACCTGCCATATTAGTAGCAATAGTAATAGAACCTTTTTGACCAGCTTTAGCAATAATCTCTGCTTCTTTTAAATGATTTTTGGCATTTAAAATTTCATGAGGAATTTTTCTTTTTTTTAAATTTATTGAAATTTGTTCAGAGACTTCTACTGTAACGGTTCCTATTAAAACGGGTTGTTTATTTTTATATCTTTCTTCTATATCTTGAATTAAAGATTCCCATTTTTGATCTAAAGTGGCAAAAACAAAATCAGGCATATCTTTTCTAATCATTAATTTATTAGTCGGAATTTCAATAACTCTCATATTATAAATACTAATAAATTCTTTTTCTTCTGTTTTAGCTGTTCCTGTCATACCAGATATTTTTTTATAAATACGAAAGAAATTTTGATAAGTAATAGTTGCGTTAATTTCTGTTTCTCCTTCGATGCTACAACCTTCTTTTGCTTCTAAAGCTTGATGCAAACCATCACTAAACTGACGACCTTGCAAAACTCTTCCTGTAAATTGATCAATAATTAAAACTTTATTATTATCTACTAAATAATCTTTATTTTTATTCATAATAAAAACAGCTTTTAAAGCGTTTTTAATACAATGCAACAAAGAATAATTATTACCGCTATATAAGTTTTTAATTTGGAAAAAAGTTTCAGCTTTAGCGATTCCTTCTTCAGATAATTCAATTGTTTTAGATTCTAAATCAATTATATAACCATTTTCTTTTAAAGTTTTAGCAAAACGATTTGCATCTCTATAAAATTTAATTCCTTGTTTCGCAGGACTGGAAATAATTAAAGGCGTTCTGGCTTCATCAATTAAAATCGAATCTACCTCATCAATAATAGCGTAATTATATTCTCTTGTCATCAATAAATTTTCGATTTCATTTTGAATATTATCTCTTAAATAATCGAAACCTAATTCGCTGTTAGTAGAATAAAGAATATCACATTTATAAGCTAATTTTTTTCTTCGATATTTTTGTCTTTAATATTTAACCCAACAGTTAATCCTAAAAAACGAAATACATCTCCTATTTCACCTTCAGATTCACGACATGCTAAATATTCATTGACAGTAACAATATGAACACCTTCCCCACTTAAAGCATTTAAATAAGCGGGCATAACTGAGGTTAAAGTTTTACCTTCGCCTGTTTTCATCTCAGCAATTTGTCCTTGATATAAAATGACCGCTCCTAAAAGCTGCACATTATAAGGAGTTAATCCTGTAACTCTAGTACAAGCTTCTTTCGTTAAAGCAAAAGCTTCTGGTAATAAATCATTTAAAGAAGTTCCCGCTTGATACATTTTTTTTAATCGTTCGGTTTCTTTAGGAAAATCATCATCATTTAATTTAGCAAACCCCTCACTAAAATTACTCATTTTATTAACTAACAATTGAGCTTTTTTTAAGTATTTATTAGAGGAGTTAAAAAATTTTTTGACAAAATTAAAAATCATTATTTTATGTTCAAACCTTTCTGAAAAAATTTCAAATTTATTCAAGAAAAAAATAATATTAAATTTGTTATCTTTTGCTTATTCATATATTAGGAAGCAAAAGATTTTCTAATTTTAATATTTTTCCAAAAATTTTTAAAAAAATATAATTTTAAATTTATAAAAATAATGAAATTCAAATATTTTTATAAATTTAAAAAATCATTATCTTTAGTAATTTATAAATTTAAAATTAAAAACTTTTCTTATTAAAATAAAATTATAAATTATAATATTATTATACAAAATATATAAATGAATAAAAAAATTGAATAAAAAAATAATTTCAATAAATAATAAAAACTATGTTTATTAGTAAACATAGTTTTTATTATTACCGCTTATATTCATTTTGAGGATTCTAAATATTTGATTCCTACCAAATTTAACAAACTCCATGGTTTGCTAAAATACGGATGAAAAGAAAAATCTTTAAAAGCTAAAGTATCAATAGTATTTTTTTGTTCGATACAAACGCTTAAAGTATTCATTTTTTCAGTTAAATCAGTGGTAGATAAAATTTGACCTCCTAAAATAACACCTGTTGTTTTTTCAAATAAAATTTTTAATAATACTGAATCATATTCAGGCATAAACTCAGGTCTATTAGCATCTTTTATAGTAATTGTATCATACTCAATCCCTAATAATTTAGCGGAATGTTCATTCAATCCTGTCGAAGAAATACTTAAATCATTAATTTGAATACAACTAGTTCCTTGAGTTCCTAAATATTTATAAACATTTTTTTCAATATTCAATCCTACAATAGTACCTGTTCTTACAGCGTTAGTAGCTAAAGGAATATACATACTTTTATTTGCTAACGGAGTATATATAATATTTATACAATCGCCACAACCATAAACATCAGGATGTGAAGTTTGCAAATATTCATTAACTTTTAAAGAATTATTAGAATCTAATTCTAAAACATCTTTGACTAAATCTGTATATGGTCTAAAACTGATACATGTAATAACCATTTCTGTTTCATAACAATCTTTATCAGTTTGAACATGAGTAACTAGATCGCCTTTAGTTTTGAATTCAACTACTTTTTGATTTAAAGCTAATTTAACATTATGCTGTCTTAAACTCTCTTCAGCTATTGAAGTGAATTCTTTATCTAAATATTTAGGCATTATTCTATTCTCAATATCTATCAAAGTTACTTCTTTGTTTTGTCTACAAAAAGCTTCAGCCAATTCTACTCCAATATAACCTGCTCCGACAACTGTTATTTTATTAACTTTTTTAGCGTACTCAATAATACGATTAGCATGTTCTAAATTTTTAGATAATAAAACATTTTGAGATTCGATTCCTTTTATCTTAGGGATTACAGGCCAAGACCCAGTCGAAAGAACTAATTTATCGAAATCATCGAAAAATTCATTACCATTTTCTAAATTTCGAACTAAAATATTTTTTTATTTAAATCAATTTTAACAACTTCATGTTTCAATTTTACATTAGCTCCTAAATTATTTAATTCTTCAGCGCTAGAATAAAATAAACCTTTTCTATCTTTAACTACGCCACCAATATATAAAGCTATACCACAAGATAAAAAAGAAACATTATCGTTTTTTTCGTAAATATTTACTTTAATATCTTCATTTTTATTCAACATTGTTCTAACTGCAGCTGTCCCAGAATGATTACAACCAATCACGATTACTTTCATTATATATTTTACTTTAAACCGCCTTAATGATCTTGTTTTATTACAAAACAGTAAAAATCAAAAAAATTTATAATCAATATAATTATAACTAAATTTATATAATATTATATATTGTTTTAGTTTTTGATCATTCTAATGGTAATTTTTCTACTAATTTTAACTCTTCTATTATTTTTTTAGAAATAGTTTTATTTAATTTAGCTCTTTTTTTAAAATCTGATTGTGTAAATAATTTTTCTTTTCTTTCTTCGACTATATGAGTGGCTGCTTTTTCACCTAAACCATCTATCGCGATAAAAGGCATAATTAAAGAATCATTATTATACATTACAAATTCAAAAGCTTCGGATTTATTTAAATCAATTGGCAAAAATTTAAAACCTCTGCGAAGCATTTCTAAAGCAATATTTAAAGTGTTAATTAAACTTTGTTCTTTAGCTGTGTTTTTTTGTGTTATATTTTTACCTACTAAAATACTAATTTTTGCATCAATTTCATTCGGCGTTTTTAACATTAAATCATAATCAAATTGATCTAATCTTGTAGATAAAACACCACTGTAAAATAAAAGAGGATGATGAACTTTAAACCATGCGATTCTCACAGCCATTAAAACATAAGCGGCAGCATGTGCTTTCGGAAAAAGATATTTAATTTTTCCTAAAGATTCGAAATACCATTTATGAATACCTTTTTCTTTTTGAATTGATTCGATCATTTCTGTCCATTCGACAGGTTTAGAATGTTGTTTGCCTTTACGAACTAATTCCATAATTTCAAAAGCTTTTAAAGGATCAACATTTTTACGAATCAAATATAACATAATATCATCACGACAACCAATAATATCATTAAAGGAAATGTTTAAACCTGATTTTTTTAAATAATCAAAATCTCCTCTTTTTTCTAAAACATCTTGAGCATTTTGCATCCAAACATCAGTTCCGTGAGAAAGACCTGACACTTTAACTAAAATACCAAAATTAATTTTTTTATTTTCTTTATAAATATCTTTTAACATTTTTTGAACAAATGTAGTACCAAATTCTGGAATAGCAATAGTTGCTATTTTCTGACCTTTATCAATATATTCATTAGAAAATAATTTATAAACATCGGGATCATCAACTGGAATATTTTGATAAGATTTAAAACTAAATTCATTCTGATTTTTTTGAACATAATCCATAAAAAATTTAATCAAAATAGGATCATCGTGTCCTAAAATATCCATCTTAAATAAGTTGTTTTCAAAAGAATGATAATCAAAATGAGTAGTTTTCCAATTAGATTCTATATCATTAGCAGGAAATTGAATTGGAGTAACTTCATAAACAGAAATATCACGTGGAACAACAACAATGCCGCCAGGATGTTGTCCTGTAGAACGTTTTACTCCTTCGATTATATTCGACATTCTAGCGACTTCACAATTTCTAATTTTATCTTCTAATTCTTTTGCTTTGATAAAACCTTTAACATAACCAAAGGCAGTTTGTTTAGCTACTGTTTGAATCGTTCCAGCTCTAAAAACACAATCATGTCCTAACAATTCTCTCATATATTCATGAGCTATAGGTTGATAATCACCCGCAAAATTTAAATCTATATCGGGTGTCTTATTACCTTCGAAACCTAAAAAAGTTTCGAAAGGAATATCTTGGCCATCTTTTACAAATTTAACAGAACAAAAAGGACAGTTTCTATCCGGTAAATCATAACCAGATAAAATATCTGTTATCTCGGAATAATCATTCAAATCAGAACCTTGATTTTGAATATATTCTTTATATTCTTCACTTTCTTTTTGTTCTTGAGTCATTTGAGGAAAAACGGTATATTGACATTGAGGGCAAAGATAATGTGGTTTTAAGGGGTTAACTTCAGTTATTCCTAAAAGAGTAGCTATAAATGAAGACCCAATTGAACCACGTGAACCCACTGGATAACCACTTTCTATTGATTTTTTAGTTAATAAATAAGCTAAAAAATATATAGGAGTAATATTTTGATTAATATTTTTATCTTTATAATCGCCAATAATACTTTTTAATTCTTTGACCATCCTTTGTTGAATAAAAGGATGTAATTTTTTTCCATATAATTTTTGTAATTTATTCTCAATTAAATTTTTCATCTCAATTTTAATACTTGGAATATTTAAATTTTTGGCAAAATTATCATCTTTTAAGGAAAAAAGTTTTTTAGGAAAAATTCTAATTTTATCAATTTGATCATTTAAAAGATGAGTATTATTAATCACTAAATCTTCTTTTAATTGTTGATCTTCAATAAAATTAAAAGCGTCTAACATTTCTTGAGTAGTTAAAAAATAATTGTCGGGTAAATGTTGAGTCGAATATTTTAATAAATTATGTAATCCGCCGCCCACTAATTTAGCGTTAATATAAATTTCTCTATAAATTTTATCACAAGGATTTAAATAATGAACATCGCCAGTAGCAATAACAATTTTATTTTGTTTTTGAGCTTCATTAATAATTTTTAAAATTATTTCTTGAATAATAATTTTTCCTTTTTCTGTATTATCGCCGGCCAAATCATAAATAATATGTTTATAACTGTCTATCGGTTGAACTTCTATATAATCATAAAAAGAAATAACTTCGCTTAACTCTTTATCATTTTTATTTAAAGCTGTTTTAAAAACATTGCCTTCACTACAACCGCTTCCTACTAATAAACCTTCTCTATATTTTTCTAAATTAGACTTTAATAATCTAGGTTTTCTATAAAAATCTTTAGTTAAAGAATGGCTTACTAAACGAAATAAATTTTTATAACCTATTTTATTTTTAGCTAAAATATTAATATGATAAGATATTTCAAATTTGCCATCCATACGACCTCTTAAATCATAAAAATAAAAAATTTCTCGTTCTTCTAATCTTTTAAACATCTCTATTAAAACAAGGGCTGTTATGGTAGAGTCGTATAAAGCTCTGTGGTGACTACCTTCTAATTCTGCTTTAACTTTAAAACATTTAGCAACTCTCTTTAAAGAAAAATATTTCAAATATTTTTCAAAATATCTTTGGCTTACACGTAAAGTATCTATACAAGGTTGTTCAATAAAAGGAATTTTTAAATTTTTAGCTTTTTCCTTGATAAACCCTATATCAAAAGCCAAATTATGCGCAACTAAAACATAACCTTTAATAAATTCTAAAAATTTAGGCAAAATTTTTTCAATAGTAGGTTTATTTTCTAAATCTTCATCTTGAATTCCTGTAAGCTTTATAATAGTTTTATTTAATTTAGTTTCTGGATTGACTAATTCATCAAAAATCTTATCTGTCATTTGACCGTTCTCTATTTTAACAGCTGATATTTCGATAATTTTATCTCTACGTTGTGAAAAACCAGTAGTTTCTATATCGAGAACAACATAATTATGTTTTTTTAAAACAAAATCTTCGAATTCAGGATATTCCTCTTGATTAGTAACAAAAATAGGTTTTTCTTCAATAAAATCTGTTTCAACTCCTAAAATAGGTTTGATAGGTTTTTGCTTAGAACAATTATCGATTTCAGGATAAGCATAAAGACCATGATGATCTGTAACAGCGATCGCTGCATGCCCCCATCTTATGGCTGTATCAATATAATCTTTAGCGCTATTTGTAGCATCTAAATTTGACATCTTTGTATGTAAATGAAATTCAATTCTTTTTTTTCCTGGATAATCATCTATTCTCTCCAAAAAGAAAGGTGTAGAATTTACAATTTGATATTCAGTTTCGAGTCTAAAATTAAAATCTTCTTTATATCTTAAATCATAATTTTTATTTAAAGAAGAACAAATTTCAACTAAAACTCCTTCTTGAAAATCTTTTTCCATTTTTTGATATTCTTCAGATTTAGGTTTCGCAAAGATTCTATACAATATAGAATCTTTTTTTGTTTTCGGATCGACTAAATAAAAAGAAAATAAAATTTGTTTATTTTTAGTTTCTTTTTTAGTGACTTGCTGTATATAACCTTTTATCCAAAACCTTTTCGGTTGTAAATCTTTAACTTGTTCATATGATTTAGGAATCTCATCAAATGTTAAAAAAACTTTATCATTATTTTTTTCTTCAGGTGCATCTGGAAATTTGCTTTCTTTAATATTTAAGCTCAAATCCGAACCATATCCTTTTTTTAATAATTGATCTAATTCTTGGATTAGAACTTTTAATTCTTCTTCATTACATTTGAAAGAATATTCATTAAATGTAATTTTTATATGACATATTTTTTTTTCAAAATCGATTTCTAAAATTTCAATAGCTGAATTGTATCCGTTTTGAAAATTTAAAATAGAAAATAAACCTTCTTTATATTGGTTCTTAATTATTTTATTCAAAAGATACTGAAAAATGTTTTTCCATAAAGATTCATCTTGAACATTATCAAGATTCGTAAACGAAAAATGAATAACAATTTTTAAATCTTTAATTAATTCATTTGTTTCTTTATTAATAAATTGTTCAATTAATTGTTCAAAATCATTTAAACAAGAAATATTAGATAAATTTTTTTCTCCTGAAAAATTTAAAACCCATTTTATTTTTTTTGCGCAAACCATTGTTTGAACAAATTTATAAGTAGTTTGATTTTCTTTATTAAACTCATCTATAAGTTTATTTAATATAAGATTTGAAGACATTTATTTTTGCTCTTATCAATAATTTTTAAAATTTATATAAGTATAAATATAATTAGTTTAAAAATGAGCTTTCCATATTTAATTAAAATTTACAAAGACAATTCTTCTTTATTATCGATATTTATTAAAAAAAATTTTATATACTCAGTATCTGTTGAATTGTAATAAATAATATTTTTTTCTTGGTTATAATTAGTTTTATAATCAGACAACAATTTATGAAATTGTACAGTTTGCAACTCATCTATATCTATTGCCTCTATTATTTTTTTTATATAGTTCATTTGTTCGTTTTTATAATTCATGTTTAATCTGGTTCGAATTAAAAAAAATTTTATATATTCATTATCTTCCGAATTATAATAAAGAACATTTTTTTCTTCGTTGTAATTTGTTTTTAGATTGTAAAATAATTTATTTAATTGTAAATTTGGAAATTTATTTTTATCTATCACTCCTATTATTTTTTTTATATTATTCATTTGCTTATTTTTATAATGAACTTTAAAGATAAAAGGGAAATAAGTTTCAAGAGTGTTTTGTTGATATAAATAATTATTAGATTTTTCGATAAATGCGAAAATTTTTAAAATACTTGACGTCGGAGTAATACCATAATCAAAAGCAACCAAATCTGAAAAAGTTATATTCGCAGCATGACCTATTCCCGTTATAATAGGTATTTTCGAATTTTTAATATTTTCTATAATACATTTATTGTTAAATACTCTATTAATTTCTTTAAGTTCTCCTCCACCACGACTAAGAATTATAACATCTACTTCATTTTCATCATTTATCTGTTTAATTGTTTTTATAATTTCAAGAATAGCTTTATCTTTTTCCATTCGAGCGTAATATGTTTTATATGATTTATAATTTTTTTCTTTTAATATACCCTGGATATCTGAATAAACTGAGCTATTTTCAGAAACCAATATACCTATTTTCATTATTTTACTAATTTGAACTTGTGTTTGCAAATTATACTTATTAATATCTTTTTTTAACAACCAATTATTTATTTTTAATACAAAATATTTGTTTTTAAAAACATTTTTCCGAATTAATTGACCTTCAACAATAACATCTTGATTAAACATTTTAGGATCAATATTTTCTATTTGTTCTATTATAATCTTTTTATTTATGTCTTTGACGCTATGTAAATAAATGTGATTTTTGCTTTCTTTAATAACACCATTAATTAATTTGAAAGGTGTTTTTTTGTTATTATAAAGATCATCAGTTCTCGCCAGTAAATCATTGATTTCTAGCAAATCATTAGCATTTAATTGTTTTTTTGTAAAATATAGAGAACTATTTTTTTTATTATCAAAAAAAACTGAACGTAGAAAAGAGAAAATTGTCATTTTAAACTCCTTTGATTATGCTTTATAATTATTTTATTTGTAGCCATAACGTTTCAATAAATTAGAATTTTCAAAAATTATGAAGTTTTAAAAATTCAAATTATTTCTTTTATGTTTTAACACTAACACAAAAAAATAAAATTTCTAACCAAAATTGCGATTCTTTCCTTAAACTCATTTTTATTTAAATATAAAGATAACTTTATAAAATCTTTTAAAAATGATGTTTTTATTTATTTATCTTTTTTTAATCTTTATGTTTTTATTATTATTATATATTTTTATTTCAAAATATGTAATTGGTAATTACATATTTTGAAATAAATTAACATTTTGAAAAAACAGTAACATACTGTCATAGGTAATTTAAACAATTTTAATTTTATAAAAGTTTAATTTTTAAAATTCAACTCTATTAAAAAACTAATAAAAAAAGACTATCAAATATTGATAATCTTTTATGTATTTTTAATTTAATTTTAGGTTTTTTTAATAGGAGTCTCACCTTTTGTCTTTTCGCGTATCCTTATATTTTACACCTTAAAAGATACATTAAAATACTTCCTGCGGCCCCAACATTAAGACTTTCGATATCATTAATATCAATATGAACAAAATATTCAGATTTTTCTTGAACTGAAAAAGAAATACCTGCTCCTTCATTTCCTAATATTAAAATTTTTTTATTTTTTTGTGTAAAAAAAGACTTATCATCTAAATTTATATTTTGTTTATTTACAGAAGCGCTAAAAATAGTATAATTATCATTTTTAGTTGATTCCAAAAATTTTAATATATTTCCTCTTTCTAAAAATAAATGAAATATTGCTCCTTGGCTGGATCTTATAGTTTTTTCATTATAAAAATCTACTGTTTTTTCACTACTAAAAATATGTTTAAAACCAAAGGCGCAAGCGCTTCTCAATAAAGTTCCTGCGTTTCCTGGATCTTGAATATCATCCATAACTAATATTTGATCACTTTTTAAAGGTTTATTATTTATTTTGCAAAGAGCACACACAGAATAAAGAATTTTATTATTATTTAACTCTTTCATTAATTGTTCCGAAATTAAAATCCCTTGTCGATTTGGATCGATTGTGTAAACTTCTATAACAGCTTTATTAACCAAAGCTTCTTGAACTAAATGTTCACCGAAAACTAAAAATTCTTGAAAAAAATCACGATATTTTTTCCAAGAAAGTTTTTTTAATTTTTTAAATTTAATATTTTCTTTAGATGAAATCATTATTTTCTCTCTTAACTTTGAAAAATAATTTCTTGAAATTTAAATTTATTTAGTCATTATAAAATCCATAATAGATATAGTTATTAAAAAAATCAAGATAGAGAAAAAATATTTAATAAAAACATTTCTTGTATTACTAGAATTTTTTGTATTATTAATATTTTTTTTATTATTTCTTTTTCTCAATAAATCCATTATAAAAGATAATAAAATAGCTGAACCATCTATAACAAATAATATTCTTGGTAAAGACCATTCATAACGATGACTAACAAACATAAAAATAACATCAGTTCCTGCTGTACTATAATGATTTTTGAAAATAGCGCCACAAGTTATACCCAAAGTTAAACTAGTTATTATAGAAGATACAAATAATCTCAAAAAGATATTTTTTTGAATAAATTCAGGAAATTTCCTAAGAATCAAATTTTGCTTAATATTATAATGATCAAACATTTTGAGTATAAAAGAAAATGAAAAACTAAATATTATAGATGAAATTAAAATCTCTTTAGAATGTGGTATTCCTTTCCATAAATTAAAAACAGCGAATAATAAAATTAAAATTCTTATAATACTAATTTTATTATTTTGACTAAAAAAATATTTTTGTTTTTGAGTTTTTTTATCAAAAAAAAATATTTTATCTAAAAAAATTAGATTACTTTCTAATCCGCCTATAATAAATTTTTCAGGCAAAACAAAAAAATAAATTACTGAGATCAATAATAACATTCCGATATAAATTTGCATTTGTTGTAAAACACAATTGTCATTGAATGAAGTAGAATATGTTAAAAAACTTAAAATCGACATAATAAATGATAAAATTATAAATAAAAAAAAGACAAATTGAGCTTTTTTATTATGTTTCGCCTTATTCTGTTTCATATTAATATTTCCCGCTTTCTGTTATTTATCGATTCCATACGAAAAAAAATTATTTAATATAGATTTAGAATTGCATATTATAAATAATAAAAAGAACATTTTATATTAATTTGTTTATATTAAATTGTAAAATGTATGATAATAATTTTTCTACAATATTAAAATTGTTTCATTTAAAATCTATTAAAAAGTTTTTAAAAAGAATAATAGTTTTTTATAATAAAATTCTTTTTAAACAATTTATCTTTATAAAATAATAAAAATATTAATTATTTAAAAAAAATTTTAATTTTATGGTAAAATTAAACAAATATACAATCGAAAAAAAAGATAAGTTCCATTTAGTATTTACAATTATTATTATATCAAAAAAGTTCATTTAAACATTAATAACAACACACATAAAATCTAATTTTCAAATTATATTAAATAATTTTTATATTATTTAATATAATTTATTTAAATTTTGTTAAAATATAAAATATATATAATAATTTATTATTGTTAATAAAATTTTATTTTTATTCTATTATTTGTTAAATAAAAATCAGATAATCTCGATAAATTAATTAATTATGAAAATTAGCAAATTAAAGTCTAAATTTTTAATATTAATAAAATAAATTTTATTTTAATTTTGGAATTATTGAATATAATAAAAATTTCCTTTTCTTATTCGACAGAAATAAGAACAAAAGGCCATAAGGAGTGTTTTAAAAAATGAGAAAATATGAAATAATGTATATTTTGAGTCCTGTTTTGAACGAAAAACAAATTGATACTGTTAATAAAAATATTAATAGTATTTTTGAAAAAGAAGGTCAAATTTTGGAATATCAAAAAGCAGAATTAAAAGAACTAGACTACCCTATTAAAAAATTTAATCAAGGATTTTATAATAGTTTATTAGTGCAAGCTAATAATGATATGGTCAAAGAATTTAACCGAGTTATGAATATCACAGAAGAAGTTATTCGTTACATTATATTAAAAGTGGAAGATAAATAATGATAAATAAAGTAATTTTAGTAGGAAGAATCACTAAAGATCCTGAATTACGTTTTATTAATGGTGATGTCCCTTTAGTAAGATTTATTTTGGCGGTAAATAGAAATTTTAATAATAAATCAGGCGAAAGAGAAGCTGATTTTATTAACTGTACAGTTTGGAATAAACAAGCAGAAAATTTAGCTAAATATATTACCAAAGGTTCTATGTTAGGCGTCGAAGGTAGTATCAGAATTAATGTTTCCGAAAATAATAATCAAAAACAATTTTTTACAGAAGTAAGATGCGATTCAATTCAATTTTTAGAACCTAAAAAAAATAATTCTGATTCTGAGGTTTCTAATAATAATTCTAATTTTCAAAAAGAAGATAATTATAATCAAAACACAAATGAAAACCAAGACAATAAAACATTATTTATTGATGATGAGAATGTACCTTTTTAAATTTAAATCATAAAACATATGCATATATAAAAATACATATAAAAAAGGAGTTATAAATAAGAAAATGCAAAGAATCAAAAAATATTTTAAAAAACGTCGTAAAGTTTGTTTTTTTACTGAAAATAAATTTACTAAAATCGATTTCAAAGATATCGAATTATTAAGTAAATTTATGACTAATAGAGGAAAAATTTTACCAAGTATAATTACAGGAACTTCAGTTAAATGGCAAAAACGTTTAGCTAAAGCTATAAAAATATCTCGTCATATGGCTATCAAAAAGCAAAATGACAAAAACATTTAATTAAAATTATCAAAATAATTCCCATATAGATATAACAAAACAAGCTTTTATATTTTTAAATATCATAGCTTGTTTTCTTTTTTATTTAATAACAAATGTAACAAAATATTAACATTTATTAAAATAACATTTGATTCATTTTTTTAAAAAAATTAAATCATAAAATCCAAAAATTAATATAAGAAACGAGTTTTTATAACAATTATGTATAAAAAAATTCGAGAAATATTTTTTAAATATAAAAAAAATATATTAATAATTTTTTTAATTATTTTTTTTATTTTCACTATCATATATGATAGTGAAAATATTAAATCAATTATAGAAAAACCAAACGATACTTTTCAAGAAATAAAATCAACTGTTTTAAACTTATTTATAAGCGTTGTAGGAAAAATAATAATTCTTTTTATTGTTATTTGTATTTATTTCAATGTTCATTATTTAATGGAAATTAAAAGATTAAAAAATCGTTTAAATTTATGGGCTCATTTATCTTATTATGTTAATCAAGTAGGGGAAGAAGTTTTTAATGAATTGCCTATCGGGATTATTATAATAGATAATATTTTTCATAAAATTCAATGGATTAATAATTATGCTAACAATATTTTAAAAAATCCTGTTTTAAATACTGTTTTAAAAGATGTTAATTCTTCTATGGCAGACTTATTAAATTCTTCTAATGATAAAATCGTTTTGCATATAGGAAAAGAAGATTTTGATTGCATATATAAAAAAGAATTTAATGTATTTTATCTTTTCAATGTTACCGAAAGAGAACAAATCCAAACACTTTATAATCAAAAAACCCCTACTCTTATTTTTTTATCTTTCGATAATTTAGATAATTCTTTTAAAAAATTAGATTTGTCGGAACAATCTCAAATTAAAGTAGAATATTTAAGCTCTTTATCAGATTTTTTTGAAATTTATGAAAGTTATTTAAAGCAATTAACAGATGATAAATTTTTAATTTTATTAAATTATCATCAATTAGAAAATATAATCGCCGATAAATTTTCTATTTTAAAAACAATTCGTAATATATCTAATAAATATAAATTAAAAATTACTTTGTCTATGGGTGTCGCTTGTTATAATTTATCTTATAATCAGCTGTCTAATTATGCTCAGAATGCTTTAGAATTAGCTCAAAAAAGAGGAGGAGATCAAGTAGTTGTTAACATAGAGAATCAAAAACTTCAATATTTTGGCGCGACTACTACATCTTTAGGAACTGATTCTAAAATATCAGCTCGTATTAATTCTGAAATAATCGAAGATTTTATTTTGAAACATCAAAGTTGTTTTATTATGGGGCATGTTCATCCTGATTTAGATTCTTTAGGTTCAATGATAATCTTTTATAAAATCGCGTCGGCTATTAATAAAAATTATGAACATTATTTAATTATCGATGAATCCAAAACAGATTCTAATTTTAAATTTATTTATCAAGATTTACATAAAGAAGAAAAAAATTTAACCAATCTCATTATCACAACGGAAAAAGCAATGAAAATGATAGATGAAAATTCTCTTTTGGTTATTGTGGATACTCAAAATCGTGATATTGTGAACAGCCCTGAATTATTAAATTTAACTTCCAATGTAATTATTTTTGATCATCATAGAGCGACCGAAGATATCATTAATAATAAATTTTCATATGTTAATTCTACAGCTTCTTCTACTGTAGAAATTTTGATAGAACTTATTAATTTTTTCAAATATAATATTAACATTACCCCTTTTGAAGCTAGTTTAATGTATGGCGGAATGGTAATAGATACTAATTATTTCACTTCTCGTACTAATTCAAGAACTTTAGAAGCAGCTGCACAATTAATTTATTTAGGAGCTGATAGTTCTAAAGTTAAATTTTGGCTAAGAGAAGAATTGAATCAAATTCTAGAAATGAATGATTTAATTTCTAAAATGGAAATTTATATGGATAGATTCGCAATTGTCAAAAATAATAAAATTTGTAATGATCGTTCTTTTTTAGCTAAAATATCTGAAAATGTGTTAAATATTCAAAAAATCGACGCTGCTTTTACAATTTCTAAATTAAAAGATAATAAAATAGGAATAAGTGCTCGTTCTTATGGCGAAATAAATGTCCATATAATTATGGAACAAATAGGAGGCGGCGGTCATATTAACAGTGCTGCTACGCAAATCGAAAGCGATAACATAGATGACATCGTCCTTCAATTAAAAAATATATTGTTTTTAGAATATAAAGAAAGTTTAAAAAATATGAAAATTATTTTATTAGAAGATATTAAAAATAAAGGCCAAAAAAATGATATTATTCAAATAAATTCTGGTTATGGTAATTTTTTAATTAAAGAACAAAAAGCAATTTTAGCTAATGACCAAAATATCAAAAAACTAAAACAAGAAAAAATTTCGAAAGAAGAACAAAATAAAAAATATAAATTATTAATGCAACAAGTAAAAAAAGATATTGACGATAAAAACATTGATATAACAGTTAAAATAGGTCCTCAAGGAAAAATGTATGGCAAAATAACTTTAAATCAAATTATAGAAGAATTTCATAACAAATACAACATATTAATAAATAAAAAACAAATTGTTTTAGAAAGTGAAATTAATTCACTTGGAAAATATAAAGCTAATGTTGTTTTGACTCCAGAAATTATAGCTTCTTTTATCATAAATATCCAAGATATAGAAAAAAAATAATTACTTTTTATTAAAAAGAAAAAATATGAATGAAAAAAATATAAAACTACCTTTTTATCTAGAAGCAGAACAATCTATTTTGGGAATTATTTTGTTAGATCCTAAAAAAATTTTAACTACAATGGATAGATTAGACACAGAAGATTTTTTCAACATTGAACATCAATATATTTTTGAAGCTATGAAAACTTTATCTAAAGAAAACAAAGATATCGATTATGTATCTATTTTTAGTATTCTCAAAAATCAAAAACAAACTTTGACAGGAGGGCAAAAATATTTATTACAATTAACTGATAGTATTCCTTCTATTTATCATTTAGATAGTTATATCGATTTTGTTCGTGATGCCGCTCTAAAAAGAGAAATAATTACTGCCGCTTCAGCAATTTATAATGAAGGTGTTAGTAATCATGATATTGATTTTTCTAATTATTTAAATATTACTGAAGAAAAATTTTTTCAAATTTCCAAAAAGAAAAAAACTAACAATCTTCTCGAAATCAAAACATTATTAAAAGAAATTGAACATAAAACTATTTATAACAAAAGAGAACATAAACTTATCGGTTTAAGCACTGGTTATAGTAATTTAGACGATATTACTTTAGGTTTTAAATCAGAAGAACTTATTATTTTAGCCGCTAGACCTTCAATGGGCAAAAGTACTTTTATGTCTAATTTAGCTCTTAATATAGCTAAAAAAAATAATAAAGCTTCAATTGCTATTTTTAGTTTAGAAATGTCTAATGAACAATTAGGAACAAGAATATTAAGTTCCGAAAGCAAAATTTTGCATAAAAAAATTCAATTAGGAATATTAAATGAACAAGAAGTTAATTTATTAAAAGCCAGTTCTACAAACTTACAAAATTTAAATATTTATTTCGATGATTCTTCAAGCGCTAATATTTTAGACATTAGAGCTCAATGTCGTAAACTCAAAAATCAAAATAAATTAGATTGTATTATTATTGATTATTTACAATTAATCGGTAAAGTTAATAAACAAAACTTTAAATCTTTTTATAATCGTCAAGAAGAAATCGCTGATATTTCTAAAAGTTTAAAACAAATGGCACGTGAATTGAAAATTCCTGTTCTGGCTTTGTCTCAATTATCACGTGAAGTTGAGAAAAGAGAAGACAAAAGACCTATTTTATCTGATTTAAGAGATTCTGGAAGTATTGAACAAGATGCTGATATCGTTATGTTTTTATATCGTCCTAATTATTATAATAAAGGTGCACAAAACGAATTATCCGATTTAGGTTATACAGAATTAATTATCGCTAAAAATAGACAAGGAGCCACAGGAACTAAAAAATTTAATTTTAATTTAAATTGTCTTTCTTTTTTTGAAATAGAATAAAATTCATAAATATTGATTTATTTTCGTTTAACACAGGAGTTATAAATAAAATGCTAAAAAAACTTAAAATAATAAAAGAAAAATATTTACTGTTGCAAAAAAAAATGTTGAAAGATGTAAATAATATAGAAATTTTAAAAGAAATAAACGAATTAAACAAAATTGTTTCCATTTATGATACATATCTTATTTTAGAAAAAGAAAAAACGAAATTACAAAATTAATTGCTAAAAACAACATAACAAAAGAAGAAAATGAATTTATTGTTTTATTTAAAGAAGAACAAAAAAATTTAGAAATTAAAATAACAGAAAAATTAAATCAATTACAAAAAATATTATCATTTAAAAAAAAGATAATAGCAAAAATGCTATTATCGAAATTAAAGCGGCAGCTGGCGGAAGCGAATCAAATCTTTTTGTGGCTGATTTATTCCGTGCTTATGTTAAATATGCCGAAAGTAAAAAATGGAGAACAGATGTCCTTAATTTAGTAACTAGTCCTAAAAATGGTATTTCTTCGGTTGAAATGATTATTTACGGAGATAATGTTTATTCTTTTTTAAAAAATGAATCAGGAGTACATAGAGTACAAAGAGTGCCTGAAACAGAAAAACGTGGAAGAATTCATACATCTACAATTAAAATTTTAGTATCTCCCGACAAAGAAGAAAAAAAAATAGATTTAAATTGGAATGATATCAGAGTAGATACATTTAATTCAAGTGGTCCAGGAGGGCAATCAGTAAATACCACCAAATCAGCTGTTCGTTTAACTTATTTACCTACTGGTGATAGTGTAGCTTGCCAAATAGCTAAAAGTCAACATCAAAATAAAGAAAAAGCCTTTCAACTATTAAAAAATAAAATTTCTAATCAGTTAATATCAGAACAACAACAACAACAAAACAATATTAAAAAAAATTTAATTGGCAAGGGGGATCGTAGCGCTAAAATAAGAACTTATAATTACGCTCAAAATAGAATTACTGATCATCGCATCAATTTGACTTTACAAAAATTAGATTTTTTTATGGAAGGTAAAATAGATTTAATTATCGAACCTACAAATAACGAATTAGAAAAAAAAATTATCGAAGAAAAAATATAAATATGTTGAAATCCAAAATAATTATTTTTCCTACAGATACTGTTTATGGATTAGGTTGTCCTATATACGATCAGGAAAGTTTAAAAAAAATTTATACTATTAAAAAAAGAGACAACAATAAACCAATAAGTGTATTGTTTTTTTCTTTAGAACAAATAGAAGAAATAGCAATGATAGATAACAAAGTTAAAAAATTAGCTATTGCTTTTTGGCCTGGCCCATTAACTATTATCGTACCGACCACAAAAAAATATTATGATAAAACAAAAGAAAAAACAATAGGAATTCGAATACCAAATCATCCTCTAACTTTACAAATTTTAAATGAAAAAGGACCTTTAAAAACCACTTCTGTTAATAAAAGTGGTCATCCACCTCTAAATAATTATTTAGAGATTAAAAAACAATATCAAAATAAAGTTGATTGTATTTATCCTAATAAGGAAATATCATTAAATATAAGTTCTACTGTTATAGATATCACTTCTCCTAAATGGTTTTTGGTAAGAAAAGGATCTATTTCTTTATCAATGATAAATAAAATTTTAGATTAAATATTTTGATTTATCCAAAGATATCTTAAAGCTTTTTCTGGTTCTATCAATCCTTGTTTAACTTTATAATATATTTTAAAAAGAATTAAAAATAAATTTTCTATTTTGTCCATGGATAATAATTTAATTTCTTTAATTAAATTAAAAGTTTTGGGTAAAGAATATTGTAAAAGAGTGGATATTTCAACCTCTCTTTTTTTTTCATTTATCAAATGTTGAATTAAAATCATTTCTTGTAATTTTTGTAAAATTTGATAAATAATAAACATAGAATTATATTTATGATTTATCAAATTATCTAATAAATCAAAATTATCTTTCATTTTCGAATTATTTATAATGGAATTGATAAATAAAAATACACTATCGTCTGTAGAAACGACTAATTGTTTAATTATTTCTATATTTTCAATATTTTTATTTGAACATGATAAATAATATAATTTAATTTTTTGTATTTCTTCTTGTAATAACAATAAATTATTTTGAGTTTTTTGAATTAAAAAAGAAATAATTTTAGAAGTTACAACAAACCCATCTTCTTCAAAAAGTTTTTGAGTATGATTAATCAAATTTTGATATGATAATTTATTTTGTTTTTCAATAATAAAATAATTATTTATTTTTTCTTGTATATCTAGAGGAAAATTATTATCTTTTTCTTCAACTAAATAAATAATAATATTATTTTCTGGGTCTTTAAAAAAATTTAACAAAAAATTTAAATTTATATTTTTTTTTGAAAATAAAAAAGAAATATTTTCAATAAAAAGTACTTTTTTAACATAAAAAAAACAACTAGTATACAATTCTTTATCAATATTTTGAGCTATTTCGGGATAATTATCTTTTTGAATAGAATAAAACAAAAAATTATAATTCTTTTCATAACATAAACTCTTTAAATTATTTTTAATTTTCTCCAAAAAAAATTTTTGTTCATAAATAAATAAATTTAAAGAATTGATTTTCACAATAAACCTCTTAATAATAAATTTTTTTAATAAAATATTTATTTAAAAATTATCGATAGCTCTAGGATGATATTTAAAATATGTTTTTTTTAAATATTTTTGACTAATATGAGTATAAATTTGAGTAGTTGAAATATCTTCATGTCCTAAAATATTTTGCAAAGTCCTCAAATCTATTCCGTTTTCTAATAAATGAGTAGCAAAAGAATGCCTTAATGTATGAGGGGAACATTCGTTTCTTAAATTAGCTTTTTGAGCTATTTTTTTAAAAATTTTATAACATCCTTGTCTTGATAAACGTGCTCCTTTTTGATTTAAAAAAACAAATAAACTTGTTTTCTTTTTTAACAAAGAAGAACGTCCTTTTTGTAAATATTTTTTTAATTTTTTAGCAGAATATTCTGTAACAGGGACTATTCTTTCTTTATTCCCTTTCCCTATAATAATAATATAAGATTCTTCTAAATATAAATTAGACAAAGTTAAATTTAAAATTTCTGATATCCTTAATCCTGAACCATACATTAATTCAAAAATAGCTTGATTTCTTAAAGAATTCAAGCTATTTTTATCAGAAACACATTTTAAAAACAAAAAAACTTCTTTTAAAGACAAAACTAAAGGTAATTTTTTTTCTATTTTAGGAATTTTCAAAATAAGAGTAACATTATATTTTATTTTTTTTTCTAAAAATAAAAAATAATGAAATTTTTTAATAACAACAATTTTTCGAGCTAAACTTTTGCTGCTTATATTATAAAAATTAACAATATTTTCTAAAAAAAGAGAAATATCTTTTTGAGTGATTTGATTAGGATCTTTAATATTTAAATTTATTATCATAAAATTTAAATATTGATTTATATCATTTACATAAGCTTCAATAGTGTTTAAAGACAATAATAATTCATGTTCGATATATAATTTAAATTCTAACAAAAGATTTTTCATTATTATAATTATAAACTTTCTCTAATATCAAAAATTTTATTATTTTCTAATAAATTTTAAATTTATTTTATTCAAAGTAATATATATAACAAATGAATTTATAGCTAATTTAATAAAGGTTAATAATAAAGACATTAAATCGAGACTGCCATTCCAAATAGATAAAAAAGTAACAGAAACAACAGCTATAGAAAAGTTCAATACATTAATTGATGTGGATATAGTTCTATTTTTATAAATAACTAAATATTTCGCAATAATATCTATGCCGCCTGTGGAACTACCAATATTAATGCACATACCGATAGCAAATGCCGAACAAACAGATACAATTACAACCCTTAATAAAGACTTCCAAATACCAGATTCTTTTGGTATCCAACCAAAACAATGACTCCAATTATGCAGCTGTCCGTTAGAATTATTTATTAAAGAAGTCAATATAAATAAAAAAACAAAAAAACCAATAACATTAATCAAAGAATTCAAACTAAATTTAAAATCTAATTTGGGGAAAGAAATAAAAATAAATAAAAATAAATTCACAACAGCAAAAAAACAAGCCGCAAACCATCCATTAAAAGATTCATTTTTAATGCCCACAACATCTTTTAAAATTTTAGCAATAGCATCTCCGATGCCATGAATACCTGTAGTATACAACTTAATATTATAATCGCCGCTCATCAAAATAACATCAACAAAAGTATATAAAAACATTAAAAACAACGAAATAAGAAGAATTGTAATATTACATTTTGTTAAAAATTTATCATCATTATTTATATTCGTTTTTGAAATATTTTGACTTTTTTTCATTATATTAATTTTATATTTTCCGTATTCTAATTATTTTATTCTTTAAAAAAATTTAAACAACGATTACATAATTGTTCTAAATCTTTATTTTCTATAACGTTCCAACATCTAGGGCAAGTATTTCCTAAGGCTGGCATGATTTTAATCTCAAAAATTTCGGATTTTATTATTTCTAATTGCGACACAATTAATAATTGATGCAATTTATCTTTAATTTCTAAAACATTAATCATATCAATATATTTTAATGGTAATTTTAAAATTAATTTAGCTTGTAAAGATTTATTAATAATTTTATTTATTCTTGCTTCTTCTAATTGTTTTAAAACTTGTTCTCTAAAAGAAAAAAATAATTTATAATAAATTTGTTTGTGTTCTATATCTATCTTTTGAGAATAAAAAGATATCCATTCTTTTAATTCTTTGTTTTGAGGAATCGATTCTAAATAAATATCTTCTTTTGGAACAAAAGATAAATTTTGATATATTTCCGAAGTAGTATGAGGAATAATAGGAGTTAAAATTTTTAAAAAAGACATTAAAAGATCGTATATAGTAGATTGAATTACATTTCTTTCCCAATTATTTTCTTTTTCGATATACAAAATATCTTTGGTAAAATCTAGATAAAAAGCGCTCATTCTATTTGAAATAAACGGATATAATAAACTTAAAATTTGGTCAAAATTATAATTTTCGTAATATTCTATTATCTTAAGAAAAATATCTTGAAATTCTAAAATAAATAATTGATGAAATAAAGTTCTTTTTTCGAAAGAAATATAACATTCTTTAGAAGGATCAAAGTTATTTAAATTACCTAACATAAAACGAAAAGTATTTCTGATTTTTTTATATTTGTCTTCTATTTGCTTTAAGATAGTATCATCTAATCTAACATCTACATTATAACTAATATTAGCTACCCATAATCTTAAAATATCGGCTCCTTTTTGTTTTATAATTTGCAAAGGATCAACGACATTATTTAATGATTTACTCATTTTTTGTCCTTTTCCGTCTAAAACAAAACCATGTGTAATAACTGTTTTATAAGGTGCTTTTTGAAAAGCAGCTACAGAAGTAATTAAAGAAGAATTAAACCAACCACGATATTGATCTGCGCCTTCTAAATAAACATCAGCAGGTATTAAATCATTATTTGATTTTTGAAAAGTGCTATAAGAAGTTCCTGAATCAAACCAAACATCTATAATGTCTGTTTCTTTACGGAAAATATTGTTAGGGCTTTTTTTGTTTTGATAATTAGGAGGTAATAATTTTGAAGCTTCCCATTCGAACCAAATTTCTTTGCCATTTTTTCTTATTAAATCAGAAACATGTTGAATTAAAAATTCATCTAAAATTGGCTGTTCATCTTCTGTATAAAAAATAGGAATTGGAACACCCCAACTTCTTTGGCGACTTATCACCCAATCATTTCTATCTTTAATCATATTATGTATTTTAATTTGGCCCCATTGAGGAATCCATTTAATTTTTTGAATTTCAGATAATAATTGTTCTTTAATTTTTTCAATATTTAAAAACCACTGAGGAATAGCTAAAAAAACAACTGGTTTTTTTGTTCTTTCATCATGAGGATAAGAATGATTTAATATTGTTGAACTAATTAAAAGATTATTTTCTTTTAAATCTGAAACAATAATATAATTAGCTTTTTCATAAAAAAGACCTTGATATTTTCCTGAAATTTCAGTCATTAAACCTTTTTTATCAATGCTCAATAAAATATCTAATTTATACTTTTCGCTTAATAAAAAATCATCATGACCGTGCCCTGGAGCTATATGAACTAAACCTGTTCCTTCTTTATCCGAAACAAAAGTATCTAAAACAACTTTATTTTGTTTATTGAAAAGTTTATTTTCATATACAAAATTATTTAAAAAACTACCTTTAAAAGTTTTTATTATTTCTACCTTTGGCCAATCAAATTTTTCTTTTAAATTATTTAAAACCGAAACGCCTATAATATATTTATCATTATTAATTTTTATTAAATGATAATCTTTATTAGGATGCGCACAAATAGCTACATTGGCTGGTAAAGTCCAAGGAGTTGTTGTCCAAACTAATAATTTAGCATCTTGAAAAATATCTTCTTGTATATTTGATTTTACAAGCGGGAAAAGAATAAAAATAGAAAGTGTTTGATGATTTTTATATTCTATTTCTGATTCAGCCAAAACAGATTGTAAAAAAGGAGACCAATAAATAGGTTTTAATTTTTTAAAAATTAATTTTTTAGAAATCATTTTACCAAAAATATTAATTTGGTCAGCTACAAAAGAATTATTTAAAGTTAAATAAGGTTTGTTCCATTGACCTAAAACACCTAATCTTTGAAAACTTTTTTTCTGTTTTTCTATAAAATCTATAGCTACTTCTTGGCATTTATTTAAAAAATCTTTTTTAGAAGATAATTTATCTTTAGAATATTTTTTTAATATAACCGTTTCAATAGGAAGGCCGTGGCAATCCCATCCTGGAACATAAGGAGCATAAAAACCTTGCATCGTTTTAAAACGTACAATAAAATCTTTTAAAATTTTATTTAAAGCGTGTCCAATATGAATATTTCCATTAGCATAAGGAGGACCATCATGAAGAAAAAAAGAAAGATTATTTTTATTTTTTTCTAAAACTTTGTCATATAATCTAATATTTGTCCATTTACTTTGTATATCAATTTCTTTTTGGCTTAAATTAGCTTTCATAGGAAAATTTGTCAAAGGCATTAACAAAGTTTCTTTATAATCTTTATTTATCATAATATTCTCCTTGAATGTAAAATTATATAAAAAATTATAAATATTTTATTATTTTTTATTTAGAAACATTAAAATGAAAAGTAATAATATCTCCATCTTGAACTAAATAATTTTTTCCTTCTAATCTTAATTTGCCATTTTCTTTAACTTTGATAAAATTAGGAGTATTAACTAAATCTGCGTAATTACAAACTTCCGCTTTAATAAAACCTCTTTGAAAATCACTATGAATTATACCGCCGCATTCTGGAGCAGTCATCCCTTTGAAAAAAGGCCATGCTTTTGTTTCTTGTTTTCCTGAAGTAAAGTAAGTGTTTAAACCTAATAGTTTATAACTTTTTTGAATAATTTCTTGCAAAGCACTATTTTTTAAATTGTACATAGATAAAAAATTTTTTTGTTCCGCTTTATTCAAAAGAGATAATTCTTTTTCGAACAAAATACAAACAGGAATAAATTCTCTTATTTTTGTTTGACTATGAATGAACATGTGTTTAAAAAAATTATTATTTGTTAAATCTGATAAATCTTTTTCTTGAAAATTACCAATATAAATCATAGGTTTTAAAGATAATAAATTAAAATTTTTAATTATTTTTAATTCTTCCTTATTCCAACTAATTTGAGAAATATTAATATCTTTTTCTAAATAGGATTTTAATTTATTTAATATTTCTTCTTCCTCTAAAACTTCTTTATTTAAAGAAGATTTTTTTTGTTTATTAATTTTAGATAAACGTTTTTCGATTTGTTCTAAATCAGAAAGAATTAATTCTGTTTCAATAATAGAACTGTCTTCAATAGGATCTACTTTATCATTAACATGAATAATATTTGGATCTACAAAACATTTAACTACATGACAAATAGCATCCACATCTCTAATATGTGTTAAAAACTGATTTCCTAAACCTTCTCCTTTCGAAGCATTTTTTACTAAACCTGCGATGTCTATAAATTGAATTTGAGTTGTTATAATTTTTTGAGATTGCGACAAATTAGCTAAAAAATCAAGACGTTCATCTTGAACACCTACAACACCGACATTAGGTTGGATGGTAGCAAAAGGATAATTAGCTTCTAAAACTTTCATATTTGTTATAGCGTTAAATAAAGTTGATTTCCCTACATTTGGCAAACCTACAATTCCGACTTTCATAATTTTAATTATTAACCTTTTTTAATTTATAAATATATTTTTTAATCTTATTAATTTTGTTTATTATTTTTTTAAAAAAATAAACATAAATAATCGATTTATAGGATATTTCAATATTTTTAAAACTAGTTTCAAAATAATTTAGATAACTTCAAATATATAATATATATACATATTTTACTTTAAAAAATATTTTTTTTAATTATATTTATGATATTTTTTGAAATTTCATTTAATATTTATCTTTATAAAAAATATTTTGAATAATTTTATATTTGCGAATCCTTAAATTTATTAAAAATATTTAAAATTAATAAAATTTGTTAAATTTATTTAATTTATTATTATAATAAATTAAATAAATATTTAAGAATTACTTCTTAAAAATTATTCAAATTATTTTTTTATTTTATTTTTAGTTTAATTTATTATTAATTTATATTTTAAACATATTAAAAATAAATATAAAAAGGTGCGAATATGAATATGGTAATCAAAAATAAATATTTTTTATTAGGTTTTTTAAGTTTGAGCTTTTCCACATTATTTTGTTTTTTAATATATTATTTAAAAAACATAAACTTTATGAAATCAAAACTTCATTTTATTTTAAAAAAATAAAATTATTTAATTTAAAAAATATAATAAAATTGTAATTATAATAAAATTTAATTTTCATAATAAAATATATAAATACAAATGATTTACTAAAAAAATTGATGATTTTTTTCAAGAACAAAAAAAACACCTTTTAATGGATTGATTGATATTATTAAAGAAAGTAAAAATTGTATTTGCCTACATATTAATTAAAGACATAAATAAAAAAATATAATTGACATTATTATTTATCAAAAATAATGAAAATTAAGAAAACAGAAATAAATTACATTATTTTTTCATTTGATTATAAAAAACTTTTTATTTAAAATAATAAATATTTAATTTAATATATTATTTAAAAATACGTTTTAATGAAAGGTTTAAAATATAACAAAAATGCAAAAAATTGAAAATAAAATAAATTTAAAACATTTATTCTTTTTGTTTATTTCAATTATTTTATTAATTTCTAATACCTCATTGATTTTCGCAGAAAAAGAATTATCTAAATTTTTAACAACTACAAACTTAGGGCAAATAGAAACAACAGGTCAAAAACCTACTAAAGATGAAATTATAGTGAAAATAAAAGAATTAAATAACGATTTAAAAGAATCAAAATCTTTAAAAATAGATAATGACCCAACCGAAACTGAAGCTATAGTTAAATCTAATGAGCACACGGGAGAAGTGAAAGTTTATTTTACTGTCAAAAAAACACAAACACCATTATCTAAATTTTTAACAACTACAAACTTAGGAAAAATAGAAACAACAGGTCAAAAACCTACTAAAGATGAAGTTATAACGAAAATAAAAACATTAAATAAAGATTTAACAGAATCACATTCTTTAAAAATAGATAATGATCCGACCCAAACTGAAGCTATAATTAAATCTAATAATAACACAGGAGAAATAAAAGTTTCTTTTACTGTCGAAAAAAAAGAAAATACAAATCATAATACAACTAACAATTCCGAAACAGTTACAGAATCCAATCCAGAAAATACCTCTTTTTTTAAAAATAAATGGTTATGGACGATAATAATACTTATGATAATTACATCTGTTGGTTTTTTTGTTTGGCGAAAACAAAAAATTTCTAAATAAAAAATTCTAAATAAAAAAGACCTTAAAAAGTCTTTTTTTTTAAAAAAATTTAATTTAATAAAAATATTTATATAAATATAAATTGGATCAAAAAATATTATAAAAAAGGATTTTATTATAGTTAAAAAAGAAAGGAACTAAAATAACATATGAAACCACAAACAAAAAAAATTTATCTTTGTCTTTACACAATCTTAATCATATGTGGATGTGCATTAATCTACTGGTGTTTCTTCAAACCAATCACACCAAAAACTAAAAAAACACATGTTTCAGAAGACAACCAGGATCCGGATATAAACATTAAAACGGCAATTAAAGACCAACAAACACTCGAAGAACAAAAACAAAAAAATGAAGATGCGTTAACTAAAACTAAAAATGCATTAAATCAACAAAAACAAGAATTAGAAACAATTAAAAATGATCTAAGTACAAAAGAAAAAGCGTTAGAAACTGTTCAAAACGATTTAAAAACAAAAGAACAAGCATTCAAAACAATTCAAGATAACTTAAACACCAAAGAACAAACTTTAACAACCACTCAAAATACTTTAAATCAACTAACAGAATTAATTAAGACTTTAAAAAATAAACATTTAAAAATTGAGTATCAATCGGACGGCGAAACAATAAAATGCATCACTGAATTTGATCCATCTACTAGCAAACAAATTAAATATACTCATTACCAACCCAACGTAAACAAAATAAATTATATCTATGAATACAATCCATCTAATGGAAATGCAATTAAGTTAACTTATTACCAATCAGACGGTAAAACAAAAAAAGGAGACTATGAATACAATCCAAGCAATGGAAATCTAATAAAATATACTGATTTCCAATCAGACGGTAAAACAATAAACTTCATCAACGAATACGAATCGTCTGGCAACATCAGCAAAACAACTCATTTCAATCCTGATGGATCAATAAAAAAATAACCGTATATAAACCTATAAAAAAACAAAAGATAATACTCTGATGAAAAATCACCTAAATTTAATTTAACCATTATGAAAAAAAATCAAACTCAAATTTTAGTTTTTGAGTTTGATTTTAGGGGTAATTTTGATTATTACGTTTATTTTAGACTGTACCGATTAATAATATTTTTTCTCTTTCTGATATTTGTTTTTGTAAAAAAAAAAAAAATAAGTTAATCTAATTCTTTAAGATTAAAGTTTAATTTTTAAATAAAAAAGAACTTAAATGAATAAGTTTTTTTACTTGATAATTTATTTCAAATTATTAAAAATCGTTAAAAAAAAATATTTCATCAGGAAATTGGATTTGTTTTTCAACAAAAGCAAGCGAATTTGTTAAGCATTCAAGTTCTCGATTAAGACTATTATAACTACTTTCATCAAGCATAAATTTCATCTCTAACAATGATTTTCTCTTTTGAATAGGCGCTTGTGTTAATAAAGAGTTCATTTCTCGAACGGATTGATTTATTCCTTCTACGCCTTTTCCAGATATTTCTGAAATGTATTTTTCTGGTTGCAATTCATTTAACTATTGTTTAACTTCTTCTAATTGTTTTTTAGTTTCCATAAATTCGTCTTTTGCCTTTTTAATTTTAGGTTTTATGTTTTCGATGTCAAGCAACAAAAGTTTTTTTTCTTGTTCTAATCTTTTCAATTTTTCTGATCGTAATTGATCATAACTTTTTATTTTTTCATTTGAATCTGTTTTTTCAGTAAGTTGAGCATTTTCGTGTTTTGGTTTAGTAGATGGAGATGAAGCGTCATCAGTGTGTTTGTTATAAAGAACACAAATTAAGCCAATGATGAATACAACAACGACAGTGCCAATAACAATTAATTTATTTTGGTGTTTTTTAAATTCATTTTTTTTATATACCTTTCCGATATATTTTATTATATCTTTTTTTTTTTTTTTGGAATTTAAACGCTTTTTAAATAAAAAAGAACTTAAATGAATAAGTTCTTTTTGATAAAAATTATATTATCTCATATGAGATGGTTTAGTCGGAGGAGGAGTGGTGTCGCAATAGGTGTCAAATTTGATTGACCATCCCGAATCAAAAACTAACCTGCAAGCGGGAGAGTTTCCACCAAAACCACAAAAGGAATTATCGTAAGGAGTACCTTTTCTTGTAAAATTAATAACGTCAAGAGTCCAATTCTTAAAATAACAATAATCTAATTTAAATTGTTCTTCGGGTATAGCATTAACATATGCAACTGTAAGAGACGGCACCCATATATTACCGCTATCTAAACAATATAATTCCCTAGTTAATTTACCCGTTTTACTTGGGCTACCTAATTTACTTACAATTGTGCTAGCAACATATGTGGATCCTGATTGAAAACAACATTGGTTTTTCCATTGTTCTAATGCTATATTATACTCTTCTTCAGTTTTTGGATTCTGATTCCATGTAATTTGTTTATTTTCTACAACTTGATTACTTATTTTTTCTTTTTCTCTTATTAAGTAATAAATTGAAACAGAGATCAAAAAAATTAATGTAATTGTTAAAAAAATAAATGTTTTTTTATAATTTGTAATTAATTTTTTGATATTTTGCATATTTTTTTCCTTTTTTTGATTTATTTTAATTATATCTTTTTTTTTTTTTTTGAATTTAAACGCTTTTTAAATAAAAAAGAACTTAAATGAATAAGTTCTTTTTGATAAAAATTATATTATCTCATATGAGATGGTTTAGTCGGAGGAGGAGTGGTGTCGCAATAGGTGTCAAATTTAATTAACGATCCGTAAGTAAAAATTAATCTTATAGGAGAAGGATCTTTAAAAAAAATAGAATTATCCGAACTTACCATTGGTCTTTTAAAATTCATAACATCGTTATATAAATTATAAAAATAACAATAATCTAAATTATAATTATTTTCCTTCAAACTGGAAACCTTATATTCTACTTTTAGATGCCCTTCTTTTAGATTCCCTTTTATTATATTACCGCCATCTAAACAATATAAAGTTTTCCATGATTTACCTAATTTATTTCTGACTTCATCACCAGTATATTCGTTTCCTTGTTTAAATATACATTGATTTTTCCATCGTTGTAAAGATTCATTATATTCTTCTTCATTTGATGGAGTTTGATTCCATGTAATATGTTTGTTTTCTATAATTTTAATTTCTTTTTTATTTGTTAAACAATAAATTGAAAGAGAAATTAAACAAAATAATATAATTGTTAAAAAAATAAATGTTTTTTTATAATTTGTTATTTTCTTTTTAATATTTTTCATAACTTTTTATCCTTTTTAAATTATATTTTTGTTATATATTTTTTTATAATTACAAAATTTTTAAAGCAAAAAAAAGAAATTGATAAATAACTTCTTTTTGTTTAAATTATTTCATATGAGATAGTTTAACTGGTGGTGGTGTAGTGTCCAAATAACCATTAAATTCAACTTTATCTAGATCAGAAATTTTTATTTTTTCAATAGAAGGAAGATTTTCAAAAGTATAAATATTAGACCAATAATTATTTTTAAAAGAATATTGAATTACATAAAAATTTTCATTTTTATCATAATAAGAATAGACAGTTTTTTTATTATTTTTTTGAAATATTGTAGCATCATAAAAACAATATAAAGTTTGATTTGAAGTTCCTAATAAATTACCTATTTCCTTTCCAGTAAATGTATTCTTAGATTTGAAATGACATTGATTTTTCCATTCTTGTAGGGCTATATTATATTCTTCTTCAGTTTTTGGATTCTGATTCCATGTAATTTGTTTATTTTCTACAACTTGATTGATTACTTATTTTTTCTTTTTCGCTTATTAAGCAATAAATTGAAATAGAAATTAAAAGAATTAATGTAATTGTTGAAAAAATAAATGTTTTTTTATAATTTATTATTTTTTTCTAATATTTTTCATAACTTTTGGTCCTTTTTTAATCATATTTTTATTATATATATTTTTTTATAATTATAAAATTTTTAAAAAAAATAATTTCTTTTAATTTAATAATTTAGATTTATTTCATATAATCAGGTTTATGAGGAAGAAGTGTAGTACTACAATAAGTATCAAATTCATTCAAACTTATATTTAATGTTGAACCATTGGCTTCAAAAAACGAGCATATTCAAAAAGCGGAACTTTTTTTAAAATACTCTAGAAATCATTAAAAATATTTAAAAGATTATCAATATTTGATAATCTTTTTTTATTATTTTTTTTAATTAAATTTAACTATTATGCAAACTTTAAAAAATTTCAAAATTTAATATAAACAACGAAAAGATAAAAGAAATAAAATCTTTAATAATTATCATTGGTAAATTACGCGGAATAAACCTTTAAAAACATCAAATGAAAAAGCAAGAAAAAAATATGAAAAAAGAAACAAAAGAAGAACAAACAACAACGAAACAAAAATATAACGTAGTTAGAAGCTCCATTATCATCATCATCTTATTATCACTCTTATACATTAGCGGCTACTTTGGCAAAAAAATGGTTAGATCGCAATTGCGAAATCGAAAAACCAGATGCTTAAATATTATTTTTTTGTATATAAAAACAAAAAATAGCCCCTCTTCTCTCGCTCATAGTTATTACTGTTCTTTATGGGTAAACAACTTAATCAAATTTTAAATTATCATCTAATAAAATACAAAATATAAGTAAAATAAAAATAGAGGTGAATTAAAATGATAAAAAAAGAAAAACAACAAATTAATATTTTAGATGTAGCTCAATATATAAATTAGAAATCAAAATAAAAAAGATTATACTAAAATGAAATTACAAAAATTAGTTTTTTTCGCTTATTGTCAACATTTAATCAAATTTAAAAAACCTTTTTTTAAAAACGATTGGGAAGCTTGGGAATATGGCCCTTGTTCTCCAAAATTATATTTAAAAACATTAGAATATACAAAAAAAATTCCTAAAGATTTAAAAATTATTGAAAATTTTAATATATCTTGTTTTAAACCGCAACAAATTCAAATTATGGATAATATTTTAAAAAAATATGGTTCTTATACTGCTAATCGTTTAGTTATGCTAACGCACGAAGTCGATTCTCCTTGGACAAGAAGTTTTCTTTTTAAAGACTGGTCATTAAATCCAATTACTGATAAAAGAATCTTGAAATTTTACGAAGAAAAAGGCGAACATTTTCAATGGAAATAAAAAAAGTCAGCGATTATTTAGATGATAATAAAGTAAAAATTGATATTATTATTCATGAATCTAAACATTTATCTTTGGATTGGGATAAAATAATCGAATCTTTTAATGAAACATTGAAAAATAAAAATTTTGAAAATGAGAGCCATTTTATAAATCCAACACAAATTAAAATGTTTCTAAATAAAGATAAACATCATTTAATAGAAGAAGTAAATTTTATTAAATTAAACATTGATAAATGTCAGCGTATTATTGGATTCATTGAACAAGAAAAAAAGAAGAAATTTTTTTATCTTTGTGTTTATGATCCTTTTCGTCAATTTAGTATTTTAGATTCAACCCAATATTTAAACAAAACAGCTCTTAAATATATTTATAATTTTTTAAAAATTAATAAATATGAATTCGACGAAATAGATAAATATTTAACACACAACAAATATAAAATAAAAAAACAATATTTTAAATATTGGAATAATTAAATTTTTAAGTTTTGTATATTATAAAAACTTACAATAAATTTTTATTTATTAAAAAAAAGATACAAATTTTAAATTTCAAAAACTTGAAATTATTTTTATTTCTTTTTTGATTTAAAAACTTAAACCGCCGAAACGGTAGCGCTTTTTAACTGCTCTTTACTGCTTTTTACTGCTTTAGTAAAATAAGACCTTTTGAAAATTACTAATTTGAGAAACCAAATTATTTATTTGAAAAAATAAATAGTTTGGTTTTTTTTCTTTTATATAGGAAAAAAACCGAACAAGAAAAAAAGAGTTTAAAATTTTGAAAGCGTTCAACACAAAATATTTTTTTATAACAAAGAAATTCCAAAATAAAAAAAATATTTTTTAAGACAAAAAATTTTACAAAAATAAATTAACAAAAATAAAGAGGTTTTAAATCAAATGGAAAATAAAGATAAACACGACGCATTTAAACCGTTAACTGAAAATGCTAGATTAAAAATTGAAATAAATGATACAGCTAATGTAATATCGCATTTAGAATCATTAATAATCAAATTAGAAAAAAACGAGGAAAACGGCGAAATCATAAGAACAGCAACAAAAACAATTTTAGCTATGAGACAAGCGAATATAAAAAAAATTAATAGACGTATTCAATTGTTGTCTATACATGGGAATCAAAGGAAATATTAAATATTTTTGAAATAAGAAAATTTAGGAGTTTAAAAAAATGATATATACGGAATTGCTAGCCCATGCATTCGTTAATGATTTAGAAAAATACGCAAAACAACGCGACGAAGAAGTTAATAATATCAAAAAAGAACGCGACAATTTAAAAAAATCTAATAACGGATTAAAAACACAAAATTTCATTTTATCAAAATGTAATTTGAAATTAAAAAACAAAAATAATGATGTAAATGCACACAACATGATATTACAAATAAAAAATATTCATTTAAGAAATGAAATACAAGGATTAAAAAAAAAGATTGAGAGAATACAAAAATGAATGTAGCCAAAACAAATAAAGCATTAGAAATAAACAACAAAAAATATTCAAATGAAAATTTTAAACTTACAAGCGAAATACAGTTAAGTTTTTTAAATAAACTGAAAGAAAAAATATACAAAACTACATTAAATCTTGAAAACGCCGAAAACGTCGTAGTCGGAGATGATTTAAAAACATATGCGCTGTGTTTATGCAAAGTATATGACCTTTTTGACACATACAGAATATTTAATGATTTCAAAATAAAAGATGATATAGCGAAAATTTACAAAATCATTACTGGGTATGTAAATTATGGCTGTATTGATTGTGATTTTTATTTTAATAAATTATTAAAATTTTTAACTGATAAAAAAGAAATAACAATGTATCCAGCTACTGTATTAAAAAATGGTATAGAAATAAGACAATTTGAAGTTATTAAATATCATTTTGAATAAAATATTAATTCAAAGCAGTAAATAGTAAAGGAGAAATTAAATATGTTTAAAAAAAATAAATATGATTTAAAAGAAATCACGGATTATTTAACTAACAATTATTTTAGAGTCCTTTTATTATCTAATGAAAAAGGAAAAACCAATTTGAATTTAGAAAACAGCGTTTTATATTTGAATCCTTCCGACGTTCCCAACTTCAATCAAATTTTTAAAAAAATTTCTAATCCTCCTTTTGAAATCAAACAAGATATCAACCTTAATAAAGATTTTATTTTTGATGCAACTAATAAAATTTTATATTCTAAAAAAATAATTGAAAAAAAATTAACCGCTCATGAAAAAATGGTTGAAGAAGAAACGAAGTCTTTATTTAGCAATGTATGAAGCCATAAAAAATATCAAAAAAATAATTGAAGAAGAACAAAAAAGAGAATGGGAACAAAAAGAATTAAAACGGCTTCAAAGAAAAGAAACCGAATATAAACAAGAAGAAGATAAAAAAAGCTTCGCCATGATAGATACAAGCATAATCAAACAAATTCAAGAAGACCCCACGACAAAAGATTTAAAATTTGGCGTTGATTACGATACAAAAGATATAGAAACGATGTTAAATTATTTTAAAAATAAAAAGAACATAGATGAATTCGAACATAAAATGATTTTAAAAACCAAACCTTATATTCAAATTGTTTATCAAGATACTAAAAAGCCTCTTTATGAAGAAAATATTATGACAGTACATAATTTATTTAATCAAAATTTAAATTTAGAAGAAATAAAAAAAATTGATAAAGATTTTTTTAATACGATTTTATCTAAAATTGAATTTTCTAAGGAACAATGGGGAAAAGTTAACCAGTTTAAAGAAAAAAACGGCATTTATCTTTACGGAGCATTAAATACTTATAAAACTTTTTTGATGAAAGGTTTTATAAATTGGTATTTACAAAAAGAAAAAGATTTTATATTTTTATATATGCCGGATTTTGTTAGGCAATTTCCCCAACATTGGTACGACCAAGATATAGAAACAAAAATAAATATTGTAAAAAATACTCCGGTTCTTTTCTTAGATGATATCGGCGCGGAACATTTAACAATTTATTTTAGGGATGAAATTTTAGGGCCTATTTTAGTTTATCGTTGCGAAAATAAATTAAATACTTTTTTTAGTAGCAATTTAAATTTAGAAACTTTATTAAAACATTTTACATTTAATGATATTTCGCAAAATTTCAAAGGAATTAAAATTATTAATCAAATTAAAAATTTATGTTCGGTTTATTGTACGAGCAAAATTAAAAAAGAATTTTTAAGTATTCATTAAATGAATTTTTAAATATTTTATCGGCTAGACAATCCGATACAAAGCTAAAACCAAGTCATGTATAAATCATGAAAGGAAATAAAATAAAATGGCTAATAACAATGCAATTCAAAGAGCAACAAAAGAAATTTTAAAGGCTGTCGGCTTGGCTATTTGTACTGTTTACGCAATTTTTGGTTTAATCGCAATGTATCGTAATAACGAATTACCATTCCAAGACCACGACAAATCTACAAATGTCATCGTTAACAAAATTAACCCTGACAAAGATAAAAACGTACACGTACAAGAAGCATTACTTAAAAGATTAAATGACTTAGAAGCTAAAAATACAAACACAACTGAAACAAAAGACACAAAAGATACTACAAAAAGAACTTAATTTTTAGTATTGTATAAAAAAATAAAAATAATGTTTCTATTTTGGATGATATTTAATAAATTTTTTATGATAACACCTTAAATATCAAAAAAAATAGGAATATTATATTATTTTTTTAAAAAAAATAAGAATTTATATAAAAAAATATGAATTTTTATTAAAAAAATAAGAATTTATATAAAAAAATAAGAATTTTTATTGAAAATATATAAATTTATATAGAAAATATATAAAAATTTATATAAAAAGTATGTTTTTTGAAAGAAAATAGAACTAAAATAGAACTAAAATAGAACTAAAAAGATAAAAACACCCATAAAATCAAGATTAATGTTTTTTTTACCTTAATTCAACAATTTAAAGAGGGTATCCATTTCAAAGTTTTTTTTAATTTAATTTGCGTACGGCATATTTTAAATTAAAAAAAATGGATTTAAATTTAGAACAAAATAATTTAAAGTTAGCGCTTTCTTTGTTATTTTCGGTTTTATTCGCAAAACCATCTAAGCCCTCCAATTTTCTACCTATTTCATAATTAAAGAAAATGTATATTCTCTTTAAATTGTTGAGTACAATTAACAATTTAAAAATCAAAAATGAGAAAGGAGAAACACAATGCAAAATAAAAAAAATCAAAAAATGACTAAACAAGATAACGTTGTTGTTGACGAAGCACAATATTTCAGTACTGTTGATTATTCATTAGATGAATATGAACTTAGTGAACGTAAACACGGAGTTATTAGTGTTCTTGAAGCAGTAGAACAAGAATTAGATAATTTAGGATATAACGCTGAAATAAACTTTGAATCTAAAAATTCAAAATTAATTAAAAAAATTGAAAATGAAGTTAACGAAAAAATTTCGGAACCAGCAAAAAAAGCTTCTAATTATGTAAAAAAAGCTAAACGTCTTTTATGGGACGTACAAAACGACAAAAACGCAATAATTTACTGCTTTATTAATTTAAGCCTTTTTCAAAATTACTAAAATTTGAAAAACTTAAATTACCAAAGCTCTACCTTTTCCTATATAAAAGAAAAAAACCAAACTATTTATTTTTTCAAATAAATAATTTGGTTTTTCAAATTAGTAATTTTCAAAAGGTCTTATTTTAATAAAGCAGTGAAAAGCAGTGAAGAGTAAAGAGTAGTGAAGAGCAGTAAATAATGAAATTTATGTTCCAAGTATTTATTATAAATATCAAAAAGTAATTATACGTGATAAATGGACAATTTGATCAATATAGCTACAAAATCAATAAAATTTTCAAAGTTTAATCATTTAATGTGTTTTAAACATTTAAACTATTGAGGCCATTCAATAAATAATAATAAATTCTACATTGGTGCTTTGCAAAAGGACAAAAATAATCCATCTCTGAAATTAATAATTACAATCAATTTTATTGTTGTAATTCCTATGTACTATTTATAAACATAAATTTCCAAATAAATATCCTAAAAAAGATTTTCAAAAATTAATTTATCATTTAGAATATCTTTTAAATTATTATTAATATATTTTTTTTACATCAAAAATAAATTTGCGGCAACCAAACAATATTTTTGAAAGTGTAATATTATCAAAATTTTCTTTTTATAGGATAATTCGAATAAATAATAACAATAAATATAACAATAAGAACAAATAAACAAGAAAAAATTAAAGTCAAATTTTCTTTTAATTTGTATATTTTTAAAAAATCAAATATATCTTTTTCTTTTAATAAAGCAACTTTAATAAAATTATGTGGTAATTTATTAGATTCTTCCAAAATATTATTAACTCCTATAAAATTACCTTCATTATCAAAATATAAAAAATTAAATTTAGGATTAGCAATTTTATTTTTATTCCTTAAATCAAATACGGAATCACACAAGACAAAATCATTTGTTTTATAACTTACAACACCTTTAAACATTTGTGGAAAATAATTATCATTATAGTTATTTGTTAAAAAAAATATTTCTTCTCCTAAATTTAAATTTTTAGAAGATCTGGCCGGAATAATATCGTAATTATTGGAAGATACAAAAGTTATTAAAATCAAATTATTACGTCCTAATAAAAAACTGTTAATTTGGCCTTTTTCTTTTTGATAATTATCATTATTAAAAATAGTTATTTCGATTTCATTAGAAAAAATATTTTTAATCGGTTCAATTAACGATAATAATTTATTCTTATTATTTGTATAAGTAGATAAAACAAAATATAAAAAATTATTATTTGGTAAAGATTTTTTTTGAAAAACAATCCCATTACCGCTAATTTCTTCATTTTGATCCCAAAAAATTAAAGAATTTTTTATTTTCTTTAAATTATCAAATTTACGTTTTTCATTTATTTCCATATTATCATTATTTGATTCATGAGGATAAACTAATTCTAAAGATATAAAGGGTTCATGTTGTTCTTTTAATTGAATATCATCGAAATTATAAATTTTAATTTCATTTAAATTATTTGGGCCCTTTTTTTCAAAAATAATATTATTTTTTTGTTCATTATAAATTATTTTTATTTGCTCTTTTTTAGGATTTAAAGAAAATATTTGTTCTTTTTTATAAAACATAACTACTAACTTAATATTTAATTGTATTTCTTTTTCTTCTTTTATTAACTCAGAAATAATTGATTTTATTTTTTTATTTCGAAAATAATTTAATAATTCTTCGATTGTAATAGTAATATTATTTTTATTCTTTATTAAAAAATTTGGATTTTGATTAAAAGGAGGAAATGAATTTAATTCATTTTCTAAATAATCATAATCTTCTGGTAAAATTTTAAAAAATTTTTTAATTGGATTTTTTTTATGCAATTCAATTATTCGATTACATATTTGTTTAACATGCTCAATATTAAGACATTGAGAAATTCTATCTGGCACATAATCACTTATAATAACGCTTTTGTTTATGCCTATAATTTCCCCATGAGTATTAAAAACAGGACCTCCGCTATTACCTGAATCAATTTGGATATCAAAAGAAATTTCTTTTTCATTATAATCAACAATATTACCTTTTTTTAATAAATTAAACCCCCAAATAATATTTGGTTTTAAAAATAAATCCTTATCTTGCGAAAGAGTATTGAAATTATCAAAAGTTAGTTTTTTTGATTTAATTTGAGTAATTTGAGAACCCATACTATAAACAACTTCTCCTTGATAAACATTTATTTTTTTCTTAGGTAAAACTTTATCTAAAATTGTTTTTATTTCTTCAAATTTTTTTGTATTTTTATCTCTAAAAGTCAAAATAGCTATATCATCATATACATCTTGATTATTTATAAAACCAAACATTTCCGCCTCTTGTTGAAAATAAATATTAAAAAGTTCAATTTTTATTGATGAATATTTTGAAGCTTGTTTCAATACATGCCTATTAGTTAAAACATAATAATCATAAAATATTTCATTATTTTCCATTATTTCTTTAACACAAAAAATAAAACCAGATCCTAAACTTAAAAATTTATTTTGCATCAAACTTCCGACTTGAATCAAAAAAGTAATTTTATTTAAATTTTGGATGTCCTCATCGAAAGGATAATTTAATTTTGTATTTTCTAAATTATTTTTTTGTTGTAAATTCGACTTTTCGATATTCACTTGATTATTTTGACATTTATCTAACGCTATCTTATCAAAAATATAATCTAAAAAATTTTTTTTAGAATCAATTTTAGATGAGCTATTATAAAAACCTAAAAACCATCCTTCTTGATTTAAAAAAATTTTATATTTCTTATTATCTACTTCTAACAAAAAATAATATTTATTTTTGATATCAATATCTTTTTCAGAAGATAAATCTGATTGTTCTAAATTCAATTGACATTTAAAAAAATAAAAAATAGAATTAGATGTTATTATATGGTTAATTATAATATTTGGATCTTGATTTGGCACGGAAATACCTATAAATTCTCCTTTAGTATTAAAAAATATTTTATTATTTCCGCCTTTAATAGAAATAGGTAAATACTCATTATCACTTAAAGCATAATTTTTACTTACAATACCTTCTTGAAAAGGTTCCATATGAGACGAAATATCTAAAGTAAAAGCATATACTACATCTCCTTTGTTAAAACGATGAGGTTTCAAAATAAAGGATGGCTTATCTTTTTCAAAATCAAAGATATTTTGGATTTTTTTTTGCATGTCTCCTATCATTTGAATCTTTTCTTCTAAAACTTTATCTTTTAAATTAAATGTAATTTGATTTTTTTTATAATCATTTTGAATAATTTGATTTTGATATTTAATAAATAAATATTTATAATAAAAAAATAAAAATAACAGAAATATTAAAAAAAATAATATAAATCTTTTTTTATTTATAAAAGATAAAACGATACTATCCATATTTTTCAAGTGCTTTTCCATTTTCTAAATTATTGTTTTAAATTTTTAAAATCTATACAATAATATGTTTTTACAATCATAAACAAGTAAATAAATTAATAACCAATTTAAAAATTACAAAACTCTCTACTTATTAATAATATATTAATTAAAATAACTTTTATTTATTTTTTGTCAAAAATATTAATTTTTATTATTGACATTTATAAAAAAAATAATATAATAATATTAGCAGTCATTATAAATGAGTGCTAGAATAGATCGACAATAATAAAAGTTACTTTCAAAAAAATAAAAAAATCTCTATTTATCAATACAAGCATATTCAAAAAATTTTTATTTATTTTTGTAAAAATATTAATTTTTATTATTGACATTTATAAAAAAAATAATATAATAATATTAGCAGTCATTATAAATGAGTGCTAGAATTGATCGACACTAGAGGTGTGAGCATTGCTTTCGAATCGAAAAAGATTAATTTTAAAGGCTGTTATCGAAAATTACTCTAAAGAAGTTAAACCCATAGGTTCTGAATTTTTATCTAAAGTGCCTTATTTAAAATTTTCCAGTGCTACTATTCGTTATGATATGTTGCAATTAGAAGAAAAAGGTTATTTAATAAAAAATCATAAATCTAGCGGTAGAATTCCTTCTTTAAAAGGTTATGTTTTTTATCTTAATAATTTAATGACTCGCAAGCCAGAAAATAAAGAAATTTTAACTTTGTTTGAAAAAATAATCCAAAAAAAAAATTCAAATAAAGAAAAAATTATTCAAGAAGTTTTAAAATTATTATGTAATTTGACAAATCATGCTATTATAGATATCAAACCTGATATTTTAAAAACAAGTAAAATTAAAAAAATTGATTTGATTTTTGTTAATCCTCAACAAGCAGTTATTTTTGTTCTTACAAATAAAGGTCATTTGCAACATCAAAATATTTTTTTAGATGAAGATAAAGAATTTAAAGCGGAAGATTTAAAGATAATTGTAGACATTTTTAATAATTTATTAATCAATAAATATTTAAACGAAGCTTTAAAAATTATCCAAAGTGATCTTTGCCAAGAGCAAATCAAAAAACATATTAAATATCAAGAAAAATTAATACAATTTTTTTTAGAAGCTTTTTATAAATTTTATAATAATAATACTTCTTTTTATGGTATTTCTAATTTTTTAACTTCTCAAACGGAACAAGAAATCACAAATATTAAAGATATATGCGAAATTTTAAATACAAAAAAATTAAATAATTTTTTTTACGATTCGAAAGAAGTAATTTGCAAATTAGCTAATCAAATTAGATTAATTCCTTATAAAAAATTTATTTTTGTTTCTATTCCTTACAATATTAACGAAAATGAAAAAGGATTTATAGCTGTTTTAGGCTCTAATGTAATTAAATATTCAGAAATTATACCTATTTTAGAATATTTATCAGCTCATATATCTCATTTATATGAAAAAAATAAATAAAAAGGAGTTTTATTTGATATAAAATGAATGAAAAAAAAGATAAAAATTGCCAAAACTGTCCTTGTGATAAAAATCACAAAAACGAGAATATAAACAATTGTGCAAAAGAAACTTGTAAACAAGAAGATTGCCAAAAAAAACATTGTCCAAAAGGCAATTGTGAAAAAGAAAGTTGTTCACAAGATAATTGTAAAAAAGAAGAAGGAACTTGTGAGCAAGAAGACTCATGCAAAAACAATTCCTGTTGCAAAGAAAATAATAAATGTCCTTTTAAAAAAGATGAAGATAGCCAAAAATGCACTAATGATTGTTCTACATCAGTTAACAATGAAGAAGAAATTGAAAAATTAAAAATAGAAAAAAAACAATTACAAGAAAATTTATCGGAAATCACTAACAAATATGATAATGATAAATTGAAATATCAAGCAGATTTAGAAAATTTTCAAAAAAGAATTCAAAAAGAAAAAATTCATTCTTTGAAGTACGCTTCTATGAATTTAATTACTGAAATGTTAGTCCCTTTAGAACAATTAGAAAAAGCTTTAGAGATGACTACTGAAGAACCTTTATTAAAAAATTTTTTATTAGGTTTTAAAATGATTTTTAAACAAACAAAAGATATTTTACATAAAGATGGCGTTCAAGAAATTAAAGCTTTAGGCGAAAAATTTAATCCTGAATTTCATCATGCGATCGAAAAAATATCAGATAAAAATAAGCCAAATGGAATTAACTTAGCAGTTATAGAAAAAGGTTTTTTATACAAAGATTTAGTTATTAAACCAGCAATGGTAAAAATCAATGAATGGAGTGATAATTCAAATGAAAACAAATAAAATTATTGGAATTGACTTAGGAACAACTAATTCTTGTGTTTCTGTTATGGAAGGGAAAGAAGCTAAAGTTATTATCAATTCAGAAGGCGGAAGAACTACGCCTTCAATTGTAGCTTTCAGAAATGATGAAATTTTAGTAGGTGAAGTTGCTAAAAGACAAATGTTAACTAACCCAAATACTATATTGTCTATTAAAAGACATATGGGAGAAAAAAATTTTACAGTTAATATTAAAGATAAAAAATATACACCTCAAGAAATAAGTGCAATGATTTTAAGAAATTTAAAAAAACAAGCTGAAGATTATTTAGGGGCGGAAGTAACAAATGCAATTATTACTGTGCCTGCTTACTTTAATGATGCTCAAAGACAAGCTACAAAAGATGCTGGAAAAATTGCTGGTTTAGAAGTAAAAAGAATTATTAATGAACCAACAGCTGCCGCTTTAGCTTATGGTATTGATAAACAAAATGAAAAAGAACAAAATATCTTAGTTTTTGACTTAGGCGGAGGAACTTTCGACGTTTCTATTTTAAATTTAGCAGAAGGTAATTTTTCTGTTTTATCAACTGCTGGAGATAATCTTTTGGGTGGAGATGATTTTGATAACAAAATCATTGAATTTTTACTAAAAGAAATCAAAAAAGAACATTTAGTAGATTTAAGTAAAGATAAATCTGTAATGCAAAGATTAAAAAGTGCTGCAGAAAATGCTAAAAAAGAATTAAGTAATGCTATGTCTGCTCAAATTTCTTTACCATTTTTAACAATGATTCAAAGACACGAACAAGGAAATTCTGTAGGCGAATCTATTCATTTTGAATATAATCTAACAAGAGCTAAATTTAATGAATTAACTCAAGATTTAGTTGATCGTTGTTTAATTCCTTTAAAACGTGCTTTGAAAGATGCTGATATGACTCCAGGAGAAATTCATCAAGTTTTATTAGTAGGCGGTTCAACTAGAATTCCAGCTGTTCAAGAATTAGTTAAAAAAGAATTAAATAAAAATACTTTAAATAAAAGTATTAACCCTGACGAAGTAGTTGCGATGGGCGCTTCTATTCAAGGTGGTATTTTATCAGGAGATGTTAAAGATATCGTTCTTTTAGATGTGACTCCGCTTTCATTAGGAATTGAAACTTTAGGAAATGTTTTTACTAAATTAATTGAAAGAAATACAACAATTCCGACAACAGCTAAACAAGTATTTTCTACTGCAGAAGATAATCAAACTTCAGTTGATATTCATGTTTTACAAGGCGAAAGACCTTTAGCAAGAGAAAACAAAACTTTAGGTAATTTCCGTTTAGATGAAATCCAAGCTGCACAAAGAGGAATTCCACAAATAGAAGTGACTTTTGATATTGACGTTAATGGTATTGTTTCCGTTAAAGCTAAAAATTTAGGAACTAACAAAGAACAAAAAATTACTATTTCAGGTAGTGGTTCTCTATCAGAAGAAGAAATCAAAAGAATGATTAAAGAAGCAGAAGAAAATGCAGAAGCTGATAAAATCAAAAGAGAAAAATTGATACTTTAAACGAAGCTAATAACTTAATCTTCCAAACTAAAAAATCTTTAGACACTTTAAAAGATGAAATTCAACCGGAAGAAAAAAATAAAATCGAAGGACAAATTAAAGATTTAGAAGAAGCTTTAAAAACAGAAGATATCGCAATTATTAAAGAAAAAATGAGTCTTTTAGAAAAAGAATCTCAGTCAATAGCTGTCAAAGCTTATCAAAAAGCTCAAGAAAAATCAAAAGAAAATTCTGATAATGATAATTATAAACCAGAAAATGACAAAAATTCTGACCCAGATGAAGTAGTAGACGCTGAATTTAAAGAGAAAAAATAATTTCCTTTGACAGAATACAAACCAAAAAAAGAAATTAATCTTTTTTTGGTTTCTTTATTAACTATAAAATCTAATATAAAACTATAGGAGTTTTTATTATGAAATCTAAAAGGGATTATTATGATGTTTTAGAAGTTTCTAAAAATGCGAGTGATACAGAAATTAAAAAATCTTATCGTAAACTTGTTAAAAAATATCATCCTGATGTATCTAAAGAAGATAATGCTGCTGAAAAATTTAAAGAAGTTCAAGAAGCTTATCAAATATTAAGTAACGCGCAAAAAAGAAGTGATTATGATCGTTTTGGTCACCAAGATTATAGTAATTTTAATAATAGTGGGTTTCAAGGTTTCAACCAAGGTTTTAGTAGTTCCGATTTTGGCAATTTTGATGATATTTTTGGAAGTTTTTTCGGAGAAAATCGAACTAATAAACAAAAAAATACAAATAATGTTCAAGATAAATACGTAGAATGTGTTATTGATTTTTTAGAAGCATGTTTAGGCGGAAAAAAGGAAATTAAAATAAATTTCGAAGAAGATTGTAAACAATGTAATGGAACAGGGGCGCAAAATAAAGAAGATGTTCGAATTTGTAATTATTGTAACGGAACAGGACATATTACAAAATATCAAAGAACTTTTTTAGGAAATATTGGTACCCAACAAGTATGTTCTTATTGTAGAGGCGAAGGTAGAATAATTACTAAAAAATGTTCATCTTGTAAATGTTCTAAAAGAGTTTCAAATGTTAAAACAATAAACATTGATATTCCTGCTGGAGTAGAAGATGGAATGACAATGAAACTCGACCAACAAGGACACGGAGGGCACTTAAATTCTAAAAACAGTGATTTATATGTAACTTTTAAAATTCAGCCTCATGAATTTTTTGAAAGAGAAAAACAAAATATTATTTCCACTGTTTGGATTAATTTTTATGATGCTATCTTAGGAAAAGAATTAAATATTCCCACTATTTATGGCGATGTCGAATTAAAAATACCAGAAGGAACACAAACTCATACTAAATTTAAATTAAAAAATAAAGGTATTCCTTATTTACATTCCAATTTTCGTAAAGGAGATCATTTTGTTATTGTCAAAATTAAAACTCCTACTAAATTATCTAGTCATCAAAAAAAACTTATTGAACAAATTAAAGAATTAGATACATTTAACGAAAATATCAAAAAAAATAAATCTTGGTTTTTTTAAGATAAATAAAACTTACTTTTTTCTTTTTTAAAATCTTTTTTTGTATCTTGAAAGGATAAATCGATGATTTTAGTAAAATATAATAGATTAAAAGATTTTAAACCTTATTTTTATTTCGCTTTAGAAGAATATATTTTGAATAATCTTTTAAAAAAAGACGAATTTTGTTTTTTTTTCCAATGGCAAATCCAAGGCGTAGTTATAGGAAAAAATCAAATTATTGAAAATGAAGTAAATTTAGATTTTACTACAAAAAATCAAATTCAATTATTTAGAAGGCCGACAGGCGGAGGATGTGTTTATAACGATCCTCAAACGCCTCTTTTTAGTATTATTACTGCCAAAAAAGATAAAAATTTTAATTTCAAAGAGTATTTAGGCAAGATTATTGAAGCTTTTGGTAAATTAGGAATTAATTTATATTTTAGCGGTAGAAATGATATTCTTTTAAATGAAAAAAAAGTTTCGGGCAATGCCTTTATGCAAAATAAAAACGGTATGGTAATGCATGGAACTTTACTATATGATTGTGATATTGATACCATGGTAAGGTGTATTACCCCTAACAATGAAAAACTAATTTCTAAAGGAATCACCAGTGTTTCTTCAAGAGTTACTAATTTAAAAGAACATTTAAACGGCATGTCTCAACAAGAATTAATGGATTATCTAAATAATTATTTAACAAATGAAGAATACAATTTAACTTTAGATGAAATATATAAAATTGAACAAATGGCAAAAAAATATTCTTCTAAAGAATGGATTTTCGGAGAACATCCTGCATATGACAAAAAATTACAAAAACGTTTTAATTGGGGTAATTTAGAAATTTTCTTATCTTTAAACAAAGGTAAAATATCAAAAATAATTTTTAAAGGAGATTTTTTTCATAAAGAAAATAATTTATCAGAATTTTTAGAAAAATTTGTCAATGTTTCCTATAACAAAAAAAGTTTGCAAGAACTTTTGAAAAACATTGATATCAAAAATTATATTATCGATGCTTCTAATAAAGATTTGCTATCTTTATTAGAAGAAGGAATTCTTTATTAAAATAAATTTTTATAAAATTGAAAGATTTCGTTTTTTATACATTTTTTAAAACAAATCATTAAATTTAATTATTTTTTAAAAAAATGTATAACATAAGTAATTAATATTAAAAAATAAAAAAATTCTTTTAAAAAGATTTTCAAAAATTATCTTTTATATCAAAATGAAACTTCATTTAAGGAAAAAAATCATTTTTACTTAAAAAATATTAAATAAAAAATAACTTTCTAAATTTTTATTAAAGAATTCATTTATATTTCGACATTATTTTTTTATATTAAAACAAATTATATTTATGCAAATAAGCTAAAATTATTTTTTTATATTTTATTATATTTGGAACTTCCAAATATAATAAAAAATTATTTTTATAAAAAAGGAAATGAATGTTACATGTTTCAAATAAATAATTTAAAGAAAAGTTATGTTACTAAAGGCGGTTTAGTTGCGCCAGCTTTACATAATATTTCGCTTACCTTACCTGACACAGGAATGTGTTTTATTTTAGGCAAATCAGGTTCTGGTAAATCTACTTTTTTTAATATCTTAACTGGAATAGATACCGCTAGTGATGGTAAAATTAGTGTTGCTAAAACTGATATTACTAAATTTAATCAAAAACTATTAGATAACTATCGTAATGGGATGATTGGTTTTGTTTTTCAAGAATTTAATTTAATGGACGACATGACTATATTCGAAAATATTGTTTTGACTGTTCAATTACAAAATAAAAAACCTGATATGAATTTAATTCACAGTTTACTTGACAAAGTGGGTTTAGATAAAAACTTGTTAAATCGTAAAATAAATCAACTTTCAGGAGGGCAGAGACAAAGAGTAGGAATTGTAAGAGCTTTAATAAAAAACCCTAATATTATTTTCGCAGATGAACCTACTGGTAATCTTGATAGTGAATCAGCTAGTCAAGTTTTTGATTTATTAAAAGATTTATCCAAAGAAAAATTAGTAATTATTGTTTCTCATGATAATGAAAATTCTTATAAATATGCAGATCGTATCATTGAACTGAAAGACGGAAAAATAATATCTGATTCAACGCGTAAACGTAATACTAAAAATAAAGTAGAAGAAAAAAATTCTTGGAAATCTTGGAAAGTAGGGCAAACTTTAACTCAAGAAATGTTAAATACTTTACAAAAACAACAAACAAATCCAAATTATCAATTGCAAAATAATTTCTCGCCAACTGATCAAAATAAAATTATCCAAGAAAGAAACGATTTTATTTCCGCTCCTAGTCGTTTGCCTTTCAATTTAATTTTTAAAAATGCTTTGAATAGTTTTAAAAATAAAAAATTCTTTTTAATTTTAGTTACTATAGTAACTATATTTGCGACACTTATTTTCAGTACTATATTTGGTTATTTTTTAGCTTATAAAAGTAGCGGATTCGATAAACACATGGAAAAAATATACAATACAACGGAAAAAAAAGGCATAGACCGACAAGCCATAAAAAACAAAGCACAGAATCCTGGACAAGAAGAAACAATTCAATCTGTTGAAGATCAAAGATCTGAAGCATGTAAATTGAAACAAATTCGAACAAAGTTGCGTGAAATATATCCTAATATAGAAGCAAATGTGAATGATAAACAAATTAAAAGATTCGAAAGTTTCATAGGTACGACAACGTTTTCATCTATGATATATACCGAAGTAATTAATGTCCTTACTAATAAATTGTTTTTATTTTGTATCACATTCGTCCCTGGTATAATGATTTTACTTTATTTTAATATGAGCGCTAAACTACAAAATCGTAAAATGGGGATTTTAAGATCTTTAGGTTCTAATGGTGTTAATGTCGGCAAAATTTTCGCGGCAGAAGGTTTTATTTTCGCGATTGTACAAACATTCTTCGTTTTTGTTTTAAAATCGTGTTTTTTATTATACGCAAACGTATCTTCTTTGATGTTTGGTTCTATCAATATAAACAAGATAACAGACACAGATGTAAATAATAATTTTTTGAATAAAATAATTGATATACAATCATATTATAATGATGACAGATATGGTCGTAAAGAATATATGGGTGAAATTTTTTTCGATAAAAATAATTCTAATTATGTTATTAATTTTATGCGAAATACATTTAGTCCTTTTTTAATTTGGAGTCCTATTTTAAGAGTTTTATATTTTATTCTTTTAAATTTTAGTTTTATTTTCTCTCTAACAATTGTTTTTACATCTTTTATTATTTACAAATGGTCTACTAAAAAACCAATTGATATTTTAAATAATAAATAATTATTTTATCAAAAAACCACTTAATAGTGGTTTTTTTTATTTATATATAAAATGAAAAAAATAATATATACTATGAATAATTAGTCTTTGAGAATTTGCTTTCAATGGTAATTTTGATAAAAACATTTTTTTTGGGCAAATACCATAACAAAAAAACACAGTCTTATTTTTAGAATATTTTTTGTACGTTTTACAAAAATATTATTTTTTTTAAAAAAATAATTAAATTTAATTCTTTTTTTAAAAAAATGTATAATATAAATAGTTCATATTAAAAAAATAAGATGAATAAAAAAATTTTTTTAAAAATATTTTAAAAAATTATATTTTATATCAAAATAAAATTTAAGCGCTTAATCAAACGTAAAGAAAAATCCTCTTTTTTACTTAAAAATATTAAATAAAAAATAACTTTCTAAATTTTTGTTCAAAAATTCATTTATATTTCGCCATTATTTTTTTATATTAAAACAAATTATATTTATTAAAATAAGCTAAAATTATTTTTATAAAAAAAGGAAATGAATATTACATGTTTCAAATAAATAATTTAAATAAAAGTTATGTTACCAAAGATGATTTTATCGCGCCAGCTTTACATAATATTTCACTTACCTTACCTGACACAGGAATGTGTTTTATTGTAGGTAAATCAGGTTCTGGTAAATCTACTTTGTTTAATATCTTAACTGGAATAGATACTGCTAGTAATGGAAAAATTAGTGTTGCTAAAACTGATATTACTAAATTTAATCAAAAACTATTAGATAACTATCGTAATGGGATGATTGGTTTTGTTTTTCAAGAATTTAATTTAATGGACGACATGACTGTATTGGAAAATATTATTTTAACTGTTCAATTACAAAATAAAAAACCTGATATGAATTTAATTCACAGTTTACTTGAAAAAGTAGATTTAGATAAAAGCTTGTTAAATCGTAAAATCAATAGACTTTCAGGAGGGCAAAGACAAAGAGTAGGAATTGTAAGAGCCTTAGTTAAAAACCCTAATATTATTTTCGCAGATGAACCTACTGGTAATCTTGATAGTGAATCAGCTAGTCAAGTTTTTGATTTATTAAAAGATTTATCCAAAGAAAAATTAGTAATTATTGTTTCTCATGATAATGAAAATTCTTATAAATACGCAGATCGTATAATTGAATTAAAAGATGGCCAAATAATATCTGATTTAATACGTACAAATAATACTAAAAATAAAGTAGAAGAAAAAATTTATTTAAAAAAAGAGCGAATTTTAACTCAAGAAATGTTAAATAATTTACAACAACAAATAAATCAAAAATCTCAATTGAAAAATAATTTCTCACCAACTGATCCAAACCAAATCATCCAAGAAAGAAACGATTTTATTTCTTCTCCTAGCCGTTTGCCTTTGAAGTTTATTTTCAAAAATGCTTTAAATAGTTTTAAAAATAAAAAATTCTTTTTAAGTTTAGTTACTATAGTCACTATATTTGCGACACTTATTTTCAGTGTTATATGTTTTTATTTTTTAGCTTATAAAAGTAACAGAATTAGTACCCACATGGAAATAATATCGAATTGGAACACAGAAACAAGATATAGTAATGAATTCATGGAACTAGTATATGAGGCATCTCAAATGTATCTTGGGATAACTAATGTACTTACTAATAAATTTTTTTTGTTTTATATCACATTCATCCCTGGTATAATGATTTTGCTTTATTTTAATATGAGCGCTAAACTACAAAATCGTAAAATAGGGATTTTAAGATCTTTAGGTTCTAATGGTATTAATGTTGGCAAAATTTTTGTGACAGAAGGTTTTATTTTCGCAATTGTGCAAACATTTTTCATTTTTGTTTTAACATCGTTTTTTTTATTTTACGCAAACGGATCTTCTTTATTGTTTGGTTCTATCCCTATAGAAAAGATAAGCATCGAAGATATAAATAGTTATTTTTCAGATCATGTGGAAGATATAAGAGATTTTTTTACTAATCCAGACAAAATCAGTCGAGGCCAAACGTTATTAGATAAAAATAATTCTAATTATGTTGCTAATTGTATACGAAATATAGTTTATCCTTTTTTAATTTGGCACCCTATTTTAAGAGTTTTATATTTTATTCTTTTAAATTTTAGTTTTATTTTCTTTCTAACAATTATTTTTACATCTTTTATTATTTACAAATGGTCTACTAAAAAACCAATTGATATTTTAAATAAATAGATAGTTATTTTAAAAAACCACTATTAAGTGGTTTTTTATTTATATATAAAGCGAAAAAAATTAAGAATAAGAAATAAAAACATATATGTCATCTCAATTATTTATTGTTTTTATTATAAAAAAGAAACAAATTCTTTAGGATCTAATTTAAAAGCTTTTTTATTTTTTATAACATCTTTTTCGGCTTTACCCACGGCAATCAAAATCATAGGAATATAAAAATCAGGAATATCAAAAAGAGCGTTTATTTTGTCAAAATCACAACCACCCATAAAACAAGAATTATATCCAAATTTTTGAAGAGTCACAACAAAATTAAGAGAAACGATTCCGCCTTCTAAAAAAATTTCATTTTGTAATCGATTAAAACTTACATTATCAAAATAATAATTCATTTTATTCATTATAAGTTCTTTAGTTTCGTTAGTCATTTCTCCATTTAATACCTTTTGACTATAAATATATTCTCCTGAATTTTTTTTATTTAAATTTCCACAAACTAAAACTATAGCCGAACTAGTTTCTAATTGAATCGTATTACCTTGAAGAACTTTTTTTAATTTTTTTTTATTTTCTTCACTTTCGAAAACAAAAAAACGCCAAGGTTGCAAATTAAAAGAAGAAGGGGTATAACGAATATCATCAAAAATTTTTAACCATGTATCATAAGTTATTTTATGATTTTTTTGAAATATTCTAACTGTTTCAATACGCATAAAATATTTTCCTTTAAATATTTTTTTTATTATTTAAATCAAAACATCAAATAATAAAAAATGAAATAAGCAAAACAATTTAAATTACAAAATTATTTAATTAAAACGAATTTTTTTAAAAAAAATAATTCCATCAATTTAATAAAATAGAAAAAATATTTTTATAATTGAGGAATTTATTTTTTTAACATATTTTGCAAATAAAAATTAAAGATTTAATTGAAAAATTTATTTTTTTTCTATGATAATTTTATTTAACATTTGAATAAAATCATCAACAGACAATGTCTCTTGTTTGTTACTTTGATATTTTCTAAAAGTTATAAAATTACTTTTGATTTCTTGATCGCCTATAACTATTTGATAAGGGATTTTTCTTGTTTGCGCTTCTTTTATTTTATAACTTAAACTTGATTCTTTATCATTTAATTCTACTCTAAAATTATTTTTAATTAATAAATTTTTAATTTTTCGAACATGTTCTAAATGAAATTGATTATTCACAGGGATTAAAACAATTTGTATAGGAGCAAGCCATAAAGGGAAAGCTCCTTTATTTTTTTCCATCAAATAAGAAACAAATCTTTCTAAAGTAGAAATAATAGCTCTATGAATTACAATAGGAGTAACTTTTTTATTATCAGGACCTACAAAACTTAAATTAAAATTTTGCGGTAATAAAAAATCTAATTGAATAGTTGATAAAGTTTCTTCATTTTTTAAAGCAGTTAAAACTTGAATATCTAATTTAGGACCATAAAAAGCAGCATCGCCTTGAACTTCTTTAAAAGGAATCTTATTCTCTACTAATATTTCTCTTAAAATAGATTCTGATTTGCGCCACATTAAATCATTATCAAAATATTTATTTTTATTTAAAACATCTCTTGTGCTTAAATTAAAACTATATTCTGTAATATCAAAATCTTTATAAACTTCTAAAACAAAACTAATAATTTGAGTAATTTGTTCTTTAATTTGCCCTTCATGAACAAAAATATGAGCATCATTCAAAGTCATTTCTCTTGTTCTTTGTAAACCCGAAACAGCTCCTGAATGTTCATAACGATGCATCATTCCTAACTCTGCAATTTTAAAAGGTAATTCTTTATAACTACGTAATTGTTTTTTAAAAATCATCATATGATGAGGACAATTCATAGGACGTAAAACTAATTTTTCTTTATTAGCAAGATCCATTATAGGAAAAATATTTTCTTTATAAAGTTCCAAATGACCAGATTGTTGATATAATTTAGTATTAGCTAAAATAGGAGTATAAACGTGTTGATAATCATAATTAAGCTCTTTATCAATAATATATCTTTCTATAATACGTCTTACAGTAGCCCCATTAGGTAACCAAAAAGGCAGGCCCAAACCTACTTCTGAAGATAACATAAAAAAATTTTGTTCTTTATTAATATTTTTATGATCTCTTTGTTTTCTTTCTTCTAATAAATTTAAATGCTCTTTTAAATCTTTTTTATTAAAAAAAGAAACTCCGTAAATTCTCGTTAAAGAAGAATTATGGACATCGCCTTCAAAATAAGAACCAGATATTTTTAATAATTTAAAATTTTTCATAATATGAGTATTAGTTAAAAGAACATTTTCTAAATGTAAATCTTCAAAATCTTGGCAAGAATAAATATTCATTAATTCACTATCTTTATTTTTTTCTAATATTGACAGTTTATATTTATTGCAAGTAAATTTATCACATGCTTCTTTATGAGTTATTTGTTTTTTAATAATATTTAATTTTTCTTGAGAAATTTGTTGCATCATTTTTTCTATTATAGATAAATCATTATGAGAAAAAACAATATCTTTGAAATCTACTTCACAATAAAAACCTTCTTTATGAGATGAGATCGTAACTAAAAGAGATTCAGGATAAATTTTTTTAATAGCTTGTAATGTTAAAAAAGCCGTATTATAATTCAAAATTTTGAAACTTTCTGGATGTTCTGAAGTTATAATTTCTAAATCGCCATCAGTATTTAATTTTGTTTTTAAATCAATTAATTTTTCATTAAAATAAGCTGCTATTGGTTTTTGAGAAAAATTCATTTTATTTTGATCTATAATTTCTAAAACATTAATTCCTTGCGCAAATGTTCTAGTTAAACCGTTTTTAATTTTGATATTAATCATTTTAAATTATATAATTCCTTTTTTATTTTTATGGAAATGACGGAAATTATATATAAAATTAATATTAAATAAAATACAAAAATAAATTTTTATCAAGTATTGTATTTACTATTAATTTTAATATTTTTATTTTCCTAAACAAAAATTAGAAAATAATTCGTTTAGTAATCCATCTGGAATATTTTTGCCTAAAATATTATTTAAAGCATCATAAGCTTCTTTTAAATTGATTGTATGTATATCGATAGGTATTTTCTTTTCAATATCTAAAATAATACTTCTCAAAGATTCTAAAGCAATATTTATTTGTTTAATATGTCTAGCGTTAGATAAATAATTGAAATCTTTATCTTGAATTGTATCTAATTGAAAAATCTTTAAAATATTATTTTTTAAATCTTCAATTCCTTCTTGGGTATGATTAGAAATCGAAACCATTTCTTTTAAATTTTTATCAAAATTAATTTTTGAAGGTAAATCGGATTTACTGCCTATTATAATTCTAGGATATTTTTTAGTTAATTCAAGTAATATTTCATCATCTTTTTCTAAATAATTACTTTTATCTAATAATAATAAAACTAAATCTGCTTTTTGTAAAAGTGTTTTAGTGTTTTCGACTCCTATTTTTTCTATCGGATCATTAGTTTCATGGACGCCTGCTGTATCTATCAAAAATAAAGAAACGCCTTTAATATTTAAAAATCCATCTACATAATCTCTTGTAGTTCCTGCAATATCAGAAACAATAGCTCTTTTTTCTTGTAACAAAACATTTAATAAACTAGATTTGCCTACATTTGGTTTCCCAATAATTAAAGTTTTAATTCCGTTTTTTAAAAAACGATTTTTAAAATATAAATTTAAAAGTTCTTCCATTTGAGTAATCAATTCTTTAATTTGAGGTAAAATAATTTCATTAGTCATTTGTTCAATATCTAAATATTCAGGATAATCAATATTAACTTCTATTTGACCTATTATTTTCATAATTTTCTTATTTAAATTCTCTACTAATTGAGAATTTTTTTTTTGCAAACCTAAATTGGATAATTTAACGACATTTTCGTTTTGAGCGAAAATTAAATCCATAATTGATTCTGCTTGAATCAAATCTATTTTATCATTTAAAAAAGCCCTTTTACTAAATTCTCCTGGTTGAGCTAATCTAATATTTAAAGATAAAATTCTCTCTAATAACAACTGAGTTATTAAAATACCACCATGTCCCTGAACTTCGACAATATCTTCGCCAGTAAAAGAATGAGGTTTTTTAAAAACAGAAATTAAAACCTCATCTAAAATATTTTGATTTTTATCTAAAATAAAACCATAATGAATAGTATGCGAAGGCGCTTTTAACAAATCAAAATTTTTTTTAACACTTTTAAAAATTTTACTAATATTTTCTATAACTCCAGATCCACTAACTCTTATAACACTAATACTTCCAGTTCCTAAAGGAGTGGCAATAGCAGCAATATTATCATGATCAAACATAATCTGGATTTTTTACCTCATTTTAATATAAATAAATAAACTTATTTTTTATTATTTTCTAAATTAAATTTTTTAATTGAATCTTTTATTAATTTAACAACTTCGTTTAATTTTTCGATTGTGTCAACAATAACTCCGCAAGCTTTTTTATGGCCGCCGCCGCCAAATTGATGAGCAATATCGCTTATTTCTGGGCCTTGAGTGCGAATGCTTAATTTCCAACTACCATTTGGTAATTCTAAAATAAATGCCCATACTGGATTATTTTCGACATAACTTAACATATTCAAAATTGAAAAAGCTTGTTCAATATTTATATTAAATTGTTTAATTATTTGTTCAGAAAATTTAAAATAAATTAAACCTTCTTCAGCAACACAATTATTACATACATAACCTTGAAATTTTAATAAACCTAAACTTTTAAAATTTATTTTTTGATCGATTTCGAAAACATCCAAATCATATTCCAATAAACTAGCTCCAATTTTGAAAGTATTAGAATTTACTCTTTCAAAACGAAAATGACCTGTATCAGTTACTATACCTGTATATATAGGTAAAGCTCCTTTTTTAGTTAATTTTAAATTATGATATTCTTTAAAATGATAAATCATTTCTGAACAAGAAGCAAAATTACTATCTATCCATTCGTATTCACCAATTTTTTCTATAAATAAATGATGATCAATTCTAATAATCATTTTTCCTAATTTATATCTAAGATCACTTATAACTGAACTTTGTCCACAATCGACAACAAATACTAAAGCTTCTTTATAAGTGTCATCTGTTATTTGATCTTTTATACCTAAAAAAGATAATTTCGGTTCTTCTTCTCCGACAACATAAACCTTTTTATTTGGATAAGTTGTCATAATTATATCTTTCAAACCGAATTGAGAACCATAACAATCTCCATCAGGTTTTTTATGACCATGAATAATAATTGTATCATTAAGTTCAATTTGTTTTTTAATAAATTCCATTTTAATATAATCCTTTTTGATAACATTTCATAATTGTTCGGGTTTGATTTTAAAAAAATTTATAATTTTAATCGAATAAAAAAGTGATATTTATCACAAAATATCGATATATAAATGTTTTTTTAATTTGTCAATATTCTGTTTATAGCTTCTGTCAATAATTCTTTAATTCGTACATCTTTGTCATTTGTATCTTTATCAATCGTTAAAACTTCTATAAATAAATCTGATATAATATTTCTAAAAAAATCCGAATTTTCAAAAATAGAAGTAGTAAAAAAATTATTTTCAGATTTTTCTGCATTCTTTACAATAAATTCTTTAAAAAAATTTTTCCTTAGAGATTTTAATTCTTCTGTTTCTTCTTTATTTTTTTCTGTTTGTTCTTTTTGTATTGTTTCTATATTAATATTTTCAGTTTTTTTGTTATCACGTGTAATATTAAAAAATTTATTTTCTTTTAAAAAATCTTTATAAACGTCTTCAGAAGTTAAATGTTTTAAAAAAAACCAAGAAGCTAACATCTCGTCTTTATTTTTAGAATAAAATAAATTAACATTTGAACCTTGTAAAATATTTTTATTTGATTCAGAATTAACAGTAGGCACATTTGTATAACCCAATTTAGGAATAAAAGCATTGTCTATGCATAAATTGTCTAACCTTCTTGTTGATGTAATATAAAAAGCAATATTGTTGTTAATAAGAAGTTCAGGAACTTTATCTTCTTCGCCAGTCAATTTTCCTAAAGTTAAATGTTTATTATCATATCTGGTTTTAAATTCTTGCAGTAATTCTTGAACTTCAGAGTTATGTAAAAAATCTTGAGTTTGTTCTTTTGTTAATGGGTAATTTATTCCTTTTTGTTGAGTAGAAATTATAAATAAATTAGATTCGCTATCAACAACTATTGGTATAAAATCTTTTTTATTTGAATCTTTTAATATTTTAGATATTTCATCCATTTGAACCCATGACAATGAATCTTTTGCTATTTCCCCTTTGTCATTTATTAATTCAGGAATTTTATCATGGATAGATTTTAATAAATCTTTATTATAAAACATAATTTCTGTTGTTTTTAAAAAAGGTAAATAATAATAATGTTTTATTTTGTCTTCTATTTGAATCGGTGCGAAATAATATGGTAAAAAATCATTTTGTTTATTGTTTTTAAAATCTTCATCTTTATCTATAAAAGCATCTAAAGGAAGTACTTTATTAGATTTATGATAAAATCCCACATGATCAGGATAAGAAACAACTAAATTAGGTTGTTTATCAACAGTTAAAGCGTTAGAAACATGTTTAAATATTTGTCCCCAATTTCCTTTATTATCTTCTAAAACTTCGATACCAGGATAATCTTTTTCAAAATCTTGAATAATCTTGTTTAATACTTTTCTTTCTTCCGCATATAAATTATGCCAAAAAGTAATTTTAACCTTTTTTTTAGAATTTTTGAAATATTCTTTAGCGTCTTTGAATTCGTCTATTGTTAATTGAAAAGGTTCTTCTTTTAAATTGTTTTTTTTACGAATAGCAATTATATTAAAAATAAAAGCAATATTAAATAACAATAAAAAATAACCGAAAAGAAATAAAAAATTTTTAATTTTATCCCTTGATACCACTTTTATTTTCTCCTGAGACGATATATTTTCTAAAAAAAATAAAAATCAAAATCAAAGGTATATTAATTAAAAAAGCAACCGCCATTTGAATATTTATATTTTGTCCTATTTCATTATCAAAAGTTTTTCTTGCCATATTAGTTAATAATTTAGCTCCCATTAATTCTGGCCAAGCATAAGCATTCCAAGCAGCTACTATTCTAAAAATAACAGTCACAATAATAGAAGATTTAGTAATAGGAACTAATATTTTCCAAAGATACTTCCAATTACTAGTGCCATCTATTTTAGCGCTATAATATAATTCTTTAGGAATATTATTAAAAGTTATTAATAAATGAATAACATGAACTATATTAATCAAATAAGGAATAATTAAAGCGTAATCAGTACCAAATATTACTTGCGGCCCTCTGCCATAATCAACCCAACCTAAATTAGAAACAATTCTATAATTAATTATTGTTAATGTTTCGCTAGTCGTCATTAACCCTAAATATAACAACAATATTATTACAGACTTAGAACGAAAATGAAAAATATTACTTAAAGCATAAGCTGTCAAAATAGAACAAAAAGTTCCTAATAAAGTAGATAAAAAAGTAACTCTAAAGGTGTTCCAAAAATAAGGCATAAATTTAAATTGCCCTACAAAAGCTTCTTTGTAATTTTCTATAAAATGAAATCCATTTTTAGGTAATGATAATGCATTATCTTGCATAATTTCTGTTGGTGTTTTTATAGATGTAACAAACATCAAGTAAAAAGGTAAAATAAATAAAAAAGTAACTAAAAATAAAAATAAATATTTAAAAAGAGATAAAAAATCAATTTTTTTAATTCTAATTACTAAATCATTCCAAAAATTTAATAAAGGTTTTTTTATACTATTCATTATACTTCTATGGCCTTTAAATTAACTTATTTTTTTTTAGAAAAAATAAAACTTGTTATTGTAAATAAAATAGAAATAATAAATAATATAATAGCAGCTGTTGTCCCTTTGGAATAAGATTCTAAAGTAGAACTAGATAATTGATTATAAATATAACCCACTATTGTTCTTATTTTATAATTATGATTATGCCCAAATAAACCAACAACAGATTCATATTCTTTAAAAACAGCTAACATCTCTATAATAAATTGATAAAAAATGACAGGCGCGATTAAAGGCAAAGTTATTTTGGAAAAAATACGCCATCTAGAAGCTCCATCCATTTTAGCCGCAGAATAATATGATTTATCAATTTCTTGCAAAGCTAAAATAAAAACAAAAATTTTGAACGACAATCTATTCCAAATATTATATAAAATTAAAACAAATATTTTATGACTATATGGTGCTGTTCTATTAATCCATTCATGTTCAGAACCAAAACCTAATTTTCCTATAAACAAATTAAATAAACCATTTGGTTTATCAGAAATAAGTCCAAAATTATAATAAAAGAAAATACCAAAAATCATTCCCATAACAACATTATTAGAAATTAAGGGCAAGAAAAAAAAAGTTTTAAAAGTATTTTGAAAAAAATAATTTTTAACATTATTTAAAGTTAAAGCAATCACTAAAGAAATAAAAATAGAAATCGGAACTACTAAAAAAACTAATATTAAAGTATTTTTCAAAGCATAAAGAAATTCTTCATCTTTGCAAACTTTTACATAATTACTAAAAGTTATAGGAACATCGCAAGTATCGCTAAATTTATCATAATGAGTAAAAGAAATAATTAAAATTTTAACTAAAGGATAAAAACTAAAAATAGTTAAAATAATCAAAGCAGGAGCTAAATAAAACCAATGATTATTTTTTTTTGATTTATAATATTCAACATTTAATAAATCCTATTACCACTTTTTTTATCAAAAATAAAAAATCTATTTTCAACAATATTGAAGCGAAATTTTTTTTTATAAACATTAGATAAATCTAATAATTTTTGTTTATAAGTAGGAATAATAATTTGAAAGGTTTTATGAACTGAATTAGGATGTTTTGCTAATAAAAATAATTCTCTTCCGATATTTTCTAAAGCTATTCCTTCTACTTCAAAAATACCATTATTTTCTATAGTATATCCTTCCGGTCTTACAGAAACATGAACTTCTTGATTCATATTATTAAATCGAGAATGAGCCAAAAGAACTGTATCGCCTATCATCAATTTACCATCTTTAATTTGTCCGTTAAAAATAGAAATATGTGGAACACCTAAAAAAGATGCTACAAATAAATTAACTGGATCTTCATAAATTTTTTTAGGAATATCTTTTTGTTGAATAACACCTTTATTCATTACATAAATTTTATCACTAATAGACATTGCTTCTTCTTGATCATGAGTTACAAAAATAGCTGTAATCTTTGTTTTTTTTTGAATTCTTCTAATTTCTTCTCTCATTTTTAAACGAAGTCTTGTATCTAAATTAGATAAAGGTTCATCTAATAATAAAATTTTAGGATTTTTAATTAAAGCTCTAGCTAATGATACTCTTTGTTGTTGTCCTCCAGAAAGTTCAGAAGGTTTTTTATCTAAATAGTCTTCAATAGAAGCTAAAACAGAAATTCTTTCGACTTCTTTTTTAATTTGTTCATCTGAAAATTTTAAATTTTGCAAAGGAAAGATAATATTTTGAAGTACTGTCATATGCGGATATAATGCATAATTTTGAAACACCAAACCAATTCCTCTTTTTTCAGGAGGTAAATCGGTAACATCTTTATCATCAAAAAAAATTTTTCCTTCAGAAACTTTTGATAATCCTGCAATCATATAAAGAATAGTTGATTTTCCACATCCTGAAGGTCCTAAAAGACTTACTAACTCTCCCGTAGCGATTTCTAATTTAATTTTGTCAACTGCGTAAGATTTTTTTTTATTTTGTTTATTTATAAACACTTTAGAAACGTTATCTAATATTATTCCCATAATTAAAATCCTTTAATATTTTTATTATTTTAAAAAAAAGCTTTTTTAGAAGCTCTAGGAAATGCTATAACATCTCTAACATTATCTAAACCAGTTAAATAAAGTAATAATCTTTCGAATCCTATTCCGAAACCTGAATGTACGCAGCCGCCAAAACGACGCAAATCTAAATACCATTCCAATTCTTTTTGAGAAATATTAAATTTATTCATCTTATCTTTTAAAACTTCTAAATTTTCTTCTCTTTGAGAACCACCTATTAATTCTCCAATTTTAGGAACTAATAAATCCATAGCGGCAACAGTTTTATTATCTGGATTATTTTTCATATAAAAAGCTTTTATATCAATAGGCCAATCAATAACAAAAACAGGTTCATTAAAAAGATTGGTTAAAAATCTTTCATGTTCTGTAAATAAATCTGAACCATAAACAGGTTTATTTTCGAATTCAATTCCGCTTTTTGATAAAATTTTAATTGCTTCGGAATATGTAATTTTTTTAAATTCTTTTAAATTAGCTATTTTTTCTAATCTTTGAATTAAATTTTCTTCTACATTTTGTTCTAAAAATAAAAAATCTTCTTTATTTTTGTCTAAACAATTTTTAATAATGTATTGAAGCGTTTTTTGAGCCATTTTCATATTTTCTTGTAAATCGCAAAAAGCCATTTCTGGTTCGATCATCCAAAATTCTGATACATGTCTAGAAGTATTAGAATTTTCAGCTCTAAAAGTAGGGCCAAAAGTATAAATCTTTTTAAAAGCTAAAGCCATCGCTTCACCTTCTAATTGTCCTGTAACAGTTAAAAAAGTTGGTTTTTCAAAAAAATCTTGTTTAAAATCGACCTTTTTATTCTTATCCAAAGGTACTTTATTTAAATCTAAAGTAGTAACTTGGAATAATTCTCCTGCACCTTCGCCATCGCTTGTAGTAATAATGGGTGTATGCGCCCAAATAAATCCTTCTTTTTGAAAAAAATCATGAATAACAATACTAGCTGTATTTCTAATTCTGAAAACAACTCCGAAAAGTTTAGTCCTAAATCTTAAATGTGCTACTTGACGTAAAAAAACTTTAGAATGTTTTTTAGATTGAATAGGATAAGAATCATGATTCTCTCCTAAAATAACTATTTTGTCAGCTAATAATTCAAAAGGTTGAAGCGCATTAGAAGTAAGCACTAAATTACCTTCTAAATATAAAGAAACTCCTACTTGTAACTTATCTTTTATTTCCATAAAATAATGTTCTTTAACATTTTTATAAACTACTTGTAATTCTTTTACAAAAGTACCATCACTTAAATCACAAAAAAATAAATTTTTTTGAAAACGACAATTTTTAATCCAACCATTAATAAAAATTTTTTTATTTACATTCGAAATGTAATTATTATAAAGATATTTAACAGAACACATTGTTTCCCTCTTTAATAAATTTTAAATTCTTATTTTTTTCAATTACATATTTTTTCGAATTTAAATCAACAATTTTCTATTTTTGGATATTTTATAAAAAAATAAATTCAAAAAATAAAATTTATTTAAAAAATTTAAACCTTTTTACCATAAAGTAATTATTTTTAAGACTAATACTTTTTTAATTAGGTAGTAATATTATATCAATATTTATAATATTTTAAATAAATTTTAATCTTATTTAATTTAAAGTTTTCTTTTATTTCCAAATAAACATATTATATATTAAAAAGAAATTCTCCGATTGGGAAAAATAAAACTTTTTAAAATGAATAATTTAAAAGTTAAATCATTTTATTTTAAAATAAATAATTTAACTTTTTTCTTTTACATAAGATAATATTAAAAAAGATTTCGAAATTATTATTTAAAAAATACATAAATTGTTTTTTTTTTTTTTTAACTTATAATTATTATATAGAATAATAAAATAAGATTAAAATTATTAATTTTAAAAATAAAAAAAATTCTTTTTTAATTCGAACGCAACAATATCTCTTTGGAAAATCCCTCAATTATAATTATAATTTTTATGATATTAGAATGTTAATTATCGAATAAATCAAAAACTCCAAACACTCCTACTACAGAAAAAGTAGTTAAAAAAACAAAAACAATGATAATTCAAAAAAGAAAATTAACTTTAATAAGTTTTTTTATTTTTTTAAAAAATTTTTAAAAGAAAATTGTTAAAACCTTAAAATTAAACATAAATTTAAATGACTAGATTCTCATATACAAGAGTATATTTTTATTTTACGACAACGCAACGCAATGGTCAAGAAAATAACTTATACCGAATTACTAAAATTACCTTTATCTAAAAAAATCATTATCACTTTATTAATTATGATATTTATTATTCATATTTCCATCTTCGCTTATCCTTGTTTTCGCCATCAAATTAAAGAAAATATCAAATTATATGACAAAAAAATTTACCTAAAAGAATGGTTAGAGAAGACAGAGTGTAACACAAAATTAAAAATACATGATGTCAGAGTTTTATGTACAAAAGATATTCCTATAATTTTGAAACATTTAGCAATTGAAATGAATAAGGACAGTCTCTTTAATGAGATCCCTGCTTATAACGCTTATAACGAAAATAAATTTTATTGGTATTTGAAAGATCCTCCGAAGGGTCTTTTGGGAGTCTACTTAAAACCAAGAATCAATCCTTTAAAAGAAAGATATCCTAATAAAGACCGTACATATACCCTCGAAGATCTCTTAAAATACAATTTCGCCATTGAAGAAACATTTGCCTTTTGGGATGCTAACAAAATAACTAATAAAACAGAAGCTCAAATTCATTTAGTGTCTCAAAGAATCAATCCTGGTCAAGATAAAGAGACACTTATTAATAACTATCTTATAAACCATAATATTATTAAAACACCAAAATTCATTAAATTAGGATGTTATAATGTTACAACCGATAATGGTTTTGAAAATTTACCATCAGCAAATTACCAAGAAAAACAAATCGAAGCTATTTATTTTGATGATGGTATACGTATTTTACCGGCACGCACCTCCGGCACCTCCAAGTAAAGAAACTAATATGAAATGTCCGTTCAATATTGGCCATACAAAGACTCAATATACCATTGAAGATCTATTAAAACTTTCCAATGGAGCCAAAAACATTTATATTTTTACTTTTTCATAACTAAAAAACAGAAATATTTTAATATCAATTAATTAGATGCATCTACTGAAAAAAATTAAAGGAACTAAATTACAATCAGACAGAAAAAAATAAATTATATAAATAAATAACCAAACATCTACTTGAGATTTAATTAAAACAGTTTATCATTCATACCCAGAACCCAATAAAAAGAAAATTAACTTTAATAAGTTTTTTTTGTTTTAAAATTTAAAATAAAGAAAAATAAAAAATGAAAATTCAAAATTTAAATAAAAGAACTCAATTATAGTATCAAAATCAAAAAAAATATATTAACGCTTCTTCTTGGAATCACTAAGATAAATAGCACTTAGTTCCTTTTGTTATTACAACAAATTAATCCATAATAAAATATTCGTAACCATCGTCACAAGTAATAAAACAATTACAAAATAAATGTCTAAAAATTATAATTTTTTTCAGAATCAAAAAATTAATTTAAATTTTTTTCTAAAAATGATTTTGTCTAAGATATTAGTAAAAATAAAAAATATTTATCATTCGTCTATCAAGATTTATATAAAATTTCAAAAAATAATAAAATAACTTTTTTAGAAAAAATAAATTTAATTCTAAAAATAGAATAATTAATAAAAAATCATAAATTATTTTTTATTTCCTTCGAATTAAACAAAATATAAATAACAAAAATTAATAATTAACCCCACATGAAAAACTAAAATTGAGTTAAGTTTTTTTATAGATAAACTTAAAAAAAATTAAAGAAATAAATACACAATTAAAAGAATTATTAAAATTTTTAAAATTACTCATTTCAACGCTTGTTTCTTTGATAATATAATTAAATATATTAAAAAATTGTGTTTTAATTAAATTTTTCATTAACATATATTCTACCTTTGTTATTTTTATTATATATTTTTTTAATTTTTTGTTTTTAAATTTTTAACCTAATAATAAATAAGATGTTTGCCTTTTATTGCAAAATATTCCTTTTATCAATGTACGAACAAATTTTATTATATATTTATTTTTATTTAATTTTTATTTAATTTTTATTTAATTTTTATTTAATTTTTATTTAATTTTTATTTAATTTTTATTTAATTTTTATTTAATTTTTATTTAATTTTTATTTAATTTTTATTTAATTTTTATTTAATTTTTATTTAATTTTTATTTAATTTTTATTTAATTTTTATTTTAATAAATATAAATATAAATATAAATTAAAATTTTTTAATTTATAGATGTTTAAAATAAAAAAATCCATAAATTTTTATTATGGATATTATTGATTTTAATTTTATTCAGGATTTTCACTTAAATTTTGAGCATTTAGATTTTTTCTTTTGTCGTTATTAATTATTGTTTATTTCGTTTATGTTTGTTAATTCTTTATCTTATTTATTATCTTTCTTTTTTTAATGAATTACTAAAATTATATATAAGCAATAAGTAATATAATAAAAAATACAGAATCAATTTAAATAATTTTTTTATTTTGTTTTAACATATTCATAATTTTCTTTTCTAAATTTTATTAAAATAAAAAAAGAATTTAAAATAATTAAATTCTTTTATAAGAAAATATATATTTTTAATATTTTTTTAATAAAAATAAATAATTTTGTGATTTTTTTATAAATATGATTATCGCAATATTTATTATTTGTCAATAAATTTATTTTTATATTTTTTATAAAAAAATAAACACAATCCACCTAATAAAATTAAAATAACTAAAGTGATAACAATCCATAAGAAAAAATTTGATTTATTATTAGTAATTTTATTATCATACGCTTTAGGATTATTTAAAGATGAAGTCTCGGAAATTTCTTTTTCTAAAATGTTTATTATTACTACGCCAGTCATTTTTAATATTTCTTTTCTTTGATCGGAAATAATAATACTTACTTGATTATCTGCTATATTTAAATCATCAATATTTAAATCTTTTAATAATGCAAAATTTATTTTTCGAATTTCTTCTAAAATTTTTTCTTTATTATTTTTATCAATTGTAGTAAGTTCAATAGTTCTTTTGTTTTCGGGTATAATCACATCTATATTTTGAATTTCTAAAATATTTAAAATTACTTGACCAGATATGTTAGTTATTATTGACGAATTCTCGGGAATCATAATTTGAATTGCATTATTTAACTTTAAATTTACATATTCTTTAGGTAAATCTTTTAATAAAGGATTTATTTTTCGAATTTCTTCTAAAATTTTTTCTTTATTATTTTTATCAATTTTTTTAAGAAAAATAATTCTTTTAGATATTGGTATAACTGTTTCAAGATTTTGAATGTCTTTGCCGTTAGATGCATTAATTAAACAAAATATTAAATGATTAAATAATAAAATTATAAACATAAAAAATAAAATCAAAATATTTAAATTTATTTTTTTGTAATTTGTTTTATTTATCATATCTTTTATTTAATATTATTTGACCTAAATAATATTACCTTTCTTTATTTAACAAAACTTTTCTAAGTTTAAAATATATTTTAATTTCGAAAACAATTTATAAATTAAATTATTTTTTTATTAAAAATTTAAATTTTAAAAATCTTAAAGAATGTAATTTGTTTAATATAAAAAGAAATATTATTTTTTTAAATAAAAAATTATTTATTTAAAAGAGAAGACATTTTTTTTTTGTAAATTTCTACTCCTGGCTGATCAAAAGGATTAATTTCTATTAAATAGCCAGACATAGCACAAGCTTTTTGAAAAAAGTAAATAAGGTAACCTAAGTTATATTCATCTAATTGAGGAATTATGATTTCTATATTAGGAACGCCTCCTTCTATATGGGCTTGTTTCGTAGCTTGTAATATTTTTTGATTTATTTCAGAAAAAGATTTGTTAGCTAAAAAATTTAATTTATCTAATTTTTGGTCAATCATTGGTACAAAACAATCATCTTTCATATTACTAACATTTAGAATTGTTTCGAACATTATACGAGAACCTTCTTGAATAAATTGTCCTAAAGAATGTAAATCTGTAGAGTTATTAACTGAACCTACAAAAAGTCCTTTTTCATTTTTACCTTCTGATTCTGCAAATAATTGTTTCCACCACTCAGCAAAAGCTAATAAATGAGGTTCATAACTAACAAATAATTCTGTTTTTTTATTTAATTTAGTATACATTAAATATCTAGCTACAGCATATTGATAAGCTAGATTTTTATTTAAGTCATCAGTTAAAGTATCTTTATAAGCTTGTTTAGCCCCTTGTAAAATAGCTTCTGAATCTAAATTAGCAAAAATAAAAGGTAAAATACCAACAATAGTTAAAACACTAAAACGACCACCAATAGAATTCGGGATAACAAATGTTTCATAACCTTCTTTTTTAGCGATATCTAATAAAATACCTTTATCAGCATCAGTAGTCACGAAAATTAATTTTTGAGCTTTTTCCTTGCCGTATTTATTTTCGATTTCTTTCTTTAAAATTCTAAAGGTCAAAGCAGGTTCTAAAGTAGTTCCTGATTTAGAAATCACATTAATTGCCCATTTTTTATCTTTTAAATGATTAATTAAATTAGTTAAATAATTACCTGAGACATGATGCCCCGCAAAAATAATTTGAGGTTTATTTTTATTAAAAGGCGCTTGAATAAATTCTATTCCTGCTTTAGCTCCCAAATAAGAACCTCCTATGCCTATCACTACTAAAACATCTAAATCTTCATTTAATTTTTTTAATTTTTGAATTTGTTTAATATCAGAAAAAATATTTTTTTGTAAAGGTAAATCCAACCAACCTAAATATTTTTTTTGTAATTCGTAATCTTTATGTAAGATATTATGTATTTTAGTTACTTTTGATTGTATTTGCGAACTTTCTTTTTCCCAATCTAAAAAAGTTTTTATCCCTTGAATGTTTAATTTTAAATTCATTTTTTTATAACTCCTAAATTTTATATTATTTTTTTTGTAATTCTATTATTTGTTGTTTTTTAATAAAAGAAATAAATAAAGCGATAGTAGTTATTAAGACAATTATATTACTTAAACTTGTACTTAAACCAAATTGAGTATAATCATTTATTTCAGTAAACTCATGAAATAACCATAATAAACACATTCTTGTTATAATTCTTAAAATATTCAACAATAAAACAATATTAGCATTTTTTTTATAAGACATTATATAAATCATGATCATGGAAGCCCAAACAGAAGTAAACAAAGACATTTGTTCGTAAAATAAAATTTCTTTAAAATTTTTTAATTTTTCACCCTTAATGTCTTTATTTGTTAAAAACGGAAGTAATTTTTCTCCGAAAAATTGATTTAAAAAAACACCTGCGATCCCAGTTATTAAAGTAATAATAAAAATATTTTTAAAAATTTTTAAAGTTTTTTTATTTTTATTTAGTGCAGCATTTTGAGAAACCATTACTGATTCAGCATCTTCAAAAGATTGAGAAATAGAATAAAAAATACCATTTATAACTGTAACAAATCCTGTTATAGCTAATAAATCGCGACCATAAAAGTCCGTAGCCATATCATTAACAAATTTTTTTCCGATTTCATAAGTTGCTTTGCCAATAACTAACATTCCTGATAATTTTAATATACTTTTGACAATATCTTTCGAAAAAATTAATTTATGAAATTGAATTTGAAAATCATTTTTAGGATGAAACATAAAATAAAAAGCTAAAATAGAAATCATGAAATTAGACAATAAATCTGCCCAAGCTAAATGAACAACTGTAATATCTAAACCTTTAATATGTTTAAAAATAAAGGATATTGAAATTCTACAAATAATATTAAAAACATTTAAAAATAAAACAAAACTATTTTTATTTTTAGATCTTTCTAAACCAATAAACATAGCATTGATTGTAATAAAAACAAAAGTTAATAAAGAAATATTATAATATTCTTTACCTCCGTCAGAATGATATTCTTTTTTTAAAAAAATATTTCCTAAAGGGGCAGGCAATAAAGCGCCAAAATAAAAAATAAAAAAAATGATTAAAGAGCTGAAGACTGCAATTACAAAAGCTAAATTTGCATATTGTTTCGCTTTTTGATTATTTTTTTGCTTATATTCTCTTGCCACTAAAACAACTCCGGCCCCACCTAAAGCTATAGCGATACTTTGAAGAACTTTTTTAATTTGTTTCATATAAGCTACAGCGGATTCAACATTATTATTTGATTTCGGATTTTGAATGATATAAAAATCTATTGCAGAACCTAAATGTTGAAATAATAAATATATAGAAATAGGAAAAGCTAAAATAATTAAATTTATCCAAATAGATCGTTCTTTTGTGAATTGTTTCGGTTCAAATATATTTTTATTTGCAGAAGAATTTTTTTTTGTCATAAAATAAATATTTATAACCTTTCCATTAATGTCTTTTATTAAATTAAAAATAAATTTTATTTGTTTATATTAAAATAAATTTAAAATAATGAATAAAAAAAGTATTAATTTTAAAACAAAAAAATTATTATATTTAGAATTAAGAAACGATTATAAAATAAAAATTATTAAACAAAATTTTGTTTAATAATTGCTTAAAATCATAAATAAAATTTATGATTATTTTATTTATTGAAAAATCATAATAAATTATTTTCATTGAATAAATACAAAAATAAACATTACATATTCTAAAATATTTATATATGTTTTTATTATATAAAATTTTATAATTATATACACAAATAAATTTTAATTTCAAATTTAAAAATCATAATTAAATAAAAAATAGAGATTAACTTTAAAAAGTTCATTTCTATAAATTGAAAATTTGAGATTCCAAAAGTAAATTAAAAATATAAATTAAATAATACTAGCAAATCGATCAAACAAAATAAAAGCATCTTCATTTAAATTTTGTTCAATAATAAAATTCAAATTCAAAGGCCAATCATAATATTTTAAAGTTAATAAAATTCTGTAATTTTTATCTTTATGAAAAACACAAGGATAAGTAGGTCCTAAAACTATAATTTTATAAATTAAATTATTTTCTAAAATTTTTTTGATTTTATTCGCAATAGTTAAAACTTTAAACATTTTAGAATGCGAAATTAATATTTTACTATAAAAACAAAAAGGCGGAATATTAGCTAATTTTCTATCTTTTAAAGTTTGTTCCAAAAAAGAAAAAACATCATAATATTGAGCTTTTTGAAGAACCAAATGGTTCGTATTATAACCTTGGATAATCATCTTTCCTTTTTCAGATAAATAATTAGATAGTTTCATTAATAATTGAAAAGTTTTTTCGGTTGCTTTAAAATTTGGGATATTCAAAAGAACATCTGCCATTAAAATACCTATAGTTTCGATAGAAGGTAATTTTAAGTTTTTAGCTATCATCTCTGTCCCTAACAAAAGATCGATTTTATTATCTTCTAATTTTTGCAAAATCTTTTGATATTGAGTTATTTTTTTGATATCATTAGAATCTATACTTACGAAATTAATAGAGGGAATCTGTTTTTTTAAAAATAAGGAAATATATTCAATCCCTAAACTAACATGTTTTAATGATTTATTAAGGCAAGATGGACATTGAGAAGAAAATTTTTCAGTATAATGACAATAAGTACATTTTAAAATAAATTGATTATGAACAAAAATTAAATTTTTATAACATTTTTTGCATTTAGGAATATAACTGCAAAAACGACATAAAACAAAAGGAGAAAATCCTAAAATATTAATAAATAAAATAGTTTTTTTCTTTTCTTTTATATTTTTTTGCAAATATTCTAATAAAACAGAAGATAAAGGAGATACATTTCCTTTTTTTAATTCTTCTTTCATATCAATTAATTGCATCTTTTGTTTATTTTTGTGAGTTAAATTCAAAAAAATAATTTTTTTTTGTTTAAGACGACAATAACTTTCTATCGAAGGCATTGTTGTAAAAAAGATTAAAGGTATTTTATGATATCGAGAGCGAATATAAGCTAATTCTTTAGAATCATAATTAGGACTTTTATCTTTTTCAATTAAAGACTCATCATTTTCTTCATCAAAGATAATAACCCCTATTTTTTTTAAGGGGGCGAAAATAACTTTCCTTGTTCCCATTACTATAAAAATTTTGTTCTCTTGAATATCTTGATTTTTTTGATAATGTTCTTTATAATCAGATTCATATGTTAAAACTGTTAATAAAATTTCTGGAAAATATTTTTTAATCTGTTCTTTTAAAAAAGAAATCAAAAGTATTTCTGGAACTAAAATTAAAACTTGTTTATTTTGTTGTAAAGTTTTTTCGATTAATTTCAAATATATGGCTATTTTATCTTCATAACAATCATAATATAATAAATAATTTTTATAACCATCCCAAGAAATTTGTTTCCAAATCAAATCTTGTTTTTCATTTAAACAAAAAGTATTTTTAAAATTAAGAATAATTTCATTTTTATGTTTAATAATTTCGGGTTCTATTGAAGGACGATAATCTTTTTTAGAAATGATAATTTTAGTTTTAATAATTTCTTTTTTTTGAAGTTTAAATAATTCTTCTGTAGACAAAACGATATCTTTTAAAGATAATATACCTTTTTTTTTAATTAAATATTCTTTAATTTCTTTATTCAATTCTTTTTCTTTAATAATGGTAATTTGCCTTATATAAGTGCTCAAAAAACTCCTTGGCATAATAGTGTTATATGCTAAAGCAGGATTGATGAAAGGAATTTTTAATATTTCTTCTGCTAATAAAAAAAACTCTTCATTTAAAAAAGGAATGTCATCTAAAATTTCTATAATAGACTTAATATATTTAGGTTCGACAAGAGTTATTTCTTTCAATTTTAAAATATATCCTAAGCGCTCAGTATTCTTATTTCCAAAAGGAACAATGACTCTCATTCCTCTTTGAGCTATTTTTACTAAATATTCAGGAATTAAATAATCAAAACATTGGCTTAAATTAGGAATTTTATTATCGACTATCACTTCTGCATACAACATATATTTTTTGAGCCTTTTTTATATTATTTTTTTATCTTTTTTAATAATTTATTTGAATAATAAAAAAAGATAAATGTAAATTTATCTTTTTTTATTTATTTTTTATTTTATAATATTATCTAAAATTTTATCTATTTTTTTTCCATAAGTTAAAGATTCATCGTATTTAAATATTAAATTAGGAATTTTTTTCATATGTTGAATTTTTCCAGCTAATCTTAAACGAATTTCTCTTTTATTTTCTTCTAAAGTTTTAGATACTAAACTTAAAAGTTCTGGAGTATCGTTTAAAATAGTGTAAAAAATGTTACAAAAAGATAAATCATTTGATAAATCTACGCCTGTTACAGTAATATAACCTATTTGAGCATCCTTAATGATATCATTAACTATATCCACTAATAATTCATAAATCAAATTAGCTCTTCTCTTATTTGTAATATTGTTCATTATTAAATGATCACTTTCTCTATTTTTAATGATTCTATTATATCATCAATTTGAAAATTATTAAAATTATCTAACAAAATACCACATTCATGTCCTTGATTAGCACTATTAATATTTTGTTTTAAATGTTTTAAAGAAACAATTTTACCTTGAAAAATAACTTTATTGTTTCTAATTACTTTCGCTATAGAATTATTAAAAATTGTTCCTTTAGTAACATAACAACCTGCGATGCTTCCTATAGAACTAATAGTAAAGATTTTTTTAATCTCAGCTTGGCCAGTAGCTTTTTCTTCTAAAACAGGATCTAATAAATTTTTTAATTTATTTTCTACATCTTCGATTATTTTATAAAGAATATTATAGTTTTGCATATCTACTTTCAAATTTTTAGCATTCTTTTGTAAAGTATTGTTAATAACTGTATTAAAGTTAATTAAGCAAGAATTAAAGGTTTGCGCTAATACAATATCGTTTAAAGTCACCATTCCAACAGTAGCTTTAATAATATTTACTTTAATGTCTTGAATGTTTAATTTTTCTAAAACTTCAACAATAGCTTCTAAACTACCTTGAGTATCTGCTTTTAAAATAATATTTAAACGTTTCTTTTCTTCGTCTTTGTTTGATATTAACACATTATTATAAATATGATTATTAGAATTCGAATTAGATTGATTTTGTTCTTTTAAAGAACTTTTTTTATTTTCGATAATTTGCTTCGCTGTCTTTATATCAGAAACAGTCGCAAATAAATCACCTGCTTTAGGTACAGAATCTAAACCTGTTATTAATACAGGTTGTGAAGGGTAAATTTCTTTTAAACTATTTTTTAAATCATCTTCGATAGAACGAATTTTACCATAAGTATTATCGCCTACTACTATTACATCGCCTATTTTTAAAACCCCTTGAGAAGTGATTAAAGTAGCCGAAGGACCTTTATTTTTATTTAAACTAGCTTCTAACACAACTCCTTTAACCATTTTAGTTAAATCAGTTTGAATATTTTTCATTTCGCTAATTAATAAAATAAGTTTTAGTAATTCATCTATTCCTTCTTTTTTTAAAGCTGAAATATCTATATATGCAGTTGTTCCGCCCCATTCTTCAGGAGTTAAACCTAAATTAGATAAATCATTCATAATACTTTCTTTTTTATTATTAGTTTTATCTATTTTATTAATAACAACAATAATTTCGACTTCAGCTTCTTGAGCATGTTTAACAGATTCAATTGTTTGAGGTTTTACTCCATCATCAGCAGCAATTACTAAAAGACAAATATCAGTTACTTTAGCTCCTAGAGAACGCATTTGAGAAAAAGCTTCATGACCTGGACTATCTATGAAAGTTATTTTTTGATTATCATAAACAATTTCGTAAGCTCCGATATGTTGTGTAATACCTCCAAACTCTTTATCTACTAAACGAGTTTGTCTAATTACATCTAACAAAGTAGTTTTTCCATGATCAACGTGCCCCATAATAGTTACAATAGGAACTCTTTTAGTTAAATTAGAATCTATCATTTCTTTTTTAATATCTTCATTTAAAGATTCTTTAGATGTGGATTCAAAAATAACTTCGATATCTAAAATCATACTTAACATTTCAGCAATTTCTTTAGTGACAAATTGATTAATATTTGTTTTAATCCCTGCTTCTATAAATTTTTTAATTAAAGTAATATTAGAAATTTCTAAAATATTAGCTAAATCTTTAATAGTATGTTTAGGATTAAATAAATAACTTTTGACTTTAATTTTTTCTTTAGAAATATTATCATCATCCTTTTGTTTTTTATTCATGATTCTTTAATCATCTCTCTTTATTATTTCTTTTTTTAATCTCATAATTTTGTCTAATTTTAAAAAGGATCATTATTTATTAATAAAATTAAAACAAAAAATATTTTTTTAAAAATATTCAAAAACTAGATAACTTTAACGGAAATATTCCATTTAGTAACTATAGTAGCCAATTGTACATTAGTTCCAAATTTTCCGATAGCTAATGAAATTTGATCTTCAGTTACTAAAGCAGTGGCTATTTTTTGTTCAAAATCAATAATACTAACTTGATTAATTTGAGCAGGTTTTAAAGCATTAGCAATAAGTTCTTTCGGATCATCACTCCATAAAAATAAATCTATTTTCTCACCTTTTAAAATGTTAATAATATGTCTGATTCTAACACTTTTATCTCCGATACAAGAACCTACAGCATCAATGGTACTATCATGAGATAATAAACCTATTTTAGTTCTTAATGAAGGAAAACGAGCCATTTCGACAATTTCTATAATTCCTTCTTGAATTTCAGGAATAAATTCTTTAAAAATTTCGGTAATAAATTCAGTACAAATACGACTTACTAAAATTTTCGGCATTTTAGTAGTTTTTTGAACCTCGGTAACATAAACTTTAATTATTTCACCTATTTCAAATTCATCATTATTAAGTTTATCTTTATTTAATAATACAGTTTGAACTTCTTTTTCTAATTCTAAAGTGCAAAAATTTTTTTTGATAGAAGTTACTTTAGCATCAATTAATTTATTTTCATATTTTTTTAAAAAAATATAAATATTTTCTTTTTTAAATTTAATGATTTCTTCGTTAAGTTTATTTTTAAACTCTTGACTAGCATAAAAATTAAAATTTTTAGGATCAACTTCGATCCTAATAGTTTCTCCTATTTGCGGATTCTCTTTTAATTTTTTAGCTTCTTCTAAGTTAATACAAGTTATTTTTTTAATATTAACATTTTCTTCGTTAATCGTATTTGGTTCTGTTTCCATAACTAAATATTCTTTATATAAAAAAAATTCTTCATATTCTTTATCAAAATCTAAATGACAGCTTTTAATTTGATAATTTTTTTTACAACCAGAAATAATACTTTTTTCGAAAGCTTCTAAAGTTTGTTGTCTAGTTAACTCATGTTCTTCGGCTAATTGATCGATATGATTTAAAAAATTTTTAGTTTTCATATAATTTAATTATTATTGTTCCTTAAATATATTTAAAATTTAAATTTTAATTTTAATATACTTTCATTTAAAACTAAAATACAAACATATAAATATTTTATCATTTTTTAATATTTTTGTTTTGATAAAAAACAATTAATATAATAAAAATAAAAATTTTTTTATTTTTATTATATTAATTAATTTAGAATTAAGAATTAAAAATTTATGTTTTTAATAATATTTTTTTGTTTAATTAGATTAATTTTTAGATAAAAGAAAAAATAAAACTATTTATTTTTTTATAAACGATTTGGTTTAAATTTTGTCGTTTTTTATTTTGTTAATGATAAATTTTATTATTTATAATATGTTTTTTGAAAATTAAAAAAGACTTAAAAGTCTTTTTTATTTAGATGTTTTATTTTTTTTGTAAATAAAAATTATACTTTTTGTCTTTTTAAGATTAGGCGGAGTATTTGGTGGTGTACTATTTGGTGTGTTGTTTGGTGTATTAGGAGGAGTATTTGGTGGCGTACTATTTGGTGTGTTGTTGGGTGTATTTTTTGGCGGTGTACTAGACGGTGTACTATTTGGTGTATTAGGCGGAGTCGAACATATTCAAAACATGGTACTTCCTTTAAAATAACCAAAAAATCATTTAAAAAACATTAAAAGATTATCTAATTGATAATCTTTTTTTTTATTTAATTTTTAAAATTAAATTAATTATTATGGAAAAATTAACAACATCAGAATTGAAACAAAAAAATTTTTACGAAACAAAAAATCAAATTTTTAAAGATTTAATAAATGAATTTTTAACTAACAAAGATATAAATGATTTAAGATACAAAATTTTTAAACAAGATTATGAAATTATTAACGAAAAAACTAACAAATTAAATTTTGAAATAAAAAAAGTTAAAAATGGGTTTTTTTATTCTTTCATTAAACCATTCATTTATAAATTATCTAAAAAAGTTTATTTTCCGATATCGTTATCAATTGAAGATTCTGAACAAGAATCTTTTTTTATTTTCAATCAATTTTTAAATGATTATGTTCTTAAAAATAAAAAATATAATTTAAGTTTTTTTAGAAGAAAATTAACTCAAGGATTATCTGATTTTATTCAAAAATACCTTGGGATAAAAGATAAAAATAAATTTTCTGTCAATGAATCAATTAAAAGAAATTTTCAAATTCTAAACTATCAACAACAAGATGAAATTCTATTATCCATTTCTTTAAATAATAATTTTTCAAATCCAATAAAATTGTTTAATCAAGAAACTAAATTTCAAGATTTGAAAGAAAAAATTGAATTTGTTAAATTATCTAAAAATCAAGAAAAAGTTTTAACTAAATATTATCAACTTGATAGAAAATTTGATGATATGAATATTAATTATTTATCTAATCAAGAAATCGCCGATTCATTAAATAAAGAAAGTGAATTAAATAATGATGTGCAAAGATTTGATATTGAATCAATTAAAAATTATAAAAAACATGCTATTAAAAAACTAGCTAAATTATTTTTTAAAAAAACAATTACTAAAGAAATAACATCAAATTTATTTCATACTTACGAAATCAATTCTTCATTAGAACCAATGATAATTGTAAATAACAAAGAAATCAAAGATTTAAACAAAATCATTGAAGCCGACAAAAAATATTCAAAAGATAAAATTTTTGTTACCAACTATTTGAAAACAAATAAAAAATTAATTTCAATGACTAATTTAAATTCAAAAACCAAAGAAGAAAAAATCTTTTATCCAAATACACCTATCATTAAAACAATCAATTTATACAACATTAAAAACAACAAATTAATTAAAACAATTGAATTCACTAAAGACAAACAAATTAATTTCACCAAAGAATTTAAAAACAATGAATTAATTAAAATAATTCAATATTCATTTAATCCAAATATTATCAAAGAAACAATTATTCCAAATAAGAAGTTTTTAAAACCAAAAAACGAATTAATTGAAGAATTTATTTATATTATTGACAAAAACACAAAAAAGAAAAATTAATTAGAATCGATTTCATTGATATTAAAACTAAAAAAGTAATTACATCAAAAAAAATCTAAACTAAACAAAATTGTCCGAAGTTTGCAAGACTTAAAACTAATCAAACATTCTAAAAATGATTTATTTAAAACAATAATTTAAAAGATGTCTTATAAAGACTGACTATCTACAAAAGAATAATTTCAAATTATTTTTTATTTTAAAAACGTTTTAAAAATAATAAAAAAAAGGAAAAAAATATTATGAATAGTGTAAATTTAATAGGAAGAATCGCTACTGATTTAAAATTAGAAACTGTAAGCCCAAAATCAGGACAAACTTTCAAAGAATTTAAAAAAGTAGATTTCATCTTAGCAGTTCAAAACAACAAAAAAGATAAAGATGGTAAATTTCTAGCTAATTTTATTTCAATCACTGTAGACTGTTCCAAAAGTTTAGACACTTTTTATTTTAAAATAACTCTTTAAGACTAAAAAATTAATAGATAATTTCATATCTTTTCAAACTAAAGAAATATTTTGTTGAATTAAAAAGTGTCTAAACTTTTTTTAATAATTCTTTAATTTCAAAAGATATTTTTTTAAATATTGTACCCTTACACTATATAGTTAGGTAAAAAAAGTGAAAAACTCTCCAACAAAATGAAAAAAAATTAACTTTTATTATTAATTATATTATTTTTCTTAAAAAAAGGCGCACTAAAATAACCTTTTACAAGGTTATATTATTTTATTTTACATCAACTAAAAATTTATCTCAAATTTTGAATATATTGAGATGGAGTTGAATTGTTTAATTTAGTTAAAATCCATTTAGTATTCCAAAATTTCGGAAAATGATTAATTAATTTTTTCATTTTATCAGGAGATTTTTGAAATAAAAATGGATGTTGATGTTGTAAAATACTTTTCATTTGGCCGAAAAAGTTTTCAATGACGGCGTTATCACGAGGGGTGGCTTTTCTTGACATGCTGATTAAAAAACCTTTTTTCGTTAAAGTTTTTTTGAATTTTGAGTGATTGATAAACTTTGCCTTGATCGGAATGAATAATACAAGGTTCTTTTAATAAAGGTAATTTTTTTAATAGTATTTAAAACTAAATTTTTATTTTGTTGGTTCGAAACATGTGAAGCGATTATTTGGTTGTTAAAAGAGTCAATAATACAAGAAAAATAAAGAAAACCTTGATTAGTTTTGAAATAAGTGATATCAGTAAAGAGTTTTTGGAGGGGTTTGGTGGCCATAAAATCTTGATTGATTAAATTAGGAATTATTTGGAGATTATTTTTTAAATTACGATAAGTAAAATTTTTTTTAATTCTTAAACAACAATTAATGTTATTTTTTTTCATGATGGTGTAAACTTTTTTCTTGGTGATAAATTCATTAAAGGTTTTTTGGTATAAATCAGTGATTTTTCGATGGCCGTAAAAATATTGATAATGGAGACATAAAGCTTTAATTCTTTTTTGTTGTAACAGGTATTTTTCTTCTTTTTCTTTTAGTTTATTTTTCATTTTCAACCAATAATAATAAGTACTTCTTTTAATTTGAATTGTTTTTAAAATAGTGGTTAAATTAAGAGTTTGATTGAATTGGTTGACTAAATGAAAAACCATTTTTTTATCAATTTTTTTAATTTTTTCAATAATTTTTTGTAATAATTTAATTTTTTGTTTTAATTTTTGCATCTTAATACCAATTATTTTCAAATACATCAATTATTATAACTCTAAAAGATTTTTTATTGGATAAATAAGCTCTTCAGCGCTTTCATCTTTTTTTTCATATATATAATAAATAAATACTTGGTAAGGCAATTAATTTAAAAATTAAATTTGATTTAATGATTGAAATAAATTAAAAAAATAAAATTACTTAAAAAAGAGGTTTTTATGATATCGATAAATAATAATGATATTAAAAATGATAATGCGATAATATCAAATATCGATATCATTATTATATATCAATATAAAATATAAAATATCACTGGTTGAATAAGTTAGTCTTTATATAGATTATTTTTAAAGACAAACTGTTAGTAAACTGTTATAAAACTGTTATAAAACTGTTAGTAAAGTGTTATAAAGTATTATAAAGTTGTTAGTTTTCTTTTTTTATTAAATATTTATACATAGGATGTAGTTTTTTCACCCGATATCCTTGTTTATCTTTTGTTAAAAAGAATTGAATATATTTTAAGTCTTCTTTTCGATAATAAATAATGTTTAACCCTTTTTTATAGTTAGTTTTCATGGGTTTATGGTATTTATCTAGTTTTTGAGGGTCTAATTGATATAATTGTAAAGTTTTTAATTGGTTGACATCAATTTTCCCGATTAATTCTTTGATGATATTTTTAAATTCATTTTTATAATTGATTTGGAAGATATTAAATAGGTGTTTAAGGGGGTTATTTTGGCTTTTAAGCGGGGTTAAATCAGAAAGTAATAGTTTACCTATTACTAGAAGAGAAATTATCATTAATTAAGGTTATTTTTGTTTTTTTCATTTCTTCTAAGATTTGAGGATCGACAAAGAGAGTTTGGTTTTTCGGACGGTAATTAGCTTCTTGGTAGGTATTTTTCTTTTTAGAATGAGCAATAATAGTGAGATTGATTAAATCTTCTTTTAATATTTTTAAAAAGTTTTTAATTTGGGTTAAGTCGTTAGGGGTGGTTTTTGTGTTCCAACCTCCGATTCTAATTTCTTGATTGGTATCTTTTTTCATCTTTTTTCTCCTTTTGGGTTATTTAGTATTCAGTTATTTTTCTAATAGTTTTTCCGTCTGATTGATAATGAGTTTTTTTAACCTTGTTACCAGTATTTTTATTGTATTCAGTTACAAAATTAATAGTTTTACCATCAAATTGATAATAAGTATATTTAACTAGTTTACCTGTGGCTTTATCGTATTCATATACACTTTTAAGAATTTTTTCGTCAGATCGGTAATAAGTTTTTTTAAATGGCTTTTTATTATTTTTATCGTATTCATATACACATTTAATAGATGTTCCATCAGGTTGATAATGAATTTGTTTAATGGCTGTTTCAGTTTCTTTATCGTATTCACCAATAAATTTTTTCCTGCCATTATTAATAAATTTTTCTATAATTGTTTTCATTTGTTTTCTCCTTTTTGATTGTTTGTTATAAAAATAAAAACCCTAAATAGTTGAATTTAGGTTTATATATACTTTTATGAGAGTGTGTTAATGTATTTATATGTATAGATGTTATATATTGGTGTAACAAAATAATAATTTAATTAATTACTTCTACTTTGTCTTCGCCAAAGAAATGAACCGCTAAATCGACGATGATTTTATTTTTGGCCTCTTCATAAGTAATGTATGGGTCTAAAAAACATTTTTGATATGCTTCTTTTCCGTATTGACGTAATAAATCATCGACATCTTTACAAGTTTGGTCGTAAGGAGGTAAAATGTGTCTAATTTCGTATAAAAGTTTGCTTCTTTAAGTTGTTCTCCTAAGGCTTCACTTCGTTTTCGGCCTGTCTCGTCGTTATCTAAGGCGATAATGACTTTGATATTTTCTTTTTTGAGAATTTCTAGTTGAGATTGAGAAAGTAATTGAGTGACACAAATGAGACCGACCACGTTTTTAATACTATTTTGCCAACAACTAATGACATCAAAAAAACCTTCATGAATGATAATGGTTTTTGTTTGTTTGATAAAAGGTAACGCTTCAAAAAAACGATAACTAAAATGAAAGGTCGGTGTTTTACTAAAATTATTTAATGATTGATATTTTGGTTGAAAGTAAGAAACTTCGCGAAAATGGTTTTGATAAAAATGAAAAGTTTGATGATAACCATTTTCAATGGGGATAATAATTGAACCATGGAAAGTATCATGATAATATTTTTTTCTTTGTTGATTAGTTTTTTCTTTGATAAAACCATATTCTAATAATTTATCGATATTAATATTTTTCTTTTGACAGTAATTTACTAACCGAAAAGATAAAGGTTTATCAGATAATGGGGCATAGCCTAGTTTAAATTCTTTAATAGTTTCTACAGTGAGTTTTCTTTTTTGAGTTAAATATTCTATTCCTGGTTGGCTTTCGTTGTTGCGATTAATGGTTAATAAATAATGATAATAATCTCTAATTTGGTTGAATAAGGGTGAGATTTTTTTAAATAATTGTTTCTTTTTGATATTAATTTCCTGTTCGTCAACTGGTTGTTTTGGTTTAATTGGATGATATGGTTGTTGAAAAGGGTTAGTAGTTGTTTGCGTTGTTTCTTTTTCTTGTTGGATTAAGGTTTTAAATTCGAAAGAATTCATAAATCCTTCTATTCTTTGAATCGCTTTAGAAAAAGATTTAATTTGACGGATAGTCATATAAACATCAATCAGATCGTAATCTCGACCACATTTCCAACAATGAATTTTGTTAGTAGAAGTGAAATGACAACAAGTAGGATTGTTTCCTTGATGAATGGGACAAGGGAAACGATATTTGGGGTTGAAGTTTGGTGGTATGATATTTAATTTTTTTAATAAAACTGACATGGGGAAATGAATTTGGATGTGTTTTATTTTTTCTTGATAATTCATTGATAAATTCCTTAATAATTTTCTAATAGATAAGGTAAGATATAACCTATTTCTTGAAAGGTTTGGGTGGTCATTTCAAAGTGATAAACTAAGTTTTTTTTAGTACCACTTCGATTCTTTTTAATAGATAATTCAATGATTTTTTGAGATTCATTGTTTTTTGATGCTAAATATAATTGATTACAATTTTGATTATAGATATTCAAAGGTTTTTCTTGGTCTTTGGATAGTTTGGGTTGGAATTCAGACATCATTAAGACGATGTCGGAGTTGGTTTCGATACCACCACTTCCTTTTAAAGCGGTGATTTCAGGGGATTTTCCTTGGTAATGGCTATAAGTATCTCTCGAAAATTGTGAGAGAATGATAATAACGATGTTTAATTCCATGGCTAATTGTTTGAGTTTAGTCATAATTTCGTCAATGGCTAGACGGTCATTTTCTAAATGATTTGTGGCTTTTGTAATTTGAAGATGATCGATGACAATCATTTCAACTTTTTTTTCTAAATGAAGGCGATAAACTAAATCAATGATATAATCAATGTTTTTACTTTTGTCATAACTAAACGATAAATTAATGTTAACAAAAAATTGTTTGGCTTGTTTCATCCTTTCCGTGTATTTGAGTAGTGTGATGTTTAAATCTTTCAAATTTTTATCTAAAATAACATCTAGAGGAATTTGAGTTTGGTGGGCTAATAATCGACTTAAATTTTCTTCTAAGGTCATTTCATAAGAAAAAACTAACATATGGGGATAATGTTTAGTTTCTTGATGTTTGGTTTTGGCGATATCTAAAAGAAGATTGTAGACAAAAGTGGTTTTACCTAATCCAGTATAGCCCCCAATGGTGATGATTTGACTTTTTTTAAATCCTTTTGTGGCTTGATTTAAGCCTCGGAAAGTTTTTGATAAGCGGTAATATTCTTCTTGGATTTTTTGTTTGGATTGTTGATCGGTTTTAAAAAACTCAGGATGACAAGAGGACATTTGATTTAAAGTTAATAAGGTTTGGTCTGATTTGTGAGGAATCAAAGTCATAAATTTTCTTAATTTATCAAAGATTTCTTGGTAATATAAGTTTTTAGTGTAAGGATCTTGATTTTCAAAAGAAGGACTAATAAATTTTAAGAGTTGTCGGAACAGTTTTTCTTGGGTATAGGTATGTTTTAAGTTATCTAAGAAATTAAGGTTATTTTCCTTACTAAAATCATCACTTAAAAAAGATAATGATTCTTTAGTAAAGTTATCTTGGGGGAAATAGGTTTGAAGATAGGTGAGTAATTCTTCGATTATCTCATTTTGAGACTTTATTTTATCAAAGGGATGATTAGTTATTTTTCCTAAAGTTAAATATTTTAAGGCCTGAAAGATTTTTGTATGTTGTTTATCTAAAAAAGATTGTGGATCAATGAGCTGAAAATAAAAACTTAATTGTTCAGCTTTATTTTGGTTCATATAGGAAATGATTTGTTTTAACGCTTTTTGTTCGTTGGTTAACATTTTATATTAAATCCTTTTTTATTTTTTTAATGATGTTGATGTTAGAAAAAGGGATGAATTGACGGGTAATTAAGTTTTGTAAGAAATTGTTGGCTGAATTGGAAAATAAGTTAATTACTTGATTAATGCCTTGGATTTTTCCTTGGTTGATTTTATTGTTTAGTCTTTGAGTTTCTGGTTCGTTGTTGATTAATAAATAAAACTCAAAACGAGTATCTAATTTTTTGAGTTGTTGGGCCTCTATCATGGCTTGTTTATAGCGTTCACGAAGACATGTTTTAAAATTAAAAGCGATGATTCTTTTCTTTTTAGTAAATAAAACTAAATCAAATTTAATGTCAGGGATAAAAAATAAATTTACTTGAGGGTATAAATTAGTGATTCCTTTATTGTTTAAGTATAATAAAATTAAATATTCATTGATTTTACCACAAATGACTTTTTGACTTTGAGAGTTGATGTTATTTTGGTTAAAATAATGGTTTAATTGTTGGTAATTGGTTTTCATATACTTGTCAACAGAAAGATTAAAGGTAGTTTTTTTAAAAAAACATTTTAAGATTTCCACAGTTTGGATATTAGTATTAAATTGTTGAATATTAAAAAAATCTTGGTTATTTAACATTTGATATTCCTTTCTTTAAATAAAAAAAACCTTTAAATTAAGGTCTTTTGTTGGTTTTTTTAGTTTTAAAAATTCTTTTTGTTTTCCAGGTAATGATGCCATCTTTATGAATGGTTTTGATTTTTCCATTAGAAAAATAGATGTAAGTATTGCCATTTTGGCAGGTCTTTTTAGTTATGATCGCCATTTGATAGTACTCCTATTTGTTTAATAATTTGTTTGACATTAGATTTGATAGAATCACTTCCGTTTAAAATTAATTTATTAACTCCACTAGTATAATGAGTGATATAATGATCATATCCTTGGCGAACATTTTGAAAATAAGTTAATGATTGTCTTTCAATGAGATCTCTTTGATGGTTTTTTTGATTTTTCTTTCTGGTTCTTCCGATAAGAGGGTCAATGTCTAAATAAATTAATAAATCAGGTTTTTTTAAGATAGTTTCATGATTTATCTTAAAGATCTTTTTTAAAGGTAAAAGTTGTTTCTTTTCCTTAGAAAAGGGAAATAATTGATAAGCATAAGTAGATGGTAACCAACGGTCTAAGATAATTAATTGGTTATTTTTTAATTGAGGAACAATTAATTCCGCTTGGATTTGAGACATATTAGCCAGACTTAAATAAAAACGAGTGATATAATCTACTTGTTGAAAATTTAAAAATAAATCTCTAATTTCCTTCCCAAGTGAACTACTCCCTAAACCTTGATACAGTTGATGAGGGGTTTTTAATTGGGGTTGAAGGGCGTGAATAAGAGAAGTTTTTCCACTCCCGTCAAGTCCTTCGAAAACGATTAATTTCATGATTGATTTCTCCTTTAATTTTCAATTTGGGTATAAAAAAAAGACCTTCAATTTGAAGGTCTAAAAGTATGAATTAATTATTTGATTTTGCTTAATTGTTTTAAATAAGTGGTTTTTTCTAATTCGTTTTTGGCTTTGGTTAAAAGAGTTAAGTATTTTTGACTATCTTGAATCATTTTGGTAATAAAATTATTGTCTAAGTAAATTCTGACTACATGATAATCATTATCATTAAAATAAACTAAAAAGTAGGCAAATGTTGCTTGGGAACAATAAAGTTGGCATTGTACTTGGGCCCAGTAGTATTGAGGGATATGTTCGAGTTGAGGATGAGTTAAAAACTGAGTCCAAGTGGATGATATTGCTTGGTTTTCGTTCACAAAAGGACATTTTATTTCTAAAACGATTTTGTTTTGTTCGTTGTAACCATCCAAAGAAGCAGAAAAAAGATTAACCTGATCGTCAGTAAAAATAGTATCTTCAAAAATTAGATTAGTCTTGTTAATAAAAAATTGACGTGCGATTGGCTCCATTTTTTGTCCATGAAGAGTATATTGATTGGAAGTAAAAGTCGTGCCAAAGAGTTTATCATGGACTAATTGTTCCATGGAACGAAAGGGATCTAATCCCGTAATGGAGGCGATTTCGGAGGCGTTGATGTATTTTTTGCGGTGTTGGTACCACGCTCTCGTCCTTTGGTTTAAATTACTAATTTGCATTTTTATTTTTCTTCTTTCTTGAATATTTTTTTAATTAATAATATCAAATATTTACCTAAATAATAAAATAAACGGAAAAGGTAATAAATAGTTTTAATGATAAAATCAATTAAATATAATAAATGAGGGATAAATAATAAAATAATTATTAATAAACCCAAGTTTAACCATTGATTTTGATAAATAAGAAAATAACTACTTATTTTATGAAGAATATTATTTAACTTAGTTAACCAAGTATTAAATAGATTCCACATGATAATTTGAATTCTTCGTGGTTAAATATTGATAAAATTGAATTTCTTCATTAAATAATGGTTTGTAATAACGAATTAAATATTCTCCTTGCACATAATATAATAATTTTTGTATTTGTGTAATACCGCTCCCATATTTTTGAAGACAATTGTCTAAAAGATATTTAGCGATATCAAATATATTAAATTCTTTTTTTTGGTTTGTCATTTTTATTTCCTTTTTATTTTTAATTTGTTTTTCTAATTTTTTAATTTGATCTTTCATTAGTTTTGCCTTCTTTCTTTTTTTTGAATTTAAATTTTTGTAATAAAAAAAGAATTAAAAATTAATTTAATTCTTTGGGTTTTTTGGGTGGCGGAGTAGTATCTAAAAATTGATAATATCTTTTATCAACACATTCTACACCGTCAATCTGCCAATTATCATAGATCCAACCCTCTTGATATGTATAATAATGGGTGTTGCCGTTTTCATCATAAAGGGTTTTGTTAGAACGACCGATTTTACTTCGGACTTCATTAACTGTATAATAACCGTTATATTGGATATAACATTGTTTTAGCCAATTTAAATATTGAGTGTGATAGTTGTCTAACAAATTAAGTTTAAATGATAAATCTTGGCAGATGATGTAATAAATTGTATTTTTAGTTTCAAAAATATGTTCTATTATTGTAACGTCAGTTGATAGATCAAATTTTTTATCAATAATAGATTCTTTTTTCACTTCAATGTCTGCGTGAAATCGCATTAGGCGTTGGTTATATTTTCCTTCGAAATTATAAAAGTTATTATCTCTTTTCCAATTGCGAATAGCTTCATAAGGGTTTTCAGAGTCGGGAAGGTCAATTTTTATTATTTTTTTGTAGATATCAAAAGTAAAAAGATAGATGTTTTTAGCACCATTGGAAAGTTGTAGTAAATCTTCTATACTTTCTGAAGTAATTTTGGTTTGGGGAGAAACACTTAAAATTCTAATACCATCGTCAAAATAAATAGCATCTATTTCAGTTTTATTGAGATTATTTAAGGTTTTTTTCGGCAAAAGTAAAACTAAACCAGTATTAGGGGTAGCGTTATAACAGCCTAATTTAATGGTTATTGGTTCTTTGATAACATTATTTTTAATTAAAAAATCATTAATGATTTTTTCTTTGTTTTGGATTTGGTCGGCAAAAATATTGGTTTCTATTAAATTGATTTCAGGTTCTATTTCGTTAAGAATTACATTAGCGTCCCAAAAGACAAAAGCTTCTTCAATGGCGATTTCGTATTTTAAAAGGTCTTCTAAGGTATATTCATTGTCTTTAACGGGATATTCTTCATTAAAAGGATTAAATCTTGATTTAAAATAAACACCTAAGAGACCTTCTGGTGGTTTTTTTAAATACAAATCAATGTATTTGTCGGCACTACGGTTATATGAAGGTGTTATCGATATGTTTGTCGTTTCCATTTTAATTTCAAAATATTCCAAAATTTTAGGAATATCTTTCCTTGATGAAACTCTGATATCATAACGTTTGAGTTTTGGTTGAGTTGTCAACCATTCTTGTTTAATGGCTTCGTATTCAGCTAGTTTTATAGGGAACTTGTGGTGACAGTGAAAATATGGTTGCGCAAAAATATAAAATGAAATAAAAATTGTTATTAAAATAATTATTAAATATTTTAAATATTTAAATAAAGGGAATTTTGGTTGAACGCATAATTTGGTGACACCTCCTTAGATGTGGATTTTATTATAAAATTGTGTAAAATAAAATACTTTGCGTATGAATGATCTTGATGTTTTTTTTCGTATTCTTGTTTTTCTTGTTGTTGTCGTTTTTCATATTCTTGTTGATTTATTTGTTGATTTTTTAGAAACTTATGTCCTAAATATAACCAAACTAATGGAATACAGATATCAACTATAATAGCAACTATGCCTAAATAATCTTGCGCTTGCATTTTTACCCACTCCTTTAGTTTATGTTTGTTTTCTTTTACTTTTTGTTATTTATTTTTATTTATTTATTGACTACTTGAATTATCAAATATCTTTGTATAAATTACAACAAAAAAAGATTCTCATAGAGAGAATCTTATATGTGGATATATGTTAATGATTGCGATTATTATTATTGATAATGTGATAAAATAAATTGTTTTGTTGTTCTAAATTACGAATTAATTCGTTGTAATTATCTCGAAGCATTATTAAATTTTGGAGACGTTGGGGTTGTAATTGTTCGTCGGTCATCAGTATATATTCAATTATATTGTTTCTTTCTGTTGTGTATTCGCGCATCTTGTTGTTATTTCTAGTGATGTTTTGCCAAACTAAATTATTATTGTTAGTATCTATGGCCATTACTTGTTTATTATTGTCAATGACAAATAATAATCCTAAAAAAATAAATAAAATTATTTGAAATAAAAATAAATGTTTTTTTAATTTAAACATTAATTCATAACTCCTTTAATTTTTTATCCCTCGGATGGGGTGATTTCGTAGAGTTTTTGAAGTTCGGAAAGGGGGGGAGCCGAATAGACGATTTGTGGAGGTTTCATCATAATCACACTGTATTGAATCTCTTAATTTGATGGTACCAGATAACATTCCTTCGTACATTATTTGTTTACTTTCTAAGGAACCAATTTGGTTTGAAATTTGGGCATAAAAAAAGACCTTCAATTTGAAGGTCTTAGAGTTTTAATTATTATTTAAATTTACTTAATCGTTTTAAATAAGTTGTTTGTGATAATTCTTGTTTGGATTTGTGTAGTAATTCTAAATATTTTTTACCATCTGCAATCATTTTATTAATGAAGTTATTGTCTTGATAAATTCGTACCACATGATAGTTTTGGTCGTTAAAATAAACCAAAAAGTAAGCAAATTTAGCTTGACTACAATAAAGTTGACATTGAACTTGGGCCCAGTAGTATTGAGGAATATTTTCTAAATGAGGATTGGTTAAAAAACTAGTCCAAGCGGATGAGACTTCTTGGTTTTCATTAACAAAAGGACATTTAATTTCTAAAACAGCTTGATGTTGTTTGTTGTATCCATCTAAAGATGCGGAAAAAAGGTTAACTTGATCATCAGTGAAAATGGTGTCTTCGAAAATTAAATTGGTTTTTTGTATGAAAAACTGTCGCGCGATAGGTTCCATTTTTTGGCCATGGAGAGTATATTGATTAGTGGTAAAAGTGGTACCAAAGAGTTTATCATGAACTAACTGTTCCATGGAACGAAAAGGGTCTAACCCCGTAATGGAAGCAATTTCGGAAGCGTTAATATATTGTTTGCGGTGTTGATACCATTCTTTGGTACGTTGTGATAGTTTGATTTGCATGGTTATTTACCTTTCTTAAAAATTTTTTTTAATAATGAAAAAAGATATTTTCCTAAATAATAAATAAATTTAATTATATGATAAAGACATTTAAAAAGAAAATCAATTAGATATAAAAAATGGGGAAGAAATAATAAAATAATTGTTAATAAACCTAAGTTTAACCATTGATTTTGATAAGTAAAGAAATAATCACTTATAGTTTTAAGGTTGTTGTTTAACTTAGTTAACTAAGTATTGATTAATTTCCACATGATTGGGTTGCTTCGTGGTTAAATATTGATAAAATTGAACCACTATTCCTTGTTTTAGTTGGTTAATGCTTAGTTTAATGGTTAAAAGGTAGAATTTAATGACATAATAAATGGTGATAATTGGAATAAATGAAAGTAAGGTGATGACGAAAAAAATGAGATTACTAGGTAGAGATTGAAAGATTTTTTTTATTAACATAGTTTTTTGTTTCCTTTCCAAGTTGTGTGTGTTGTTAAATAAAAAAAAGACCCTGTAAGGGGTCTTTATGAAGAATTAAAATTAATCATTTTAATTTCTTTCATTATTATTTTGTTGATTTAAGGTGCTATTTGTTCTTTGTTGTTGAAATTGATCTCTGAGAATTAATTGTTGATTTATTGAATTTATTTGCTCTAAAACTCGATCTAGGGAAGCTGTGATATTTTGCATTCTAATTAAACGTGTTGCATTATCTAAATTTAAATTATTAAAATTATTATGTAACTGTTGTAATAAATTATCTCTTTCTTCTGTTAGTTGCATCATTCTTGCATCTAAATCTATTCCAGGGAAAGCATATAAAAAATTGTTGTTTTTAAATATTAATAATCCTAAAAAAATAAATGAAACTAATTTCAATAAGTATAATTGTTTTTTTAATTTAAACATTAATAAATAACTCCTTTATTTTATCTATTCCTCAGCTGAGGCGATTTCGTAGAGGGATTGGAGGGTAGAGATAGTTAAGTCTTTAAATTTTTCTGATAAATTATTTAATTTTTCTTTTAATCCTTTTTTAAAGGTTTCGGCGAGTTCTAGTTGTTCTGTTAGAGAACTTTGTTTGTTTTCTAATTTGCCGATTTGAAGTTCAATTTTTTCGATTTCGCCAATTATTTTTGATTTTTCGGTTTGTAATTTATCGATTAGAGCTTGTAATCTTTCTGATTCGACTTTATTTGGGGTTTTAGGGTTTTGAATTTCAATATTATATCTTCTTTTAAGCACTATTGCATAAGATGGGTTAATTTCGCCACATTGATATTGAAGGTTTTGGATGGTTTGGTTTTTGGCTTCTTTATCTTGTTCTAACTTGGTTTGTTGAGACTTTAATGAAGGAAATTTATCTTGAATTTCTTTAATTTTGAGATGAAAATCATCACATTCTTGTTGTTCTTTTTCGATTTTGGAGTTCCATTTTTTTAAAATTCCTAAATCATATTCTTGAGATTTTCTAATTTCATCGATTTTTATTTTTTCTTCTTGGGAAAGATTATTTGGTAATAAAGATTTGTCATCGGTTTCTGAAAGAATATAAGTTTTGATTTTTTTGAAATTAGTTGGTGAAATAATTTTTTTATATAAAAAATTATGAGGTAATTTATTATATGTATTTGTTAAATTTTCTATATCTTTGTTTAAATGTGTGATATATCTTTTTTCCACAAAATCCTCTTGTTCTTTTTTAGAAAAACTATTAAAAAGATCAGTTTTTCGACACATATTAATAATATTTTCTTTGATACAATTATTATTTTTTAAAATTTCTAATATTTCTTTTTTTAAATCTTCTCTACATAAAGGATTAGAAGAAATATCATTTAATTTATTTTTTTCTCTTTCTCTCAAATCAATTAATTCTTTAATAACTTTTGTAGTTGGATTTTTTTTAAAAAATTCTGAATTAGGATCTTCTTGTTGTTCTTGTTTTAAAGAATTATTGGTCTTGTAATAAATACCAATACCAACAAAAACTGCGATAATAATGATTATAATTGCTAAATATTTTTTAAAAAAATTATTATTATTCATAAATTTCATTTCCTTTCCGATAATAGTGATTATTATTAAATATTGAAATATGAATATATCACTATTATACAAATTTATGAATTAAATGTTTTAAAAAAATGATTTTTATTTATTAGGGATAATAACTAATTCAGGGATTTTTGTTTGACGTTTAGCTTTTTGTTTCTCTTCAAAACGTGCTTGGGCGCGAGCATAACTAGGATTTTTTTCTTTAAGTACGGCTTTTGCAGTTTCGATTTCTACGTTTTTGTCTTCTAGTTGTTGTTCTAAATTATCTTTATCATTGTATAACCCACGCGTACCTGAAACTTCTTTTAGTTTATCTACTAATTCCTCGTTGATTTTGACGTATTCTTTGATCCAGTCCTTCCATTCTTGTTCGATGACGCTACTTTGTTTGTCGTTTTGGTGTTGCCAGTTTTTTATTTGTTCTTTACAAGAAGCTTCGTTGTTTATTTTATTATATTCTTCTTTTTTCTTTTCACAGTCTTTGTAGTCGGCATTAAGTCTGGCTAAATCGCGGTCGATATCTTTAGTATACATTTCTAAAGTTTCTTTGGTAATCATTAATGGATGTTCTTTGTTTTCATTAATTACGTCGTTATACATATGCCATAATCGATGTCCTTCATGAAGAACTACAGCAGATTTAACAGCTCCTTGAGCGAATTTTCGATTAACACTAATAGTTTTTCCTAATGTTTTAATAGCGAATTTAGCAGGGAATAAATCAGTAATTTTATCAAAAGCTTTAAAAGCGGCTTTCGTTGCAGTTCCAAAAGTTAATGCGTTTTCTTTTTCATAGGTAATCAAGCGATTGTGCATGTCTTGGTATTTGTTTTTTAGAATTCCATATAAATCTCGTTCAGTTCCTATTTCTTCTAATTTTTGGTTAACTTCGTTGATGTTAGTTTGAATTTCAGCTTTGCGATCTTCCCAAGTTGTTATGATTGTTGATAGTTCTTTAAATTTTTCTGATAAATTATTTAATTTTTCTTTTAATCCTTTTTTAAAGGTTTCGGCGAGTTCTAGTTGTTCTGTTAGAGAACTTTGTTTGTTTTCTAATTTGCCGATTTGAAATTCAATTTTTTCGATTTCGCCAATTATTTTTGATTTTTCGGATTGTAATTTAGAGATTTGTGCTTGTAATCTAATTTTATCATCAGGGGATGCTAATTTTTCTTCTTCTTGTTTTTGTTTAATTTCTTTTTCTTTAGTTTCTTTATCTTGTTCTAATTGTAAAAGTTGTCCTTTTAAAATAGCGATATTGTCTGTAGTATCTTTTAATTGGTCTTTTATTTCTTTAATTTTTCCTTCGTTTTGCTCTAAAATTTTTTTAATTTTTTCTTTTTGTTCTTGAGTAATTTCTTGTTTTTCATATAATGTTTTTAATTCATCTTCACATTTTTTTAATTCGGTTTCCCAGTCTTTTTTAAGGCCTTTATAGTTATTAATAGTTTCATCGTATTTGTCAATGGCTTTATCAATTTCCCCAATTAATTGGCCGACATATTTAGATGATGGTAGTGTTTTGAAAAAAGATAAATAAATAAAACTAAAAAGAAATAAAATAATTAAAAAATAAACTAAATAGCCTTTCCAAGTAGTGCTGTAGTTGTTATGTGTGTTGTCGTATTTTCTTTTGAAGAAAAAGAAAATACTAAAAATAGAGATGGCCGTAATGGCCCAAGTATAATAGGCTCTAAAGTTAATAAAACCTTTAATTAAATTTAGTGGTGTTAACATTATTTAGTTTCTCCTTTCTTTTGATTTTCGATTTGATCTAATGTTTCGATGTTTTGGGAAACGATCATTTGATAAGCTTGTTTTAAATCTTCTTGATTGATTTCATTTCTTTTATTTTCACCAGTTCCTCTATTTTGAGCGAAGACGGTTACCGCTGTTTTTAAAATATTTTCTAAAGTACGATTAGCTTTTAAAAATTGTTGATGATGTGGTAATCTTTCTAAAGATTCATTAATCACTTCAAATAAGTATTTTTTAGCTTCGTCGCTATAAGGGTTTTTACGTTTTTTAATTAGGAATTCTAAAAATTGTTGACGTTCAACTTTGTTACCAGGTTTTACTTCGATGTTATAAGTAAATCTTGATTTAATAACTTCATCAATTTGGTCCTCGTGGTTGGTCGCGCCGATAATGAAAATAGGTTTTTCAGGGTTGTTTTCAAATGATGTCATTTCAGTTTTGAATTGGTTAACCACATTGGCAATTTCAGACCCTGCTTCTAAGGTACCTAAATCTGTAAAAATAGTTTCGCATTCATCTAAAAAGATAATGGCGCCATTGTTTTTGTCTACTTCGCGTCTAGCTGCTTCAAATAAATCTTTAACCATTTGCGGAGCTAAGCCTTTATATTTTTGTGAAAATAAAGAGCTACTTACTTCAAAGAATGGGAGTTTGGTTTCTTTGGCTAAGGCTCTTGCTAAAGTTGTTTTTCCTGTTCCTGGAACTCCGTATAACAAGATACCTAATGGAGGTTCCACGTCACCAATACCTTGATAGTTTTCTTGATTTTTAAGATAATCAATAAAACCTTTGACTGCTTTTAATTCTTGTTTAAACCCAATTAATTTATCAAAAGTTGGAAATTTTTGGGGATTAGTAGGTTGGAATTGATTTTTATCTTCTTCAAAGTTTGATATTGCAGAGGATCGGTTTTCTAATAAAGTTTGTGATTCTTGCTTATTTTGTTGTTCTATTTTTTTGGTTATATCTACATTTTGTTGTTCTATTTTTTTGGTTACATCTACATTTTGCTTTTGAAGCGCTTTTATTCCTTGTTGATGTTCTATTATTTGTTTTTCTGTTTCGATTAAAGTTTGGTGATGAATCCAAACATAAGTTCCTAGAGAAAAACAAAAAAATAAGATAATGATGGTTATCATTAAATGTTTTGAAAGTGGTTTTTGTTCGATTTGCTTTTTCATTCGGTTATTTTCCTTTCTCATAAAAAAAAGACCAAGAAAAACTTGGTCTTTATTAATCAATTAAGCTGTTTGAACAATTGAGGTTTTAATAGTTTGATTGCCGCCACTGAAAGAATTGCCTTTAGAATCAACTAATTCGTAATCAAAAATTAAGTCTAATTCAGGTTTTTTTCCATCGATAGTTTCTTTAATAATTTCTTTTTGTTCGATACCGATTTGGATTGTTATAGTTCCATTTCCTTCTTTTAAAGCCGTTAAAGGACGTTGAGATTCATCATATTCATTATTATTAACTTTCATTGATAAATTAAAAAAATTTGTCGGATTTTCAAAAGTTGTTTTAGTATCATATGAAGAAGTTATTTTTAAATATAAAGGATCCATTTCTACTCCATTTGTGTTAAGTACAGCTTTATGTTCCATTTCGATTAAATGTTGATATTTGCTTGGTTTGAAGTTTGGTATAGGAAGAGGTATAAGAATTTTATCCTCGTTATTTCCTTTAGTTCGTTCAACATTAAACAAAGGGAATTTATCTAACAATGAAATTTTTTCTTTTCTTTGTCGGGCGAAGTAATTTTGTAAAGCAGTAATTGAAACGATGGTAAAAAATAAACTAATAAAAACTACTAAAATGGTAAAAATTTTATTTTTTGTTTGTTTTTTTGTTTGTGATTTCATAATTATTTTCCTCCTGGGATTATTGATTTAATTAAGTTGATAAAATTATTGATTCCTGTAGTAAACCAAGGAATTTTATTTTCATAGTAAATAACCATAAAATAGAAAGTAATTGCCATAAAATATAAAATAAACATAGTTGTGTGAGTGATTTTTTTTAATAAATTGCATTTTTTTGTTGGGACAATAGTTATATTTTCTTGTTTAGGGTTAGTCATTGTTTTTATTTTTTGGTTGTGATTTGTTTCGTTAGTATTAGATTTTGGTTTTTTCTTAATGATTTTATTCATATTTTTTTCTCCTTTTGTTTGATATTTGTTTATTCTAATTTTAAATCTTTCACTTTATCTTTAATGGTTTTAGATAATTTGAAAGTTACTACCGTTTTTGCAGGTATTTCTAGTTTTTTTCCTGTTTTGGGGTTTTTACCTACATATGCTTTTCTTGCTTTTAATTTGAATTTACCAATTTGAGGGGATAAAATTACTTCTTCGTTGGATGTGATAGCTTCAATTAGAGCGTTCTCAAATGAGTTATAAAATTCTTCTGTTTTAGTTGCAGAAGTTTTGTTGGATAAAGCGATTTTTTTAATTAATTCTTTTTTAGTCATTTTTGGGTTTCTCCTTTTTTGATTTTTTTTGAAAATTATTGTTATTTAAATTAAAATAGAGTTTCGCTTAAAATTTAATGATGTGAAACGATGGTAAAAATTTTAATTCTACTCATAATTTTTAATAATGATTTCTTGATTGATGTTTTTATTGGTGAGATTATGGGTAGTTGTTGTTTTTATTTTTTTATAGTTTTTCTAAAATTTGAACCTTTTAATGTCTTGGTCTTGAATAACAGGTTTTTCAATTTCTTTAATAATCTCTTTTTCAATAATTTTATCTTTGAAAATAGTAATCGGTTCTTGGAAATTAGAATTTGAAGGTATATTTTCTATATTAGAATTAGCAGGTGTTTTTTCTATAAATTGAATATATACGAAAATGGCGATTATCATCCCCATCAATAAACAAATGATATTATCAAAATAATTAATTTTTGTTTTCATATCGATATATTATTTTTTTAATTATTCGACCTTTGTCATTAAATTCTTCAATACAATCAATAGTTTCGCCGTCGATACAATAAAATATTTCTTTAATCATTTGACCTTTGTCATTAAATTCGGAAATATAATGAATAGTTTCGCCGTCGGGTTGATATGTTATTTCTTTAATTTTTTGACCTTTGTCATTAAATTCGTGAATATAATGATGAATATATTTGCCGTCGGCTAGATATGTTATTTTTTTAGTCATTTGACCTTATTAACTCCTTTTTTTTAAATAATAAAAAAAATTTTTTTCTTTTATCACCTATTACTTTTGAACTGGATGGTTTTTGTTAAATGTATAAATTATTAATATATCAAAAATCATAAATTTTTTAATTTTAATTTTAAATTGCATTAATTATTTTTTAGATTTTTTTGACTAAAAATAATTAAATGATTTAAAATAAAAGACCTGAGTTAACGCTCAGGTCTTTATTAAGTTTATTTGATTATTATTGAGTTTTATGAATTTATTGTTTTAAAAAGGTAAAGTTTCTTGAGGTTTATTGTCTAAAAAGATGACATTATGTACGATTACTTTTGTATTTGTTTTCTTTTGACCTTCGTTGTTGGTGTATTTTTGGACAGATAATGTCCCTTCTAGATAAATTTTAGATCCTTTATGTAAGTATTTTTTCATGTTGTCAGCTTGGGTTCTAAAAACCACACAAGGAATATATTGTACTTTGTCTTTGTTTTGGTTAACCGCTAATTGAAAATCTATTTTAGGGACTTGTTCATTGTTAACCTTAAGTATATTGTTTGTCAAGATCATGAGTGATACGACCAATTAATTGAACTTTATTTAACATATTTTATTTTTCCTTCTTTTTGATATATTTTTTATTTATTTATAGATAAAATTTTTGAAAACAAATGTATTTAAGACTATCTGATTTGTTGATGTTGGAATCGTTTATTACTGTTGTTTCAAAAATTTTATGTTGGGCTTTGATACAAAAAAAGATTACTTTGAAAGTAATCTGGTTTTTATTTTTTTATTGTTTTGAATAACTAGTTTAAAGTCATTACGGACGAGAAAGGTTAACGTTTTTTTAATTTTTTGATAGTGATGTTTTTAATGTTTTTTACTTGTTTTAAAGATAAATTAAGTTTTTCAGCAATTTCGGTGTTGGTATAACATCTTTGATAATCTTCATTGATATTCCCTAAAGGAACACCAAAACTTAAATGGATAATTTTGAATTCGGTTTTGCTTAACTTAACTTTCATTTTTTTTAAAAAAATTTCATGATTAACTTGTTTTAACCATAATTGATGAGGGTTAAGAATTTGACAATGCCATGTATGTTTTTCTTCTTGAAAAGAAGGATTATTAGTTTTATGAGTTTTTTGAGGAATTGAAGGAGAATGACTTTTTCTTATTAATTCTCTGATTTCCGATTTGATAGTTGGAGTTGCGTAAGAAATGAAGTTATAACCTAAATCTTCGTAATTATTGAGGGCTTTGATTAATCCTAAAATCCCTTCTTGGTATAAATCCTCTTTTTGAAGGACACGCGGATAATATTTAAATTGCTTAACTAATTTATTTACTAATGGCAAATGTAAATCGATTAGTTGATAACGAATTGTTAAATTCTTTTTATTTTTTAAAAAATCTTTAAATAATTCTTGTCTCTTTAACATTTAATGCCTTTCTAAAAAACGTTTTTAGAAAAGATATGAAATTTTTTTTAGTCTTGAAACACAAAAAAAGACTAACTTAATAGTTAGTCTTAAAGATTTTTTAAAAAATAAAAAGTGTCTAAACTTTTGGAACAGTTCACTATTTTCCAATCCTTTTCTATTCAATTCATTTTTCAACTAAATTAGACCAATTTAATTACCAATTATCCTTAAAACCAATATCAGAAATAGAAAAAGAAGTAATTAAATTAAGGAAAAAAGTGAAAAAAACAGCTAAAGAGAATTCTCTCTTAATTAATTTAGAATTGGTTTTAGAATCTAAAAATCAAAATATTAATTTTTTACCAATTGATATTAATGAATCAGAAATATCCAATTTCAAAATTATTGATAATCAACATCTTTTATTACCTTTTACATCTCTTGATGGCTTAGGTATCGAAAAAGCAACTGAAATTATCAATGAACGCAATCAAAAACCATTTATCAACTTTCAAGATTTCAAATCGAGAACAAAATTAAATTCAAAAATAATTAAAATTTTAGAATAAAATTGAGAAAAATTATATAATATTTATAAATTTTAATAAAGGATTTAATTCATAAATTTAAACAATTTACAAAAAGAAATTATTCAAAATTTTAATTATCCAAAAGAATATTTAATTAATTTAATTGAAAAATATAAAAATAAAATCAACATTAAAGAAATGTTGATTTTATTTAATTTATCAAAAACAACTTATTATCGAACTAAAAACAATTTTAAAATCAAAAAAAAAAAAATTAGAACAATAAAAAATATTAGAACAAAGAATAAAAGAATTATGCATTAAAAACAAATTTTATTTTGGTTCTAAGAAAATATGTTTTTTATATAATTTAAAATATAAAACTAATTTAAATTATCAAATTATTTATCGAATCATGAAAAAGAATAATTGGTTATGTATTTTAAAACCTAAAAAACAAAAACATCCGATTTTATCTCGTTTTCAATTAGTTCCAAATATCATTAATAAAAGAAACAAAAATTATTATAGTTTAAAACCAAAAACTAAATTATTTACTGATATTACCCAATTTAAAACAAAAGATGGTATTCTTTATTTATCTTTAATTTTAGATTCATTTAATCGCAAGGTTATTTCTTTCAATTTCAGTAAACATTCTAATTCTAAACTAGTTTATGACACTTTTGATCAAATTAAAACTAAATCGTCAAATTGTCTGATTCATTTTGACCAAGGAAACATCTATCGTAGCATTAAATTTCAAAAATATTTATTAAATCAAAATTATATTTTAAGTATGTCTCATTTAGCTGAACCGAACGATAACGCAATGATTGAATCTTTCTTTGGTTTAATGAAATCAATTATTTTTCAAGAAAATCCTAATTTAGAATCATTATCTTTTAATTTATTAAAAACAAAAATCAATGATTTTATTTTTTATTATAACAATAATTGGATTTATCAAAAACTAAATTATCGAAATCCCAATTCTTATTGCCAATTAACAAAATAAAAACAAAATTAAAAAAAATGAAATAAAATTTAATTTTTTTTAATGCCTAAATTATGCATAAAAACAACAAAACAATTTAAAAAACATCTATTCTAAGGCAAAATATAATTTACTCTTTTTTGTCTTTTTCAGGGTATATATAAGTGTAAGACATTTTTATTAAATTTTATTTTAAATAAAATTAAAAAAAATGAAATAAAATTTAATTTTTTTAATGCCTAAATTATGCATAAAAATAACAAAACAATTTAAAAACATCTATTCTAAGGCAAAATATAATTTGCTCTTTTTTGTCTTTTTCAGGATATATATAAGTGTAAGACCTTTTTATTAAATTTTATTTTCGACAAAAAACAAATAAAAACAATGAAAGGAATTAATTTAAAAATTAATCTTTTAATATTTTTTCTATTTTAAAAAGTTTCGCTTTTTGAATAAGTTCGCCTTAAGGATTTTACAAAAACATATTTTTTTTGTTTGAGAATTCATATTTATAATTTAATTCCTTTTCTTAATTTTATTTAAGTTAAAAAAGTTTTTTTAACTTTTAAAATAAAAATTTGTAAATTGTTTTTTAATATTATCTTATATAAAAAAGTCAAATCATTATAAAAATTATAAATATTATTATTAATATATTTTGTTATTATTTATTTGCGTTGTTTCCCTTTATAAGTTCAAAATAGAAACAATATTTAAAATAACCCTATAAAATCAAAAGCAAAAACTAAAAATTGAGTTTAATGTTTTTATTGTCAAAACTCAGAGACAAAGGGGAATAAAAACGAAAAATAAATTGTTAAAATGCAAACTCAAAAATTTATATTGAAGGAATATTTTAAATTATTAAAAACATTTTCAATTTTCAAAATGATATTACATAAACAAAATCAAAACAATTTTAATTTTAAAAATAATATATTTTATCTCAATTATAATTCCATTTTTGAATGCCGCGAACTCTTAAAATAAATAAGACGGTTTAAACAAGATTTATCTTTTGAAATTCAATTTACAAACAAAACGGAAAATAAATATAATTATAAGTTTAATATGAAAACAAAAAAATTATTTTTAAATAAAAAAAATGTCAAACGTTTACTAACAATTCCAAAAGAAATAAAAATTTTTATAATCTCTTAAAAATTGGTAATAATCAAATAACAATTTTAAAACAAAAAAGAAAATTAAAGGAGAGTCATGAAATTCTATAAACCTAAATAAAATCAGATATGTCTCAAAATCACACCAAGTCAATATATCAAAGTTTTTTTATATTGAAATAAAAACTATAAATAAAAAAATCTAAGGTAAAAAAATACTTTGTAAAAAATTTTTATTTTATAATTTTTTTAAAACATTTATACTCATTATTATAATATGATTTTATTTTTTTGGCAAAAAAAATAAAAAATGCAAGTAAAAAAAGATTTTTGAAATTTTATTTAAAATCCTTTAAACTCTTATTAAAGATTGATAAATTTAATATTTAAACAAGTCATAGATAAGTCAAATGTTGATTCGATTTATTTCGGTTTAATCCAAAAAATGTTTTTATCAAAATTACAATTAACAAAAACAATACTCACAAACTAATTACTTATAATTTATATTATTTTTTTTAAATCTTATTAATTTGTTTGTTTATTTTTTATAAAAAAAATAAATATGTATAAATTAAAAACAAAACAGCCAGACAAAAATTAAACATTTTTAAACTTATAATTAGTTATGATTATATAATATTATATAGAAGATATTTATTTATAAATATTTTCGATTATTACTCTTTTTATTTTATTTAAAATTATTTTTTTAAATAATTAATTTTAAATAAAATATTTATTTTCGAAAATTTACAAATTTATTTGGATATTAAAAGTATCAATTATTTATCTTAAAATATATTTTTTAATAAAAAACATAAAATATTAAAATTAGTTGGATGGTTTAAATAAAACAAATGTCTTTAAATATAAAAGAAGAAGCATTAAAAATTCATGAAAAAAATAAAGGTAAATTAGAAATAAAAACTAAAGTACAAATTAATAATCTCCAAGAACTTTCTTTAATTTATACTCCAGGAGTAGCGGAGCCTTGTTTGGAAATTGCTAAAAATCCAAAAAACGCTTATAAATACACAACTAAAGGAAATAATGTTGCTGTTATTACTAACGGAACAGCTGTTCTTGGTTTAGGAAATATAGGGGCATTAGCTTCAATTCCAGTAATGGAAGGAAAAGCTAGTTTATTTAAAACATTTGCCAATATCGATTCTTTTCCTATTTGTATTGATTCTGAAGATCCGGAAGAAATTATTAATATTATTTCTAAAATATCTTCGATGTTCGGAGGAATTAATTTAGAAGATATCAAATCCCCAGAATGCTTTTACATTGAAAAAAAATTAAAAGAAAAATTAGATATTCCTGTTTTCCATGATGATCAACATGGGACAGCTATTGTTGTTTGCGCAGGAATTTTAAATGCTTTAAAAATAGTTAAAAAAAATATTAAAGACGTAAAAATAGTTATTACAGGAGCAGGTTCCGCAGGAATAGCTGTTGCTAAAATGCTTCTTTTATTAAAATTCAAAAATATAATTCTAATAGATAAAGAAGGAGCAATCAAAAAAGATTGCGCTTGGTTAAATGAAGCACAAAAACAAATGGCTTCAGTAACTAATTTAGAAAATGAAACTGGCTCTTTAAAAGAAATTATCAAAAACAAAGATATTTTCATTGGTTTATCAAAACCTAATATTCTAACTTCAGAAATGGTTTCGACTATGGCTCCAAACTCTATAGTATTTGCCTTAGCTAATCCTATTCCTGAAATTATGTATGATGAAGCTAAAAAAGGGAATGCTAAAATAGTTGCTACGGGACGTTCGGATTTTCCAAATCAAATTAACAATCTTTTAGCTTTTCCTGGTGTTTTCCGTGGTGCTTTAGATGCGCAAGCGACTCAAATTACAGAAGAAATGAAAGTAGCTGCCGTTCATGCTTTAACTTCAATTATTCCAGAAAAAGAATTAGATGAAAATAATATAATTCCTTCTATTTTTGAAAAAAAGTTACCAAAATAATATCTGAAGCTGTAGCTAAAGTAGCTATCGAAACAAATATGACTAGAAAATAAATTAAATTTTTATTATATTTAAAAAAGTTACCAAAATATATAATTTTGATAACTTTTTTTTAAGATAATCGTAAAATTAAGAATTATTTTCTTTTTGATTTTATTTCAAAAAAATTTCTTTTTTATTTTTTAAATTTTTTTCATTTATTCTTTTTCTATAAAAAATTATAATTTATTTTTAATTATATAATATTTCATATAAAAGATAACTTTATAAAATCCTGACCCACAATAATTTTTTATTTGTATAATTTATTTTTTTATAACTTTTTTATTATTATATATTCTTATATATTTATTTTAAATATTTTATTTCAATATATTCAAAAAAATATTATGTAAAAAAATATAAAAAGATATTTTAAAAAATAAAGAAAATAAAAAAGACTGAAACTTTATAACATTTTTATGATAATTTTAACCCTTAAAATCTCTATTGTCAATACAGTGTCAAAATAATATTTAATGATGATTAATCATCTACTTAAGAAAAGCTAATTTATATTTTTTAAAAATTTATTTTAATTTCTATACATATTATTTTTATAATTATTTTTTCAATAATTAATTGAATAAAATGTTTTTTTGTTTCAATATCTTTATTCATAGACATTTCATAATTATTTTTTTCTTCATTTTTATTATTATTTATTGATTTAATTTCTTCTTTATTTAAATTTTCCATCGCCATAACCGAATAATTATTAGCAATAAATAATAATCCTAAAATAATAAATAAAATTATTTTAAATAAGTATAATTGTTTTTTAAATTTTACCATTATTAATAATTAACTCCTTTATTTTTTTATCTATTACTCATCTGAGGAGATGATGTGTAGTGAGATTCTAGTCTTATTTTAAATTTTTCGGCATCTAATATCATGCCTTTATATTTTTTTTAATAAATACTGAAAGACCGATGTGAACTTTAATATCAGTGATTTTGTGAAATAGTTTTTTTAAGATAATAATGATAAATTTAAATTTTTAATTATTCTATTTTAAGAAAAGAATATTGAAATTTAATTTATTCCGTTTTATAATTATAATTATTGATTTCTTTTTGATATTAGATTTATCCCTTTTCTTTAATAACTTTAAAAGATTAATTAATTTTTTTATTTATATTTATTATTTTTCAGTAAGATCGTTTGATAATAAAGATTTATCATTGATTTCTAAAAAATAAGTTTTAATTTGTTCTAATCTTTCTGGAGTAGTTATAAATTTAGGTTTTGGTTTTCACAATTATTATCAAAAGAATTACATTTATCTAATTCTTTTGATAAAGATATCAGAATATCTTTTTCTTTTTTAATTATTATTAATCAATTATAAAAAACAAAAACAATGACAATACTCAAAAGCCAAATTATAATAATAGTTATGAAATTTTTTTAAAAAAATATTAATATTCATTAATTTCATTTACTTTCTGATAATAGTAATAATTATCAAATATGAAATTTGAATATATAACTATTATATAATTTTATTGATTTAAATATTTAAGAAAAAATTTTTATTTAACACTCTTATTATTTTCTAAAAATATTTTTTTATATGTTTTAATATCGTATTTTTTTAATACATTCAACGTCTTTCAATTATAAAAATTATTTATTTTTATTATTTCGTTTTTTATATTCTCGCTACCTATCTACTGTCGCTATAATCGTGTCCATTAAAATATAAAAAAATAAATATCTTGTTATTATCCATAATTTAAGTTATTAATAAATAAAAAAAATATTTTAATATTTAAATTATAAAATTGTATAATAATGATATTATTCTAATTTAAATATTTGGATAATAATTATTTAAAAAATTTAGTTATTGGTTTTTTCATTATAAACAAAATTACAAAAAGGAATATTAGTTTCTCTCTTTATAAAATTAATAACACATTGCTTCACTTTAAATTACAAAAATAATGATTTTATATATTTTTTTTAATTTTTATTATTAAATTTAATAATTTTATTTATTAATAAAAGGAGAAATGTAAAATATGAATTCATGTATCGAAACAATATTAATTTTTTTTAAAGTTTGTTTAGCTGTTTGTTGTGGTTGTAATACAATAGATATTTATAAAGAAGAGACTAATAAATACTGGAATCCTATAAAACAAGACATCAAATTAAATTATCATAGAAATCAATTAAAAGAGATATGTTCAAATATTTTAGATAATAAAGAAAACAAAAATTATGAAATCATATTTGAATATAATCAAAGAAAAATTGACATAAAAGAAATAATAAAAGATATAGATAATTTAGATCTTGATAAGATAAAACATTTAACAAAAGATATTTTTGAATATTATAAAAGTCATCATAATAAGTTATTAATTTAATAATTAATTTGTAAAAATAATTATTTTTATTTAAAATAATTCTATTTGTTTGTTTAAGTTTATTATTCTTAATTACTATTAATCATCAAATGAAAATTATTTACCTGTAGCTTCTGTAATAGATTAAAAAAAGTATCACTAGTGATGTTATATATAATCAAAATAAAAAAAATCCAACTAACGCTTTCAAAATCGAAATCAAAAGATTAAAAAATAAAGGTTCAAATGATTAGGATATAAATATCTACCATCAACCTTGAAATCAGCATATCAAAAAACATATAAAAATCTCTAGCTTAACAAATAAAATACACCTAAAAAACAAAAAATAGTTTAACAGAAAAATATAATAAATCTAAAAAAATTTCTAATACTCGGACTACAAAACCCTTAACGATCTTTCAGAAATCATCTTGGCCGAGGATAAAAAACAAAGGAGTTATTAATTAATGTTGAAATTGAACAGAAATTTATTTTTGTTTAAAACGGTTTTATTTATTTTTTTAAGTTTATTATTGTCAATTACTATCAATAATCAAATTATGGCAATATGAATAAAGATAACGCTAACACAAGTGACAATAGTTCAACTGCTAATAATTCAAATATCGAAGACATAATTACTGATCTCAAAAATAAGATTCGTGAAAATGCATTCTCGAAAACAAAAATAGATAAAGAAATAAAAGGATTACAAAATGAAAATCCTAAAAAAGATATTTTATTAAAATTAAAAGAAAATTTAACAAAATTAATTAATAATCCTAAAGAACAAATTAAAATCTATCGAATGATTTTAAAAAATTTAAATAATCAAAAAAAATAAAAATTAAAAAAATAATATGATTAACCCAAAGACCATTTTAATCGGGGGTAAACATTGAAATATTCAAAAAAAAGTTTTTAATTATTATAATGTTGTGTACTTGAAAATTTTTAATTAAATAAAATAAGACCGACTTAAAGTCGGTCTTATTTTTATTTTAATGTTTAAGAGGTCAACATAAATTAATAAACAAAAAATTTTAAAAAATATTTTTATTATATTTTTAAACTAATAAATCTATCTCTTCTTTATTAATAGTTTCTTTTTCTAATAATAAATTAACTATTTTATCTAATAAAGATTTATTTTCTTTAATCACTTTTTGACATTCTTGATAACATTGATCTATTATTTTTTTAATTTCTGTATCAATCGCTTTTTTATCAGAAAAATCAGAATCTTGAGAAACACCTAAATCACTCATTCCATATTTAGTCACCATTAAACTAGCTATTTTAGTAGCTTGTTTAAAATCCTCACAAGCTCCATTAGAAACATCGTCAAAAACTAATTCTTCAGCTACTCTACCGCCTAAATAAGAAATAATATTCGCTAACATTCTTTTTTTAGAAGAAAAGAAAGTTTCTTTTTCAGGTAACATTAAATTATAACCACCAGCTGAACCTCTTGGGATAATAGTAATCTTTTGAACTTTTTGAGCGTGTTCTAATTTTAAACCAATAACGGCGTGTCCAGCTTCATGGTAAGCCACCATTTTTCTTTCTTCTTCTGTATATTTAATTGATTTTTTGGCTGGACCCATTAAAACGCGATCAATCGCTTCTTCTAAATCTTCCATAGTAATCATTTCTTTTTGATTTCTTACTGTTAAAATAGAAGCTTCATTTAAAACTGCTTCTAATTGAGCGCCACTCATACCTGGAGTTTGTTTCGCTAATTGATTAAAATTAATATCAGGAGAAATATTTTTATTACGAACATGAACTTTTAAAATAGCTTCTCTAGTTTTAACATCAGGTAGACCAACTATAAATTTGCGATCGAATCTTCCTGGTCTTAATAAAGCTGAATCTAACATATCCGCTCTATTAGTAGCTCCGATGATAATGATTCCTTGTGTTGAAGTAAAACCATCCATTTCAGTTAAAAGTTGATTAAGAGTTTGATCTGTTTCTTGAGATCCTCCTGAAAAACCACCTCTTTTACTACCTAAAACATCTATTTCATCAATAAAAAGAATGCAAGGAGAATGATCTTTAGCTTCTTTAAATAATTCTCTGACACGAGAAGCACCGACACCGACATATTTTTCAACAAATTCAGAACCAGCTACAGCGTAAAAAGGAACTCCAGCTTCACCAGCTAAAGCTTTCGCTAATAAGGTTTTACCTGTTCCTGGCGGCCCTTCTAATAAAACACCTTTAGGTATTTTAGCTCCTACGGAAGCATACTTTTGAGGTCTTTTTAAAAAATCAATTAATTCCTTCATTTCTTCTTTTTCTTCTTCATTGCCAGCAACATCTTCGAAAGTAAAATAAGATTTTTGTTTGGATGAAACTAAAGGATTGGAGTTTAATTTGCCAGATTGAATATTCATTGTTTTTAAAAGATAAAACATAAAAATAGGAGTATGAGAAATAACAAAAAAATTTAAAATAAATTCAGATAATCTAAAATCACAATGTGCATCATCTATTTCGATATTTTGAAAACTTCTACATTTACTATGAATTTCGCTATAAAAATGATAATCTGGTTCGCAATAATACCATTTGTTTGAATTCATATTTTTAGCTGAATTTTGAATTTTGATTTCAATTCGATATAAAGTTCTACTTAAAAGTGTTGAAGTTTTTTCGCAAAATCGAATTTGCTCCACTTTATTTTGATCAATTATCTTCATAACTTCATCAACTCTTTTTTTATCCATGCTAGAAAATATACGTAAACGATACTCTAAAGTTAGATCGTAAATCACAAGTAATAAAAAACAAGTAATTAAAAAGATTATAATCTTTTTAATGGTAAAAATTTTAAAATTCATTTTTTTATTCCTAACGTTTTTTTGTTTATTATTTATTTAAATCAAAATAATTAGTCTTTATAATATCTAAAAACGGACAAAAATCTAATTTAGAACTTTTAATATTTTTAAAGGCGATAAACTTTTTATCTTCATATAAAGGATATAGAGCCTTTTGTTCTTTTATTTTTTGCTCCATAGTTTTTATTAAGGAATCCAAAAATAATTGTTTTTGAGGATTATTTGCTTTTTCCTGAACTTTTTGATAAATATGTTTTAGTTGATCTATTTTTATTTGTTCTAAATCTGTTTCTTGTAATTCTAAAATGTTTTTTAATTCATTTATTTGTTCATTATTAATATCTCGAAATGAAAGAGAAAAAGTTATTTTATCATCTATATTTATTTTTTCTAAAATATTTACATAATCATCAAATTTATTTATTGGTAATGATATATGAGTGATAATTAAATCATAAACTTTTTGAAATTCTGCCAAAGATATATCGCCAGCATGAGGACTAATATTAACAGGAATTAAATTCACGGAAAATATAAAATTATTATCGATTTTTAAATTTTCTATTTTATTTTTTAACTGTTCTGCAATTTCCTGTTGCAATAAATTTTGTGTATAATAAACTAAATCTAGTGAAATATTTTTTTCATTAGGATTATTAAACTTCCATTTTGAATAACTATCATTAAGTAAATTCATTATATTTATTTGTGATTGTTCCTGAACTTTATCAACTTTTACTTTATCAAATATTTGCGGTTCTACATTTGTTAACGATTTGATAATGTCACCAGTTATACAAAATAATGCTCTTTTAAAATCATCATCTCTTAAAATAGAAGGAACTTTTTTATAAATTTCTTTATTTTGCCTAAAAGAAGCGTCATGTCTATCTCCTAAATTAATTATCAAAGAAATAACTTTATTATTAGATACAGAAATATATTCTTGGAAATTATTATCTTTTATTATCGATTCATTTGTTTCTAATTCATTTAATTGATTAGACTTAAATAAATTCAATTGTTGTTCAAAAGAAGTTATTATTTGATAATATATATAAATAATTTTTTGTAATGAATTAACATTTTTTTTCAGTAATAATCCTTGTTCTAAATCGTATTCTTCAATTTTATAATCACCATAAGATATTATTGGATTCGCGGGCGAACCGTAATCATATAATTTTATATTTAAAGGAAATAACAAAATATAGTTTAAAGATTGGATTATTTCAAATAAAGAATTATCTTTAATATAATCTGGTTCAAAAAAAATTTTAAATTTATAATTATCTATTTTTTGAAAACAAGTTAATCTTTTATCTTGAGAAGGTTTAGCGCTTGTATAATAATGGATAGCGTTTTTTAATTTACCAATACTAAACCATAATGATTTATTATCTGATGAGAACAATTCACTACCACGTTCTAAATAATTTCTTAAAGTAAATTCAATAGTATCAGAATTTATTGATTGATTATTCTCGAACAAAATATCATTTTTTAATTCAAACTCCAAACAAGAATCAGAAATGTCTTTTCCTGTAATTTATTTACTTTCTTCAAAAAAATCAATACCTTGTTCTCTTATATCTATTGTTTTAAAATCATTTGAACTAGTTGCAAAAGACATTTTTTTAATAACACCTTCAAAATATCCTTGACGACAATCTTTTAAATTTTGTTTACTATCATTTGAATCTTTCAAAATAGGTTTAATATTTAAAAAAGGAGTTCTTAATAAATCAATAATTTCTATTTGTTTATTTTTATTATTAGTTTTTTTAATAGGATTAAGATTAGATGGCAATTCTTTTACAGCTTTTTTATAAGTTTCTGAAGAAATAATATTAATAGACGAAGAGATAGATTTGTTTTTTTGATTTTGTTTTATTTTCGAAATAAAATAGCATATTAAAATTATTAAAAAAAGGCAAAAACAAATAATAATTGTATAAATAAATTTTGTTTTTTTCATAAATAAAATATCACCTTTTTTATTTTTTAATATTTATTGTTTTTTTTAAATAAATATATTTTTGTAGCGCCATTCTTCATTGATTTTAAATTATCTAAAGTATATTTAGGAATATATTCTCCTTCTTCATCTTCGGCTTCATCTGCTCCACGCTTTTCCCCCCCCGTCAAAATAAACAGCTAATAAATCTGGAGAGGGATCTTTAATTGGACAGCAAAAACCCCCTGATTGTATAATTGGCCCTCGCGAATTAGTTCCTGTTATTGTTTTATCAATTGGATTATAACTAGGAACTGATACATCATAAGTCAATAAGTTAAAATCTTCATTATGGATTTTATTTCGAATAAATTCTTTTATTTTTGTTTTCATATCCTTTGGATCACCAACCTCTATCATCACTTCTTCAATATTTTCATCTTGTTTTTCCGAACCATTCAAAGATTGTGTTGTATCAGAAAATGATTTTTCCTGGGAAGATTGTGGATTCATTAATTTTATACCTACAAAAACCAATGAAACAATAATTAATAAAACTAAAACAATAATTACTAAATTCTTTTTCTGAATTTTATGCATTTTTTAATAAAGCCTTTCTATTTCTTATTTATTAAGAGTTTATTTTTCTAATAATTAATTTGCATTTTTTATTTTACTTTATTTTAATTTTTTAAAAAAATTATTAAAGTTAATTTTATCTTATCGAGCCATCAGGATTATATATAAGTTGTTCGAATTTCAACGCCAGTAGATAAATCGTATTCAGTGATATAGTCTATTGTTGTTCCGTCGGATCGAAATTTAGTTTCTTTAATTTTTTTTTCATTAGATGGATTAAATTCAATGATATTTTCTATTGTTTGACCGTCTGATCGAAAATTAGTTGATTTAATTTTTTTTCATTAGATGGATTAAATTCAATGATATTTTCTATTGTTTGACCGTCTGATCGAAAATTAGTTGATTTAATTTGGTTGTTAGTAGATAGATCATATTCAACAATATTTTCTATTGTTTTATCGAGTCGACAATTAGTTAATTTCATTGGTATATTAGTAGATGGATTATGTTCGGGAATATAATTTCTTGTTTGCTCATTAGATTGGTCCATTATTTCTTTTTTTTTAGAAAACGAAACAACACAAAAACCAATCCCTAAACCAACAATTAAAATCAAACCAATTAAAATCAAAACAATTATTTTTTTATTTTTGGTATAAAATTGGTGATATTTCATTATTTAATTTCCTTTTTCTAAAATTTTTTTAATTAAATTAACTTTATTATATAACAAAAAAAAACAAATATTAGCTTTATTTTAATTTACAAAAAATATATCAAATATAAGTTTGATAAATTTATTATAATGAACAGATTAAAAATTTTACTTTTGTTGTAGATATTTAGATAAATAGTTTGATTATGTTTTTGTATTAAAAAAACATATAAAAAAATATTTTTATAAAATAAAAAAGATATATATTTTGACTAAATGAAAACAAAAAGGATATAAAAAAAATTAAAATTAATTTATTAAAGAAAAAACAATTCTTAGGAGACGAAGAAGCATTAGAAGAGATAACAATTTTTTTTAAAATTTAAAATAAAAACGTGCTACACATTAACAAAACCATAATGATGAGAATTTAAAAAAAATAATAAATAATAAAATAACAAAAATTAACATTATACAAAATTGAAATTAATGAAATTTTTTTTATTGAAACAATAAAAGAACAAAACAAAAAAAACGAGAAATAAAAAACACGCGGAGGACATAAAGATATATAAACGTATACATACAAATAAAAAAGTCGTAAAGGTTTTATTTTAAAACTACAATAAAAAAAACCTATTAATGATTTAAAAAATATATAAATAAAGTAACTAGAAATAAAAAAATGTATAATAAAAAACTACAGCAAAAGATTTAAAACATTAGAAAGAACTGACAAATATTTAAAAAAGAATCAATAAAAGAATTAAACAAATACGAGGGCAAATTAAAACAATTATTGACAAAAATTGAAATAAAAAACAAATATAAAATATTTATAAAAGAAATCGAAATAATATATAGAAAAATTAAAATTAGAAACTCAATGATTGCAAGTTTAAATGGTTTTTTAATCGACGATAAAAAACATTTAAAACAATCAATGGAAAAAATAAATTATATATATGCAAAAAAATATAAAACGCCGAGGAAATAAAACAAATAAATAAAAAAAACATTAAAACAATAAAAAAAAGTATATAAATAAAAAACGAGCAACCCACGCTCGTTTTTAAGTATCAAAAACATAAAAATTATATAAAAAAATTATAAAAATATATTTAAAAGTCATGTAAAAGTATTTATATGTAAGATTTATATATGTAAAACATATGCAAAAGATATGTAAATATTATGTAAACGAAAATTTTATTACTGTAAAAAACACTGTAAACTGTTAAACCTATATTAAAATATTTTTTGTTAAAAAACACGCTTTCAAACTCAAAACATGTTTATATATAATTTACTACTCTAATAAAATAAGACTTTTTTAAAATTAATAATGACGTGCTTTGATAATTTGAAAGCCAAATTATTTATTTTATGTTTTTATTCTAACGAAAAAAATAAAATGTCCAGTATAAAATAAAAAAAATTTTAATTTTTAAAAAAATAAACAAAAAAAATAAATACTATTTCTGAAATCAATCAATACAAAAAAGAAAAAGGTTATAAAATAAAAATTATTTTTTTAAACAAAAAAAGATTGTTTTTTTGATAAATTAATTTTAAAAATTTATTTATAATTTTTTTCTTTAATTCAATTTAAAAAAATAAAATTTTTTTAATATAACATTTTAATATCTAAATATATAGTATTCTTATTAAAAAAAATAGCTATGTAAATAGCTATTTTTTAAACCTATCAAACCTATACAAAGAACAAATCTAACCCGTTCACAAATAAAAACTAAAAATAATAACAAAAAAATAAAAAATACATAATAAAATTAAAAAATGTCAATATTTAATTGAACAACAAATCAAATTCATATAAATTATGAAATATTTAAATTTATTTGCGAAGATAAAAAATAAAAAAACTTATTATTTTTAGAAAAAAGTAAAGAAAAAAACGAATATATTCATTTTTTTATCATGTTTTTTTTAAGATTAAATTATTATTATGGAGTTGACCAAAAATAAAGATTTTTTTTAAAATTACCATAAAATAAATTCTCAAAAAATAATTACTAATAGTATAAATTATTTTTTTTAATTTTAGATTCTAAACAAACAAATTAAAATTGAAATTAAAATAATTAAAGCATTATTAAAAAATAAATATTTGTTTATTATTTTCAATAATTTTTTTTATATTTTTCATAAATTATATACTTTCTTACACTCATACAACAACATTTACAAAAAGAACGTCGTTCTAAAATAGATAAAATCATCATAGCAAATAAATAAAAAATTTTTATTAAACATTTAATTCATAAAGTTATATAATAGTGATATATTCTAATTTCAATATTTGATAATAATCACTATTATAAGAAAGGAAATGAAATTTATGAATAATAATTTTTTCAAAAAATATTTATTAACTATTATTATCAAATCTTTAAATAGTGATCAAAGTAAAACTCTTTCCTCATTAAAATTACTCTACAAAATCTCCTCAGATGAGGAATAAAAATAAAAGGAGTATTAGTAAATGTTTAAATCAAAAAAATATTTATCATTCTTTAAATTGTTTTTCTTAATTGATTTAGTATTATTTATATTTAACAACAATGTTTTATACGCTTCTCCTGGAATAGTTTTAGAACAAAGAATAATACAACTCCAAGAAGAACAAATCAATTTATTACAACAATTAAATAATACTTTTAATAATTTAAGTTTAGATAGTGAAACACGTTTAAGTAGAATGAGAAATATCTCAGAAGCCTTAAATCGAGTTTTAAATCGAATAAATGAAATGCATCAACAATTAATTCTCAGAGATCAATTGCAACAACAAAGAATAAATAACGCTTCAAATCATCAAAATAATAACCATAGAAGATATTAAAAAAATTAACGCAAAAATTTTTTTATTAAAAAAGCTCTCTTTCGAGAGTCTTTTTTTATTTAACAAACCAATAATAGGTAATAAATATTTAAATAAATAACAAAAAGGTATAACCAATTATGTAAAAATTAGTTAAAATATCTTTTGTCTAAAAAGATTAATAATTATTTTATTAATATTCTTTTATTTTTATCACCAAACCAAATCAACTATAAAACTAAATAATTATGAAATCTTCCAACTAAAAAAATAAAAAACCAAACTCAATTTAACTTTTGAGTTCGGTTTTATTTTAATTATGAATTTTTATATAATTTTTAAAAAATAATAATTTAAATAATTCAATTTATTATAAAAATAAAAATTTATAAACAAATAAAATTCTATTTATTAAAATAAATATAATTTTATTTTTTAATTTATATCTATTCCTAATTTTTTTCTAACTTCTTTTATTTTACGATCGGCTATTATTGTTGCTTTTTTAGTTCCTTTTTGTAAAATTTGTTCTAAATTAACATTTTTTTCTAAATCATAAAATTTTTCTTGAATAATTTTAATTTCTTCTACTAACGAATCAGCAATTTCTTCTTTAAGAGTTTTATAAGAAAAATTTTGAAAATATTTTATAGTATCATTTAAATCACAATTTTTTAAAGAAGAGTAAATAGTCAAAAGATTACTTAAACCAAGTTTTTCTTCTAAATCGTATCTTATATCTTTTCCTGAATCAGTAACTGATTTTAAAATTTTTTGTTTTATAATATTTAAATTTTCTAAAATATAAATACAACCTTTATCATCATAACTATTTTCAGAAGAACTTTTACTCATTTTTTTTTGAGGATCAGTTAAAGATTTAATCATAGAACCCAATTGTAAAAATTCAGGTACAACAAAAGTATTGCCATATAAATTATTAAAACGATTAGCTAAAACACGAGTTAATTCTAAATGTTGTTTTTGATCTTGACCTAAAAGAACAAAATCAGCATCATAAAGTAAAATATCCGAAGACATTAAAATAGGATAAGTCATAAGAGATGTTCTAACTTGTTTCAAAGAGCTTTTTTTCTCTTTAAATTGAATCATTCGACTTAATTCACCTAAATAAGTATTAGATTCCATTATATAATTTAAATAAGTATGTTGAGGAACTTCTGATTGAATAAATAAATTTGTTTTATTTAAATCTAATCCTGAAGCTAAACAAAGATATATCATTTCACGAATAGTTTTTTTTAATAAAGATGGTTCTTGAAAACTAGTCAAAGAATGTAAATCTGCAATAAAAAAATAAATATCATATTCATGATGATATTCATTCTGAAAAAGAATCAAAGGTTTTATTACGCCTAAATAATTACCTAAAGTTAAAACTCCTGTCGGTTTAATACCTGTAATTAATCTTTTTTTTTCTTTAAAAATCATTTTTTTAATATTAACCTTTTTCAATAATTTAAAAAATTAATTTCTTTTTTTAAAAAACTTTTTTCCAAATTTTTTATTAAATTTGCTTTTGCAAATAAAAATAAAAATAAAAATAATAGAAAATAAAAAAAATAAAATAAATAACCTTAAAAAAACAATAATTAGTTTAGAAAAAGTATGTTCATATTTTTCATTATCAAATAAAACCCATCCGTGATCAGGACATTGAATATTAGGATAAGGAAGCCAACACTTATGTATATCTTGATCACATTTTGTGTAAAAACAAGAAATTATAAAAAAAGTAAATAAATATAAAACAGGATGAGAAAAAGAATAACAAATTTCTTTAATTCTTTTTAAATCAAAAGGAATAAAAAAGAAAAAAAGAAAAAAATAAATAAAAGGGATAAAAATATGTTGTAATGAACTAATCAAATATTTCAATTTAAAATTTGACTTGATAATTGATTTGATAAACTTCATTATAATAAATTTTTCGCTATCATAAAAAGGGAATAACAATACATTATAAACAAAACAAGTTAATAAACCATTAACTATAGTTCCATAAATAAAAAAAGAATATATTTTTTGATTTTTAATTTTTTTAAAAAAAGAAAATAAAATCAATAAAATAGAAAAAACTGTTTGATTAGTAAAATATTTAAATCTATCATAATATTTAAATCCTTCCAAAAAATATAAATAAATATCAGATATAAATGTAAAAAAAGTTAATATAAGTAAAAAAAGAAAATAAATTTTTATTTTAAAATCAAATTGTGAAAATAAAGAATTTATTTTATTATCTTTTTTTTTTAGTTTTTTTTTGATCATAATTATAAAAATCCTTTTTTAAGGAAAAATAAAAAAATTATTTAAAATAAAAAGGGGAAATTAAATATAAAATTGTTTCATCCTCTTCGCTCATAATAAAAAAAGGTTTCGATGAATTTTCGAAAAAAAATGTAATTTGCTCACTAGTAAAAACTTTCAAAATTTCCTCTAAATATTTAACATTGAAAAAAGATTTTATATTGCTATCGAAAGAAGATTCTAAAATTTCAATTTCTTCTAAAGCATGTCCTATTTCTTCACTATCAGAAAAAATTTCTAATTTATAATTCGAATTAGTTTTAAATTCTACAGCATTATCAAAAATATTTTTATCTTTTGGTAAAAACAAAGAAACTCTATCTAAAACTTTAATTAAATTGTTTCTATTTAATCTAAAAAAATTAATTAAACTTTCTTTTTTGATCGGCGGAGCTTCTGGATAATTTCCTTCTAAAAGAGGAGATTGAAAAAATAAAGAATTTGTTTTTAAAAAAAATTTTTGTTCTGTGATAGATATTTGAACAATTTCATCCTTTTGTTGTTCCAAAAGTTTAAGTAATTCTTCTAAACTTCTCGCAGGAATAATAATATTAAAATCATAATAATCTATTTTTAATTTTATTTTTTTTTGGCCTAAACGAAAAGAATCAGTAGCTACAGAAATTAAAAAAGGAGATTTATAAATTAAATTAACCCCTGTTAAAATATTTTGTTGTTTATCTTTCGAAGAAACGATAATCATTTCTTTAATTAATTTTTTAAATAATTCCATTTCTATTTCAAAACAATTTTGATAATCAAAAATGAAATCAACAGAATGATAATTATCTAATTCCATTAATTTTAATTTATAATATGAATAATCAGTTTTAATAATTAAAAATTTATCTTCTACAGAATCAATTTTAATAAGATGATAATCTATTTTTTTAATAATATCAATAAAATTTCTTCCTAATACAATAAAAATTCCTTCTTCATATACTTTTAAACTTTCATCTTCTACTTTTATTTTTACAAAAATATGACTATTATTAACTTCTAAAAATAAAACATCTTTTTTAAGATCTATTTTTATGTAGTAATATATAGGAAAAAAAGTTTTTTGAGGAAGTATTTTTTGAATTTGATTTAAATAATGCAAAAAAACTTCTTTTTTTATTTCGAAATTCATATTTCAATTTCTTATTTTCCTTAAAATAATTTTTTAATTATTTATTTTTTTTAAAATAAATTCTACAACTTTTTTTAATTCTTCATTTTGTTCTATTTTTTCTTCAATTTTTTTATAAGCCTTAAAAATAGAAGAATATTTTTTATTAAAAATAAAACTTATTGTTTTAAAAGAAATATTATTTATTTTTTTCAAAAAATAAATAGCAATATGTCGTGGTAAAGTATATTTAGAATTTTTTTTGTCACCAACCAAATCCCTAATATTAATATTATAAAAACTACTTACTATTTTTTTAATTTTTTCGGAATTAATTTCTTCTTCGGAAACATTTTTCTTACTTTTTAATAAAGGTCCTAAAGCTTCTTTGGTATTTTTTAAATTAATTTCTAATTTATAAATTTGAAAATAATTTAAAAGTCTAAATAAAGCTCCTTCCATTTCCCTTATATTATCACAAAAATTAGAAGAAATAAAATTCAAAATTTCTTTTTTTAATTGAATATTTTCGCCTTCGCCTTGAATCGAAAATATTTTTTTTTTTAAAATATCAAGACGATGTTTAAGATCTGGTTTTTTAATATCTACTACTAATCCTGCTTTAAATCGATTGGTTAATCTTTCCATAATATTTTTCAATTCTGAAACACTTTTATCACTTGTAATCACTATTTTTTTTTTATTCAAATTAAGATAATCAAAGATTTTAAAAAATTCCATTTGAGTTCTAGTTGCTTCTGACATTGTCTGAATATCATCTACTAAAAAAACATCAATACTCCTGTACTTATCATTAAAATCATCTATTTTTTCTTTTCTTAATTTATTAATAAAATCTTCTATAAATTCATCTGCTTTAATATATAAAACTTTTTTATTAGATGTTTTTTCTAAAATATGATTTCCGATAGCTTGCATTAAATGTGTTTTTCCTAAACCAACCGAACCGAAAATATATAAAGGATTTGTTTCTATTTTTTCTGAATTAGCAATTTTCTTGGCCATCTCAAAAGCAAACTCATTACTCATCCCAGGAACAAAATTATCAAAGGTGTATTTAGATTCTAAATTTCCTAAATAGTAATCACTCGAATCAATTTTTTTATTTTCTTCTTTTTTTATTTTTTTTTCTTCTTTTGGAATTTCTTTTGCAGAAATAAATCGAAAAGATATTTTTTCTTGAGAATATTTTTCGGAAATATTTTCTATTTTATTTAAATAATTATTTAAAATTTTATTTTTAATAAATTCATTATCAACTAAAATAAAAAAAATTTCATCTTCTATTTTATATAATTGGATATTAGAAAAAGTTTCTTCGAAAACTTTTTCACTATAAATAAAAGATAAATCTTCCAAAATACTTTCCCAAATTTCCTTTTTTGACAATTTTTTTTCTTCCAT